>NZ_RJUT01000008.1:127785-255754 GCF_003751395.1 Rathayibacter sp. PhB152 | reverse complement strand
AACAACACCGCGATCTGACCCCGCTCACCCGCATCCAACCGACGACCCGGCATGCAACCACCCCTCCGTTGCAACAACCGTATGAAACCGCCCCCCACGTCTCCAGAACGGTGGATCTCGATACGCCCGCTGCGCGGGCTACTCGATCAGCATGGTCGGCCCGCCGCGCGGGCCACTCGAACAGCATGAACGGCCGGCTGCGCGGGCTACTCGATCAGCAGGAAGGCCGTCGGTCAGGCCACGCGGCGCCCGCGGGGCAGGCGGGCCGCCGGCGTCGCCGTGCGGCGGATCGCGCCGAGCAGCAGGCCGACCGCCAGCACCAGCTGCAGCGTCAGACCGACGAACCAGGACGGGACGGTCGAGTCGAAGACCTCCTCCGGAGTGTTCGGCCGCGTCGAGCCGGTGTAGCCGGAGCAGGAGAGCTCGACGACCGGCTCCGGCGCGATCTGCGCCTGCCGCACCAGCAGCGAGAGCCCGGTGAACAGGTCCTCCGGCGAGCCGTACTCGTCGAGCTGCGGCGGGACGGCGTCGGCCAGCACCACGAACGGGTTCAGCGCGAGCAGCCCCCAGTAGTAGTCGGCCCGCGCCACCTGCGTCTCGTAGTCCGGTCCGCAGATCCCCTGCTCGTCGTCGACGAAGACGGTCTGCTGCTCCGTGGTCGTGACCGCCGTCAGCAGCCCGAACGCGATCAAGGATCCGACGCTCATCGCCGCGACCACCAGGTAGGTGGTGACGACCGACATCAGCGGCCGGTCGAGGATCCCGCTGAGACCCACTCCGATCGCCGCGACGACGCCCAGCTGCACCGCGAGCACGAGCACCGAGACCGACGCGGAGGCGAGCGACACCCCGCCGACCCCGACGGCGACGAGCAGGAACGGCACGGTGCTCGCGAGGAACGCCAGCGCGACCAGCCAGGCCGAGACGAACTTGCCGAGCACGAGCTGCGCCGTGGTCACGAGGGTGACCTGCGTCGTCGCGAGGGTCCCCGCGTCGCGGTCGCCGTTCACGGCCGTGCCGGAGAGCGCGGGCGTCACCAGGCTGCCCAGCAGCAGCACGAAGTAGACGAGGGTCGAGTAGAGGAAGCCGCCCACGACGGCGCCGCTGCCCGAGAAGACGCCGGTCGCGACGACCAGCAGTCCGGTGACCGCGCCGACCAGCAGGAAGAACAGCCCGAGCAGGACGAAGGACGAGGTCCCGCGCACCCGCTGCGCGAGCTCGAGGCGGAGCACGATGCCGACGCCCTGCAGGAACGGCAGCGGCCGGGCGGTGGTCTCGGTGCTCATCGGGCGTCCTCCTCGTTCTCGGTGCTCGGTTCCGCGGGCCGGCCAGGCCCCGCGGCACTCCCCGGCTCCCCGGCCGAGCGGGTCAGATCCGAGAAGGTGTGCTCCAGCTCGCCGACCGCGGGCGCGAAGCGGCTGACCGCGACCCCGGCCGACACCAGCCGCGAGAGCAGCTCGGCCGCCGCCGCGTCGTTGACGACCGGCACGAGCGCTGCATCGCGCTCCACTCGGACCGGCACGCCCGTCAGCCGCTCGACGACCTCGGCGAGCTCCGCCCCCCGCGGCCGCACCGCGTCGATCCGCCAGGCCCGCAGCGCCCGCGACGCGCGCGCGACCGCCTCCTGCGAGGCCGTCACCCCGCCGTCGAGGTAGACCGCCGCGGTCGCCATCTCGTCGAGCTCGGAGAGCACGTGACTCGAGACCAGCACCGTGCGCCCCTCGCCGGCGAGCCGCAGCACGAGGTCGCGCAGCGCGATCCGCGCGCCGGGATCGAGCCCCGAGGCCGGCTCGTCGAGCACCAGCACCGACGGGTCGTGCACGAGCGCCCGGGCGAGGCTGAGCCGCTGCTTCTGGCCGCGCGAGAGCACCCGGGTCGGCCGGTCGCCGAACTCGACCAGATCCACGAGCCCGAGCAGCTCGTCCGCCCGGGCCTCGGCGTCCGGGCGCGGCAGCCCGTACAGCTGCCCGGTCGTCCGGAGGGTCTCCCGGCAGGTCAGGCTCGCCCAGGAGCCGAGGACGTCGGGCATCCAGCCGAGCGCGGCCCGCACGGCGGCGGGCTCCTCCACAGGGTCGTGACCGGCGACGCGGAGCAGCCCGGCGTCGGGGCGCAGCAGCGTCGCGAGCAGCAGCATCAGCGTCGTCTTGCCCGCGCCGTTTGGCCCGATCAGCGCGGTGACCTCACCGGGCCGGGCCTCGAAGCTGGCGTCGCGCACGGCGTGCACCGGCCCGAACGCCCGCGACACCCCCTCCGCGACGATGCCGGCATCAGCGTGCGTGTCCATCGAGTCCCCCTCCTCGGTCCGCGGCGATCCCCCTGACCGCGCGAGCGCCGCGAGCCTAGCCGACACCCCCGACGGGCCGGACGCCGACGGCGCGGAGGGCCGGAGAACACCGGTCGACGGTCTGGGAGAATCGCCGCATGGCTTCTGCGATCACCCCGCCCCGCGGCATGCGCGACTTCCTCCCGGCCGACAAGGCGAAGCGCGAGCACGCGCTCGGAGTGATCCGCCGGGTCTACGCGGCGCACGGCTTCGACGAGATCGAGACCCCGGTCGTCGAGGACTTCGAGCGCCTGCACTCCGGCCTCGGCGGCGACAACGAGAAGCTCGCCTTCAGCGTGCTGCGCCGCGGACTCTCGCACGACGACCTCGCGGCGGCGGCCGCGGCGGACGACGCCTCGGGCCTGGCCGACCTCGGCCTCCGCTTCGACCTCACCGTCCCGCTCGCCCGCTTCTACGCCAGCCACCGCGCCGAGCTGCCGACCGTCTTCCGCTCCGTCCAGATCGCACCGGTCTGGCGCGCCGAGCGCCCGCAGAAGGGCCGCTACCGCCAGTTCGTCCAGTGCGACATCGACATCATCGGCGAGCCCGGGCAGTTGGCCGAGGTCGAGCTGATCACCGCGACGGCCGCCGCCCTCGACACCCTGGGCCTGCGCGAGTGCACCATCCGGATCAACGACCGCCGGATCCTCACCGGCATCCTCGAGCACTGCGGCTTCGCTCCCGAGCGCTTCGGCCCGGCCCTGATCTCGATCGACAAGCTCGACAAGATCGGTGCGAGCGGAGTCGTCGCCGAGCTCGAGGCCGACGGACCGGACGCCGCGGCCGTGCTCGGCGGCTACCTCGCCCGCATCGAGGCGGCCGTCGCGGCCGGGGGAGTGGCGCTCGAGCAGTCCGCGATCCTCGGCGTGCTGCCCGAGGGCATCGACCCGGAGGCGGTGCTCGCGCTCGAGACGCTCGCCCGGTCGCTGCGCTCGCTGCCGACCGGCGTCTCGCTCCGCTTCGACCCCACGCTCGTGCGCGGGATGGGCTACTACACCGGCACCATCTTCGAGATCGCGCACCCCTCCTCCGGCTCGTCCGTCGGCGGCGGCGGACGCTACGACGGCATGATCGGGCGCTTCCTCGGCCAGGACGTGCCGGCCTGCGGCTTCTCCATCGGCTTCGAGCGGATCGTCGAGCTGATCGACGTGCCGCTGGACGAGCGGCCGGACGCGGTCGTCCTCGTGCACGAGCGGGACGCGGCTCCGGAGGTGCTGCTCGCGCTCAAGCAGGAGCTGATCGCCGGCGGCTCCCGCGTGCGCCTCGAGCGCCGCGCGAAGAACCTCACGCCGCTGCTCGACCGGGCCGCCGCCGCCGGATTCACGCGGTTCGCACTCGTGCCCCGCGACGCCGCAGTGGCCGCGGATCTCGCCTTCAAGCCGCTCGGCTGAGCTGAGAGGGGCCTCAGTCGATCCGCCGGGAGGGACGGGCGGAACGGTCGGATCGTTGTCGGATCCGTGAGACCCTTAATACCCGCGAAATCTGCGGACACACCGGAGAAATCTCCCGAGGATAGCGTCGAGGCACCCCGATCGGCGCGGCTTGGCGCGCCCCGTGGGGCACCCGTCGCGAACCGCGCACCACAGCAGCTTCCACCGCCTTACCCGAGGAGTCCCCCTTGCCCCTGTCGCCCTTCCGCACCTCGCAGACCTTCGACCGCCGCAGCGTCCTGCGCATGGCCGGCGTCGCCGGTCTCGCCCTCGGCGGCGTCTCCGTCCTCGCCTCCTGCGCCTCCGACTCCTCCGGCGCCTCGGCCGAGGACGGCGGCGACCTCGGCACCCTGAAGGTCCAGCTCTCCTGGATCAAGAACGAGGAGTTCGCGGGCGAGTTCTTCGCCGACTCCAAGGGCTACTACACCGAGGCCGGCCTCTCCGGCGTCACGCTGACCGCGGGCCCCTCGACCGGCACCGCCGAGCTGCTGTCCGGCTCGGCCGACGTCGCGCTCAGCGACGCCGTCTCGGTCGGCACCGTCGTCGCCAACGAGAAGGCGCCGCTCAAGATCATCGGCGCGACCTACCAGAAGAACCCGTTCACGGTCCTCTCGATCGCGACCGCCGGCAACATCGCCACCCCCGCCGACCTCGCCGGCAAGAAGATCGGCGTCCAGGCGTCGAACACCTCGCTCTTCCAGGCGCTGCTGAAGGCGAACGGCCTCGCCGAGTCCGACGTCACCGTCGTCCCGGTCGAGTACGACCCCTCGGTCCTGATCAACGGCACCGTCGACGGCTTCATCGCCTACCTGACCAACGAGGCGATCACCGTCGCCGCCGAGGGCTACGAGGTCGTCAACCTGCCCTTCGCCGACAACGGCCTCCCCTTCGTCGCCGAGACCTTCACCGTCACCGACATGGCCATCGCCGACAAGCGCGAGGCGCTCAAGGCCTTCCTCGTCGCCGAGATCAAGGGCTGGACCGACGCAGTCAACGACCCGGAGGCCGGCGCGATGCTCGCCCTCGAGACCTACGGCAAGGACCTCGGCCTCGACGAGGAGTCCTCCAAGAAGGGCTCCACCATCCAGTCCGAGGAGCTCGTCGTCTCGGACGAGACCGTCGCGAACGGCCTCTTCACGATCTCGGACAGCCTCCAGGAGGAGACGCTCGCGTCGCTCTCGGGCGCCGGCATCGACGTCGACGCCGCCGACCTCTTCGACATGAGCCTCCTCGCCGAGGTCTACGAGGAGAACCCCGACCTCGTCAAGTACGCCGCCTGACCCCGGCTTTCTAACCAGCACCACCGAACATGCAGCACCACGGAGGGCACCACTCGTGACCGACACGACCGACGCCGGCACTCTGCGCGAGCAGGGTGCCGGCGGCACCGGCATCCAGATCCACGGCCTGTCGAAGACGTTCCGGATGGGCTCTCGCAGCGTCACCGCGCTGCAGGACACCGATCTGCACACCGACCAGGGCAGCTTCCTCGCGCTCCTCGGCCCCTCGGGCTGCGGCAAGTCCACCATCCTGCGGATCCTCGCGGGGCTGGAGGAGCCCACCTCGGGCTCCATCCGGGTGGACGGCCGCACGCCCAAGGAGCTGCGCCGCGACAACAAGCTCGGCATCGCCTTCCAGGACCACGCGCTCCTGCCCTGGCGCAGCGTGATGTCGAACATCCGCCTCCCGTTCGAGATCGCGGGCAAGTCGGTGGACCAGTCCTACATCGACGAGCTGATCGACCTCGTGGGCCTGCGTGGCTTCGAGAAGGCCAAGCCGGCGCAGCTCTCCGGCGGCATGCGCCAGCGCGTCTCGATCGCCCGCTGCCTCATCCTCAAGCCCGAGGTGCTGCTGCTGGACGAGCCGTTCGGTGCGCTCGACGACATGACGCGGCAGAAGCTCAACCTCGAGTTGCTGCGGATCTGGACCGAGAAGCCGGCCACGACCCTCCTCGTCACCCACGGCATCTCGGAGGCGATCTTCCTCTCCGACCAGGTCGCCGTGATGAGCCCGCGGCCCGGCCGGGTCAAGGAGATCATCGAGATCGACCTGCCCCGCCCGCGCACGCCGGAGATGCAGCGCACCCCCGAGTTCCACGCCTACGTCGACCAGGCGTCCGAGCTGCTGTTCGGCGACGGCGGCGCGGCCGCCGACGACCACTGAGGCGCCCCGTGGCCACCCTGCTCCCCGCTCCCGCCCCGTCGACCGAGCGCCGCTCGCGCTCGCTCCCGCCCTGGGCCTCCGGGCTGATCGGCATCGTCGGCATCATCGCCGTCTGGTGGCTGATCGCCCTGATCACAGCCCCCACCGGCGGCACGACCTACGCGCCGGTCCCCACGCCGATCCAGGTCGCGCAGACCATCGCGGAGGACGGACCCGCGTTCTACTGGGCCAACTTCTCGGTGACGATCGGCGAGGCCGCGGTCGGCTACTTCTGGGGCAACCTCATCGCCCTGGTGCTCTCCGCGCTCGTCCTGATCGTGCCGTGGCTGGAGGGGATCGTCTCCCAGCTCGCGGTCGTCACCTACTGCGTGCCGATCGTCGCGATCGGGACGCTCGTGCTCCTCATCCTCGGCGGCTCCGACGCGCCGGGGCGGCCGAGCGCCACCGCGATCTTCCTCGCCGGGCTCTCGGTCTTCTTCACCACCGTCGTCGGCAGCCTGCTCGGCCTCAAGGCGGCCGACAAGGCCTCGCTCGACGTCGTCACCGTCTACGGCGGCACGAAGTTCACCCAGCTCCGGAAGGTCCGCGCCATCGCGGCGCTGCCGAACATTCTCTCCGCGCTGCAGATCGCCGTTCCCGCGGCGTTCCTCGGCGCGATCCTGGGGGAGTACTTCGGCAAGATCGAGACCGGGGTCGGGCCGATCCTGGTCGCGGCGCAGGTCTCGCTGAACTCACCGCGCGTCTGGGCGCTCTTCCTCCTCTGCGCGGCCGTGGCGCTGATCGGCTACGGCCTCGTCGGCCTGATCGGGCGCCTCGTCGCCCCGTGGTCCTCCGGAAAGCGGGCATGACATGACCTCCACGATCCCCGACCGCACCGAGCAGTCGAGCCCGACGCAGATCATCGCGGTCGACGAGCTCCGTCGTCAGCTGCGCAGCGCCGCCCTCGGCGCCACGCTGAAGAGCCTGCGCAAGAGCCTCCTGATCGCACTGTCGACCGTCGCGATCGTCCTCGCGATCTGGATCGGCGTGATCCTCTTCAGCGGCGTCTCGCCGTATGTCATCAAGGGGCCGTGGGACGTCTGGGCGCACCTGGTCACCGACGAGTCGGCGGCTGAGAACCGCGCCGAGCTCGGCGGGCTGTTCGCCGTCACCATGGTCGACTCGTTCATCGGCTTCGCGGCCGGCCTGATCGTCGCGATCCTGGTCGCGATCCTCTTCCGGCTGTCCAAGGGCGTCGAGCACGCACTGATGCCGTTCGCGCTGCTGCTGCGGTCGGTCCCGCTGATCGCGATGACGCCGCTGATCATCCTGGTCTTCGGCCAGGGGACGATCGCCTCGGTCGCCGTGGTCGGCGGCATCGTCGTGCTCTTCCCGGCGCTGGTCACGATCGCGTTCGGCCTCAACAACGCCTCGCCGCAGATGCTCGACGTCGTCTCGGTCTACGGCGGCTCCACGCTCACGGCGATCCGCAAGGTCGCCATCCCCGGCGCGCTGCCCTCGCTCTTCGCGGCGATCCGCGTCTCCGTCCCCGGAGCGATCACCGGCGCGCTGCTGGCCGAGTGGCTCTCCACCGGCGACGGCATCGGCGGCGGCATCGCGGGCTGGACCGCCCAGGCCCGCTTCGACGACATCTGGTCGGCCGTCGTCCTCGTGACCGGCGTCTCGCTGATCCTCTACATGGTCGTCCAGGTCATCGAGACCTTCGTCCTGTCCCGGATGTCCCTCTCCCTCTCCTGACCCACGTCCGCCCCCCTCCGCGAGATGCCACTTGTGTACGCCCGACACGGCGTGTCGCGCGCACAAGTGGCATCTCGCGGAAGCGGGGAGGGACGGGTCAGACGGTGACGATCGCGTCGATGCGGCGCGGGGACAGCAGGTCGCGGCCGCCCAGGCCGTCGAGCTCCATCACCACGGCGATGCCCTCGAGGGACCAGCCGGCGCGCTCGATCAGGCGGCAGCTGGCGTCGAGGGTGCCGCCGGTGGCCAGCACGTCGTCGACGAGCAGCAGGCGCGCGCCCTTCGGCACCGCGTCCTCGTGCACCTCGAGCTGCGTGCTGCCGTACTCGAGCGTCGCCTGCTCGCTCAGCACGGTCCGCGGCAGCTTGCCGGGCTTGCGGATCGTCACGACTCCGAGGCCCGCGGAGTAGGCGGCGGCCGCGGCGAGGAGGAACCCGCGCGCCTCGACGCCGGCGATCGCGTCGATCCGCCCGCGGTACGGCTCGATCAGCGCGTCGGCGACGGCGCGCAGCGCCTCGCCGTCGCCGAAGACCGGCGTGAGGTCGCGGAAGAGGATGCCGGGCTTCGGGAAGTCGGGGACGACCTCGGTGAGGCGCTCGACGAGGTCGGCGGCGGTGCTGGTCACGGGGTCCTCCGGTGGGGCGGGAGCGGATCGGCGGCCGTGCGGCGCGGCTGCCGTCAGGGCCCTGGGAGTCTACCGACGCCTCGCGGACGCCTCCCGTTCCGAGGCGGTCAGTAGACTCCTTCCCGACCGCTCCCGCCCTCCGGGAGCCCACCCGTCAAGAGGAGATAGTTGTGGCCCTTATCGAGGCAGTCGTCGCCCGAGAAATTCTGGACTCCCGTGGCAACCCCACGGTCGAGGTCGAGGTCCTGCTCGAGGACGGCGCGTCCTCGCGAGCGGCCGTCCCCTCCGGTGCCTCCACCGGCGCCTTCGAGGCCTACGAGCTGCGCGACGGCGACGCCGAGCGCTACCTCGGCAAGGGCGTGCAGAAGGCCGTCGACGCCGTCATCGACGAGATCGGCCCGGCCATCGAGGGCTTCGACGCCACCGACCAGCGCCTCGTCGACGCCGAGCTGATCGAGCTCGACGGCACCGAGAACAAGTCGCGCCTGGGCGCGAACGCGATCCTCGGCGTCAGCCTCGCGGTCGCCAAGGCCGCCGCGCAGTCGGCCGACCTCGACCTCTTCCGCTACGTCGGCGGCCCGAACGCGCACACCCTGCCCGTCCCGCTGATGAACATCATCAACGGCGGCGCGCACGCCGACACCGGCGTCGACATCCAGGAGTTCATGGCCGTCCCGCTGGGCGCCGAGTCCTTCTCCGAGGGCCTGCGCTGGGGCGTCGAGATCTACCACGCGCTCAAGGCCCAGCTGAAGAAGGCCGGCTTCGCCACGGGCCTGGGCGACGAGGGCGGCTTCGCCCCCGACCTGCCCACCAACCGCGAGGCGCTCGACTTCATCCTCAAGGCCGTCGAGGCCGCCGGCTTCACCCCCGGCAAGGACATCGGCCTCGCACTCGACGTCGCCTCCTCCGAGTTCTACGAGGACGGCAAGTACACCTTCGAGGGCAAGAAGCTCTCGGCCGAGGAGCTGTCCGCGTACTACGCCGACCTCGTCGCCAACTACCCGCTGGTCTCGATCGAGGACCCGCTGGACGAGGACGACTGGGCCGGCTGGACCCACCTCACCGCCGAGATCGGCGACAAGGTGCAGCTCGTCGGCGACGACCTCTACGTCACCAACCCGGTGCGCCTGGCCCGCGGCATCGCCGAGAAGGCCGGCAACTCGATCCTGGTCAAGGTGAACCAGATCGGCACGCTCACCGAGACGCTCGACGCGGTGGCCCTCGCCCAGCGCAGCGGCATGACCGCGATCCTCTCGCACCGCTCCGGCGAGACCGAGGACACCACCATCGCCGACCTCGCGGTCGCGGTGGACGGCGGCCAGATCAAGACCGGCGCCCCGGCTCGCTCGGACCGCGTCGCGAAGTACAACCAGCTGCTGCGCATCGAGGAGATCCTGGGAGGCGCCGCGACGTACGCGGGTCGCTCCGCCTTCCCGCGCTTCACCGCGTAGTCTCTCCCCGCCGGAGCGGCCCCGGAGCCCAGCACCTCGGTGCGGGCATCGGGGCCGCTCCCGTTCCGCCCTCATCCGTTCCACCGCTCGAGGAGGCACCCGCCCATGGCCCGACCGCCCCGCCGGCCCTCCACTCCCGGGAGCGCGCCCCGCCGCCCGGCCGCCGCCGAGACGCCGGCCGCGTCGACCTCGAAGCCCGCTGCGTCGAAGCCCGCTGCCGCGAAGCCGGCTGCCTCGACGGCCGCAGCTGCCTCGACGGCCGCAGCTGCCTCGTCCGCAGCCTCGACGTCGTCCGCGTCGAAGAAGCCGGGCTCGGCGACCGGTTCCGTGAAGACCGGCACCAAGCGCCCCGGCGCGAAGCCCGGATCCTCCGCCCCGAAGTCCTCGCGCACCCCTCGCGCGAAGCAGCCCCCCGTCGCACCGTCCTCCGCCTGGGTCGCCGGCGTCCGCGGCTCCGGCTTCACGCTGCTCGTGATGGGCATCATGATCCTGGCGGTCGTCGTCCTGGCGCCCAGCGTGAAGAACTTCGTCGAGCAGCGCGCCGAGATCGCCGAGCTGCAGCGCTCCGTCGACGCGGCGAAGACCCAGTCGCAGAACCTCGACGAGCAGCGCGTGCGCTGGTCCGATCCCGCCTTCATCCGCGCCCAGGCTCGTGAGCGCCTGTACTTCGTGATGCCGGGCGAGGTCAGCTACCTCGTCCTCGACGACATCGCCGTCGCGCAGCAGGCCGCGCAGCCGGCCTCGAACTCGGTGCAGAAGACCCCGAGCGACTGGGCGGGCTCGCTGCTCTCCTCGATCGCGGTCTCCGGGCTCGGCGACCCGACGACGGCGGAGCTCACGCCCACTCCCTGACCCCGGCCCCCCGCCCGGCCCCCGCCTACACTGGAGAGTTCCCTCCGGTCCCCGCGCCCCCTGGAGTCCTCCGTGACCACGCCCCCGTTCGACCCGCCCACCGAGCACGACATCGCCGTCGTCTCCGCCCAGCTGGGCCGCCCCGCCCGCGACGTGGTCGGCATCAGCGCGCGCTGCGTCTGCGGCAACCCGACGGTGGTCTCCACCAGCCCGCGGCTGAGCGACGGGACGCCGTTCCCGACCTTCTACTACCTCACCCACCCCGCCGCGACGGCCGCGATCTCGCAGCTCGAGGCGACCCAGGTCATGGTCGAGTACAACGCGCTCCTGGCCGAGGACGAGGCGCTCCGCGACGCGCACGCGGCGGCCCACCGCGCCTTCCTCGCCGACCGCGAGAGCATCGCCGTCGTGCCCGAGATCGCCGGCATCTCCTCCGGCGGCATGCCGACCCGTGTGAAGTGCCTGCACGCCCTCGCCGGCCACGCGCTCGCCGCGGGCCCCGGAGTGAACCCGATCGGCGACCTCGCGCTCGCCCGCGCCGACTGGTCGCCCGAGCGCTGCGAATGCCGGCCGCTCGAGGTCTGACCGACTCGGTGGCCCGGCGGGTCGACGCGATTCGACGCGCGGTTCGCTAGGCTGATTCCCAGTCGGGGTCAGTGCTGCCACCCGCATCGAGAGCGGGCACTTCGCGAGTAGCAGGGTGTTCGCATTGTCCATCCCTCTGGAGTGTTCACCGTGCCCAAAATCCTGATCGTCGGAGGCGGCTACGCCGGCTTCTACACCGCGTGGAAGCTGGAGAAGTACCTCCGCGCCAACGAGGCCGAGGTCACGATCGTCGACCCGCTGCCCTACATGGCGTACCTGCCCTTCCTCCCCGAGGTCGCCGCCGGCTCCATCGAGCCGCGCCACGCGATCGTCTCGCTGCGCCGCCACCTCAAGAAGACCGCGATCCTCGCCGCGAAGGTCACCAAGATCGACCACGCGTCCAAGACCGCCACGATCACCCCGACGGTCGGCGAGCCCTACGAGTTCGTCTACGACCAGATCGTCGTCACCGCGGGCTCCGTCTCGCGCACCTTCCCGATCCCGGGCGTCGCCGACAACGCGATCGGCCTCAAGACGATCGAGGAGGCGACCGCCATCCGCGACCGCATCCTCACCAACTTCGACAAGGCCGCGACCCTGCCGGCCGGCCCCGAGCGCTCGCGCCTGCTGACGGTCACCGTCGTCGGCGGCGGCTTCGCCGGCATCGAGGTCTTCGCCGAGCTGCGCTCCTTCGCGAGCGCGCTGCTCAAGCGCTACCCCGAGATCGACTTCGAGGAGACCAAGTTCCACCTCGTCGAGGCGATGGGGCGGATCATGCCCGAGGTCGCGCTCGAGACGAGCCACTGGGTGCTGAAGAACCTCGACCAGCGCGGCGCCACCGTGCACCTCGACACGCAGCTGAAGTCCGCCGAGGGCGGCGTCATCGAGCTGTCGACGGGCGAGACCTTCGAGTCCGACCTGATCATCTGGACCGCCGGCGTCATGGCGAACCCGTCGATCAAGAACTCCGACCTCCCGATCGAGGAGCGCGGCCGTCTGCGCGTGCGCGCCGACCTCCGCGTGGGCCACGACGACGTCATCGTCGAGGGTGCCTGGGGCGCCGGCGACGTGTCGGCCGTCCCCGACCTCACCGGTGGCGGCGTCGGCGGCTTCTGCGTGCCGAACGCCCAGCACGCCGTCCGCCAGGGCAAGCTCATGGCGACCAACATCATCGCGGTCCTCCGCGGCGAGGCGCCCAAGGACTACTTCCACAAGAACGCGGGAGCGGTCGCCGGTCTCGGCATCGGCATCGGCGTCTTCCAGTCCGGCAAGATCGCGATCAAGGGCTTCCCGGCCTGGGTCATGCACCGCGGCTACCACGGTCTCGCCATGCCCTCGTGGGAGCGCAAGTTCCGCGTGGTCTGGGGCTGGTGGAACAACCTCTGGCTCGGCCGCGACATCGCCTCGATCGAGGCCCGCGAGTACCCGCGCGGCTCCTTCGAGACCTACGCGTCGCGCCCCCGTCCGGCCGCTCCGGCCGCCGAGTCGGCTCCGGCAGGCACCCCCGGCCCGGCCGGTGCGCCCGTGACCGTCGGCGGCGAGCCCGCCAAGGCCTGACAGCGCCCTCGGGCGGTGCGCGAGAGCGCGCCGCCCGGTGGTCGCCCCCATAGCCCAATCGGCAGAGGCAGACGACTTAAAATCGTCTCAGTCTGGGTTCGAGTCCCAGTGGGGGCACTCTCTCCGCGCCAGCGCGCTGGACTCCTTCGCAACCGGATGTAGCATCGAAGGACAACGGGCCGGTCGCCGGAACGTTGCCAGCCTGAAGCCCCGCTCTGCGGGGCTTCAGTCGTTGAGGGGAGTGCTCCTCAGGGCGTCCAGACTCGGGCGTGGGCGGTCGACGCGTCGATCAGGGCGCCCAGTCGCGCCACTGTCCTCGCGGACGCGGGATGCCGCTCGGTCACGGTGAGCCTTCGACGGTGCAGATACACCGCCAGGTCGACGGCTTGCAGCCCGGCCGTCTCTCTCGACGACGCGAAGCGGATGGGCGCCGAGATCCGACCCAGTGTGCTCGAGCGGTAGCCGGGCGTTCCGAGCAGCTGGTAGCTCTCGAACTCCCGTCGGTGGTCGTCTTGGGTCGCTATCTCGTCGGCGATCACCCGGACACCGTCACAGTCTGAGGAAAGGGACCCGCGGCAGTACTCGTCGATCCGCTCGAGGAGATGCTGCAGCACGACGGGGTGAGGCTTCTGCTTGAGCTGGTAGCGAGCGTTCAGCCGCCGCACGTCGACCCCGCGGAAGAGGTACTGAACTCCGGCGTGCTGAGCGATGCCGAGCGCCGCGGCATAGACGTCGGCCGCTTCGCGATGCCTGCCCCGCAACGGCTTCCAATCCCCGGATCCGCCCATCAGTTCGTGTCCATGGAGCTCGGCGCCGGGCTCGACACCGTGCTCGGCCGTCACTCTCTCGCGGAGAACCCGGTAGTCCCGTTCGAGCCTGTCCCAGTTCTCCTTCGAGGTCAGGGCGGCACCGATGAAGTAGTAGTCCTGGTCGTACGACTCGTCGACGTAGGCGATCAGCATCCGGCGCTCGACTCGGGCGTCAGGCGGGAGTGGAGACGAGTGAGCGGAGCTTGCCAGAACTGGACCACCCACGCTCCCTGCCGGAGGACTCGACTCCGGATAGCGAGGATAATTCAGTCCTGATCGGCGGCGAGTCGAGGCGCAAGATGTCGCCCTCACGTCAGCGGAGGAGCAACACCGTCACTGACGATTCGGACGTCGACGTCGAAGTTGTTCCTCATCGGCCCACGGTTCGCCCATGACCACGCTCGTAACGAACCGCGCCGCCGCTGGATTCTCGGGCGCGTCAGAGGCCAGGCTCTACGTGGTCGTGGTCGCCGGGCTAGGCCGCTCGTGCGTGGGCGCTCCTGCTGAGCGGCACCGCTTCGGAGCGGCTCGCTCCGTCGAGGAGGGCCGCCTCGAGGGCGGCGGTGATCTCGCCGGGGGCGCACTCGGCGCAGAGGACGACGAGCTCCTCGGAGCTCACCCCCTCGGAGTCGGCACCGCCGGAGCGGTCCAGGACGACGGCATCGGTTCCGCAGCTCGCGCATTCGATCATGCGGGTACCGTACGTCCGACCTCCGACATCGCCGCGATGTGCGGACGGTGAGTCGCGCGGGAGCGCCGGAGTTCCGATCCGGGCCATCCGGCCGTGTCCGATCCTGTCAATCGCTACGCCGGCGCCCGCCCTCGCATAGAGTCGTGGCCGGGCGGTCCTCGCCCGGACGGAGCGCCTGCGCCACCGTCCCGGGGGCGGGCGGCCCGGTGGCGCCTCGTGGCGTCTCCTTCTTCTCGTGCCCTCGGGCACTGTCATGCATCACCCGGCGACGGGTGGTCGGGAGGCCTCCATGGGGAAGCTGCTCTACGGAGCCTCGGGTGTCGAGATCGAGTTCGACGACCGCACGCTCACGCACGTCCAGATCGTCATCGCCAACAAGCTGCGCCGCCGCGAGAGCTTCTTCTTCTCCTGGCGCGACGACCCCGCGGTCGGCGACGGCCGCTCCAGCATCTGGCTCGACCCGTCGGTGCCGCTCTACTTCAAGTACTTCGGCGGCCGGGTGCCGTCGATCAACCGCACCTGGATCGACCTGCTGACGGTCTCCGCGAACTCCTCCGGCGGGCTGCAGCTCGTGCAGGAGCCGGACGCCGCTCCCACCCCGCCGCCGAAGGGCGAGCAGGGCGCGTGAAGCGCGACGTCTCCGCCCGGCTGACCCTCGACGTCGCGCGACCCGCGACGCTCGTCTTCTCGATCGCGGTCGCGGAGGCCTACGGGGCTCCGGAGCGGCTGTCCCTCGAGCTGGACGGGCGCGAGGTCGCCGCCCGCGAGGTGCTCGACCAGCACGGCACCCGCCTGCACGTCCTCGAGGCGGGCGTCGGACGCCTCGTCGTCGACTACACGGCGAGCGTCGACGGCGTGCTGGAGCCGCTGCCCGGCGAGGAGGTCGACCGCCTGCGCTACCTGCGGCCGAGCCGCTACGCGGAGTCGGACATCCTCTGGGCGACCGCGCGCGCCGAGTTCGCGTGCCTCGAGGGCGCCGCCCTGCTCGCCTCGGTGAGCTCCTGGGTCGGCACCCGGCTCGCCTACGTGACCGGCTCGAGCCTCCCCACCGACGGTGCGGAGCGGACGCTGCTCGCCCGCCGCGGGGTCTGCCGCGACTTCGCCCACCTCGTGGTGGCGCTGCTGCGCGCGCTCGACGTGCCGGCCCGGCTGGTCGCGGTCTACGCGCCGGGGCTCGCACCGATGGACTTCCACGCGGTCGCCGAGGCGTGGATCGAGGGCTCCTGGCGGGTGGTCGACGCGACCACACTGGCGCCCCGCTCCAGCCTGGTGCGGATCGCCACCGGCCGCGATGCGGCGGACACGGCGTTCCTCAGCGTCTACGACGGCATCGCGACGCTGACCGACATGACCGTCGGCGCCGTCGTCGACGTGCTGCCGGACGACGACGTGCGCGAGCTCGCCGCGATCGGCTGAGCCCGCACCCGGGCCGCCGGGCTTGATGCCGTCCTAGTGCTACTCGCCGACGTCGACGAAGCGCCGCCAGGCCCAGATCGACGTGCAGACGACCGTGAAGGCGACCACGGCGAAGAGCGCCGGCCCGCCGCCGCCGTCCGTCGCCCAGGCGGCGATCGTCGGCGTGAGGAGCAGGAAGAGCACGGTGCTCGCCAGCAGCGTCAGCCCGAGCCAGAGCACGGGCGACCAGCGCAGGATGCTCTGCCCGGCCGGCCGGCCGACCGGGAAGAGCAGCACGACGCTCGAGCCGACCGAGAGCAGCGTCGTCGCGCTGAGGATCTCGGTGGTGAGGACGGCGGCGAAGGAGCCGTCGGCGGGGACGGCCGCGGAGGCTCCCCAGGCGACGGCGGCGAGGCCGAGCAGGGAGACGACCCGCACGGTCGCGAGCTTGGCGCGCGCCACGGCCGAGGCGCCCTCGGGCAGGACGAGCCCGATCACCACTCCGAAGAGGAAGGCCGGGTCGAGGCCCGCGAAGCGCGACAGGAGTGCGGCGCCGGCCACCAGCAGCAGCGCGCGGGGCGAGGCGACGATGCGGATGCCCGGCAGGCCGAGGCGGCGCCCCACCAGCGCGGGGACACCCGCGGCGACGGCGTTCACGACGGCGACCGCGATGATCACCGCGATCAGCAGGCGCAGGTAGGCGGGCTGCCCGTCGACCCGACCGGAGAGCAGCACGAGACCTGCGGCGCAGCCGATCATGCCGACGACCATCGTCCGGGCCGAGAGCGGGGCGGGCTCGGGCCGGTCGTCGTACTCCACGCTCGCGCGGTTGCGGCCGGTCAGGCGCCAGGTGCGCGGCTCGCGCGGCACCCGGCCGGCGACGGCCAGGCGGGCGGGGACGACGAGCAGGGCGAGGGAGGCGACCGCCAGGGCGAGGGAGCGCATCCAGTCGGCCATGGTGCCGATCGGCGCGCCGGAGGAGAGCGCCGTGGTCATCCCGGTGGCGGCGCTCCACCCGCCGGGGACCGATCCGCCGTCCGGGGCGGGTGCGGTCGGCGGCGGGTCGCTGGGAGCCGCTCCGGGTGCCGGGGCGGCCGTGGCGCCGTCGGTCGGCACGGGCTCCGGCGCGGGCGCCGTCTGCCCGGGTCGGGTCGGCGCGGCGGTCGCGGTGCTCCCGGGAGTCGTCGGCCGGGTCGTCGGCGAGCCGGGGGCGGTGGTCGGCGTGCTGCCGCCCGGGGTCGCCGTGCTCGTGCCGGGAGCGGTCGCGGTGGGGGCGGCGGAGGGCGTCGTGGTCGCCGCCGAGAAGCCGGCGTCGATCCACGGGCTGCGCGAGCTGTAGTTGCCGGCCGCGTCGCCGGCGATCGCCGAGACGCGGTGCGCTCCGGCCGTCACTGTGCCGCCCGTGCAGGACCAGGCGCCGCCGGTGATCGGCGCGTCGCAGGTGTTGACGAGGTCGACGTAGACGTAGACCCGCGTGCCCTCGGTGGCGGTGCCGGAGTAGACGGCGCCGGTGAGCGGCAGCACGGCGCCCGGGCCGGGGGATGCGAGGACCGGCGCGACCGGAGCCGCGGTGTCCACGACGAGCGAGACGGCCGCGCTGGCCGGCGAGACGGTGCTCCCGGCGAAGGAGGCGGACTGGGTCGCGGTCACCCGGTAGCTGCCGGGTGCCGGCGTGGGGGCGAGCTGGCAGAACCAGCGGCCCGCGCCGTCGGCGGTGGCGAGGCAGGAGGCGCCGCCGTCGGTCGTGACCGCGACGCTCGCTCCCGGGTAGGCGGTGCCGCTCACCGAGCCGGCCGAGGTCGCCGAGCCGTCGACCGACTCGATGACGGGGGCGCTGAGGACGGCGACCTCGGTGCGGGCCGAGGTGGTGCCGCCGGCGGCGAGGAGCTCGACGGCCGTCAGGCGGATCCGGCCGTCGTCGAGGTCGAGCAGGCAGCTCCAGGTGTCGTCGGCCTCGACGGTGGTGATGCAGAGCGGCTCGCTGCTGCCGGTGAGGCCGATCTGGATCTGATCGCCCGCCGTGCCGGTGCCGGTCGCGGTGACCGCACCGCTCGGCAGCACGGTTCCGGAGGCCGGGGAGGTGATCGTGAGGGGCGCGGCGGCCTGCGCGCTCGGCGCGGTCAGGCCGGCGGCGGCGCCCAGTGCGACGAGCAGCCCGAGCAGGAGGGCGGCCGGACGGCGGCGCGACGAACGGGGGGAGCGGCGAAGGCGACCCGTCGGCACGGCCGACGGACCCCTCGTCGCGGAACCCCCCGGAACAGACGCGGCGACACTCGGAATCACGGTGCGTCCATTGCACGGGGGCGCACGGGTGGTGTCAAGCGCGGCGCGCACCCGTTGCCGGATGTACACCGAAGGGCGGATCCGCCTCCTCCGCCCGGGGGAGCGGCTGGTCGGAGCGGGAGAGCGCTTCCGCGACAATATACCCATCGACGAGTCGGAGGAAAGATGAGCGAGGACGCAGCGCGCGGACGCGATCGGCAGCAGGTGCGCGCCGAGACCGCGCGCTTCGACGACCCGCGGGAGCTCGGGCGGCTGCTGCCTGCGGGGCTGAGGATCGGGCTCGCGCAGAGCGCCTTCCAGACCGAGGGCTCGCTCGAGGCCGGCGGTCGCGGCCGCTCCGTCTGGGACGACTTCGCCCTGCGGCGCGGCACGATCGCGGAGGAGGGGACGCCCGAGTTCGCCACCGACTTCGTGCTGCGCTGGCGCGAGGACCTCGCCCTGCTGGTCGACCTCGGCGTCGACGAGCTGCGGCTCTCGATCTCCTGGACCCGGCTGCAGCCGGACGGCCGCGGACCGATCGACCGCGGCGGCCTCGGCTTCTACGACCGCCTGCTCGATGAGCTGGCCGGGGCCGGGCTGCGGATCGCGCTCACCCTGGAGCACCGCGACACCCCCTCCGCGCTCAGCGGGGGCTGGATGAACCGCGACACGGCCTTCCGCTTCGGCGACGTCGCCTTCGAGATCGGCTCGCGGCTCGGCGACCGCGTGGCGGACTGGATCACGCTGGATCAGCCGTCGACCGTGTTCCTCGAGGGCTACGCGCTGAAGAACCAGGCGCCGGGCGCCGGGCGGCTGTTCAGTGCGCTGCCCGCGCTGCACCACCAGCTGCTCGGGCACGCGGTCGCGGTCGAGGCGCTCCGCTCCGCCGATCTCGCCGGGCGCATCGGGCTCGTCGACGCGCAGGCCGTGGTCGAGCCGGCGAGCGAGTCGGAGCGGGACGGCGTGTGGGCAGCGCTCGCCGACGTCCTGCAGAACCGGCTCGTGGCCGACGCCGTGCTCACCGGCGTCTATCCGTCCGGGCCGGAGGAGCTGCCGCCGTTCCTCGCGCCGCTCGCGGGCGTCGACCCGGTGGACCTCGCCCGCATCAGTGCCCCGCTCGACTTCTACGGGGTCGCGCCGCTGGCCCCGCAGCGGATCGCCGCCGGCCGCGATCCGGCGCTGCCGACCGGGCCGGGTGCTCCGCCGGCTCTGCCGTTCCACGCCCGGCCGTGGCCGGAGCTCGACCGGACCGGTGACGGCTCGCCGTTCGCGCCGTGGGCGCCGGTGGCGGTGCTGCGGAGCCTCGTCGAGCGCTACGGGGATGCCCTGCCGCCGCTGGTGCTGACGGAGCTCGGCGCGAGCTATCCGGATCTGCCGGACCGGCAGGGCGCGATCGTCGACACGGAGCGGATCCGCTGGATCGGCGCGCACCTCGGGGCGCTCGCCGAGGCCGTGCACGAGGGCCTGCCGCTGGAGGCCGTTCAGCTGTGGACGCTGGTGGACGCCTTCGAGTGGCAGCACGGCTACACCCGGCCGCACGGGCTGGTGGCGCTGGACTCCCGCAGCCGCGACCGCGTGCCGAAGGCCTCGTTCGACTGGCTGCGGCGCGTGCTCGACGAGCGCTCCTGACGGCGACTGGCCGCGGGTCTCGATACGCCCCTCCGGGGCTACTCGACCAGCATGGAGTGCCCTGCAGGGGTGCTCGACCAGCATGAGTCGGGGCTGCTCGACCAGCATGGGCCGAGGCCGCTCGAGCAGAAGGGGGGGGGCGGTCCGGCGTGGGAGACTGCCGCGATGCGCAGCATTCTCGCCCTCGCCTCGATCCTGCATGCCGAGCCCGCCGTGGTGCTCGCCGCGCTCGCCGACGTGCTCGCGGCCGACGACGGGCCGGCGTTCGCGCGCTCGGCGGACGGGCTCGAGCGGCGGCTGCCGGTCGTCGGAGTCGAGCAATGGCGGGTGCTGGCGGACGAGGAGGGCTCGCGGGTCGAGTGCGAGCTCGTCGCGTCCGGCGCCTCGTCGGCACTCGCGGGGGTGCTGGCCCGACGCCGGATCCGGGACGCGCCGGAGCGGTTCCGACGCGTCGTCACGGCCGTGGCGGACGCGGTCGAGCCCCGAGCCTGAGTGCCCCCCGCACGGGGAATGTGCGGGCCTCGCGCGCTGTTGTCTTGAACAGCGGGGTGGGGCCCGAGTGCCTCGCCCATCGGATCGCTCGGAGGAGCTCGAGGCAGATGGCAGGAACAGGAATGAGCAAGGGACGGGGAGTGCGCGGCGCCGACGAGGAGATCGTCTACCGCCGTCACGCGAACGGACGCGGCATGGTCGCTCCGGGATCGCGCGTCTCCGCGTCGGCGTACGTCGAGACCGGCGCCTACGTCGAACCCGGCGCCACCGTCGGGGAGCGCGCGTGGATCGGCGCCGGCAGCTGGGTCGACCGCGACGCGATGATCGGGCACAGCGCCTTCATCGGCGCGAACGTCCACGTCGGCCCGGAGGCCATCATCGGCCCCGGTGCCCGCATCGGCAGCTACTCGCGGATCGGCGGCTCGGCCGTCGTCGCGACCGGCGCGCGGGTCGACCGCGACACGGTCATCACCCCGGGCAGCCGGTTCGGCACCGACGACGGCGTCCGCGAGATCGGCCGCCGCGCCGCGTAGGCCCGCACGACCCCACGACCCTGTTCCGCCCGACCTCGGCGCTCCCAGAGCGGCACCGAGGCGGCGGAATAGGGTCGTTCCATGTTCGAACTCCATCACCTCAGCGCCCAGGAGCAGTGGGACTGGCTGCAGCGCGGCGAGATCACCCCGCTCGAGCTGACCGAGCACTACCTCGCCCGGATCGAGCGCTGGAACGGGGAGCTGGGCGCCTTCACCACCGTGACCGCGGACGCGGCGCGGGCCCGGGCGGCCTCGATCGGCTCCGTGCCGCGCACCGCGCTGCTCTGGGGGCTGCCGAGCGGCGACAAGGACCTCTGGCGCCGGGCCGGCGTCCGGACCACCTTCGGCTCGCGGCTGCGCGAGTCCTTCGTCCCCGACGCCTCCGACGAGATCGTCCAGGTGCTCGACGCGGCGGGGGCGATCAGCCTCGGCAAGACGGCTGCGCCCGAGTTCGGCATGCCCTCCTACACCGAGAACCTCGTCGGACCGCCGACGGTCACGCCCTGGGACACCTCGCGCGGCGCGGGCGGGTCCAGCGGCGGCGCGGCGAGCGCGGTCGCGGCGGGTCTGCTCCCGTTCGCGCCGGGCTCCGACGGCGGCGGCTCGATCCGCATCCCCGCCGCCGCCTGCGGTCTGGTCGGTCTCAAGCCCTCCCGCGGCCGGGTGCCGGCGCTGTCCGGAGTGGGGGGAGTGGGCGGCCTCGTCGTCGCCGGTCCGCTGACGCGCTCGGTCGCGGACGCCGGGATGCTGCTGGAGGGGATGCTCGAGCGCCGGAACGGCGTCGTCCCGCAGCGCACGGCGCTGACCGCGCCGGGCGACGGCGACGGCTCCTTCCTCGGTGCCGCCGTGCGCGGGGAGGGCCGCTTCCAGATCGGCGTGCTGACGGCCTCGCCGTGGGACGAGGAGTACGACATCGGGCTCGCTCCGGAGGCGCGCGCTGCGCTGGACGAGGGCATCGCGGCGCTCTCGGCGCTCGGCCACGGTCTCGACGACGCGGTGCTGCCGCCGTCCGCCGCCTACCCCGACGCGTTCCGGATGCTCTGGCAGAGCGGGGCGTCGACGCTCCCGATCGAGGGCGACGAGCTCGACCTGCTGGAGCCGCTGACGCAGTGGCTGATCCGCGAGGGGCGGAAGCGCTCGGCGCGCGAGATCGTCGAGGCGGCGGGGGTGCTGTCCGCCTACGAGCGCACGGTGATCGCCGCCTTCTCGCCGTTCGACGCGATCCTGACCCCGTCGATGACGATGACGCCGCGGCCGGTCGGCTGGTACGACGCTGAGGATCCGGAGCGCAACTTCGAGCAGCAGGTGCGCTACACGCCGTACACCTCGTTCGTGAACGTGAGCGGCCTGCCGGCGATCGCGCTGCCGCTGAGTGTCACGGCGGACGGCCTGCCGATGGGGATCCAGCTGATCGGGCGACCCGGCGGTGAGGCGGTGCTGCTGTCGATCGGCGCGCAGCTGGAGCGCCGGGCGCGCTGGCAGCGGCGGCACCCCCCGCAGTGGTGAGGCCCGGGGAGCCGGGCGCCGCGGACACCCGGCGAACGGGCAGGTCCGCACCCTTGGCCGGTCAGGTTAGGCATGCCTATACTTACTTCCGATGTGCATGTTCGAGGGACGAGACGGCTCGGAGCCGGTCGACGTCAAGCAGTTCCTGATCGCGGGTGACGAGACCGTCGTGCCCTGGATCCAGAGCATGCTCGACGCGCTCCCCGCGAACGCCCGGGGCCAGGTCTTCGTCGAGGTCGACGACGCCCGCGGCCTGCCGCCGCTCTCGGCGCCCGGCCGCGTCTGCGTCACCTGGCTCGGCCGCTCGCAGCGCTCCGGCGCTCCCGGCACCGGTCTCGCCTGTGCGCGCGGCGTCGCGCTCGACCGCGCGGTGCGCGCCTGGATGGGCGAGATGTCCGTCGTCGACGGCGACTACCCGTGGGCGGACGACCGGCACGACTTCTGCGCCTGGGTCGGCGGAGAGGGCGCCGTCGTCGCGGAGCTGGCCGCCGATGTCGACGCCCGCCTGCGGGTGTCAGCCGAGCACGCCGCTCGCTGAGAGCCACTCAGGATTAGGTAAGGCTTACCTTCTCTGCGAGACTGGACCGGTGCCTCCGCTGACCGAAGCCCCCGCCCGTCCGGCCTACCGGCCGTATCTCGCGACCGTCGCCCGCGCGACCCGGATCGCGCCGCACTTCATCCGGATCACGCTGACCGGTGACGATCTCGGCTCGGTCGGCTGCACCGGCCCGGACCAGCGGATCAAGCTGGTCGTGCCGACGCCGACCTCGAGCGCGCACGACTTCATGGCCTCGGTCGCGGATGAGAGCGGGCCGGACGGCCTCGCTCCCGACTGGTACGCCCGCTGGCGCGAGCTGCCGGACGCGCTGCGGAATCCGCTGCGCACCTACACGATCCGCGCGACGCGCCCCGAGCAGGCCGAGGTCGACGTCGACTTCGTCGCACACGGCGACACCGGTCCCGCTTCCGCCTGGGTCGAGTCGGCCCGCGTCGGCGCGCAGGTCGTCATCATCGCGCCCGATACGCGCTCGGAGCTGGCCGGCGGCGGCGTCGAGTGGCACCCGGGTGCGGCGACGACGCTCCTGATGGCGGGCGACGAGACCGCGGTCCCCGCGATCAGCGCGATCCTCGAGAGCCTCCCCGCCTCGGCGACCGGAGCCGCGTTCCTCGAGGTGCCGAGCGCGGCGGACGTCCTGCCGCTCCAGCACCCCGCCGGAGTCCGCGTGCACTGGCTGGTGCGCACCGGGACGACCCCGGGCGCGCAGCTCGGCGACTCCGTCCGCGGCTGGGCGACCCGCTTCCTCACGGCGCATCACCGCGGGGTCGAGGTGTCCGACGTCGACGTCGACAGCGAGATCCTCTGGGAGGTGCCCGCGGAGCGCACCGACCCCGGCCTCTACGCCTGGATCGCCGGCGAGGCCGGCGCGATCAAGCTCATCCGCCGCTGCCTCGTCACCGAGCTCGGCGTCGACCGCACCCGCGTCGCCTTCATGGGCTACTGGCGGACGGGCCGCTCCGAGGCCAACTGAGCCTCGCGCCGCGTCCCCTCCGCCCTCAGAGCGCGGCGGGGACGCCGACCAGGCGGCTCGAGAGCGTCCAGAGGTCGCGGCCGAGCTGACGATCGCGCGCCTGCGCGGCCACCGCGCCGCCGGGCCGGAGCCCGTCGAAGTAGCTGCCGCTCGCCGCGCCGACGTCCGGCTCGGACGCCAGCGTGATCAGCGGGACGGCGCCCGCCTCGGCGGAGATGCCCGGCGACCCGGTCAGCGACAGCAGCGACATCAGCCGCGAATCGGCGCCGAAGCCGGTCGCGACGACGCCCGGGTGGAACGAGTAGGCGTCGACGGCGGTCGGCAGCAGGCGCTCGGCCAGCTCGCGGACGAAGAGGATCGTGGCGAGCTTCGAGGTGCCGTAGGCGCGCCAGCCGCCCAGCCACGGCCCGCGCCGGCGGTCGGGGTCGTCGAGCGAGAGCCGGCCGATGCGGTTGGCGGCGCTCGCGGTGGAGACCACGCGGGCACCGGGGCGCTCGCGCCCGGTCTCGATCAGGCGGGGGAGCAGCAGGCGGGTCAGCAGGAACGGCGCCAGGTGGTTGCTCTGGATCGTCCGCTCGTGCCCGTCGATCGTCTCGCCGCGGTGCGAGACGAGACCGCCCGCGTTGTTGGCGAGCACGTCGATGCCGTCGTAGCGGGCGAGGAGGGCGCCGGCCAGGTCGCGGACGTCGTCGAGACGGTCGAAGTCGGCGACGAAGGGATCGCCGCCGATCTCCGCCGCGACCGCGCGGGTCCGCTCCGGGTTCCTCCCGACGACGGCGACGCGGGCGCCGGCCGAGGCCAGCGCGCCGGCGGCGATCCGCCCGATCCCGGAGCTCGCCCCGGTGAGGACGACGACGCGCCCCGTCTGATCAGCGACCACGGACGTAGCCGCCCTTCTCGAGGCCGGCCTCGATCTCGAAGCGGTTCCGCAGCGGGTCGCGGCCGGCGACGAAGTACATCAGCGGGAACCACATGCCGAAGGTGCGCCACTGCTCCTTGTGCACGGCCTCGTGCTCGAGCACGCGGTCGGAGACGTTGCTGTCCGTCAGGTAGCTCGTGCCGACGCAGGAGCCGCCGCGGCCGAAGGCCCAGGAGGGCAGGCCGGTGAAGACGACGAGCCCGTTGCGGCGCTCGATCGGGCCCGTGCTCCAGAGCGCGCCCCAGGCCAGACCGACCGCGCAGGCGAAGAGGTAGCCGGGCCGGGTGATCGCCGGGTCGAGGGCGACGACCGCGACCGCGCGCCGCAGGGCGCTCACGCGCTGTCGCGCCCGTAGGTCTCGAGCAGGCGCAGCCAGACCTCGCTGATCGTCGGGTAGGAGGGGACGGCGTGCCACAGGCGGGACAGCGGGACCTCGCCGACGACGGCGATCGTCGCGGAGTGCACGAGCTCGCCGACCTCCTTGCCGACGAAGGTGACGCCGAGCAGGACCTCGCGATCCTCGTCGACGACCATCCGGGCGGTGCCCTTGTAGCCGACGGCGGCGAGGGAGGCGCCGGCGACGGAGCCGATCTCGTAGTCGACGACCCGGGTGCGGTAGCCCGCCTTCTCGGCCGCGGCGGCGGTGAGGCCGACGGAGGCGACCTCGGGGTCGGTGAAGACGACCTGCGGCACGGCCTCGTGGTCCGCGGTGGCGACGTGCGCGCCCCAGGGCGCGTCCTTCACCTCGCCGCCGGTGCTGCGCGCGACGATCACGTCGCCGGCGGCGCGGGCCTGGTACTTGCCCTGGTGGGTGAGCAGCGCTCGGTGGTTGACGTCGCCGACTCCGTAGAGCCAGGGCGAGCCGGAGCCGACCGGGGAGCCGTCCTCGCCGAGCACGAGCATCGTGTCGTCGACCTTCAGAGAGTCGCCCGGCTCGAGCCCGACGACCTCGAGGCCGATGTCGCGGGTCTGCGGGGCGCGGCCGGTGGCGGCGAGGATCTCGTCGGCCTCGACGACGTCGCCGCCCTCCAGGGTCACGGCGACGGTGCCGTCGGCGCGGCGCTCGACGGACGCGGGGGAGCCGCCGATCCGCACGTCGACGCCCAGCTCGCGGAGGGCGTCGCCGACCAGCTCGCCGGCAAACGGCTCGAACGGGGCGAGCAGCCCGCTCCGGGCGAGCAGGGTCACGGTGGCGCCCATGCCGGCGTAGGCCGTCGCCATCTCGCAGGCCACGACGCCGCCGCCGACGACGACGAGGCGGTCGGGGACGATCTCGGCGCTGGTCGCCTCGCGGCTGGTCCACGGCGAGGCGGCGCGCAGCCCCGGGATGTCGGGGACGACGGCGCTGGTGCCGGTCGCGACGGCGACGGCGCTCCGGGCGTGCAGGACGCGGACGGAGCCGTCGGGGGCGGTGACGCTGACCTCGCGCACACCGCTGAGGCGGCCGTGGCCGCGGACGAGCTCGATGCCGGCGCCCTCGAGCCACTGGACCTGGCCGTGGTCGTCGAAGCCGCTGGTGACGGAGTCGCGGTGCGCCAGGAGCGCGGCGATGTCGACGCCGCCGGTGACGGCCTGCGCCGCTCCCGGGAGGTCGCGGGCGGCCCGCAGCGCCATCGGCGCGCGCAGCAGCGCCTTGGACGGCATGCAGGCCCAGTAGGAGCACTCGCCGCCCACCAGCTCGCTCTCGACGATCGCGGCGGTCAGCCCGCCCTGCACGGCGCGATCGGCGATGTTCTCGCCGACCGGCCCCGCGCCGATGACGATCAGATCGAAGGTGTCGGTCGCTGCGGTCTCGCTGGCGGCGTCGGTGCTCGGCGTGGTCATGGTCTCTCCGGATCGTTCTCGGGGGCGGATCGCCCGTTCTGTCCTGGACTCCGGCGCCGTGCGGCCCGGAGGACGTTCTCAGTGCGCGGGCACGATCTCGGCGCGCCAGCCGTCGTAGCGGCCGCCCTCGCGCTCGACGACCTCGATCACCTGGCGGAGGAAGGCGGTCGTCGCCTCCTCGTCCACCGCGGCGTGGTGGCTCGCGACCAGCACGAGGCGCAGCCGCAGGCGCGAGATGGCGATCTCGAAGCCGGAGGCGACGAGCGCCCGGCCGGCCCGGCGCGCCCTCGAGCGGCGGGAGAAGACGGCGAAGTGGTCGACCTCGCGCAGCTCCCAGACCTGGTCGCCGTAGCGCAGGCGGACCTCGAGCTGCTGGGCCGCGCGCTCGCGCTGGGCCTCGAGGACGGACGACTGCCGAGCCGCGGGATCGGCGGTGCCGGTGGTGGTCGGGACGGATGTGGTCACGGGTGCCTGCTCGCTCATCGGCCGGTGAACTCCGCTCGCGTGCGGGAGAGGAAGGCCTTCATGCCGATCCGCGCGTCGTCCGACGCGGCGAGGCGTGCCAGCTCGGCGGGCAACGCAGCGGCGGCCTCGGCGTCGGAGGAGGCGACGGCGAGGCGGGCGCTCGCGAGCGCCGCCTGGACGGCGAGCGGAGCCTGCGCGGCGATCCGCTCGGCGAGCGCTCGGGCCGCCTCGGCGACGGTGCCGTCGGCCACCACCTCCTGGACCAGGCCGATCCGGTGCGCCTCGCGGGCGTCGAACTCGTCGCCGGTGAGGATCCAGCGCATCGCGTCGCCCCAGCCGGCCGCGCGCGGGAAGCGCAGCGTGGCGCCGCCGAAGGGGAGGATGCCGCGCGCGACCTCGATCTGCCCGAAGCGGGTCGACTCCTCGGCGAGGACGACGTCGCTCGCGAGGGCCAGCTCGATGCCGAGGGTGAGGCAGGTGCCCTGCAGCCCGATCACGACGGGCTTGGCCACCGGGCGGGTGCGGATCGCCCACGGGTCGAGGCCGCCCTCCGGCACGAAGTCCAGACCGTCGCCGCCGAGCCGCGGCCCGATGTCGGCCAGGTCGAGCCCGGCCGTGAAGTGGGCGCCCTCGGCGAGGACGACGCCCGCGCGCAGCTCCGGATCGCGGTCCAGCTCGCCGTAGGCGGCGGCCAGCTCGCGCAGCAGCCGGAAGTCGGCCGCGTTCCGCTTCTCGGGCCGGTCGAGGACGATTTCGAGCACGTGCCCGCGCCGTTCGGTGCGCACACGTCGCCGGTCGTCGCTCATCGGTCCTCCGCTCGGGTCGCGTCCGTCCATCTTGCCCGGTGCCGCCGACACCGGGTCGCGGCGGGGCGCCGATTCGGAGTCGCCGCTCAGGCCGACGACGTGCCGGCCGGTGCTCGGACGGCGCGGAGTGCTCAGACGCCGCGGGTCGTCGCGCCGACCAGGCGGAGGATCGTCGGCAGGTCGTCGACCGCGGCGGTCGGCGAGGACGGCGCGAAGGAGGTGAGGCCCGCGCCCGCGAGCGGGAACCGGGCCCGCAGCGCGGCGAGGCACTCGACCAGCCGCGAGGCGGGGACGCCGAACGGCACGGGGTCGAAGAGACCGGCGACCTCGGCCGGGTCGAGGACGTCGAGGTCGATGTGCACGTAGACCGAGCCGGCACCGGTCGCCTCGACGGCGGCGACGAGCGCCTCCGGATCGAGCGCGTCGACGCCGAGGTGGGTGGCTCCGCGCTCGAGCAGTCCCTCGAGCTCGCCCGGGTCCGAGGCGCGGACGCCCGCGAGCACGACGTGCTCGTCGGCGATCCGGTCCGCGGCGGACGCGCTGAGCAGTCCGACGCCGCGGCCGAGGACGGCCGAGAGCACCATGCCGCAGAAGGCGCCGCTCGGCGAGGTCTCGGGCGTGTTCGCATCCGGATGCGCGTCGAACCAGACCAGCGCGACCGGCTCGGCGGAGGAGCGGACCGCGTGCCCGATCGCCGCGAACTCCACGCCGCAGTCGCCGCCGATCGTCACGATCGGCCCGGGCCGGCCGGCCAGCGCCTCGCGGACCCGCTCGGCGGTCACGGCGACGGACGCGTAGCGGCGGACCCCGGTGTCCTGCGCGTCGCCCGCCTCCGGCGGGACGTCGACGACGACCGTGGCGGAGGAGGGCAGATCGCCGCGGATCGCCTCGGCTCCGTCGACGAGGCGCATGGCCCGCGTCGAGGCGGACCCCTGCCACTGGGGGACGACGAGGAAGGAGGCCATGGCTCTCACTATGGCACGCGGCTCGCGGGGGTCGAGGCCTCGCCGGATCAGGCGGCCGGGAGCTCGCCGGACGTGCCCGCGAGCGGATCCGCGGACGGCGCCTCGGGGCCGTCGAGGTCGAGCAGCGCCTCGTCCAGCGCGGAGCGGGCCCGGTCGGCGGCGGCCCTCGCCTGCTCGAGTGCGGCGGACGGGGCGGCCGCCGCGAGGTGCAGGGCGGCGTCCAGCTGGGAGCGGGTCTCCTCGGCGAGGATGCGCGGTGCGGCGGTGATCCGCTCGCCGTGCACGGCCGCCAGCAGGGCGACCGCGTCGGCCCCGAGCAGGGCGACGGTGCGGGCCCCCTCGACGAGGAGCAGCTGCCGCTCGGCCTGCGCCCGCGGCTCGCGGTAGCCGGCGACCACCGCGTCGAGGGCGGCGTCGGCCTCCAGCAGCAGGGCGAGGACGACAGAGGGGTCGTGCCGGACGTCCGAGGCGCGCGCGTCGTCGGCGCTGAGCAGCAGAGCGGTCGCGGCGGCGCAGGCGGTCGCGACGTCGGCGGCGGAGGCGAGCTGCGCGGTGGTCCGCACACCGGTCAGCGTGGCCGCGCGGTCGAGGTCGTCGCGCACCGAGCGCTCCAGAGCGCTCAGCTGGGTCTCGGCGCGCTCCAGCAGCACCGTCTGCGCCTCGACGGCGTCGAGCAGTGCGGCCGCGGCGGAGTCGTCGCGCTCGGCGGCCGCCTCGATCGCCTCGCGGAGCGGGCGCACCTGGCGCTCGGAGGTGGTGCCCGCGAGGACGGAGACGTCCGCGCGGGAGCGGTGCAGCCGCTCCGGGAGGGACGGGATCGGCGAGGTCACTCCGTGATCGTACGGGCCCTGTGTTACCGACCGTGTCGTCGCGGCTCGACCCGCTGCCCGCCCGTGCCCAGGATGGAGGCATGCCAGGAACGCTCGCCATCGTCGAAGTCGCCTCGGCGCGCCCCGGACGCGACGAGTACCACGCCTACGTGCAGATGCTCAACGGCCGCATCCTCGGCCTCGCCCGCGAGCTCGGCTGGGAGGCGGAGCGCTTCGCGGCGGAGGACCTCGGCACCGCGCGGCTGCTCGAGCGCACGCTCGGCGCCGACGCGATCGTGCTGGCCGGCGGCGAGGACATCGCCCCCGAGCGCTACGGCGTCGCCCGCGGCTACGCCGGCGAGGGCCCGCACGCGGAGCAGGCCGACGCCGCCCAGATCGCCCTGGTCCGCCGGGCTCTCGCCCGCCGCACCCCGCTGCTCGGCATCTGCCGCGGGCTCCAGATCGTCAACGTCGCCCTCGGCGGCACGCTCGTCCCGGACCTCGGCCCGGAGGCCGCGCACCTCAACGCCGACGCACCGGTGCACGAGCGCATGCACCGCCACGACGTGGTGCTCGCCGCGGACTCGACCCTCGGCGGCCTCTTCGGCGCGGAGGCGCTCGCCGTGCAGAGCGCGCACCACCAGGCGGTCGACGCCCTCGCCCCGGGCTTGCGGGTCGTCGCCCGAGCGGAGGACGGCGTCGTCGAGGCGCTGGAGCACCGGGACGCGCCGATCGTCGGCGTGCAGTGGCACCCGGAGGACCCGGCGGCGCCGGCCGGGCAGCTCGCCGTCCTGCTCGAGGGGCTCGCGCACGCCGTCGCCCGGCAGAACCCGGTCGAGGCCGTCGCCGCCTGAGCGCCGCCGACCCCGACCCGGATCCGTCCGGATAGGGCCTCAGCCGGCCAGCCGCGCCATCCACGCCTCGATGTCGTCGGCGGACCGGGGGATGCCGGCCGACAGGTTCTCGGCGCCGTCCGCCGTCACGAGGACGTCGTCCTCGATCCGCACGCCGATGCCGCGGAGCTCCGCGGGCACGGTGAGGTCGTCGGGCTGGAAGTAGAGGCCCGGCTCGATCGTGAAGACCATGCCGGCCTCGACGATCCCGTCCAGGTACATCTCGCGGCGGGCCTTCGCGCAGTCGTGCACGTCGAGGCCCAGGTGGTGGCTGGTGCCGTGCACCATGTAGCGGCGGTGCTGCTGATTGTCGGCCTCGAGCGCCTCCTCGGCGCTCACCGGGAGCAGGCCCCACTCCGCGGTGCGCCGGGCGATGACGGCCATCGCGGCCGCGTGCACCTCGCGGAAGCGGATGCCGGGCCGGACGATCGCGAACGCGGCGTCGGCCGCCTCCCGCACCGTCTCGTGCACGCGGCGCTGCGCCTCGGTGTAGCGGCCGTCGACGGGGAAGGTCCGGGTGATGTCGGCGGTGTAGTAGCTCTCCTGCTCCACGCCGGCGTCGAGGAGGACCAGGTCGCCGGGGCGCACCGGCCCGTCGTTGCGGGTCCAGTGCAGGATGCAGGCGTGCGCACCGGCGGCGGCGATGGTGTCGTAGCCGACCGCGTTGCCGTCGGCGCGGGCGCGGCCGTTGAAGACGCCCTCGATCAGGCGCTCGCCGCGCTCGTGCCGGACGATGCGGGGCAGGTCGGCGAGGACGTCCTCGAAGCCGCGGGCGGTGGCGTCGACGGCGGCGCGCAGCTCGGCGATCTCGTACTCGTCCTTGACCAGGCGCAGCTCGGAGAGGTCGCGCTCGAGGGCGTCGCCGTCGGTCTCCGCGCCGGGCGACTGCGCGTCCACGCGCGCGGTGACCACGGGGTCCGCCTCGCGGAGGACCGCGACCGGCGCCTCGCCGGCGTCCAGGACGGCATCGAGCTCCGCGATGCCGCGGGTCTCGAGTCCGAGGTCGGCTGCGACCTGCGAGAGAGAGGGGCGCGGGCCGATCCAGAATTCGCCGATCTCGGAGTTCGCGTAGAACTCGTCGGAGTCGCGGCCGGCCCGCTCTCGGAAGTAGAGCGTCGCGGTGTGGCCCTCGCCTGCGGGCTCGAGGACCAGGACGGCGCCGGGCTCCGAGTCCGAGCCCCAGCCGGTCAGCCAGGTGAAGGCGGAGTGCGCGCGGAAGGGGTAGTCGGTGTCGTTGGCACGCTGCTTCAGCCGCCCGGCCGGCACGATCAGCCGGACGCCGGTGTGCAGGGCTGAGAGGCGCTCGCGGCGGCGCGCGGCGAAGGCGGCCTGCTCGCGCGGCGCGGGGAGGGTCTCCTCGCGCTGGGCCCAGCCGGACGCGATGAAGTCGCGGAACCGGTCGGAGCCGGGGGTCGTGGAGCGGTTCGTGGTCGCGCGCGGCGCGGGAGCGGCGGCGACGGTCTCCGGTGCGGCGGTGGTGGTCTGCTCGTCCGTGTTCGTCATGCCGCCATTCTCCTCCCTGCGCCCGACACGGCGGCCGGGGGCAGGGCCAGGCGGCCGGGGCAGTGGTCAGGACGACTCCTTGACCATCCCGCGGACCGAGAGCTGCGCGAGCACCGGGCGGTGGTCGCTGCCGGCGTCGTCCTGGTCGTCCAGCACGTCGAAGCCGGAGACGTCCCAGCGACCGGAGAACAGCACGTGGTCGATCGGAGCGGCGAGGGCCGGCGGGAGGCTCGTCGGCCAGGTGCCGACGGCCGCGGCGTTCGCGAGCCGTCCGGCGTCCGTGCAGCCGCCGAGGTCGGCGTCGCCCGGGAGAGCCGACCAGTGGTCGAGAGTCGAGTTGAGATCACCCAGGACGACGAGGTCCTCCTCGGCGGTGCAGAGGTCGGCCAGACGGGCGAGGTCGCTGCGCCACTCGGTCGCGTGGGCGGGCAGCGGAGCGGTGGTGTGCACGGCCGCGATCACCGGGCGCTCCGGGGTGTCGGGCCGGGCGACGAGGGAGGCGCTGGTCGCGGTCGGCGTGCTCGCCGCGTCGACCGAGTAGCCGCCGAGGGCGGGCGAGAGCAGCAGCGCGGTGCCGTCGCTCGGTCCGGTGCCCGGGACCAGGTGCAGGATCATCGGGCGGCCGACGGCGGCGAGGGCGTCCCCGACCTGCTCGGCGCGCTCCTGCGACACCTCGAGCAGCGCGACCGCGTCAGCGGCGTTCGCGTCCGCGAGCGCGGCGACGGTCTCGGCGGGGACGCCGTCGTGCAGGAGGTTCCAGCTCAGGACGCGCAGGTCGCCGAGGCGGTGCGCGCGGGGCGGGGCGGAGTCGTCGCCGCGGACCGCCTGCAGGCCGCCGAGCGCGAGCGCGAGGGCGACGCCGAGGGCGCCGAGGACGAGGGCGAGCCGGCGCACGGGCTCCACGAGCACCGCGACGACGACGAGGACGACGGCTCCGGCGACCCCGGCCAGGGCGGTGGCCGCGCGGAACGAGACCAGCTGCGCGAAGGGCGTCTGACCGGCGAGGCCGAAGAAGCCGGGTGCCGCGACCACCAGCAGCACGATCGCCACTGCGAGCGCCACCGCGAACTTGACCAGTCGTGTCCCCATCCCGGCCCAGGCTAGGGCATCGGTCCCGGGGAGTCCGCAGGACGCGCGTCTACGATGGCCGGATGCATGTCCCCGGAGGCGGGTACGACCTCCACACCCACTCGCTCGTCTCCGACGGCACCGAGCCGCCCGAGGTGCTCGTCCGCGCGGCCGCCTCGGCCGGTCTCGGCGGCGTCGCGCTGACCGACCACGACACCACCCGCGGCTGGGCGGCGGCGATCGCCGCGGCCGAGGAGGCGGGCATCGACCTGCTGCCCGGGATGGAGCTCTCCTCGAGGGTCGGCTGGGCGAGCGTGCACGTGCTCGCGTACCTCCCCGACCCGGAGGACCCCGGCCTCGTGGCCGAGACCTCGCGGATCCGCTCGGAGCGCTCGCACCGCGCGCAGGCCATCGTCACGGCGATCGCGGCCGACTACGACCTCACCTGGGACGACGTGCTGGCGCAGACCAGCCCCGGCACCACGATCGGACGCCCGCACATCGCCGACGCGCTGGTCGCCCGCGGGCTCGCGACCGACCGCTCGGCGGCGTTCGCGGGGATCCTCGACTGGCGCGGCGGCTACTTCCAGCCGCACTACGCCCCGGATCCGGTCGAGGCGGTGCGACTCGTGCGGGCCGCGGGCGGCGTGCCCGTGATCGCGCACCCCGCCACGAGCACCCGCGGCATCGCGATCGAGTCGATGCTGCCGGAGCTGGTCGACGCGGGGCTCTTCGGCCTCGAGGTCGAGCACCGGGAGAACACCGCCGCGGGCAAGCGGCGGCTGCGCGAGCTGGCGGCTCGGTACTCCCTCGTCACGACCGGCTCGAGCGACTACCACGGCACCGGCAAGCCGAACCGGCTCGGCGAGAACACGACGGAGCGCGCGACCGTCGACGCGATCCGCGGGGCGGCGAGGGCGGGCTGAGCCGCGCCGTCGGCACGGCGGGGTGGGTCTCGATACGCCGCTGCGCGGCTACTCGACCAGCATGGTCCGCCGTTGGTCGGCGGCGGTCGCGCCCGGCAGGCTCCGCGGCGGTCGACGGCAGCCGCGACACCTCATGCTGATCGAGGAGCCCGCGGAGCGGTCCTGCATGCCGACCGAGGAGTCCGCGGAGCGGTCCTGCATGCCGACCGAGTAGCCCGCGGAGCGGTCCTGCATGCCGGCCGAGGAGCCCGCGGGGCGGACTTGCATGCTGATCGAGTAGCCCGCGGAGCGGGCGTATCGAGATCCACCGCTGTCAGAAGCTCGCGCTGCTGAAGGCCGCGTCTCGATGCGCTCCTGCGAGCTACTCGACCAGCATGCTTCTCCTGCCGATCGAGCAGCCCGCGGAGCGGACCTTCATGCTGATCGAGCAGCCCGCGGAGCGGGCGTATCGAGATCCGCGGCCGCGGAGGCCTACGCCGAGCCGTCCGGGCGGGGGCTGCGGCGGCGCTGGCGGGTGCGGCGGCGGGGCTCGCTGTTGCCGTCGTGGTGCTCCTTGCTCTCGCTCGAGGGGGCCTGGCCGGTCTGCACCGGCTCGCCCTCGGTGGCGGCGGGAGCCGTCTCGCCGGAGTCTCCGCGGCTGCGGCGGCGCGGCTCGCGGCCGCCCTCGCGCGGCTCGCGCTGACGGGGAGCGCGGTCGGGGCGGGCGTCCGCCTTCGCCTCGGCGGGGATCGGGGTCGGCTTCAGCCGGCCCTTCGTGCCGACGGGGATCGCGAGGTCCTCGTAGAGGTGCGGCGACGAGGAGTAGGTCTCGACCGGGTCGGGCTGGCCGAACTCGAGCGCGCGGTTGATGAGGGCCCACTTGTGCAGGTCCTCCCAGTCGACGAAGGTCACGGCGATGCCGGTCTTGCCGGCGCGGCCGGTGCGGCCGACGCGGTGCAGGTAGGTCTGGTCGTCGTCCGGGATGGTGTGGTTGATCACGTGGGTGACGTCGTTGACGTCGATGCCGCGGGCGGCGACGTCGGTCGCGATCAGGATGTCCTTCTTCCCGGCCTTGAACGCGGCCATCGCGCGCTCGCGCTGCTCCTGGTTGAGGTCGCCGTGCACGGCGGCGGCGTTGAAGCCGCGGTCGTTGAGCTCCTCGACGATGCGGGCGGCCGCGCGCTTGGTGCGGGTGAAGATGACGGTCTTGCCGCGGCCCTCGGCCTGCAGGATGCGGGCGATGACCTCGTCCTTGTCGAGCGAGTGCGCCCGGTAGACGATGTGCTTGATGTTCGCCTGCGTGATGCCCTCGTCGGGGTCCGTCGCGCGGATGTGGATCGGCTTGTTCATGAAGCGGCGGGCGAGGGCGACGATCGCGCCGGGCATCGTCGCCGAGAAGAGCATGGTGTGGCGGGTGGCCGGGGTCTGCGCGAAGAGCTTCTCGATGTCGGAGAGGAAGCCGAGGTCGAGCATCTTGTCGGCCTCGTCGAGGACCATCGTCTGCACGCTCGCGAGCGAGAGCAGGCGCTGACCGGCGAGGTCGAGCAGGCGGCCCGGGGTGCCGACGACGATCTGCGCGCCGGCCTTGAGCTGCTCGATCTGACCCTCGTAGGCCTTGCCGCCGTAGATCGAGACGATCTTGGTCGGCCGGTTGGAGGCGGCGAGCTCGATGTCCTCGGTGACCTGCACGGCCAGCTCGCGGGTCGGCACCACGATCAGCGCCTTGACGCCGGGCTCGGGGTCGTTGCCGAGGGCCTGGATGAGGGGGAGGCCGAAGCCGAAGGTCTTGCCGGTGCCGGTCTTGGCCTGCCCGATGATGTCCTGCTTCTGCAGGGCCAGCGGGATGGTCTGCTCCTGGATGGGGAACGGCTCGAGGATGCCCTTGGCGGCGAGTGCGGCGACGATGTCGTCGTCGATGTTGAGGTCGGAGAAAGTCACGGAGTGAAGCGCCTGTCGTGTCGAACGGTCCACGCCCCTGTACGACTCGGGCGCAGGGTCACCGATCCAGCGCCGGTGACATCCCGGCGAGTCTACCGCCACGGGGGTCCTCGGGCCCGGAACCGCGGGCGGCGCGCGCTCTACACTGATCGGATGGCAGCCTGGTTCCGACGTCGACGTCCGCTCGGCGAAGCCCCCCGACTGACCCCGCGCGGTGAGTCGACGAGCAAGCGCGACCGCGTCGATCTGGCCGATCTGAGCCCCGAGCTGCTGCCCTACCTCGGGCAGGTGGCCTACCTCCAGCTGGCCGTGTTCGAGGCGCTGGCCCGCGGGGTGGCGGGCACGGACGACCTCGCCGACAAGGAGGCGATCTCCGCGGCGGCGGGCACCGCGCTGGCGAAGCACCACGCGGTCGTGGCCGAGCTGCGCCGGCGCGACGTCGAGCCGAGCGAGGCGATGGCGCCGTTCCGGCCGGCCATCGACACCTTCGAGCACCTCACCCGCGGCGCCGACCTGCACGAGACGCTGCTGTCGGCGTACATCACCGCCGGGCTGCTCGACGACTTCTTCATCCGGCTCACCGGCGGGCTGCCGAACGACGTCGGCCCGCGGATGGCGCAGACGCTGGGCGCCGACACCGGCGTCGACGGCCTGGTCGCGATCCTCCGCCGCGAGATCGCGGCGGACGAGCGCCTCGGCTCCCGCCTCGCGGTCTGGGGGCGCCGCCTGGTCGGCGACACGCTGCTCGTCGCCCGCTCGGCGCTGATGGGCTCGGGCAACCCCGACTCCGACGAGTCCCGGATCGAGCCGGTCTTCACCGAGCTCATCGCCTCGCACACCCGCCGGATGGACGCGCTCGGCCTGACGGCCTGACGCCTCGGCGCTGGTGCGGGCCGGAGCTCCGGCGCCGCCGGCTCGCGGAATCGCCTCCGGCTCGCGGATTCCGCCGGTTTCCACGTGCCGGACGCGGTTCGGCGTGCCGGAGCTCGGCCGGTGCCGCATTCCTGCTGGTCGAGTAGCCCCGGAGGGGCGTATCGAGACCCACGTCCGCCTGAGGGCGGGTTCTGCAGTCCCGACTCCTGACGGTGGTGGATCTCGAAACGCCCGCTGCGCGGGCTACTCGATCAGCATGGAGGCGACAGCCACCGGCCGGTCGATCAGCAGGGAAGTGGCCGCTGAGGGCTGCTCGATCAGCACGGAGGAAGTGCGCGGCCGCCCGGTCAGTCGTCGATGAAGCCGGGGACGTGGGCCAGGGTGGCGACGGTGCGGGCGCGGCCCCACTCGACGTGGGCGTGGGCGACGGAGACGGCGAGCGGGGCGTCGCCGGCGGCGATCGCCTCCGCGAGGCGCACGTGCTCGTCGTGCCGGACGCCCGGCTCAGCCTGGATGTTCGCGATGTTGAGACGGTTGCTGCGCTCGTCGAGCGGCTGCATCGTGGTGATCAGGAGCCGGTTGCCCGCGATCGCCTCGATCGCGCCGTGGATGCGGCCGCTCTCGGAGTGGAAGCGCGCGAGGTCGCCGGCGGCGAGGGCGGCGCTCGCGTCGGCGACGACGGCGGTCAGGGCCGAGGCGTCGGCGCCGCGGGCCACCGCCTCCGCCGCCCTGCGGGCCACGAGCGGCTCGAGCGCCGAGCGGATGTCGTAGAGCTCCTCGACGTCGCGCCGCCGGACGATCGACACGACGGCGGTGCTGCGCGGGCGGACCGTGACCAGGCCGGCCAGCTCGAGCCAGGGCAGCGCCTCGCGGATCGGCACGCGCGAGACGGCGAGCTCGGTGGCGAGATCGCGCTCGCGGATCGGCTCGCCCGCCGGCAGCCGGCCGTCGAGGATGCGCGCGCGCAGCTCCTCGTACACCCGCTGCGACATCGTCTGCGCGGGACTCTTCGTCGGCATCGGCGCTCCTGTCGGTCTACCCGTTCTCCGTCCCCGAAGGGTAGCGGGCGGCGCAGGCGGGACCCGTCCGTCCTTGTAACGCCGTCTTCATCTGCCCGAAACAGCCGAGCGCCGGATCGGATCTACCGTGATCGACGTGCCTCGGTATACCGAGCGCCTCTCTCGCCACTCCGCCGGAAGGACCCGCCCCATGAGCACCGTCACGAATCCGCCCCCCGCCACGACGATGGGCGACCGCATCGAGGCCGCCTACTCGCGCATCGGAGTCACGAGCGCGCACCTGGGCATCGTCGCGATGATCCTCTTCGGCGTCTTCTTCGACGCGATCGAGCAGAACACGGTCGGCGTCGCCGGCCCGATCCTCGCCGCCGACTGGGGACTCGCCGGTGCGCAGATCGGCCTGCTCAACACGGCGACCTTCACGGCGGTCGCGCTCGGCCGCGTCCTCGCCGGAGTGGTGATGGACCGGATCGGGCGGCGCACCCTCCTGGGTGCGAACCTGATGATCTTCGCCGTCGGCTCGCTGCTCTGCGCCTTCGCGCCCAGCTACGAGATCCTGGTCGCGGCGCGCTTCCTGGTCGGCCTCGGCCTCGGCGGCGAGATCGCGACGGCGGTCATCATGCTCGCCGAGTTCTTCTCCGCGAAGCACCGAGGCACGGCTGTCGGCCTGATCAACGTCGCCGCGGCCGGACTCGGCAACATGCTCGCCCCGCTCTTCGGCGTCATCGTCTTCTCGGTCTTCACCGGCGACGACCGCTGGCGCTGGCTCTTCGGCATCCTGGTGATCCCCGCCCTCGCGGTCGTGGTCTACCGGCGCGCGCTGCCCGAGACTCCCCGCTATCTCGCCGCCCGCGGCCGCGTCGCCGAGGCGAACACCGTCATCAACCGGCTCGCGCAGGGCCGGCTGCACCGCCCCGTGACCGACGAGGTCGACTACCTGGGCGGCGCCGCCGACCGGCCCGTCACGTCCGTGAGCACCCCACGCTGGACCGAGCTCTTCGGCCGCCGCCACCGCCGCACCACGATCGCCCTGGGCGTCGCGGTCTGCATGTCCTACGCCGCGCAGATCTCGATGCTCACCCTGATCCCGCTGATCCTCACCTCCCGCGGCTTCGACATCACCAGTGCGCTCTGGTATACCCTCGTGATGCAGTCGGGCTCCCTGGTCGGAGCGCTGGTCGCTGCCCTCGCCGCCCGCCGGCTGCCGCGCAAGCTCACGCTCACGGTCGCGGCCCTGCTCGGGATCGGCGCCGGTCTCGGCTTCGGCTTCCTCGGCACCACCGTCGCGCTGGTGCTCGTCTTCGGCTTCCTCTTCAACTTCTCGGTGATCGTGCTCAACACCACCATCTGGCTGTTCGCTCCGGAGCAGTACCCCACGCGGATCCGCGGCCTCGGCACCTCGGTGATCCTCGCCCTCGGCTCGCTCTCCGGCGGGCTGTTCCCGCTCCTCGCCGGCGCCGTGCTCGACGCCTCGGGGGTCGGCGGGATGTTCGCCCTCCTCGCCGGGCTGTTCGCGGTCTGCGCGATCGCGGTGCAGTTCCCGCGCGAGACCGTCGGCCGTCCGATGGCGGAGGACTGAGCGTGCAGCGCACGATCGTCGTCGTGAATCCGAACACCTCGGTCGCGACCACCCGGCTCCTCGTCGCGGTCGCCCGCGACGCGGTGCGCGGGGAGGACGTCCGGATCGTGGGGGAGACGGTGGCGCAGGGGCCCGCGATCATCACGACGCCCTCCGCTCTCTCCGCCGCGGCGGCGCACGTGGTGACCGCGGCTCGACGCGCGGTGCTGCTGCACGCGTCCGACGCGATCGTGGTCGCCGCGTTCGGCGATCCGGGTGCCGCCGAGGCGGCGGAGGCCACGGGGCTGCCGGTCGTGGGCATCGGAGCCGCGGCCGTGCGCGCCGCGAGCGCGGGCGGCCGGCGGTTCGCGATCGCGACGACGACCGGCCGGCTGGAGCCGGTGCTCCGGGCGCTCGTCGCCGATGCGGGGAGCCTCGACGCCTACGCGGGCTGCTTCCTCACGGCCTCGCCGGCGGAGGAGCTCGAGGACCCGGACCGACTGCACGGCGAGCTGCACGCGGCGGTGCTACTGGCGCAGGCGGCCGGGGCGGAGGCGGTGATCATCGGCGGCGGGCCGCTCAGCGCGGCGGCCGAGCGGCTGGCCGCGGAGTTCGCCGGGGTGCTGCCGATCGTGGAGCCGATCCGCGCGGCGGTGGCGGAGGCGCTCGCCTCGACGACCCCGGTCGGGGCGCTGCCCGCCTGAGTCGGCGGCCCCGGGAACGACGAAGGCGCGGGAGTCCGGGACTCCCGCGCCTTCGCGTGGTGGTGGGCGGCGCTCAGGGAGCGACGCGGTCCGGGGCGACCCGGCCGGCGAGCATCGCCTCGAGGGCGGCGTCGTCGCGGCGGGTGCGCGCCCGGCCCAGCGCGACGTCGGCCACGAGGACCGCTGCGGCCGCGAGGCCGAGAGCGAGGATCCAGATCAGTCCGCCGTCCCAGGGCAGACCGGCCCAGGTCAGCGCGACCCAGACGACCGCGGCGGCGACTCCGCCGAGCGCGGGGATCAGGACCGACCCGTGCAGGTGCCGGTGCGGCAGCCCGTAGCGGGCGGCGAGGCCCAGGAGGATCCCGCCGAGAGTGACGAAGAGGAGCTCCACGACGTGACCGTGCGGGAGGTGCTAGGCGACGAAGCCGACGCGGCGCGACTCCTCGGAGCCGACCTCGACGAAGGCGATGGTCTCGGTGGGGACGATGTAGATCTTGCCCTTCTCGTCGCGCAGGCGGAGGACCTTGGCGCCCGCCTCGAGCGCGGTGGTCACCGTCTTCTCGACCTCGGCCACGGACAGCGAGGACTCGAAGTTGAGCTCGCGCGGGGTGTTGACGATTCCGATACGGATTTCCACCAGCAGTGCCTTTCGGGAGGGGACGTGGCTGTCAGGATACGGGACCGCGCCCGGCGGCCGACGCCGGTTTCGCGCTGAGCGGACCCGGCTCGGGCGGGGGCGCACGAGGGGCGGACGGGAGTGTCGGCGGTTGTGGTTAGCGTGGTCGCGTGATCGCTCCTCGAACCCCGGCACCCGCCTCCGACGAGGCGCCCGTTCGCGACGGCGCGGCCGCCGAGGGGCTCGTCCTCGACCCGACGCAGAGGGCCGTCCTCGCCCTGCCCGACGGCCGCAGCGCCGCGGTGCTCGGCGCCCCCGGCTCGGGGAAGACGAGCACGATCGTCGAGCTCGTCGCGGAGCGGGTGCTCGAGCGCGGCTACGAGCCGGAGTCGATCGCCGTGCTCGCCGCGAGCCGCACGGCCGCAACGGCACTGCGCGACGTGCTCGCGCTGCGGCTCGGCGTCCCCACGCGGGGGCCGCTGGCGCGGACCGCCACCTCGCTGGCCTTCGAGGCGGTGACTGCCGCCGCCAAGGAGCTCGGGATCGATCGCCCGACCCTCCTCACCGGCGGCGAGCAGGACGTCATCCTCTCCGAGCTGCTCGAGGGCCACCTCGAGGACGGCACCGGGCCGCGCTGGCCCGACGAGTTCAGCCCAGAGGTGCTGCGGCTGCGCACCTTCCGCACCGAGTTGCGCGAGTTCGGCATGCGGGCCACCGAGCACGGCCTCGACACCGCCGCGATCCGCCGGCTGGCCGTGGACGCGGACCGCGGCGAGTGGTCGGCCGCGGCCTCGGTGCTCGAGGAGTTCCGCGACGTCGTCGACTGGATGGCCCCGCAGGCGGGGACGAAGCTCGACGCCGCCGAGTTCGCGGCCTTCGCGGCCGAGACGATCCGCGACGACGGCGGGGGCGAGCGGATCCGGGCGCTCCGCCTCGTCGTCGTCGACGACATGCAGGAGGCGAGCGAGTCGACGGTCGTGCTGCTGCGCGCCCTCGCCGCGCGCGGCGTCACCGTGCTCGCGTTCGGCGACCCGGACGTCGCGACGAGCGCCTACCGCGGCGCCGCCTCCGACACGCTGGGCCGCTTCGGCCCGGCGATCGGCGTGCGCGACGCCGAGACGCTGATCCTCGGCCGCGTGCACCGGCACGGCGCGGCCCTGCGCGCACTCGTCTCCGCGGCGACCCAGCGGATCGGCACCGCCGCGGCCGGCCGGCAGCGTGCCGCCGAGGCCCCCGCCGACGAGGACGGAGCGCCGGCCCCGCTGCTGGTGCTGCACGCTCCGACGGCGGCGCGCGAGGCGGCGACGGTGGCGCGACTGCTGCGCGAGCGGCGGCTCCGGGACGACGTGCCGTGGCGGCGGATGGCCGTGGTCGTCCGCTCCGGCGCGGCCGTCCAGCCGCTGCTGAAGGCGCTCGCCGTCGCCGAGGTGCCCACCCGCTCCGTGCTGGCCGGTCGTGCTCTGCGCGACGACCATGCCGCGCGGGCGCTGCTCGTGCTGGTCGGGGTCGCGGTCGGCGAGCGGCCGCTGGACGCGGAGCTGGCGGCCGAGCTGCTGCTGGGTCCGTTCGGCGGGGTCGACCGGCTCGGCCTGCGACGGCTGCGGCTCGCTCTGCGCGCGGAGGAGCTCGCGGGCGGGGGCATCCGCGCGAGCGATCCGCTGCTCGTGGAGGCTCTGGAGGCACCGGGCCGGTTCGCCACGATCGACTCGGGCCCCGCGCGCCAGGCCGAGCGCCTCGCTGTCACGATCGATCGGGTCCGCCGGCTGCACGCCGAGCAGGGCTCGATCGAGGAGCTGCTCTGGTCGGCCTGGGAGTCGAGCCGCGTCGCCTCCTCCTGGCGCGAGCTGGCGCTCGGCACCGGTCTCACGGCGGCCGAGGCGAACCGCAACCTCGACGGCGTCGTCGCGCTCTTCAGCGCGGCGCGGCGCTTCGTCGAGCGAGCGCCCGGCCACTCGGCCATCGGCTTCGTCACCGAGATCCTCGAGGCGGAGGTGCCGGAGGACACGCTGGCGCCGCGCTCGGTCGAGGACGCGGTGCTGATCGGCACGCCCTCCTCCGTCGTCGGCCTCGAGTTCGACGTGGTCGTGGTCGCGCGGCTGCAGGACGGCGTCTGGCCGAACCTGCGCCAGCGCGGCTCGCTGCTCGACCCGGACGGCCTGATCCGGCACGCGCGCGGCGAGGGCGACCTGCCGCTCGACGGCCGGAAGGCCACCCTCGACGACGAGCTGCGGATGTTCGCGCTCGCCGCCTCCCGGGCCCGGCGCCAGCTCGTGCTCAGCGCCGTCGCGGGCGAGGACGAGACGCCGTCCCTCTTCTTCCGGCTCACGCCGCCCGACGCGCCGCGGCTCGACGCGGCCTCGGCCGTGCCGCTGACCCTGCGCGGGGCGGTCGCGGGGCTCCGCCGGACCGCGACGACGCCGAACTCGGCCGAGGCGCCCGGTGCGATCCGGGGGCTGCGGGCGCTCACGCTGGCCGAGGTGCCCGGTGCCGACCCGGCCTCCTGGTACGGCGTCCTCGAGCCCTCCACCACCGAGCCGCTCTTCGACCTGGACGATCCGGAGCGGCCGGTCTCGGTCTCGCCCAGCCGGCTCGAGGCGTTCGAGCGCTCGCCGCTCGACTGGTTCGTCGACGCCGTGTCGGGCTCGACCACGAGCACCGCGATGGGGGTCGGCACGCTCGTGCACTGGGTGCTCGAGAACGCGGCGAGCACCGAGCCGGAGGCGCTCTGGGCCGAGCTGGAGTCGCGCTGGCCCGAGCTGGTCTTCGAGTCGCCCTGGCTCGGCGAGCGGCAGCTGCGGGTGACCCGGCGCCTGGTCGAGGGCCTCGCCGCCTACCTGGCCGACTTCGAGCGCGGCGGCGGGGCGGTGCTCGGGCGCGAGCAGCAGTTCGAGATCGACGTGCCGCCCGCGCGGATCCGCGGCTCGATCGACCGCGTCGAGCGCGCGCCGGACGGCTCGGTCGTCATCGTCGACCTCAAGACCGGCCGGAGCACTCCGCGCCAGGCCGACATCGCCGAGCACGCGCAGCTCGGCAGCTACCAGCTCGCCGTCGCCAGCGGCGCGATCGAGGCGGCGGGCGCGGACGAGGGCGGCGGCGCGAAGCTGCTCTTCGTCGCGAAGGGCGTCCGCGGGTCGCTCTACCGCGAGGTCGTCCAGCCCCGCTTCGGCGAGGAAGAGCTCGAGGCGCTGCGCGAGCGGGTCCGGGCGGCGGCACGGGGGATGGCCGCGTCCGGCTTCTCGGGGCTGCTCGACGCGGTCCCCTTCTCCCCGGGTGACGCGCTGCGGTACCGGATCCACGCCGTGCCGGAGGTCTCGGGGGACGGTCGGCTGGCGCTCGACGAGGTCGAGACGGACGACGAGGAGACCGCGGGTCCCGAGGACTCGTCCCTGGACGCCGCCGACCCCGACCCCGCCGCGGATCCCGATCCCGCCGCCGACCCCGCTCGGGCCGCCGACCCCGCTCCCGACTCCGCCGCGACCCCCGAGGACGGACCCCGCCCGTGATCGACGCCCTGACCATCGCCGAGGCCCTCGACCTCCGCCCGCCCACCGTCGAGCAGCGCGCCGTCATCGAGGCGCCGCTCGCCCCGGCCCTCGTCGTCGCCGGCGCCGGCAGCGGCAAGACCGAGACGATGGCGAACCGCGTGCTCTGGCTGCTCGCCAACGGGCTCGCCGCGCCGTCCGAGGTCCTCGGCCTCACCTTCACCCGCAAGGCCGCCGCCGAGCTCGGCGAGCGGATCGGCCGGCGGATCGACCAGCTCGGGGCCGCCGGACTGCTGCCGCTGCGCGAGGGCCAGACCGAGCCCGACCCGTTCGAAGCCGCCACCGTCTCCACCTACAACGCCTTCGCGAACACGATCTTCCGCGACAACGCGGCGCTGATCGGGCGGGAGGGCGACGCGACCGTGCTGTCGGAGGCGTCCGCCTGGCACCTGGCGCGCGGGGTCGTCGCCGACACCGCCGACCCGCGCATCCTCGAGGTCGAGGCGAGCATCGACCGCCTGACCGACCTCACCGTCGCGCTCGCGCACGACCTCGCGGACAACCTCGCCGACCCGGCCGAGGTCGCGGGCTTCGCGGAGGACTTCCTCCGCCTCGGCGAACTGCCCCGCGGCTCCAGCGGCTCCGGTCTCTACCGCGAGCTCGAGAAGGCGCTGCAGGCCGTCGGCGCGCTGCCGGTGCTGACGGCGCTCGCCGAGCGGTTCCAGGAGGCGAAGGCCGAGCGCGGCTTCGTCGAGTTCTCGGACCAGGTGGCGCTCGCGCTCCGCATCATCGAGCGCGTGCCCCGCGTCGTCGACGAGCACCGTGCCCGCTACCGGGTCGTGCTGCTCGACGAGTACCAGGACACCTCCGTGCTGCAGACCCGCCTGCTCGCGCGGCTCTTCGCCGAGCAGGGCGTGATGGCCGTAGGCGACCCGCACCAGTCGATCTACGGCTGGCGCGGGGCGAGCGCGGAGGGCCTTGGCCGCTTCGCCCTCGACTTCGGCTCCGCGGCCCGGTTCTCGCTGTCGACCAGCTGGCGGAACGGCCACGGTGTCCTCGCCGCGGCGAACGCCGTCGTCGCGCCGCTCACGGCGGGCAGCGCGGTGCCGGTCGACCGCCTCGCCGCCGGGCCGGGCGCCTCCGACCACGCCGTCGAGCTCACCTTCCCCGAGACGATCGAGGACGAGGCCGACGACGTCGCGCGCTGGTTCGCCGGCCGGCTCGCCGAGAGCGCCGAGCGCGGGGAGGCTCCGCCGTCGGCCGCGGTGCTCTTCCGCGTCCGCGCGCACATGGACCGCTTCGCCGCCGCGCTCTCCCGGCACGGCGTCCGGTACCACATCCTCGGCATCGGCGGCCTGCTGCGGCAGCCCGAGATCGCCGACCTCGTCGCCGCGCTGACCGTGGTGGAGGACCCGGCGGCGGGCAGCGAGCTGGTCCGCCTCCTGGCCGGCGCACGCTGGCGCCTCGGCGTCCGCGACCTGCGCGCCCTGCGCGATCTCGCCTCCTGGCTCGCGTCGCGCGACCACGCGCACCGCCTGCTGCCCGAGGAGGTGCGCGAGCGGATGCGCGCCTCGGTCACCGAGGGCGAGGGCGGCTCGATCATCGAGGCCCTCGACTTCATCGCGTCGCGACGCCCCGGAGAGGACGGCCGGCTCGACCACTCCGCGCTGTCCTCGTTCAGCGACGCGGGCCTGCTCCGCCTGCACGACGCCGGCACGCTCTTCGCCCGCCTCCGAGCCCGGGCCGGCCTGGACCTCCTCGACTTCGTCACGCTGGTCGAGCAGGAGCTCGGCCTCGACATCGAGGTGGAGGCCAACGAGTCGCGCAGCGACGGCCGCGCCAATCTCGAGGCGTTCCGCGAGGCGGTGTCCGGCTACCTGCAGACCGACGACCGCGGCGCGGGCACCGGCTCGTCGCTCCGCGGCTTCCTCCGCTGGCTCGTGCTGGCGGACAAGCGCGACGGCCTCGCGCCTCGGCCCGAGGACCCGGAGCCCGGCACCGTCCAGCTGCTGACGATCCACGGCTCGAAGGGCCTGGAGTGGGACCTGGTCGCCGTGCCGCGGATGGTCGACGGCGAGCTGCCCGGCACTCCGGTCGAGGGCTTCCGCGGCTGGGTGCGCCTCGGCGCGATGCCCTACGCCTTCCGCGGCGACGCCGCCGAGCTGCCGGACCTCGCCTGGCGCGGCTGCGCGACGCAGAAGGAGGTCGTCGACGCGATCGCCGACTTCGGCGACACCCTGCGCGAGCGCAACGAGTCCGAGGAGCGCCGGCTCGCCTACGTCGCGGTCACCCGGGCCCGGCACCACCTGCTGCTCAGCGGCTCGTGGTGGGCGGGGCAGGCGAAGCCGCGCGGACCCGGCGTCTTCCTCCGTGATCTCGCCGAGGCGCGCACCCTCCCGGAGCTGCCGGTCGAGCCGTCGAACCTCGAGAACCCGCTCGAGCAGGCGCCGCGCACCTTCCACTGGCCGCACGACCCGCTCGGCGCCCGCGGCGACCGGGTGCGCGCGGCGGCCGAGCGCGTGCGGGTCGCCGATCCGGCGCTGCTCGGCGCTCGCGGCGCGGACATCCGCCTGCTGCTCGCCGAGCGCGCCGTGCGCCTCGCGGGCGGCGAGCGCGTCGGCCTGCCGACCCGCATCCCGGCCTCGCGGTTCAAGGACATCGTCAGCACGCCCGCCGAGGTCGTCGCGCAGCTGCGCCGGCCGATGCCCGAGCGGCCGTACCGGCAGACCCGGCTCGGCACCACGTTCCACTCCTGGGTGGAGAACCGCTTCGGCATCCAGGGCGAGGCGGAGTCGGTCGACACCTTCCCGGACGAGCTCGACGACGGCGGGGCGACCGCGGCCGGAGCGGAGGGGGAGCAGCTCGCCCGCCTGATCGAGACGTTCGAGCGCTCGGAGTGGGCCGACCGCCGCCCCGAGGCGGTCGAGATCGAGATCCACCTCCAGCTGGCCGGGCACGTCGTCGTCTGCAAGCTCGACGCCGTCTACCGGACGGAGGAGGGCTTCCAGATCGTGGACTGGAAGACCGGCCGCGCCCCGAAGGACGCGGCCGATCTCGAGCTCAAGCAGTTCCAGCTCGCGCTGTACCGGCTCGCCTACTCGCGCTGGAAGGGCGTGCCGCTCGAGAGCGTCGACGCGGTGTTCTACTTCGTCGCCGACGACCTCGTGCTGCGGCCCGAGCGCTTCTACTCGGAGCGCGAGCTCTCGGAGTCGCTCTCCTCGGCGACGGGGGCGAGCCCGCGGCCGTGAGCGGAGGAGCCGGTCCGCGCGCCGGGCGTGCGGTTCAGCAGCTCCTCGACCTCGGAGACCTCGAGCACCGGCCCGGTGTCGGTCGACAGCGGCGCGGACAGGTCGCCGAGGACGCTGTCGACCAGGAGGTCGAGCATGCCGACCGCGTCGTCGACGATCGCCGAGTCCTCGGTCTCGGTGCCGTGCAGCAGCCAGCGGGCCAGCTCGAGTTCGGCGTAGAGCTGAGCGCGCTGGCGGAGGGTGCGGTCGACCGCGCCGGCGCGCATCCGCGAGTACGCGGCGAACGCAGTGCCGGCCCCCGGAGCGCTGAGCAGCCAGTGCAGGTCGCGGGCCGGATCGCCCACCCGCAGCGCCGCCCAGCCGAGCACGGCGCTGACGGAGTCGCCGGAGCGGAGGAAGGAGTCGGAGGTCATCGAGCCGTTCACGACCGTCGGGTCGAACTGCCAGAGCGCCTCGTCGGAGGAGGCCGACTCCCAGCGCGCGACGAGCGCGGCGGGCACGTGGCCGGTGTCGGCGGCGCGCTCGATGACGGCGACCGTCTCGTTGACGCTGTCGCGGGCCGAGGCGACGGGCAGCCCCGCCTCCTGCACGAACGACGCCGGCAGCGAGTGGATCGCGCCGATCGCGCGCCCGACCGAGTCCGCGAGACCACTGGAGGCCTCGACGTCGTCGATCAGCACGCGGTCGCCCTCGAGGTACTCGTAGACGACGCCGCGGGTGCCGTCGAACGGCGTCTGCCCGATGCTCTCCTGCAGATCGAACGGCAGGCGGCTGCGGATGCCGGCGGTGAGCGCGCGCAGGGCGACGAGGTCGCCGAGCTGCTCCTGCTCGGCCAGCGGCGAGGTCGGCACGCGCACCACCAGGCGGGCGCCGTCGCGCGTGGTCAGCAGAGCGGAGTCGAAGTCCCCGTGCGTCGAGTGCGTGAATTCGCGCGCGGTCCGGACGTCGAGGCCCTCGACGGCCGAAGTGGCCAGCGCGGCTAGAGTGAGATGGGATCTGGCCATGCTCACCAGGGTAGGTCGCCGGGCGCCCGACCGGCCGGTCGCCACGCGCTGACCAGCCGATGCCGTCGAGGAGCCGCGCTCCTCCCGGCCGCCGCCCGGCCCGCCACCTCCTCGGCCCCGCACCGGCCGTCCCCCGGCACCGCTTCGAAATGAGCCCGCATGATCCCGTCCTTCTCCGACCGCCTCCCGCTCGCCCGTCAGGCGGTCGACCGGGACTACCTCGCCCGGGCGCGTCCCGAGCTCTTCGACGAGCTGGACGCCGATGCGGCGACCCGGGTCGTCCTCCTGCGCGGCGACCGCGCCCTGGTCGACGGCGAGCGCCTCGCCCTGCGCCCCGCGGCCGACGTGCCGGCCGGCGCCCTCCGCCTCTACCTCGGCCGCACCGCCGTCGACGCCGAGGGCGAGCCCGCGGGCACTCCCGTCGTCGCCGCCGTGCTCACGGACGAGCAGGCGAGCGCCCTCGAGCCCGACGACGCCGCCTGGGGCGCCCTGCGCACCCTCGCCGAGCACCTCAGCGACCGCGACGCCGGCCTCTTCACCGAGGCGCTCGCGATGGTCAACTGGCACGCCTCGCACGGCTTCTCGCCGCGCAACGGCGAGGCCACCGTGATCGAGCAGGGCGGCTGGGTCCGCCGCTCGCCCGCCGACGGCAGCCAGGTCTTCCCGCGCACCGACCCGGCGATCATCGTCTGCGTCCTCGACGCCGACGACCGCCTGCTGCTCGGCTCGAACGCGATGTGGGGCACCGGCCGCTTCTCGCTGCTGGCCGGCTTCGTCGAGCCGGGGGAGTCGCTCGAGGCGGCGGTCGTCCGCGAGATCTTCGAGGAGTCCGGGATGCGCGTCGTCGACCCGCAGTACCTCGGCTCGCAGCCGTGGCCGTTCCCCGCCTCGCTGATGATCGGCTTCACCGCGCGTCTCGCCGAGGACCAGGCGCCCGCCGACCTCCTCCCGGACGGCGAGGAGATCGTCGCCCTGCGCTGGTTCACCCGCCAGCAGCTGCACGACTCCCTCGAGTCGGTGCTGCTGCCCGGCCGCTCGTCGATCGCCCGCGCGATGATCGAGGACTGGTACGGGGGAGCGCTCGAGAACGGCCCCATCGTCGCGTGACCCTGCTCGACGGACTCGACGAGGGGCAGCGCGAGGCGGCGGAGGCGCTGCTCGGCCCGGTCTGCGTCCTGGCGGGCGCGGGCACCGGCAAGACGCGGACCATCACCCACCGGATCGCGCACGGCGTCGCGACCGGCGTCTACACGCCGGCCCGCGTGATGGCGCTGACCTTCACCAGCCGCTCGGCCGCCGAGCTGCGCTCCCGGTTGCGCGTGCTCGGGGCGGGCGGCGTCATGGCCCGGACGTTCCACGCCGCCGCGCTCTCGCAGCTCGGCTTCTTCTGGCCGCAGCTGGTCGGCGGCACGATGCCGCAGCTGCTCGACGGCAAGGCGCGGCTGCTCGGGCACGCGGCGGAGCGCCTCCGGCTGAAGCTGGACACCGCGACCCTGCGCGACCTCTCCGCCGAGATCGAGTGGCGGAAGGTCTCCGCCCTCTCGCTCGAGCAGTACGCGGTGGCCGCGCGGACCCGTGCGCTGCCCGGACGGCTCACCCTCGAGCAGACCGTCGCGATGGTCGACGAGTACGAGGGGCTGAAGGACCAGCGCCGGCAGATCGACTTCGAGGACGTCCTCCTGGTCACCGCGGGGATGCTCGAGTCCGAGCCGGCGATGGCGATGCAGGTGCGCGAGCAGTACCGCTTCTTCGTCGTCGACGAGTACCAGGACGTCAACCCGCTCCAGCAGCGGCTGCTCGAGCTCTGGCTCGGTGACCGCAGCGACCTCTGCGTCGTCGGCGACGCGAGCCAGACCATCTACTCCTTCGCCGGCGCCCGCGCCGACTACCTGCTCGACTTCGGCTCGCGCTGGCCGGCCGCGACGGTCGTCCGCCTCGAGGAGAACTACCGCTCGGCGCCGCCGATCGTGCAGACCGCGAACCGGCTGATGCGCGGCCGGCCCGGCGCGCTCGTGCTGCACTCCGTCGCGAGCGCCCCCGCCGCCGCCGAGAGCCCGGAGCCGGCGATCGACGCGTACCCCGACGACGTCGCGGAGGCCAGGGGAGTCGCGGCCCGCGTCGCCGCCGACATCGAGGCGGGCGTACGCCCCTCCGCCATCGCGATCCTCTTCCGCACCAACTCGCAGTCCGCGATCCTCGAGCGTGCGCTGCACGAGCGCGGCGTCGCGGCGCACCTGCGCGGCGGCAAGCGCTTCTTCGACCTGCCGGAGGTGAAGCAGGCGGTGATGCAGCTGCGCGCGGCCTCGGTCTCCATCTCCGGCGAGCCGCTGTTCAAGTCGGTCAGCGACGTCCTCCGCTCGCTCGGCTGGAGTGCCGAGCCGCCGTCGGCGCCGGGCGCCGTGCGCGAGCGCTGGGAGTCGCTGGACACGCTCGCCCGGCTGGTCGACGAGGCGCCGGCCGGCTGGAGCTTCAAGCAGTTCACCGACGACCTCCTCGCCCGCCAGCAGGTGCACCACGAGCCGGACCGCGCCGCGGTCACCCTCGCCACCTTCCACTCGGCCAAGGGCCTCGAGTGGGAGTCGGTGCACCTGATGGGCCTCACCGAGGGCCTGCTGCCGATCTCCTATGCGAGCGGCCTCGAGGCGATCGACGAGGAGCGCCGGCTGCTCTACGTCGGCATCACCCGCGCGCGTCAGCGGCTGCGGCTCTCCTGGTCGCAGTCGACCGTGGGCCGGGTCACGCGGCGGGAGCCGTCGCGCTTCCTCGCAGAGATCGGCACGCGCACCCGCGGTGCGGCTCCAGCCGCCGCTCGCTGAACGAGCCGGAGGCGTCGGAGTAGGTGCGCTCGACACTGCGCAGCCCGGTCCAGCCGGCGTGCAGCCGCCGGAGCGCCGCGTCGGCCGCCGCGACCGCGATCGCGGCACTGGAGAGGGCGGTGCGGGTCGATGCGGTGGTGCCGAGGACCTGGATCACCAGTCGCGGCCACTCCGGGTCGAGGTCGATCCGGTCGCGGTAGGCGCAGTGCAGGCAGGGTCCGCCGCCCGGTTCGACGAGGGGGCCGATGCGGACCGCCTCGTCGCCGAAGACCACGGCCAGGTGCGGCACGTCGCTCGAGAGCCAGTGCGCGGCGCGCGCCGGAGCGACGGCGTAGTCGGCGACGAGCACCGCGAGAGCGGGCACCGCGTCCTCGCCGACCAGCTCGCAGCCCTCGCCGCGGAGCAGGCTGCGCAGGGCGTCGGCCGCCGAGCCGACGCCCTCGACGACCACCCGCGGTGGCGCGGGCGGATCCGGGTCGATGCTCCGCAGCAGCACCGGGCGCAGCGTGGCGAGCAGCTCGTCGACGCGCGCGTCCGAGGCGCCGGCGCGGATCGCGATCAGCCGCGCCGTGCCCGCACTGGTGCCCACCCGCAGGGCGTGCACCAGCAGCTCCTCGGCGTAGCCGACACCCTCCAGAACGACCCGCGGGTGGTCGAGTCCGACCTGCAGCGCGGTCGCGGAGCGCCAGACGAGGGGGAAGCGGGGATCGAGCCGGAGGACCATCGGGAGATCATGGCCGAGAGCTGCCCGGCGGCGCGGGAGTTGTCCACAGGTCGTGGGCCCCTCCCGCGCGAGGATCAGACCGGTCGGTCGCCGGTGGGAGCGGTGCCGTCGTCGTCCGGACGGCCGCCGTCGGTGCCGGCCTCGGGCTCCTCGCCCTCCGGCGCCGCGGGCGTCGTCCCGTTCAGCAGCTCCTCGAGTGCGCGGTCCATCTCGTCGGGCTCCGGGGTCTCGCCGCGGGCCTCGGCGCTCAGGCGCGCGACGAGGGCCGTCGGGTCGTCGAGGTCGTCCGAGCCGGGCAGCACGTCGGGGTGCGACCAGAGCGCGTCGCGCGCCTCCGGACCGACCGCGTCGGTGACGGCCTGCCACATCGCGGCGGCCTCACGGAGGCGGCGCGGCCGCAGCTCCAGGCCGACGAGCGTGGCGAAGGCCGACTCGGCGGGCCCGCCGGACGCGCGACGGCGGCGGACGGTCTCGGCGATCGCGCCGGCGCTGGGCAGGCGGGTGGTCGCCGCGGCGGTGACCACGTCCACCCAGCCCTCGATCAGCGCGAGCATCGTCTCGAGTCGGCCGTGCGCGGCGAGCTGCTCCTCGGTCTTCGGCGGGATCAGCGCGCCGGAGGTCATCGCGTCGCGCAGCTCCTCGGGGTTGGACGGGTCGAAGTTCTCGGCCAGCTCCTCGAGGCGGGTGGTGTCGATCGTGATGCCGCGGGCGAAGTCGGTGATCTGCGAGATCAGGGCGAGCCGGACCCACTTGCCGTGCCGGAAGAGCCGCGCGTGGGCGAGCTCGCGCACCGCGAGGTAGATCTGCACCTGGTCGATCGGGATGTCGAGGCCCTCGCCGAACGCGGCGACGTTCTGCGGCAGGATCGCCGCGTCGTTCTCCTCGAGCAGCGGGATGCCGATGTCGCCGCCGGAGACGACCTCGGCGGCCAGCTGGCCGACCACCTGACCGAGCTGGAGGGCGAAGAGGGTGCCGCCGATGCCGCGCATCATGTCCTCGGCGCCGGCGATCATCGCCTTCATCTCCTCGGGGGCCTGGTCGCGCATGACGCCGGTGAGCGCGTCGGAGATGCTGAGGGCGACCGGCTCGGCGAGCTGCGTCCAGACCGGCATCGTGAGCGAGATCCACTCGAGCCGGCTGATGGTGCGCGGCGGGCGGCTCAGCTCGGAGACGTAGGCGACCTCGTCGAGCCAGAGCGCCGCGACGCCGAAGGCGCCGTCGAGCGGGGCACGCACGGCGTCGGTCACCGGGACCGACTCGGCGCGCGCCAGCTGCTTCGCCTGCTCGAGTGCGAGCGACCAGTTGATCCCGCCGCCGGACTGCTGCATCGCGCTCTGCAGCTGCGAGAGCAGGTTCTGCAGCGCGACCGGGTCGTTCGGCAGACCGGCGGCGCCGGCGAGCTGGCTCGGGTCGATCGGGCCGTTCCCCGAGAGGAACTGCCGGAGCATGTCGCGGAACTCGTCCTCCGAGCCGCCGCCCGGTCGGTCCGCGTTGTCGCCTTCGGCCATTCGGGGAGCCCTCTCTCATCGCACGGAGCCGGCCTCTGCACACCCGGTTCGGGCGACGGATCGTGACACGACTCCCAGTCGTGCAAGCTACGTTAGCCCGAGCGTCCGGAGCCACGACGTGAAGTCGACCGCCCGGCCCCGACCCGCTTCCGCCCGCCGCGAACACGCCGGCGCCGCCGCCCCGCACGTCCCCAGAGAGGCCCCCGTTTGCTGTTCTCCGTCGACCCGCGCCCCTCCTCCCCGCGCGGCCGGCGCGCCTGGGTCGGGCCCGCGGTCCTCTTCTCTGGCGTCGCGCTCGTCGTCGGGCTCGGCGTCACCCCCGCCCCCTACGTGATCGAGCAGCCGGGCCCGGTCTTCGACACCCTCGGCACGAGCGGCGAGGACGTTCCGCTGATCTCCATCCCGGACGAGACGACCTATCCCACCGAGGGCACGCTCGACATGCTGACGGTCTCGGTGGTCGGCAATCCGCAGAGCCTGCCGACCTGGATCGAGGTCGCGAGCGCCTGGTTCGACCGCACCAAGGCCGTCGTGCCCGTCGCGCAGATCTTCCCGCCGTCCTCGACGGTCGAGGAGCGGGACCAGGCGAACCAGGCCGAGATGACCGACTCGCAGCAGGAGGCGATCGCCGCGGCGCTCACGGAGCTCGGCTATCCGATCGGGCAGCGGGTCGCTGTCGCACAGGTCCCGGACGACTCGCCCGCCGCCGGTGCGCTCGAGGCCGGCGACGAGATCCTCGCTGTCGCGGGGGAGCCGGTCGCCGACGTCCCCGCGCTGCGCGCGGCCGTGCAGGCCTCGGGCACGCAGCAGCCGGTGACCCTCTCCATCGAGCGGGACGGGGCCGAGCAGGACGTGCAGGTCACCCCGGTCGACAACGACGGCGCGGCCGTGATCGGCATCGTCGCCGGTGCGGCCTTCGACTTCCCGTTCGAGGTCGACATCCAGCTGGACGACGTCGGCGGGCCGAGTGCCGGGATGATGTTCGCGCTCGGGATCATCGACAAGCTCACCGAGGGCGCGCTGAACGGCGGCGCCTCCGTCGCCGGCACCGGCACCATCGACGCCGCGGGCGAGGTCGGCGCGATCGGCGGCATCCGCCAGAAGATGTTCGGCGCGGTCGACGCGGGTGCGCAGTACTTCCTCGCGCCCGCCGACAACTGCAACGAGGTCGTCGGCCACGTGCCCGACGGTCTCCAGGTCTTCAGCGTCGCCACCCTCGACGACTCCCTCGCCGCGCTGAAGGGCGTCGCCTCGGGCGACACCGACGCCCTGCCGACCTGCGACGGCGCGACCCCGATCAACTGACGGGTCGGGTCTCGATGCGCCCCTGCGGGGCTGCTCGACCAGCATGTGCGGCCACCGAGTCGCCGAGCGTCCGCCGCATGCTGATCGAGCAGCCCGCGGAGCGGGCGTATCGAGATCCACCGCCCGGCCGAACCGCCCTGTCCGCTCAGGGCGGAGCCGCCGAGCCGCTCCCTGAGGGCGACGCTCAGGTCCCCTCGCTGGTCGTCGCCTACCATGGGGAGCCTCCCGTCACATCTCCACATCAAGAGGCTTATCCGTGAGTTCTGCAGCAACCGAAGCCCCGCCGCGCAAGAGACGGAGCGTTCTCGCCGTCACGGTCGTGGTGGTCGCCGTCCTGGTGGTGGCGTTCTTCGTCTTCGCCGGTCTCTACACCGACATCCTCTGGTACGACCAGCTCGGGTTCCTCTCGGTGCTGACGACGCAGTGGTTCGCCGCGGGCGGGCTCTTCGTCATCGGCTTCGTCGCGATGGCCGTCCCCGTGTTCGTGAGCCTGACGCTCGCCTACCGGCTGCGCCCGGTCTACGCGAAGCTCAATTCGCAGATCGACCGCTACCAGCAGGTCGTCGAGCCGCTCCGGCGCCTGGCCACCTTCGGCATCCCGGCGGTCCTCGGCCTCTTCGCCGGCGTCTCCTCCTCCACCCGGTGGCAGACGAGCCTGACCTTCTGGAACCGCACGCCCTCGGGCGACGTCGATCCGCTGTTCGGCCTCGACACGTCCTTCTACCTCTTCGAGCTGCCCTTTTACCAGAGCATCGTCGGCTTCGCCTCGGCCGTGCTCATCATCTCGGCGCTCGCCACCCTCGCCACCGGCTACCTCTACGGAGCGATCCGGATCAACGGCCGCGAGATCCGCATCTCGAAGTCCTCGCGCATCCAGCTGGCGATCATCGCGGCGCTCTACCTGCTCGTGCAGGCGGTCAGCCTCTGGCTCGACCAGTACGCGACCCTCAGCCGCCAGGGCACCCGGATCACCGGCGCGACCTACGCCTCCGTGAACGCGACGATCCCCGGCCTGCAGATCCTCGCCGCCATCTCCGCGCTGATCGCCGTCCTCTTCATCATCACGGCCTTCGTCGGCCGCTGGCGCCTGCCCGTCATCGGCACCGCGCTCCTCATCGTCGCGAGCCTGCTCGTCGGCTCGCTCTACCCGTGGGTCGTCCAGAAGTTCCAGGTGGAGCCGAACGAGCGCACGCTCGAGTCGACGTACATCCAGGACAACATCGACATGACGCGGCAGGCCTACGGCGTCTCCGACGTCCAGGTCATCCCGTACGACGCGACCACCGACGCCGAGCCGGGCGCGCTCCGCTCCGACGCGGAGACCACGGCGAACATCCGCATCCTCGACCCCGCCGTCGTGACCGACGCGTTCTCGCAGCTGCAGCAGTTCCGCCAGTACTACTCCTTCGGCGACCAGCAGAACGCGCTCGACGTCGACCGCTACTCGATCGACGGCTCGACGCAGGACGCCGTGGTCGGCGTCCGCGAGCTGAACCTCAACGGCCTCGGCACCAACCAGACCTGGTACAACCAGACCCTCGTCTACACCCACGGCTACGGCCTGGTCGCCGCGTACGGCAACCAGCGCTCGTCCGACGGCGAGCCCGTCTTCATCGAGTCCGGCGTACCGACGACCGGTGACCTCGGCGACTACGAGCCGCGGATCTACTTCGGCGAGAACTCGCCCGGCTACTCGATCGTCGGCGGCGACGGCGACCGCAACATCGAGCTCGACTACCCGTCGGGCACCGAGGGCGAGCAGCAGACCTACACGACCTTCGACGGCAACGGCGGCCCCTCGCTCGACAACGTCTTCAAGAAGCTCGTCTACGCGATCAAGTTCCAGTCCGAGCAGATCTTCCTCTCGGACGGCGTCAACGACCAGTCGCAGATCCTCTACGACCGCGACCCGGTCCAGCGCGTCCAGAAGGTCGCGCCGTACCTGACGCTCGACTCGGACGCCTACCCGACCGTCGTCGACGGCCGAGTCGTCTGGGTGGTCGACGGCTACACCACCTCCGCGGACTATCCGTACTCGGAGGTGCAGAGCCTCTCGCAGGCGATCGCCGACACCAACACGCAGCAGCAGTTCCCGACCGACGACGTCAACTACATCCGCAACTCGGTCAAGGCGACGGTCGACGCCTACGACGGCAGCGTGACGCTCTACGCCTGGGACACCGAGGACCCGATCCTGCAGACCTGGCAGAAGATCTTCCCGAGCACCGTCGAGCCGATCAGCGAGATGTCGGCCGGCCTGCTCAGCCACGTCCGCTACCCGGAGGACCTCTTCAAGGTGCAGCGCGCCGTGCTCGGCACCTACCACGTGACCGACGCCGGCTCGTTCTACTCCCGCGAGGCCGCCTGGTCCACGCCGAACGACCCGACCTCGGGTGGAGCGAGCACGGCCGCCGTCGGCGGCGGGGACACGCTGCAGCCGCCGTACTACCTGACGCTGCAGACGCCCGACGTCGAGACGCCGTCGTACTCGCTGTACTCCACCTACATCCCGGCGAGCACACCCGGCAGTGCGGCGAGCCGCAACGTGCTCACCGGCTACCTCGTCGCCGACTCGGATGCGGGCTCGACGGAGGGCGCGGTGGCCGACGGCTACGGCACGCTCCGGCTGCTCGAGCTGCCGAGCGACGACACGGTGCCCGGCCCCGGTCAGGTGCAGAACGCGTTCAACACCGACCCGACCGTCGCGAACCAGCTGGCACTGCTCCAGCGCGGCGACACGACGGTGACCCGGGGCAACCTGCTCACCCTGCCCGTCGGCGGCGGTCTGCTCTACGTGCAGCCGATCTACGTCAGCTCGAACGGCGACACGAGCTTCCCGCTCCTGCAGAAGGTGCTCGTCGCCTTCGGTGACGACATCGCCTTCGAGGACACCCTCGACGCCGCCCTCGACAGCCTCTTCGGCGGCGACTCGGGAGCGGACGCGGGTGACACCGGCACAGTGGTCACTCCGACCCCGACGCCGACCGACACTGCCGATCCGGGCACGGGTGACACCGGGACCGGCGACGCGGGCACCGGCGGGACGGCTCCGACCGGCGACCAGACCGAGCTCCAGGCCGCGCTGAGCGACGCGAGCACGGCTCTCGCCGCCCGCGAGACCGCCCTGAAGGCCGGTGACCTGACCGCCTTCGCGGCGGCGGACGAGCAGCTCACCGAGGCGCTCCAGCGGGCGCTGGCGGCCGAGGGGCAGCAGTAGGCCGATGGTCCAGGTCGATCGTGGCGAGCACCTGCGCGCAGGGGAGTGGCTCGATCCGAACCGGGAGTACTGGGAGGGGCGTGCCGGTGACGGCGCGCCCCTCCGGGCGTTCGGGGCGGCGGTGCCGGCCGGGGCGCGGGTCCTGCACCTGCAGTGCGGTGCCGGGGGCGACGCGCTCCTGCTCGCCGAGCGGGGCGAGGACGTCATCGGCGTCGACTTCTCGATGCCGGCGATCCGGCTGGCCCGCGAGGCGGCGCGCGAGCGCGGTCTCGCCGAGCGGACCCGCTTCGTCTGCGCCAACCTCTACGAGCTGCGGCACATGCTGCCCGAGCCCGACGCCTTCGACGCCGTCGTGACGACCCTGGACGCGGTCGCCTGGCTCCCCGATCTCGAGGAGTGGGCGCGGATCGTCGAGTGGTTCGTCGCACCGGGTGGGACCGCGGTGATCGGCGCGCAGGCGCGGCCGCGCGTCGACGATCCGGCGGTGCGCACCTGGGAGCGCTCGACGGAGGACGCGGCGGAGGCCCTCCGGGCGACCGGTCTCGAGGTCGCCGCGAGCGCCCTCGACGGTGTCGCGTGGACGGCGACGAAGCCCGTCTGAGCCGCCGAGCACGGCACTGCCCGCTCCGGATGCCCGCTCGATTTGCATCGGTCCTGATCCCCGTGTAATGTCTCTTCTTGTGCCGCGGGGTGGAGCAGTTCGGTAGCTCGCTGGGCTCATAACCCAGAGGTCGTAGGTTCAAATCCTGCCCCCGCAACAAGAAGACGGAAGCCGGTCGCGAAAGCGGCCGGCTTTCGTCGTTAACGGCGGCGTCCCACGGCGCTACGAGGCCGCGTCGATGACGCTCAGCACGTTGCCCGACGGGTCGCGGAACCAGGCGATCGTCGGTCCCCGCCCTCGCATCACGCCGTTCTCGTCGGTCGGCATCTCGCTGTCCGAGTAGATCTTGGTGACGACGCCGGAGTCGTTGAGCGCGGCGACCGCCGCGTCGACGTCCTCGACGGCGAAGTTGAGGATCGTGAACTCGGCCGGCACGTGGCTCGGCTTCGGGTAGGCGATGGCGCTCCCGCCGCCGGGCAGGGCGAGGTCGAGGATCCCCATCGCGTTGACCGACACCTCCAGCCCGAGGACGTCGCCGTAGAACGCCCTCGCCGCCTCGACGTCCCGCACGCTGAAGCCGCTGAAGGCCCGTTCGCTCCGGATCATGACCGCACTCCCGTCCGCGCAGCGCCGTCGCCGCGTCCTGCGCGCGACGCTACTCCGCCGGCAGCACGCTGGTCGAGTAGCCCCGCAGGGGCGTATCGAGACCCACCGTCGCCAGCAGTGCAGCCCTGCAGACGCATCCTTCTGACGCCGGTGGATCTCGATACGCCCGCTCCGCGGGCTACTCGATCAGCATGACGAGCCCGCTCCGCGGATGCTGCACGGAGGACCCGTCCCGCGGGCTGTTCTTCGTGGAGGACCCGCTTCGCGGACTGCTCTTCGTGGAGGACCCGCTCCGCGCGCTGCTCCATATGAAGGGTCCGCATCGCGGGCCGCTCTGCCCGGGGGTACGCCGTGGCGGCGCCCTGCATGTTGGTCGAGCAGCCCCGCAGGGGCGTATCGAGACCCACCGTCCCCAGCAGGGCGGGTCTGCGGACTCATCGTTCTGACGCCGGTGGATCTTGATACGCCCGCTTCGCGGGCTACTCGATCAGCATGAGGGCCCGCTTCGCGGGCTACTCGATCAGCAGGAGGGGCCCGCTCGGTGGGTGCCCCGAGTCGCTCGGTGTGTCGGGCCGGGGTGCACGCTATCCTCGTCCGGGATGCGAAGGGTGCTGGTGTGAGCGACGAACAGGTGGACGAGACCGCAGGAGCGACCCGGGACGGGTCCCCGAGCGAGGGGATCCACCTCACCCGTCGGAGCCGGCGGGACGCCGAATCCGCCGCACAGGCTCAGCGTCCGACCCCCCGCACCCGGCCGGTGCCCGTCGCCCCCGTCGCGGTGCGCACACCCGTCCTCGCGACGGTGGCGCCCGTCCGCCGCCGCCGTGGCCGAGTCCTCCGCACCACGGTCAGCACGGTCGCGGCCGCCGCGATCGCCGGCATGGTCGCCGTGATGGCCCTGCCCGCCTACTCCTTCGACCCCGCGCCCGACTCGCAGGCCGCGATCGAGGCCGCCGCCCGCATCCAGGCGCTCGGCAACCAGAAGCTCACGGTCGCGTCGACCGCCGTGCAGGAGCAGGTCATCCGCGACTCCTTCACCGCCCCCACCCAGGCGCAGCTCGACGAGGCCGCCGCGCAGGCGCGTGCCCTCGCCGCCGCCGCGGAGAAGGCCGCCGCCGATGCCGCAGCGGCAGCCGCCGCGGCCGCCGCCGAGGAGGCCTCCGGCACGTCCACGGGCGCTGCCGCGACGAGCCGCTCGGGCGGCACCAGCAGCTCCGTCACTCCCCGCGAGGAGGGCGACGACTACCCCTGGCGCGACGCGCTGACCGACGATCAGGGCGGCGGCCTCTCGCCGCTGCGCTACTACTACCGCGAGTGCGTCGACTTCGTCGCCTGGCGCCTGAACCGCGACCAGGGCTCCACCGGCGCCCCGTTCAAGTGGACCTGGGGCAACCTGACCCCCGGCGGCGGCAGCGCCTATGCCTGGGCCGGCCAGTGGGCCTCGCACGGCTGGGAGACCAGCACGACGCCCGTCCCCGGCGCCGTCGCCTGGTTCAACGGCAACCACGTCGCCTACGTGCAGTCCGTGAACGGCGACGGCACCGTCTCGCTCGAGGAGTACAACTGGGGCAACGACCACGCGTACCACGCGCGGACGATCCCGGCCTCGAGCGTCCCGCTCTTCCTCTACCCGCCGAGCTGATGGCGGCGCAGCGCAGAGCCTCCACGCGCAAGGCCGCCCAGCCCGTGAGTGCGGCGGCCGTCGGCTTCGCCGTCGCGCAGTTCGCTCCGACCGACGACCGGGCGGCGAACCTCGCGGTGATCCGCCGCCTCGCCGGCGTCGCCGCTCAGCGCGGCGCGAGCGTCGTGGTCCTGCCCGAGTACAGCTCGTTCTTCGTCGACCCGCTCGGCCCCGAGCTCGTCGCCGCGGGCGAGGCGCTCGACGGCCCGTTCGTCCAGGGACTCGGCGAGATCGCGCGCGAGCTCGGCGTCCACCTGGTGGCGGGCATGGTCGAGTCCGTCGACGACGGCGAGCGGATCGCCAACACCCTCGTCGCGGTCGAGCCCGGGGGAGCGGTCGTCGCCACCTACCGCAAGCTGCACCTCTACGACGCCTTCGGCCAGACCGAGTCCGACTGGGTCGCGCCCGGCGAGATCGGCGTGCCGCAGACCTTCGAGGTGGGCGGCCTCGTCGTCGGCCTGCAGACCTGCTACGACCTGCGCTTCCCGGAGGTGACCCGCTGGCTCGTCGACGCGGGCGCCGACGTGGTCGCGGCCCCCGCCGAGTGGGTCCGCGGCCCACTCAAGGAGGCGCACTGGCGCACCCTGGTCACCGCCCGTGCGCTGGAGAACACGATCTACCTCGTCGCCGCGGATCAGACCCCGCCGATCGGTGTCGGGACGAGCATGATCGTCGACCCGATGGGCGTCGAGATCGCGACGCTCGGCGAGGTCGAGGACGTCGCGGTCGCCTGGCTCTCGCAGGAGCGCATCGCCGCGGCGCGCGAGAAGAACCCCGCGCTCGCGCTGCGGCGCTTCGAGGTCCGCCCCGTCCGGGCCGGCCGCCGGTCAGCCGCGGCGCGCGAGTCCCGCTAGCCGCTCGGCCGCGCTGTCGAGCACCTCGAAGCGCTTGCAGAACGCGAATCGCACCAGGGAGCGGTAGGCGTCCGCGTCCTCGGCGCTGCAGAACGCCGAGACCGGCACCGCCACCACTCCGGCGAGCCCGGGCAGCGCCCGGCAGAAGGCGACCCCGTCGTCCCAGCCGAGCGGAGCCGCATCCGCGACGACGAAGTACGACCCCGCCGACGGCGACACGGTGAAGCCGGCCGCCGCGAGTCCGGCGGAGAGCACGTCGCGCTTGCGCTCCAGCGTCGCCGCGATGCCGGTGAAGAAGGAGTCGGGCAGCCCGAGGCCGACGGCGACCGCCCCCTGGAACGGCGACCCGCTGACGTAGGTGAGGAACTGCTTCACCGCGAGCACCGCGGTGATCAGCGCGCGCGGCCCGGTGATCCAGCCGATCTTCCAGCCGGTGGTGCTGAAGGTCTTGCCCGCGGAGGAGACGGTGAGCGTGCGCTCCCGGGCGCCGGGCAGCGTCGTGATCGGCCTGTGGCCGCCGTCGAAGCGCAGGTGCTCGTAGACCTCGTCGGTGACGATCAGCGCGTCGTGCCGGTGCGCGAGCCGCACGATCAGCTCCCGGGTCTCGGCGGGCAGCACGGAGCCGGTCGGGTTGTGCGGGTCGTTGACGAGGATGACGCGGGTGCGGTCGGTGACGGCGGCCGTCAGCTCCTCGTGGTCGACGTGGAAGTCGGTTCCCCGCAGCGGGACCGTGCGGTGCACACCGCCGGCCAGGGCGATCAGCGCGCCGTAGGCGTCGTAGTGCGGAGTGAAGGTGACGACCTCGTCACCGGGCTCGAGGAGCGCGAGCAGCGTCGCCGCGAGCGCCTCCGTGGCGCCGGTCGTGATCAGCACCTCGCCGTCCGGGTCGACCTCCAGCCCGTAGAAGCGGCGCTGGTGCGCGGAGACGGCCTCACGGAGCACCGGGAAGCCCGGCCCCGGCGGGTACTGGTTGAGGCCCGCGGAGATCGCCGCGCGCGCCGCCTCGAGCACCTCCTGCGGTCCGTCCTCGTCCGGGAAGCCCTGACCGAGGTTGATCGCCCCGGTCCGCGCGGCGAGCGCGCTCATCTCGCTGAAGACGGTGGCGGCGACCTCGCCGCTCGGGCCGAGAAGACCGGCGCCGGCGGCGGCGCGGGTCCAGGATCCGTGGATGCTCACCCCGCCAGTCTGGCGGCTGGAGCCCCCTCGGGCGCGCCGGCGGGCATTGGCGTGCCGCTCGCAGGCGCGTCATAAGGAACGCACAGGTTCTCTGGTCAAGCTATCCCCGCTTGGAAGGAGCACCACCCATGACCGAGAGTCACGACGGTCCTCGTCAGCCGGAGGATCCCCGCACGCCGGAGGATCGCCGCCACGAGGCGAACCAGCCCATCTCCGGCGAGCACACCCCCGGACAGCCCACCACCCCGCTGGGCACCGGAGAGCCGTCGTCGTCCACCGGGCCCACCGAGCCCCTCCCGTCCTACACTTCGAACGCGGCGGAGGGGAACCAGGCACAGCCGGTCCCGCCGACCCCGCGCTACGGCCAGTTCGCCCCTCCCGCCGCGCACACCGTGCAGAGCACCGAGCAGCCGCCCGTCGGCGAGCAGGGCTCGTTCGGCGGCGGCCAGCCCCCGGTCGGGCCGCCCACCGCGACCAAGCGCCGCGCCGGTGTCGGCGTCGTCGCGGCCCTCGCCATCGGCGCGGTCGTCGGCGGAGTCGCCGGAGCCGGCGTCTTCGGCCTCTGGTCCGCCTCCAACGGAGCCGGCACCCGCGTCGTCTCCTCGAGCGGCTCGCAGACCATCACGGTGAACAACGCCGAGGACGCGACCACCGCGACCGCCGTCGCCGCCAAGGCCACGCCGAGCGTCGTGACGATCGCCGTCGCCGGCAGCTCCTCGTCCGGCACCGGCTCGGGCATCGTGCTCTCGAAGGACGGCTACGTCCTCACCAACACCCACGTCGTCACCCTCGACGGCCAGATCTCGGACGGCGCGGTCACCGTGACCACGCAGGACGGCCGCATCTTCACCGCGACCATCGTCGGCACCGACCCGACACTCGATCTCGCCGTCATCAAGCTGGCCGACGCGACCGACCTGGTCCCGATGACCTTCGCCGACTCGACCGAGGTCAACGTCGGCGACACCGCCGTCGCGATCGGCGCGCCGCTGGGCCTCTCCGGCACCGTCACCGACGGCATCGTGAGCGCGCTCAACCGGAGCATCCAGGTCGCCTCCTCCGCCGCCCCCGACGACTCGGGCGACAGCTCGAGCGGCAGCACCGAGAGCCCGTTCAACTTCGACATCCCCGGCCAGACCCAGCAGACGCCGGCGACCAGCACCATCTCGCTGCCCGTCATCCAGACGGACGCAGCGATCAACCCCGGCAACTCGGGCGGCGCGCTGCTCGACAGCGACGGCGAGCTGATCGGCGTCAACGTGGCGATCGCGAGCGCGGGGCAGTCCTCGAGCTCGAGCGGGCAGTCCGGCAACATCGGCGTCGGCTTCGCGATCCCGAGTGCCATCGCCGAGCGCGTCGCGAAGGAGATCATCGCGAACGGCTCCGCCACCCACGGCCTGCTCGGCGCGAGCGTCTCGGACTCCACCCAGGACGTCCTCGGCGCGAAGATCCAGGAGGTGACCAGCGGCGGTGCCGCGCAGGCCGCCGGCCTGGCCGCGGGCGACATCGTCACCGGAGTGGCCGGGACGCCGATCACGAGCGCCTCGGACCTCACCGCCCAGGTGCGCGCGCAGGCCGCGAACGCCGACGTGAAGCTGACCTACGTGCGCAGCGGCAAGACCTTCGAGGTCGACGTCACGCTCGGCACCATGGCCACCAGCTGACTCCTTCCGCAGTGAGCGGCAGCCCCCGGGGATCCGTCCCCGGGGGCTGCTCCGCGTCCGCGGGGCGGTGCGCGGCCCGCTGGTAGTGTGGGGCGCCCGCGTCCGGCCAGGACGCCCGGCCCCGCCTCACGAACTGGACCCATGCAGCCCGAGACCCCGACGGACGACCTCCCCGATCTGCCCGGCGTCTCCTACGTGATGCCCGTGCTGAACGAGGTCACCCACGTGCGGGCGGCGGTCGACTCCCTGCTGGCTCAGGACTACACCGGGCCCTTCGACGTCGTCCTCGCGCTCGCGCCCAGCATCGACGGCACCGAGCGGCTCGTCGCCGAGCTCAGCGCGGCCGACGAGCGGATCCGCGTCGTGGCGAATCCCGTCGGCTCGACGCCGGCCGGACTGAACGCCGCCATCCGCGCCTCGCGGCACCCCGTCGTCGTCCGCGTCGACGCGCACTCCGTCCTGCCGCCCGAGTACGCGCGGATCGCCGTCGAGGCGCTGCAGCGCTCGGGAGCCGGGAACGTCGGCGGAGTGATGGCGGCCGAGGGGCTGACGCCGTTCCAGCGCGCCGTCGCCCGCGCGTACGGCTCGCGGATCGGCCTCGGCGGCACCCCGCACCACGTCGGCGGCGAGGAGGGCCCGGCCGACACCGTCTACCTCGGCGTCTTCCGCCGCTCCGCCCTCGAGCGCGCCGGTCTCTTCGACGAGCGCTTCAAGCGCGGCCAGGACTGGGAGCTCAACCGCCGGCTGCGCGAGGCGGGCGGCCTGGTCTGGTTCACCCCGCGGCTCACCGTCACCTACCGGCCCCGGCCGTCGATGCGGGCGCTGCTGCGGCAGTTCCTCTCCACGGGGATGTGGCGGGGCGAGCTGACCCGGCTGTTCCCGGCCTCGCGCTCCGTCCGCTACTTCGCACCGCCCGTCCTCGTGGCGCTGCTCGCCCTCGGCCTGCTCGCCGGGGTCGCCGGAGTGCTGCAGGCGCTGCTCGGCGCCGCGCCGTGGCTCCTGCTCGGGCTCGTCGTCCCGGTCGGCTACCTCGCCCTCGTAGCGACGGCCACGATCGCCGTCGCCCGCGTCGACGGACCGCGCACGATGCTGTGGTTCCTCGTCGTGATCCCCGCCATCCACGTGGCCTGGGGCACCGGCTTCGTGCTCGGTTTCGCGGGCCTCACCAGCAACATCGCGGCGCACCGCCACCACCCCGCGGCCGACTCCGCCGCCGACTCCGCGAGGGACGCATGACCAGCACCGCCAGACCGCGATCGATCGCCGAGCTCCGCGCGGTCGCCCAGCCGCCCGAGGTCCGCGGGCGGCGCAACGCCGAGCACTGGACGGCGTCGCTCTACCTGCGCCGCTTCTCGCCATACCTGACCATGCAGCTGCTGCGCACGTCGATCTCGGCCAACGGCGTGACCGGGCTGATGATCCTCGTGGGCTGGAGCGCGGCCGCGGCGCTGCTGATCCCCGGGATCGCCGGCGCCGCCCTCGCGCTGATCCTCGGCCAGCTGCAGATGCTCGTCGACTGCTGCGACGGCGAGGTCGCGCGCTGGCGCCGCACCTCGTCGCCCGCCGGCGTCTTCCTCGACAAGGTCGGCCACTACACGACCGAGTCGCTGATCCCGATCGCGCTCGGACTCCGCGCCGCCGGGATCCCCTTCGACGCCCCCGAGGACTTCCTCTGGACCTCGATCGGCCTCGCGCTCGCGCTCGTGATCGTGCTGAACAAGGCGCTCAACGACATGGTGCACGTCGCCCGGGCGAACGCCGGGCTGACGAAGCTCGCCGACACGAAGGGGGAGGCGACGCCGTCCTCCTCCGCTCTCGCGCGCCTGCGCCGTGCCGCGCGGTTCGTGCCGTTCCACCGGCTGTACCACTCGGTCGAGCTGACCATGCTGGCCTTCGCCGCGAGCCTGGTCGGGCTGGTGGTGGGCGCCGGCACGGCAGACCGCGTGCTGGTCTCGGCGCTGCTGCCGCTCGCGCTCCTCGCGCTCGTCGGCCACTTCGTCGCGATCATGGCGTCCAAGCGTGTCCGGTCCTGAGCCGGGCGGGCTGCCGCGCGTCGGCGTCGTCGTCCTGACCCAGGGCACGCGCCCCGACGACCTCGCGGCCGGGCTCGCGAGCGTCCTCGCCCAGGAGGGCGTCGAGCTCGACGTCGTCTGCGTCGGCAACGGATGGGTGCCCGAGGGACTGCCCGAGGGCGTCCGAGCGCTCGCCCTCCCGGAGAACCTCGGCATCCCGGCCGGCCGCAACGCCGGCGTGCCGGCCGTCGCGGGGGAGTACCTGTTCTTCCTCGACGACGACGCGCGCGTGCCGTCGCCGAGCTTCCTCCGCGACGCGATCGCGCTGCTCGCCTCGCCGCGCCGGATCGGCATGGTGCAGCCGCGCGTCGACAGCGTCGACGGCGCACCCGCGCCCCGGCGCTGGACCCCGCGCATCCTCAAGGGCGACCCGCGCCGCTCCGGACCCGTCTTCTCGGTCTGGGAGGGCGCGGTGGTGCTGCGCCGCGACGTCTTCGAGCGGACCGGCGGCTGGGCCGCTCCCTTCTTCTACGCGCACGAGGGCATCGAGCTGGCCTGGCGGGTCTGGGACACCGGGCGCAGCACCTGGTACGCGGGCGAGCTCGTCGCCCAGCACCCGGTGATCCAGCCGACCCGGCACGCCGACTACTACCGGCTGAACGCCCGCAACCGGGTGTGGCTCGCCCGCCGCTCGCTGCCGGCTCCGCTCGCGCTCGCCTACGTCGGCTCGTGGACCGCGATCCAGTGCCTCCGCTGGCGGAACGACCGTCCGGCGCTCCGGTCCTGGTTCGCCGGCTGGCGCGAGGGCTGGACCGCCGACCCCGGGGAGCGCCGCATTCTGGCAGGCCGGACGCTGCTGCGCATGACGGTCGCCGGGCGTCCCCCGATCGTCTAGCATCGGGGAATCCGCCCCCCGCCGGGCGGACGCCCCTCGGAAGGACGACGGTGTTCGATTCGACGCAACTCCCCTCGACAGCTCTGCCCGGTGCAGTGCTGGACGAGCCGGTGCCCACCCCCGACGACCTGATCGCGGACGTGCGCTCCCGCGTGGACGCCCTCGGCGGACCAGTCGCCGATCCGGAGTTCCAGTCGCGCCTGGACGCCCGCCTCCCGCGGCTGGTCGACCTGCTCGCCGCGGTCTACGCGCATCGCGACGACCTCGTCGAGCAGATCGTCGCCCTGGTCGAGCTCGCCGCGACCTCCTGGCAGGAGCGCCCGGAGGATCTGCGCGCGCTCGATCGTGCCCGCGGGCAGCACCCGGACTGGTTCCTCTCCAACAAGGCCCTCGGCGGAGTCTGCTACGTCGACCGCTTCGCCGGCGACCTCGCGGGGCTGCGCGCCGAGATCCCCTACTTCCGCCAGATCGGGCTGAACTACCTGCACCTGATGCCGGTCTTCGACGCTCCGGAGGGGGAGTCCGACGGCGGCTACGCGGTGTCCAGCTACCGCCGCGTGCGCCCGGACCTCGGCGACATGGACGACCTGCGCCTGCTCACGGGCGAGCTGCGCGAGCACGGCATCGCGCTCGTCGTCGACTTCGTCTTCAACCACACCTCGAACGAGCACGAGTGGGCGCGGAAGGCGCTCGCGGGCGAGCAGCGCTACGAGGACTACTACTGGATCTACCCCGACCGCGAGCAGCCGGACGCCTTCGAGCGCACCACCCGCGAGATCTTCCCCGACGACCACCCCGGCTCCTTCGTGCAGCTCGAGGACGGCCGCTGGGTGTGGGCGACCTTCCACCGCTACCAGTGGGACCTCAACTACTCGAACCCCGAGGTCTTCCGCGCGATGGCCGGCGAGATGCTCTTCCTCGCCAACCAGGGCGTCGACGCGCTGCGGATGGACGCGGTCGCCTTCATCTGGAAGGAGCTCGGCACCACCTGCGAGTCCCAGCCCGAGGCGCACGTGCTGCTCCGCGCGTTCAACGAGGTCTGCCGGCTCGCCGCTCCGTCGCTGCTGTTCAAGTCCGAGGCGATCGTGCACCCCGACGAGGTGATCGAGTACATCGACCTCGAGGAGTGCCAGCTCTCCTACAACCCGCTGCAGATGGCGCTGACGTGGGAGGCGCTCGCGACGCGCGACGTCCGGCTGCTCGCCCAGGCTCTCGAGCGGCGGCACGCGCTGCCGGCCGGGACGGCGTGGGTCAACTATGTCCGCGGGCACGACGACATCGGCTGGACCTTCGCCGACGAGGACGCCGCCGAGCTCGGCATCGACGCGGCCGGGCACCGGCGCTTCCTCAACGACTTCTACACCGACCGATTCGAGGGGACGTTCGCGCGCGGCGTGCCGTTCCAGGAGAACCCGCGCACCGGCGACCGGCGAGTGTCCGGGACGACGGCCTCGCTCGCAGGCGTCGAGGCGGGCGACCCCTACGGGATCGACCGGATGCTGCTCGCGCACTCGCTCGCCCTCAGCACCGGCGGTCTGCCGCTGCTCTACCTCGGCGACGAGGTGGGACAGCTGAACGACCACGGCTATCTGGACGATCCGAGCACCGCGGGCGACTCCCGCTGGGTGAACCGCCCGCGGCGGCCCGCGGAGCGCTACGCCGAGCGCGAGACCCCGGGGGCCGACGCGGCCGAGATCTTCGGCGGGCTCCTGCACCTGATCGCGGTGCGCAAGCGGACCGACCTCTTCGCGGGGAACGCGCTCACGGTCTTCGACGCGGTGAACGACCACGTGCTCGGCTACCAGCGCCCCGGCGACGGCGAGGCCGTGCTCGTCCTGGCAAACGTCTCCGACGAGTCGCAGGAGGTCGCGCCGGAGCGCTTCGGCGGCTTCGCCCCCAAGGCGGTCGACCTGGTCACCGAGATCGCCGTCGACCTCCGCGAGGGCTTCCGCCTCGCCCCCCTGCAGTTCGTCTGGCTGCGCGTGACGCCGGCGTCCACCTCGCCGGACGAGTAGAGCGCAGAGCCCCAGCCATCTGCTGGTCGAGCAGCCCTGCAGGGGCCCACCACATGCTGGTCGAGTAGCCCCGCAGGGGCGTATCGAGACCCACGGTCGCACGGACTCCGGTCTGCAGAGCCGACCTTCCAGGCCACGGTGGATCTCGATACGCCCGCTGCGCGGACTACTCGATCAGCATGGTGGCCGCTGCGCGGGCTGCACGATCAGCATGCTGGACACCGCTCCGGCTGCTCGATCGGCATGCTGAACCCCGGCTTGTAGCCTGGAGCGATGACACTCGCACCCCGCGCCGTCCTCTCCCGCCTGCTCCGGGACGCGACGCTGGCGCGCGGAGTGGCCGGCGACCTGCTGACCGCGCGGCGGGCCCGCCGCGACGTCGCCCGCGAGCTCGCGGACCGCGCGCCGCTGACACCCGGCGTCTTCGAGATCGGCGTCTACTTCGCCGACGGCGACATCAACCTCTACCAGCTGCGCCAGTGGTACGCGCCGCTGCAGGAGCTAGCGAAGACCCATCCGGTCGTCCTCCTCTCCCGGAACGCCACCGCCACTCGGGCGCTGCTGCGCGAGAGCCCCCTCCCGGTCGCGCACGTGCGCTCCGTCGCCGACCTCGAGACCGCCATCGACGAGCAGCCGCTGCGGATCGTCCTGTACGTCAACCAGAACGCGCGCAACTTCCAGATGATGCGCTACGGGCGCCGCTGGCACGTCTTCGTCAATCACGGCGAGAGCGACAAGATGTACATGACGACCAACCAGTTCAAGGCCTACGACTACAGCTTCATCGCCGGCGACGCCGCGCTCGCGCGCCTGCGCCGCGTGCTCTGGGACTTCGACTTCGACAAGCGCGCCCTCGCCATCGGCCGCCCGCAGGCCGACCACGTCTCCGGCCGCACCCCGTACCCCGCGGACGAGCGCCGCGCCGTGCTCTACGCCCCCACCTGGGAGGGCGACCGCCCCGCCGCCGGCTACGGCTCGATCCGCACCCACGGCGTCGCGCTCACCCGCGCCCTGCTGGCCGACCCCCGCTACCGCCTGGTCTACCGGCCGCACCCGCGCAGCGGCGCCGTGGACCCGGCCTACGGGGCGGCCGACCGTGAGATCGTCGCGCTGATCGCGGCGGCGAACGCGGCGGATCCGGCGGCCCGGCATGTGCACGACACCTCCGCCGAGCTCGGCTGGCAGCTCACCGCCGACATCGCGGTGCTGGACGTCTCGGCCATGGTCTACGACCGGCTCGCGACCGGCCGCCCGCTGCTGGTCACCCGGCCGACCAGCCCGCTGGCCGAGGTCGACGAGTCCGGCTACCTGGGCGATGCGGAGTGGCTGCGCGCCGAGGACGCGGCCGCGATCGTCCCCCGGCTCGAGAGCGTCGCGCACGACGAGGCGGCGGTCGAGCGCCTCGAGCGCTGGGTCGCCCACTACTTCGGCGACACGAGCCCCGGAGCCGCGACCGCCCGCTTCCACGCGGCCATCGAGCAGCTGCTCGCCGAGTGGGACCGGCACGCCGAGCTGCACCGCGACGACGCCGCCGTCGACGAGCACGATCCCGAGCACTGAGCGGGCCGCCGGCAGCCTCTCCGGCGCCCGTCCGTCAAGCCTTCTCCCGCGGCGCGGGCGGCCGTCCGGGCCCCGCTACGCTCGACGCATGATCACCCCGCGCGCCTTCGCCCGCTCCCGCCGGCGTGCCGCCGCGCCGGCCCAGCCCGCTGCCGAACCCGACATCGTGGTGTCGAGCGATCCGGAGCGACCGCAGTTCACCATCCGCTCGTTCCGGATCGGCCTCTTCGGCGGTCTCGGCGTGCTCGTCGCCCTCGTGGTCGGCGGACTGGTCGTCTCGCTGAGCACGGTGCTGACCTACGTCTTCGTCGCCCTGTTCTTCGCCCTCGGCCTCGACCCGCTCGTCTCCTGGCTGGAGAGCAAGAGGATCCCGCGCGCACTGGCGATCACGATCGTGCTGGCCTCGGTGCTGCTGATCTTCGCCGGGCTGCTCCTCTACATCATCCCGATCCTGATCGAGCAGCTCACCATCTTCGTGACGAGCGCTCCCCGGATCGTCTCCGATATCGCCTCGCAGCCGTGGGTGCTCGACCTGGAGCGGCAGCTCAGCGGCGTCGTCGACGTCGACTCGCTCATCGGCAACGTGCAGAGCTTCATCGGCAACCCGAACAACCTGCTCTCGCTCGGCGGCGGCATCCTCGCCGTCGGCAGCGGGATCGCGAGCGGCGTGACCGGCGCGATCATCGTGCTGATCCTCACCCTCTACTTCCTCGCCTCGCTGCGCTCGATGAAGTCGGTCGCCTACCGCTTCGCGCCCGCCTCCCACCGCCCGAAGGCGCGCGAGGTCGGCGAGGAGATCACCGGCGCGGTGGGCCGCTACGTCGTGGGCCAGGTCTCGCTCGCGGCGGTCAACGGCGTGCTGACCTTCATCCTGCTGCTGATCATCGGCGGCCCGGTGCCGGCGCTGCTGGCCTGCGTGGCCTTCCTCGGCTCACTGATCCCGCTCGTCGGGACGATCTCGGGCGCCGTCATCATCTCGCTCGCCTGCCTGCTCGCCTCGCCGGTGACGGCGCTCGTCGCGGCGATCTACTACCTCGTCTACATGCAGGTCGAGGCGTACGTCCTCAGCCCGCGGATCATGAACCGCGCCGTGTCCGTGCCCGGCGCCGTCGTCGTCATCGCGGCCGTCGCGGGCGGCACGCTCGCGGGCGTGCTGGGGGCCCTCGTGGCGATCCCCGTTGCGGCGTCGGTGATCATCGTGGTGCAGAAGGTCGTGTTCCCGAGGCAGGACACCAAGTAGGTCCGTCCCGGGGCAGGACTGCGCGTCGCTTCGCGACAGCGCGGGGCGGCTCGGGGCGCGTCACTGCGTGACGGCGCGGGTGCGGTACCTCGTCGCGGCTCCTTCCCGCGCGCCTGCGGCGCGCCCGCCAGACCCGAGCCAGGAGCCGCGGCGAGGCACCGCACCCGCGCCTCGTGCTCGGTCGGACGGGAGCCCAGCGTCGGCATGCCGGTCGGGCGGCCCCGCAGGGGCCCGTCCATGCTGGTCGAGCAGCCCCGGAGGGGCGTATCGAGACCCGCCGTCGTCAACCGGGAGGATCTGCAGACTCGCCTTCTGACGCAGGTGGATCTCGATACGCCCGCTGCGCGGCCTACTCGATCAGCATGACGTCGCCGCAAGCATTCTTGCTCGGGCGGCCCCGGAGGGGCCCATCCATGCTGGTCGAGCAGCCCCGGAGGGGCGTATCGAGACCCGCCGTCCTCAGCGGGGCGGGTCTGCGGACTCGTCCTCCCATGACGGTGCGGGATCAGCGGAAGGGCGGCACCGTGCTGTCGACCGTGCGGGTGAAGGCGGTCGCCGACGCCGGGAGATCGGACACGGGCCCGGGGGCCGGCACCGCGGGAAGGGTGCGGGTGACCAGGGGGACGGTGCCCGCCCAGACGCCGGGGGTCTGAGCGTCGTCGTCGGACGGGCCGGCGGCGCGGATCTTGAGGCTCGCCTCGGCGAGGGGAAGGCGGAGGACGAGGGTGGCGGCGATCTCGCGCGGGGTGCTCGGGCGGATCTCGGCGGAGCGGCCGGGGAGGAAGCGCTCGGTGAGCAGATCGAGGGCGCGAGCCTTGCCGGGGCCCTCGACGGCCTCGGCGCGGCCGAGGATCATCGCGGAGCGGTAGTTCATCGAGCTGTCGAAGGCGGAGCGGGCGACGACGAGGCCGTCGACCAGGGTCACGGCGACGGTGAGCATCGAGCCGCGCGCGGCCTCGCGCAGGAGGCCGCCGCCGCTGGAGCCGTGCAGGAGGAGGTCGTCGCCGTCGCGGGCGAAGAGGATCGGCAGCACGATCGCGGCGCCGTCGCGAACGACGGCGACGTGCGCGATCAGCGCTTCGTCGAGCAGGGCGTCCAGGGCGCCGCGGTCGAGGACCTGGCGGTCTCGGAGCCGGGTGACGCGGGTGCGGTCGGTGGTGTCGAGGGTGTCCATGGTCCGAGGATCGCGTCTGCACTGGATCTGCGAGAATGCCAGGGAGCCACGGGTCGAGTGGTCCAGAACGGGGGAGTCCATGGCGTCCGGTGATCTCGAGGTGCCGCTGCTGCTGCGGGCGCCGGAGCGCGGAGCGGTCCGCTCCGGGCTGGCCGAGGCGCTGCGGGCGGCGGTGCTCGACGGGCGCTACGGGGCCGGCGACGCCATCCCGTCCAGCCGAGTGCTGGCGCAGCAGCTCGGGGTCTCGCGCGGGTCGGTCGTCGCCGCGGTGGACCAGCTGGTCGGCGAGGGCTACCTCGTGGCGCACCCGCGCGCTGCGGTGACGGTGGCGGCCGACGGGGTGGTCGTGCCGATCCGGTCCCGGGTCGAGCGGGCGGAGCCGGCGGTGATGCCGGCGACGGTCCGGCTGGATCTGAGGCCGGGGCGCCCGGACACGCGCGATCTGGACGGGCCGGAGTGGCGGGCCGCCTGGCGGCCGGCGCTCTCGGCTCCGCCCTCGGAGCTGCCGTCGGCAGCGGGGCACGCGGGTCTGCGGGGGCGGATCGCCGAGCAGCTGCGGCGCTCGCGCGGGATCGACGTCGAGGCGGAGGACGTCCTCGTGACGAGCGGGACCGCGGACGCCGTCGCGCTGCTGGTGCGGGCGGCGGTCGCCGCGCTCGGCCGTCCGGTGCGGGTGGCGGTAGAGGACCCGGGCTACCCGGCGGTGCGGCGGCGGCTGCGCGCGGAAGGCCACGAGGTCGTCGGGGTGCCGGTCGACGCGGACGGCATCGACCTGGACGCGCTCGCGACGAGCGGCGCGGACGTCGTGGTCGTCACGCCCTCGCATCAGTACCCGACCGGAGGGCGCCTGGCGCTCGCCGCCCGGCTCGAGCTGGTGCGCCGCGCGGCGACGGAGCGGCTGCTGGTGATCGAGGACGACTACGACAGCGAGTTCCGCTACGTCGGCGCACCGCTGCCGGCGCTAGCGTCGCTCGACGGCGGCGGGGGAGTGGCGCACGTCGGCTCGTTCTCGAAGACGGTGTCGCCGTGGCTGCGGGTGGCGTACCTGGCGCTGCCGCCGTCGTCGTGGCTGCACGGGGCGGTGCGGGAGGTCGACGCCGAGCGCGACGCCTCCGTCTCCGGCCCGACGCAGGAGGCGCTCGCCGCCTTCATGGCGGGCGGCGGCTTCCGGCGGCACCTCACCCGCTCGCGGCGCCGCTACGCGCACCGTCGCGGGCTGGTCCGCGACTTCTCCGAGGCGATCGACTGGGGCTCGGCACGCGGACTCGACGGCGGCCTGCACGTCGTGCTCGGGCTGCCCGCGCCGCTCACGGCGAGGGCGGTGGTGGCGGCGCTCACGGCGGAGGGGCTCCTCGTCGCTCCGCTCGACGACTACGCCCTGGCCGACCGCGCGGAGGAGGAGGCGCTGGTCCTCGGCTACGGCAGCGCGGGCGATCTCGAGCTGACCGCCGCGCTGAGCACGATCGACCGCACCGTCCGGGCACTGCTCGGCGGCGGTCCCGCCGTCCGTGGTATCCCTGGAGGATGACCGCCGACTCCGCCCTGCACATCACCGACGACGCCGACGCCGACGCGCTGCTCACCCGCGACCCGCTCGCCCTGCTGATCGGCATGCTCCTCGACCAGCAGGTCGCGATGGAGACGGCGTTCTCGGGGCCGCTGAAGCTCGAGCAGCGCCTGGCCGAGGAGGGGTCGTCCTTCGACGCGGCCGCGATCGCGGACTTCGACGAGGACCGCTTCTCGGAGCTGTCCCGGACGCCCCCGGCGATCCACCGCTACCCGGCGAACATGGCCGGCCGCGTGCAGACCCTCTGCCGCGCGATCGTCGACGACTGGGACGGCGACGCCTCGGCCATCTGGACCCGCGGCGACCCCGACGGCCGCGAGGTGCTCGCCCGTCTCAAGGCGCTGCCCGGCTTCGGCGACCAGAAGGCCCGCATCTTCGTCGCCCTGCTCGGCAAGCGCCGCGGCTTCGAGGGCGCGGGCTGGCGCGAGGCCGCCGGCGCCTACGGCGAGGAGGACTCGTTCCGCTCGGTCGCCGACATCGTCTCGCCCGAGTCCCTGGCCAAGGTCCGCGCCACGAAGCAGGCGGCCAAGGCCGCCGCCAAGGCCAAGAAGTAGAACGCGCGCGGCTCGCGGCTCGTGCTGGTCGAGTAGCCGTGCCGCGGCGAAGCCGCTTCGCGTCTCGGGGGTGGCGGAAAGGACGCGGGGGCGCCCGGTCATGCTGGTCGAGTAGCCCCGCAGGGGCGTATCGAGACCCACCACCGCATGCACGTCGGTCTCTTCCCCGCCCTGCGATGGCGCCGAAGGCGCCCCCTCCGCTCGATACGCCCGCTGCGCGGGCTACTCGATCAGCAGGGCTTTCCCCATACGAACCAGGTGATGTCTCCTCGGAGACCCGCGATCGCCTGGAGGCTGGATCTCGAGACGCGCCCTGAGGCCGCTACTCGATCAGCAGGGATGCGGCGGCTCCGCGCTCTGCTACCGGACCCGACCGGCGAGATCGAGGACCGACGTGATGCAGCTGCTCTCCGTGCCAGTCCCCGCGCCCCCTGGTCAGAACCGCTCGGCGATGGTTACCATGTCGTGTCTCCTTCCGGATCTCGCGATCCGGTCGGATGACTTCACCGGGCCGGGTGGACACGACTGAACGGTCGTCGGACAGTGTCCTTCCAGGTCACGTCCCCCACCCGGTCCGGCCCTCCGATCCCTCTGGACGCAGAGCGGAGCAGCCGCAGGCGGCGGCGTATCGAGACCTGCGGGAGCGTTCCGTGCCGGTACCGTGGCGTTGATGCTGCCGTTCGACACCGCGCGACTCAGGTTCCGCGAGATGACCGCCGCGGACCTCGATCTCCTGTCCGGATTGCTCGGTGACGCGGAAATGATGCGCTACTACCCGGCCCCGAAGACGCGCGCTGAGGCCGCCGACTGGATCGCCTGGAACCGGCGCAACTACGAGCGCGACGGCTTCGGGCTGTGGGTCATCGAGACCATGGACCGCGAGTTTGTGGGGGACTGTGGCCTGACCTGGCAGAGCGTCAACGGCGTCCCCGAGCTGGAGGTCGGCTACCACGTCCGCTCCTCCCTGCAGGGGCGGGGCTACGCCACGGAGGCCGCGGCCGCCTGTCTCGAGCTGGCTCGACGGTGCGGCCTCGCGGAACGCCTCGTGGCGATCATCCATCCCGAGAACAGCGCCTCCCAGCGCGTCGCCGAGAAGATCGGGCTCCGCATCGCCGGTGAGGACCGTTGTCATGATCTGCCGGTCAGGACCGTCCTTACGACGCCTCTCCGCGGTGTTCGATCTGCGCTCGATCGAGGCTGAGCCGGTTCGAGTGAGTGAGGAGCCGCGAAGCGGCACGGCGAGCCCCTGCATCGTTCGGTGGGTGGATCTCGATACGCGCCCTGCGGGCGCTACTCGATCAGCATGTTGCGGAGGCGGACGCTCAGCCCCCCCCATGCTGGTCGAGTAGCCGCGCAGCGGCGTATCGAGACCCGGGGAACCGCATCGCCTCGGCGATCCCGCTCGGCGGAGGTCGAGATCAGAGGCGGTCGGCGAGGGCCGCGATGAGGGCCGCGCGGTCCTCGCGGAGGATCGAGGCGCCCGCGCCGGGGACCGTGCGGACCTCCGCACCGTGGTCGGCGAGGACGTCGCCGAGCGAGGAGTGGCCCAGCGGGTCCTCCGGCAGCACGGCGAGCGTCGGCACCGGGAAGGCGTCGGGCGCGTCGGCCGCTCCGCGCGCCGTCAGTCCGGCCGCGGACTCCGGGTCCCAGAGCGCGTGGGCCGAGACGTCGAGCTCGATCTGCTCGTCGGTCCAGATCGGGTGGCGGTGGCGCAGGTCGTCGGCGTCGCCTTTCTCGACGTGCGCGATCGAGCCGCCGCGGCGCAGGGCGCTGCCGAGCCCCTTCGCGTCGGAGAAGGCGGGGTCGAGCAGGATCAGCCGCTCGGCGCGGTACTCCGGGGCGAGCCGCGCGGCGACGACGGCGCCGAGGCCGTGCCCGATCACCAGGTCGGGCGACTGCAGCACCGAGGCGCGCACGTCCTCCGCCCAGTGGCCGACGGAGTAGGCGGGCGACTTCGGCGAGCCGCCGTGCCCCGCGAGGTCGGGCGCGACGACGCGGTAGCCGTGCTCGTGCAGCGTGGGCACCAGGGCGTACCAGACGCGCGAGTCCGTGCCGAGGCCGTGCAGCAGCAGGGCGACCTTCTCGCCGGTTCCGCCGTAGTCGCGCACGTGCAGCTCGAGCGGCTCGGCACCGGCCGCGAGCGCCTTCCGCTCCGCCTTGGTCGGGGGGAGCACGAAGGTGTTGCCGAACTCGCGCGGGGCCGGCCCGAAGGCGTCGCGCGCGCTCTGCACGACCTTGCGGCCGAGCATCGCGTTGCCGACACCGCCCAGCGCGGCGCCGATCCCGAACGGCATCGCCCGCCCCAGCAGCCCCGCACCCTGCTGCGCGAGGAAGTGCTTCGCGAACGACTTCTTCGCCCGGTCGGCCAGCTCGCCCACGAGGAACGACGGCAGCCCCTTGGTCACCACCGAGCCCCAGTACTGGTTCATCCCGGCGCTGGTCCCGGTCGCGTGCCCGGCGACCTGGCGCACCAGCTCGCTGCCGGAGGAGCCCATCATCAGCGTGAGCACGAGGGCACGGGCGCGGTCCGGGTCCTCGAGGCGGATGCCGTGCACCTCGGTGACCGACTGCGCGAAGAGGGCGCTCGCCTCGAGGAAGCCGATCGCACCGGCGCCGGAGAGCGCGACGGATGCGGCGGTGCCGATCCCGGGGACGACCGCGGTCGCTCCGATGGCCGCGCCACCGGCGGCGACGCTCGAGAGGTACTGGCGCTCGAGCGAGGTGATCAGCTGCTCGGGAGTCGCGTTCGGCCGGCGGCGCCGCAGCGCGCGGATGTTCGCGAGGACCGCGGGCCGCTGGACGGCGAGGACGCGGTCCAGGACCCGGGCCAGCTGCGCGTTCTCGACGTCGGCGGTGCCGGCCTGCTCGAGCTCGTCGCGGTCCTTGCGGTCCTTCTTCGAGGACATGTCTGCACTCCTGCGTCGTGAGGACCCGCGCGTCGCGCTGTCGCGGCGAGCACCGGGCCGTGCGGCTCGGACTGCCGGTCACTCCGCGGCGGGCTGCGCTTTCGGCGCGTAGTCCTCAGAATACCGGGCGAGAACCTGATCGATCGGTGCGTCGAGCACCAGCGCGCCCTTGTCCAGGTAGAGCCCGCGGGTGCAGAAGCGGCGGAGGTCGCGCTCGTTGTGCGAGACGAAGAAGAGCGTCCGGCCGGCCGCGAGCAGCTCCTCGATCCGGGCGTAGCACTTCTCGCGGAAGGCCTTGTCGCCCACCGCGAGCACCTCGTCGACCAGGATGATCGGCTCCTCGAGCCGCGACACCACCGAGAACGCGATCCGCACCTTCATCCCGCTGGAGAGGTGCTTGTACGGGGTGTCCAGGAAGTCGCCGATCTCGGCGAACTCGATGATCGAGTCGAACCGATCGTCGACCTCGCGCTTGGACATGCCGTGCAGCCCCGCGGTCAGGTAGACGTTCTCCCGGACGCTGAGGTCGGCGACGAAGCCGCCGGTGATCTCGATCAGCGGAGCGACCCCGCCGTGGACCTCCACCACGCCCTCGTCCGGCAGCACGACACCGGCGACGAGCTTCAGCAGCGTCGACTTGCCCTGGCCGTTCCGGCCGACGACGCCGATCGCCTCGCCCGCGTGCACTCGCACGTCGAGCCCGCGCAGCGCCCAGAACTCGCCGGGCCGCGAGCGCCGCGTCCCGCGCGAGAAGAGGTCCTTGAAGGAGCGACGGCCGCGGCGGTTCCGCCGGAACCGGATCCCGAGGCCCCGGCACTCGATCACGACGGGGGCGTCGCCGGCGGGGCGCTCGTCAGCGGAGGACACGCTCACAGCTCCTTCAGCACCGCGCGCTCGGAGCGGCGGAAGACGATCAGGCCGAGGCCGAGCACGAGGAACGAGATCAGCACGGAGGTGAGGATGAGCGGCAGGTCGAGCTCGCTCGCGAAGAAGGTGGAGCGGTAGAGCGCGAAGATCCCGCTGAGCGGGTTGAGCGCGGCCCACGGCCGGATCGCGTCGGGCAGGTTCGCCGTCGAGTAGATGATCGGCGAGGCGTAGAAGAGGAAGCGCAGCACCAGCTTGATCGCGCGCTCGAGGTCGCGGAAGAAGACCACGAGCGGGGCGACCAGCAGGCCGACGCCGAGGGTGAGCACGCCCTGCAGCAGGATCGCGAGCGGGAAGAGCAGGATCGCCGGCGTCACTCCCGCGCCCGCGACGACCGCGAAGAGCACGAGCACCGGCAGACTTGCCACGAACTCGATGCCCTTGGAGAGCACGATCCGGCCGACCCAGATGGTGCGCGGGATCGACGTGGAGCGCACGAGCTTCGCCTCACGGAGGAAGGCCCGCGTCGCATCCGACGTCGCCTGGTTGAACCACATCCACGGCAGCAGGCCCGCGAGCAGGAAGACGATGTACGGGTCCTCGCCGACGGTGCGCTGGAACACCACGGTGAAGACGAAGTAGTAGATGCCCGACATCACCAGCGGGTCGAGCACCGACCAGACGTAGCCGAGCGCGCTGGTGGCGTAGCGGACCGTGAGGTCGCGCTTGGTCAGCAGCCAGAGCGAGTGCCGATAGCGCCAGGCCCGCGAGCGGTGCGGGCGCAGGGCGGTCGCGCCGGCGTCGACGCGTGCGGGACTGCTCACGGCAGGCGACTCCTCTCGACCGGCTCGGATCGAGCCGGACGAGACGCGAGCCTCAGACGAAGAGGTTCGCCCGCTCGAGATCCTCGGCGAAGTCCACCTCGACGGCGTAGAGGTCGGAGATGTCCATCGGCTCGACGAGCAGTCTGTCCTGCTCGATCGCCAACTCTATTCCACGCTCGAAGTAGTCCTGGGCGTCGACCCGGGCCAGCTGGCGGATGAGCGCCGGCTTGTCCGCGGCCGAGACGTAGTTGATCCCGACGGCCTCGCCGAGACCGCCCTTGACGGTCTTGGACAGCTCGTCGATGTAGCCCTCGGCGCTGGTCGTGTACTTGACCTCCTCGTCGGACACCTTCGCGGTGTTGACGGTGACGAAGGAGACGTCCTTCGCGATGAGGTCCGCGGTGCGGTCGAGGATGCGCGGGTCGAAGACGACGTCGCCGTTCATCCAGAGCACGCCGCCCTGGCCGGAGGCCTGCAGCGCGCGGAGGAGGCTCTTCGAGGTGTTGGTCTGGTCGTACTGCTCGTTGTAGACGAACGTCGCCGAGGGGAACGCCTCGATGATGTGCTCGAGCTTGTAGCCGACGACGATGCTCACCGGCACCTTCGTGCCGAAGGCGTGGTGGATGTTGTCGAACTGCTGCTGCATGATCGTGCGGCCGTCGCTCAGCGGCGTCAGCGGCTTCGGCAGGGAGCGGCCGAGCCGGCTGCCCATGCCTGCGGCGAGGATGACGACGGAGGCGGGCACACCGGTGGAGCCGCCGGTGGGGGCGGTCGGGAAGGGCTTGCTCGTCATGTGTTCTCCTCGCGTCGATCGCCGCGGAGCGATGAGTTCACCGCCGCGTAGCGATCATTAACCGGCGTGCAGCGACCTGATCGCTTCCTGGGTCGACACATAGTGTACAGTGCACGCCTTCGAAGGCCAGGGGTTGCCAGGAGCCGTGTCGGCGAGACGGATCGGACGCTCCTCTCCACAGGCCCCGGCGCGCCCCGTCCCCGTCCTGAGCGACTTGGTACCGTAGCCGGATGACGTCCGCGACGAACGCCGAGGAATCCGAGCGCGACGGCGCTCCGCCCGCCGAGTCGCCGACTCCCGCAGAATCCGTCGCGACGGAGACCGCTAATCCGGCCGCTCCCGCGCAGACGGCCGACCCCGCGCAGACGGCCGACCCCGCGCAGACGGCCGACCCCGCGCAGCAGCCCGAGACCGCCCAGCCCGCCGACCCCGAGCACCCCGTCGTCTTCGAGCTGCACGCCCTCACCCGCACCTTCGGGCGCACGGTGGCGGTCGACCGCATCGACCTCGCCGTCCGCGCCGGCACCTTCTACGGGATCATCGGCCCGAACGGCGCGGGCAAGACCACGACCCTGTCGATGATGACCGGCCTCCTCCGCCCCGACACCGGCCGCGTGCTCGTGCACGGCGTCGACGTCTGGAAGGACCCGCGCGCCGCGAAGCCGCTGATCGGCGTGCTGCCCGACCGCCTGCGCCTGTTCGACCGCCTCACCGGCGCGCAGTTCCTCTACTACTCCGCCGCGCTGCGCGGGATCGACCGGAAGACCGCCAAGCAGCGCACCGTGGAGCTCGCCGAGGCGCTCGGCCTGACCGACGCGCTCGAGCGGCTGATCTCCGACTACTCGGCCGGCATGGCCAAGAAGGTCGCGCTCGCCGGCGCCATGATCCACGCGCCCCGCGTCCTGGTGCTCGACGAGCCGTTCGAGTCGGTCGACCCGGTCTCCTCGGCCGCCGTGATCACCGTCCTGCGCCGCTTCGTCGCGGGCGGCGGCACGGTCGTGCTCTCCAGCCACGGCCTCGACTTCATCGAGCGCGTCTGCGACGACGTCGCCGTGATCGTGGGCGGCAAGGTCCTCGCCGCCGGGTCCGTCGAGGAGGTCGCGGGCACCGCGACGCTCGAGGAGCGCTTCCTCGAGCTCGCGGGCGGCAAGCAGATCGCCGAGGGGCTGCAGTGGCTGCACGACTTCTCCAGCTGAGGCTCGACGTCCTGCTCGGCGCCTTCCGCTCGGGCGCCCGGCACACGGGCGGCGCCCTGCTCGGAGTGCTCGTCGTCGTCGTGGCGACCGCCGCGCTCCTGGCAGGTCTCGGCACGCTCGAGCCCGGCTCCTGGCTCGCGGACGACGCCGTCGTCGCCGGGGGAGCGGTCGTCACGCTCGGCTTCCTGGTGCTCCCGTTCCTGCTCGGACCGAAGGATCCGATGGACCCGCGGGCGTTCCGGCTCTTCGGCATCCCGAGCGGCCGGCTCGCGGCCGCCCTCGCGCTGGCCGGGCTCGTCTCCCTCCCCGTGCTCGCGCTCGTCGTCCTCGGCGCGGCGACGATCCGGCTGTTCCCCGCCGCCGGCCTCCTGGCCGTGGTCGGTCCGCTGCTCGGCGTCCTCACCGCGGCGCTCCTGGGCCGGATCGGCCTCGCCGCCTCGTCGGCGCTGGTGCCCTCCCGTACGGCGCGGGAGCTGCTCGCGGTGCTCGGCCTCGTCCTCCTGCTCACCGCGCCGGTCGCGCTCGTGCTGACCACCGGACTCGACTGGGGCGGCGAGGGCTCCGAGGCGCTGGAGCGGCTCGCCGCCGTCCTCGCGCCGACCCCCTTCGGCGCCGCCTGGGCGATCGCGCCGAGCGCGGCCTCCGGGGCGGTCGCCGGCCCGCTGCTGACCGCGCTGCTCACCCTCGTCGTCGCCGGGGCGCTCTGGTGGCTGGTCGTCCGCGCGCTGACCGTCCGCCCCGAGCGCACCTCCCGGCCGCCGCGCGGACTCCGCCTGGGCTGGTTCGACGTCCTCGGCGGCAGCCGCACCGGTGCCATCGCCGCGCGCAGCACGACCTACTGGCTCCGGGACCCCCGCTACCAGGCGTCGCTCGTCGCGGTCCCGCTGCTCCCGGTGCTCGCCGTGGTGCTCCTGGCGCTGGTGGGAGTGCCGTTCCCGCTGCTCTCGCTGCTGCCCGTCCCGCTCGTCGCGCTGTTCCTCGGCTGGTTCCTGCATAACGACGTCGCCTACGACGGCTCGGCCTTCTGGCTGCACGCCGCCGCCGGGGTGCGCGGCTGGTCGGACCGGCTCGGCCGCGCCTTCCCGACGCTGCTGCTCGGCCTGCCGGTCGTCGTGCTCGGCTCGCTCGTCAGCAGCGCCACCTCCGGCCTCGACGATGCGCTGCCGGTCCTGCTCGCGGTGAACGCCGCGCTGCTCCTGGTGCCCGCGGGGGTCGCGAGCGCCCTCTCCGCGCGGCTCGCCTACCCGGCGCCGCGTCCCGGCGACAGCGCCTTCGTCCAGCCGCAGGCACCGGGAGCGAGCGGGGCCGGCTCGCAGGCGCTCGCCTTCGGCCTCGGGCTGCTTCTGTCAGCGCCGGCCGTCGTGCTGGCGGTGCAGACCCTGTTCTTCGAGGGCGACCGGGACCAGGCGATCCTCGCGGGCCTCGGCAGCGCGGTCGGCGTCTTCGCCCTCGGCGTGCTGCTCGGCGGCGTCCTCTTCGACCGCCGCGCGGCCGAGCTGGTCTCTTTCACCAGCCGCTACTGAGCCTCACGGAGCCCCGCCCGCTCCCGCGCTCCGAGCGTAGGATCGGAGCCATGACGTCCCGATTCGAGAACAGCAGCACCGACCCCCTCGAGGGAGGCGGAGGAACCGCCACCCTCGACCGCGAACTCGAGGAGCTCCTCAACCAGGAGACGATCGAGCCGGGCGACCACGAGCGCTTCTCCCACTACGTCCCGAAGGACAAGATCCTCGAGAGCGCGATGACCGGCAAGCCCGTCCGCGCCCTCTGCGGCAAGAAGTGGCTGCCGGGCCGCGACCCGGAGAAGTTCCCGGTCTGCCCCTCCTGCAAGGAGATCTACGCCCGGATGAAGTAGGGCGCGCGGCCCCGGCCCCCTCGGGAGCCGGGCCGGTCCCGTTCTGGGACCGTTCCGCTCAGGGACCGGTCCGCTCAGGCGTAGCGGGTCGGGATCACCGGGTCGCCGCGGCCGAGACGCAGCGCGTCCTGCGGCAGCTCGATCACGGCGTTCGCCCGGTGCTCGCGCGCGGCGACGACACCCGCCGCACCCAGGTGCTCCTCGCGGATCCGGCCGTCCTCGATCAGTGGCACCAGCAGCGCGCGCTCGTCCTCGCCGACCGCGCCCTCGGGTCCGGCTCCCACGTGCACGACCTCCTCGACGGCGATGCCGTCCTCGGTCAGGCGCCGCCCCGCGGACTTGCGCCCGCCGATGGAGGCCTTCGCCGCCGACTTCTTGGCGACCGAGACCCACTCGCCCGCGTCGTCCTCGTGCGCAACCAGCTTGTAGACCATGCCCGCGGTGGGGTGGCCGGAGCCGGTCGCGACCGAGGTGCCCACGCCGTAGGAGTCGACGGGGGAGGCGGCCAGCGCCGCGATGCCGTACTCGTCCAGGTCGTTGGTGACGGTGATCTTCGTGCCGGTGGCGCCGAGCCCGTCCAGCTGGGCGCGGACGGCGGCGACCTGCTGGGGGAGGTCACCCGAGTCGATCCGCACGGCGCCGAGCGAGGTGCCCGCCACCCGGACCGCGAGGTCCACCGCGGCGGTGACGTCGTAGGTGTCGACGAGGAGGGTCGTGCCCGGTCCGAGCGCGGCGACCTGCGCGCGGAAGGCGTCCTCCTCGGAGTCGTGCAGCAGCGTGAACGCGTGCGCGGAGGTGCCCATCGTCGGCACGCCCCAGCTGCGGCCCGCCTCGAGGTTCGAGGTCGCGCCGAAGCCCGCGATGTGCGCCGCGCGCGCAGCGGCGACCGCCGAGCGCTCGCCGGCCCGGCGCGAGCCCATCTCGGCCAGCGGCCGACCGTCGGCCGCCGAGACCATCCGGGCCGCGGCGCTCGCCACGGCGCTGTCGTGGTTGAGCACGCTCAGCACCAGCGTCTCGAGCAGCACGCCCTCGGCGAAGGGCGCCTCGACGATCAGCACGGGGGAGCCGGGGAGGTAGACCTCGCCCTCGCGGTAGCCCCACATGTCGCCCTGGAAGCGGTAATCGGCCAGCCAGTCCAGGGTGCGCGCGTCGACGACGCGGTTCTCCCGCAGCCAGTCGAGCTCGGCGTCGCCGAAGCGGAAGTGCGAGATCAGCTCGAGCAGGCGCCCGGTGCCGGCGAGGATCCCGTAGCGGCGGCCCGGCGGGAGGCTGCGGGCGAAGACCTCGAACATGCAGCGCCGGTCGGCGGTGCCGCTGCCGAGAGCGCCCTCGACCATCGTCAGCTCGTAGCGGTCGGTGAGGAAGGCCGTCGCGTCCATCCGACCAGTGTTCCATGCACCGTTCCCTGCACGGGGCACCCTCCCCGGGCGCGGGTAGGCTCTTCCTCCGTGACGGACGCACCCCTCGGCATCTTCGACTCCGGCGTCGGCGGACTCACCGTCGCCCGCGCCGTGATCGACCAGCTGCAGAACGAGTCGATCGTCTACCTCGGCGACACCGCGCACTCGCCCTACGGGCCCAAGCCCCTCGCCGACGTCCGCGCCTACGCACTGGACACCCTCGACACGCTGGTCGACCAGGGCGCCAAGCTGCTGGTGATCGCCTGCAACACCGCCTCGGCCGCGATGATGCGGGACGCGCGCGAGCGCTACACGACCGGCCGCGGCATCCCGGTGATCGAGGTCATCCAGCCGGCCGTCCGCAGCGCCGTCCGCGATACCCGCAACCGCCGCGTCGGCGTGATCGGCACCGTCGGGACGATCCGCTCGCGCGCCTACGACGACGCCTTCGTCGCCGCACCGGACCTCGAGCTGGTCACCGCCGCCTGCCCGCGCTTCGTCGAGTTCGTCGAGGCGGGCGTCACCTGGAGCGACGAGCTGCTGACGCTCGCCGAGGAGTACCTCGCGCCGATGAAGCAGGCGGGCGTCGACACCCTCGTGCTCGGCTGCACGCACTACCCGCTGCTGCGTGGCGCCATCGCCTACGTGATGGGCCCCGACGTCCGGCTGGTCTCGAGCGCCGAGGAGACCGCGCTCGACGTCTACCGCACACTGGTGGCGCACGGCCTGCAGCGCACCGCCGCCGCCCCGCCGACCTACCGCTGGGAGGAGACCGGATCGAGCGATTTCGTCCGCCTCGCCCGGCGCTTCCTCGGCCCCGAGGTCTCGAGCGTCGACCTCGTCGAGACCGGCACGATCAACCTGCGCGAGCTCGACCGGGCCGCGCGCCGCACGACTCCAGGGAGACCCGAGTGACCGACAGCACCGCCGCCCAGCCCGCCGCCGCCCAGCCCACCGTCAAGCGCAAGGACGGCCGCGCGCCCGACGAGCTGCGCGCGATCACCATCGAGCGCGGCTGGAGCACCCAGGCCGAGGGCTCCGCGCTGATCTCCTACGGGAACACCAAGGTGCTCTGCACGGCGTCCTTCACCAACGGCGTCCCGCGCTGGCTGCAGGGCAAGGGCAAGGGCTGGGTCACCGCGGAGTACGCGATGCTGCCCCGCGCCACCAACTCCCGGATGGACCGCGAGGCCGTCAAGGGCAAGGTCGGCGGGCGCACCCACGAGATCTCCCGGCTGATCGGCCGCAGCCTGCGCGCCGTCGTCGACACCAAGGCCCTCGGCGAGAACACGATCGTGATCGACTGCGACGTCCTCCAGGCCGACGGCGGCACCCGCACCGCGGCGATCACCGGCGCCTACGTGGCGATGGTCGACGCGATCGAGTGGGCCCGCGGCAAGAAGTACGTCGGCCAGAAGGCTCAACCGCTGATCGACAGCCTGTCGGCGGTCTCCGTCGGCATCATCGACGGCGTCCCGATGCTCGACCTGGCCTACGTCGAGGACGTGCGCGCGGAGACCGACATGAACGTCGTCGTCACCGGCCGCGGCCTCTTCGTCGAGGTGCAGGGCACCGCCGAGGGCGCCCCCTTCGACCGCCGCGAGCTCGACGCGCTGCTCGACCTCGCGGTCGGCGGCGCGGCCGACCTGGCCCGCTTCCAGACCGAGGCGCTCGCCGCGGGGCAGGACGCGTGAGCCTCGACCTCGTTCTCGCCACCCACAACGCGGGCAAGGTCGAGGAGTTCCGGGCGATGCTGGCCGGCGCGGTGCCGGGCGTCGGCGTCCGCGCCTACGACGGGCCGGAGCCGGTCGAGGACGGCGTCTCCTTCACCGAGAACGCGCTGATCAAGGCGCGGGCCGCGGCGGCGCACACCGGCCTCGTCTCGCTCGCCGACGACTCCGGCCTCTGCGTCGACGTGCTCGGCGGCTCGCCCGGCATCTTCTCGGCCCGCTGGTCGGGACGCCCGCACGACGCGGTCGCCAACTATGAGCTGCTGCTCGCGCAGCTGATCGACGTGAAGCCGGAGCACCGCGGCGCGCACTTCGTCTGCACGATCGCGCTGGTCGTCCCCGAGTCGGTCCTGCCCGGCGGCCGCGAGATCGTGGTCGAGGGCCGCTGGGACGGCGCGATCGCCACGGGCCCGCGCGGCACCAACGGCCACGGCTACGACCCGGTCTTCATCCCCGCCGGCTCTGCCCTCTCGGCCGCCGAGATCGCCCCCGCCGAGAAGAACGCCCGCAGCCACCGCGCCCGGGCCTTCACGGCCCTCCGAGCCGAGCTGACCGCCCTGGCGACCACCCTCTCCTGATCGGGGACCCAGCCTCCCGTCCGCGAGATGCCACTTGTGCACGCGACACGCCGTGTCGAGCGTGCACAAGTGGCATCTCGCGGGATCGGTCAGTGCTTGCGGTGCTTGTCGTCGACGGCGGTGGGGTCGAGGACGAGGGCACTCGCCTCCGACGCGTCGGTCTCCTTGTCGGCCGCGAGGCGGGCCTTGCGGCGCTGCTGGAGCAGGTGGAACACCGTCGGGATGATCGCGAGGGCCACGGCGCCGATCAGGATCACGTCGATGTAGTGCGAGACGAAGTCGGCGACGGGCGGGATGAAGGCGAGGAGCCAGCCGATCAGCGTCACGCCGCTGCCCCAGATCAGGGCGCCGATGGCGTTGTAGAGGCTGTACTTGCGGTAGTTCATGTGGGCGACGCCGGCGGCGATCGGCGCGAAGGTGCGGACGATCGGCACGAATCGCGCGAGGATCACCGCGAGGCCGCCGAAGCGCTCGAAGAAGGCGTTGGTGCGCTTGACGTTCTCGATGCTGAAGAGGCCCGACTCCTTGCGCTCGAAGATGCGCGGGCCGGCCTTGTGCCCGATCAGGTAGCCGACCTCGCCGCCGAGGAACGCCGAGAAGCCGACCGCGAGGCAGATCAGCCAGATCGGGACGCCCAGCCCGCCGTTGGAGGCGTTCTCGTGAGCCAGCAGGCCCGTGATGATCAGCAGGGTGTCGCCGGGGAAGAGGAAGCCGATCAGCAGGCCGGTCTCGGCGAAGACGATCAGGCAGACGACCAGCACGCCCCACGGACCGAACGAGGTGAGGATCGTCTCCGGGTCCAGCCAGGGGATCAGGGCGGCGTGGTTCAACGGTTCTCCAGTCGATCAGTGCCGTGCGGCCGGCCGACGCCGCAGCCGATCCTCGGTCTGCGGCGGCTCGACCGCGCTCACTGTACCGGCGAAACCGGGAAGACGGCCGGGGCGGCCCCCGAAGGTGGCGTGCCACGCCGGTCACTCCGAGCGCCCCTGGTGCGGAAGGTGGGACTCGAACCCACATGCCTCTCGGCACAGGAACCTAAATCCTGCGTGTCTGCCATTCCACCACTCCCGCGTGCGCGCTCCAGTGTAGGAGGGGAGCGCGAGCAGGGGCCCGCGCGGAGACCGCGTGGCCGCCAGTCGCGCTGCGGGTCAGGTGCGCGGGCGCCGGTGCGGCAGGTACCGCGGGATCCAGCGCGAGAGCGCGGCGGCACCGGCCAGCCCGAGCACGCCCATCGCTCCCGCAGCGAACGGCAGCGAGACCGCCGCGGTCAGCGCGGATACCGCGATCGGCGCCGCGGCGTTGCCCGCGTCGCCGGTGAAGCGGAACGCCCCGAGGAAGGGCGCCGGATCCTTCGGCGGTGCGAGATCCGCGGCGATCGTCATCAGGATGCCCGAGCCGATCCCGTTCGCCACCGCGAGGACGCAGGCCACCGCGATGAACCAGGGCACCGGGTCGGCGGCGAGGAGTGTCGCCACCAGCAGAAGGTGCCCGACCCCGAGGCCGATCATCGACGGGATCGCTGTGGCGCCGCGGCCGAAGCGGTCCATCACCTGTCCGCCCGCGTAGAAGAGGGCGAAGTCGAGGGCCCCGGCGATGCCGATGATGATCGCCGTGTCGGTCTCGGCGAGGCCGAGGCTGACCGCCCAGAGCGGGAGGATCAGCGTCCGGCTCGCGCGCAGGGCGCCGATCACGGCGGCGCCCGAGCCCATCCGCGCGAGCACGCCGCGGTGCGAGCGGAGGGTGCGGACCAGGCCGGGGGAGGACTCCGGCACGGCCGCGGCCTCGGCGGCGGCGTCGAGTGCGGGGTCGGCGGCGGCGGCCGCCGCGCGGCGCAGCACCGTCGCCGGGTCGGGCACCAGCAGCAGCACGACCACCGCGGCCACGCAGCAGGCGATGTGCACCCAGAAGATCGACTCGACCGAGCCGCTGAGGTGCACGACCCCCGCCGCGAGGAACGGACCGATCAGCCAGCCCGCGCGGAACACCCCCGCGAGCGAGGACAGCGCCCGGGCCCGATGGCTGATCGGCACGAACGAGGTCATGAAGGCGTGCCGGGCGAGCGCGAAGACCGCCGTCGCGAGGCCGATCAGGAAGACGCCCACGGTCAGCGTCACCCACGAGGTGGAGACGAGGCAGATCACCAGGCCGAGGATCGAGGCGGCCGAGGCGGCGAGCATCGCGCCGCGCTCGCCGATCCGCGAGACGATCCAGCCGCTCGGGATGTCGCCCGCGAGCTCGCCGATCATGATCATTCCCGCGACGAGGCCGGCGATCGCCAGCGTCGCCCCGAGGTCGCCGGCGACGGCGGGGAGGAGGGGGATGATCGCGCCCTCGCCGACCGAGAAGAGCAGTGTCGGCAGGAAGGTCGAGAGCAGGAGGGGCCCGACGGGGAAGGGGCGCTCGGCGGTGCTGCTCACCAGCCCCATCCTAAGCGCCGCCCGGGCGGCCGCCCGCGGTGACCCCCGGCGCCCCCGGTAGTCTGGAGCCACCATGCTGGACAACGACTTCACCGAGCAGATCACTGCTCTCCGCTCCACCTTCTCCGACATCCTCGCCGTCATCGACGTCGACGAGCTCCGCTCGAAGATCGAGGAGCTGAACGAGCAGGCGGGCGTCCCCGACCTCTGGGACGACACCGACAACGCGCAGAAGGTGACCAGCGCGCTGAGCCACCGCCAGTCCGAGCTCGCCCGGATCACCGCGATCGAGCGGCGCCTGGACGACCTCGAGGTCCTGGTCGAGATGGCCAACGAGGCCGACGACGCCGAGTCCGAGCAGGAGGCGATCGCCGAGCTCGACGCCCTGCAGAAGACCATGGGCGAGCTCGAGGTGCAGACCCTCCTCGACGGCGAGTACGACGACCGCCCCGCCGTCATCACCATCCGCGCGGGCGCCGGCGGCGTCGACGCCTCCGACTTCGCCGAGATGCTGATGCGGATGTACCTCCGCTGGGCCGAGAAGCACAAGTACCCCGCGACCGTGATGGACGCGAGCTACGCGGAGGAGGCCGGCATCAAGTCCGCCACCTTCCAGATCGACGCGCCCTACGCCTTCGGCACCCTCTCCGTCGAGGCCGGCACCCACCGCCTCGTGCGGATGAGCCCGTTCGGCGCCGCGGGCAAGCGCCAGACGTCCTTCGCCGCGGTCGAGGTCATCCCGCTGATGGAGGAGGCCGGCGCGATCGAGATCCCGGACAACGACATCCGCGTCGACGTCTTCCGCTCCTCCGGCCCCGGCGGCCAGTCGGTCAACACGACCGACTCCGCGGTGCGCCTGACCCACCTCCCCACCGGCCTGGTCGTCTCGATGCAGAACGAGAAGAGCCAGATCCAGAACCGCGCTGCCGCCATGCGCGTGCTGCAGTCGCGCCTGCTGCTGCTGCAGAAGGAGCAGGAGGCCGCGACCAAGAAGGAGCTGGCCGGCAACATCACCGCGAGCTGGGGCGACCAGATGCGCAGCTACGTCCTCGCGCCGTACCAGATGGTCAAGGACCTCCGCACCGACCACGAGGTCGGCAACCCCTCGCACGTCTTCGACGGCGACCTCGACGGCTTCATCGCCGCCGGCATCCGCTGGCGCAAGTCCGCCTGACCCGGAGGGCGCCGAAGGCGGCGACGAGCGGTCAGCTCGGCGCGCCGGGCGGCCGGACGGGTCACTCTCCGGAATCGTCGCTTACCCTCGTACCGACATGATTCGCTTCGACAACGTCTCCAAGCAGTATCGGGGTGGCACGAGACCCGCCCTCAGCGCCATCGATCTCGAGATCCTCCGGGGCGAGTTCGTCTTCCTCGTCGGCGCCTCCGGGTCCGGCAAGTCCAGCTGCCTCCGCCTGATCCTCAAGGAGGAGCGGCCCTCCTCCGGCTCGATCCACGTGCTCGGGCAGAACCTGGGCAAGATCTCGAGCCGCAAGGTCCCCTACTTCCGCCGCAACATGGGCGTGGTGTTCCAGGACTTCCGGCTCCTCCCGAACAAGTCCGTCTTCGACAACGTCGCCTTCAGCCTCCAGGTGATCGGCAAGTCGAAGGGCTACATCCAGGAGGCGGTCCCCGACACGCTCAAGATGGTGGGCCTCGCCGGCAAGGCCGCGCGCCTGCCGCACGAGCTCTCCGGCGGCGAGCAGCAGCGCGTCGCCATCGCCCGCGCCGTGGTCAACAAGCCCGCGGTCCTCCTCGCCGACGAGCCGACCGGAAACCTCGACCCGACGACCAGCGCCGGCATCATGGCGCTGCTCGAGCGGATCAACGCCGGCGGCACGACCGTGATCATGGCCACCCACGAGGCCGGCATCGTCGACCAGATGAAGCGCCGCGTCATCGAGCTCTCGGCGGGCAGCATCGTCCGCGACGAGAGCCGGGGCGGCTACGGCCAGACCGAGAGCATCACCGTCGTGCACGACGGCGTCGTGGTCGTCGCGGCCGACGACCACCCGACCACCACGTCCTCGATCGCCGTCCCCGTGATCACCGAGAGTGCGCTCGCGCCAGCCGAGGTCCCGGAGGTCGACCTGCGCCGCGCGCCGGCGCCCGCCGCCGCCGCTCCGGAGCTCCCCGAGCACGGCGCCGCGTTCGCCCGACCGCGCCTGCAGCAGACCGCGCCGCAGCCCCGCGTCCCGGAGGGCCGCCGCTCGGCCGCCGCCCCCGAGACCCATGTCGCTCCGGCGCGCCCCACCACCCGGTCGAACCCGGTCGTCCCGCCGCCGCCCCCCGCCCCGACCGAGGCGCCCGCCTCGCCGCGCGTGGTCGAGCTGCAGAGCCAGACCGGCCCGATCTACCTCCCCGCCGACACCGGGGCCCTCCCCGAGGAGTCTCTCGCGGCCCGCCTCGGGCTGCGCGCCCACGCGGGCGAGGGCGACGAGTCCGGGGACGACCAGCAGGATGTAGGACCCGTCAAGTGAGATACGCACTGATCTGGTCGGAGGTCTCCAGCGGCCTCCGGCGCAACGTCTCCATGGTCGTCTCGGTGATCCTGGTGACCTTCATCTCGCTCACCTTCGTCGGCACCGCGATCCTGCTGCAGATGCAGATCGGCCAGATGAAGAACTTCTGGTACGACAAGGCCCAGGTCGCGGTGTACATGTGCACCGCCACCTCCGGCGGCGCGAACTGCAGCGGCTCCGACGCGACGCAGGAGCAGATCGACACCGTCGAGTCGCAGCTCGCGGGCGCGACGCTCGCCCCGTACATCGACCGCTCCTACTTCGAGGACCACGACCAGGCCTACGCGAACTTCCAGGAGCAGTTCGCCGGGAACCCGGTCGCCGAGTACGTCACGCCCGACCTGCTCAACCAGACCTTCTGGATCAACCTGAAGGACCCGACGCAGTCGGACGTGCTCGTGGAGAGCCTGTCCAGCGTCTCGGGGGTCGAGAGCGTCACGGATCAGAAGCAGTACCTCGACCAGATCTTCTCGATCCTCAACGCGGCCAGCTACACGGCCATCGGCATCGCCGTGCTGATGCTCGTGGCGGCGGTGCTGCTGATCGCGACGACGATCCGATTGTCGGCGTTCTCGAGGAGACGGGAGCTGGGCATCATGCGGCTCGTGGGCGCCTCGAACCGGTTCATCCAGACCCCCTTCATCCTCGAGGGCGTGTTCGCGGCGCTGCTCGGCTCGATCCTCGCGGGGGTCGCGGTCGTGGCGATCGTGGTCTTCTTCGTGCAGGGGTTCCTCGCGTACCGGATCCCGCTGACGTCGTTCGTGGGCGTCGACGACGCGCTGATCGTGGTGCCGATCCTGATCGTGGTGGGGATCGTCCTGGCGGCGATCTCGGCGAACGTGGCGATCGCGCGGTACCTGCGGGTCTAGACCGCCCGGCGCTCTCGGCCGCGTGCGGCCGTATACTGGTGGGCTGCCCCGATCGGGGCGGCCCACCATCGCTCTCGGACCGAAGGAGCAGCCGTGCCCAGGGAACAGGGACAGAAGGTCGTCGCGACCAATCGCAAGGCGCGCCACGACTACCTCATCGAGGACACCTACGAGGCGGGACTCGTGCTCTCGGGCACCGAGGTCAAGTCGCTCCGCAACGGCCGCGCGTCGCTGGTCGACGGCTATGCCTTCGTCGACGGCGGTGAGGCGTGGCTCGACGCCGTGCACATCAACGAGTGGGCCCAGGGCACCTGGACGAACCACCCGCCGCGCCGGAAGCGCAAGCTGCTGCTGCACAAGGCGCAGATCCTCAAGATCCACAACAAGGTGAAGGAGGGTGGGTACACGCTGATCCCGCTCTCGCTCTACTTCAGCGACGGCAAGGCCAAGGTCGAGCTCGCGGTCGCGAAGGGCAAGAAGGACTACGACAAGCGCCAGGTGCTCCGCGAGCGCCAGGACCGCCGCGAGGCCGACCGCGCCATGTCCACCCGCCGCCGCATGGGCGAGTAGGCCGTCCGCGCCGATGTCCCGCAAGCGGGGGAGGCGCGCGCTCCGGTCCTGAGAGACTGGAGGACGTGACCTCTCCCGACAGTGCCCCCGACGCGCCGCCCACTGCCGCGGAGGAGAGGACGCGCTGGCGGGCCTTCGCGGTCGCGGTGTCGGTCGCCGCCTTCACGATCCTCGACCTCTCGAAGGTCAACGTCGGGCTGCCCTCGATCGAGAAGTCGCTCTCGGCCGATCCGAGCCAGCTGCAGCTGATCGTCGCCGGCTACGCGCTCGCGTTCGGTCTCTCGCTCGTTCCCTCCGGACGGCTCGGCGACATCAAGTCGCGGCGCCTGCTGTTCCTCGTCGGCCTCACCGCATTCACGCTCGCGAGCCTGCTCTGCGCCGTCGCGCCGACGATCGAGCTCCTCGTCGTCGCCCGCTTCGTCCAGGGCATCGCCGCCGGCATCCAGATGCCGCAGGTGCTCGGCCTGGTGCAGCAGCTGTTCACCGGGGCTGCACGGGCCCGCGCCTTCGGCGTCTTCGGCGCCGTGATCGGCCTCTCCACGGCGTTCGGGCCGACCCTGGGCGGCCTGCTCATCGCGATCGGTGGCGAGCAGGACGGCTGGCGGCTGCTGTTCTGGATGAACATCCCGCTCGGCATCGCCGCGCTGGTCTTCGCCTGGAAGCTGCTGCCGAAGGTGCAGCGCACACCGCAGGGCGACACCTCGCTCGACCCGGTCGGCCTGCTGCTGCTGGGCGTGACGATCTTCGCCTTCATGCTGCCGTTCCTGCTGACCACCGGTGCCTCGACGGACTCGCCGTTCCGCTGGTTCTGGCTGCTGCTGGCGGTCGTCGCCGCGTACGCCTTCGTGAAGTGGGAGGCGCACTACGCCGCGAAGGACCGCACCCCGGTCATCGACTTCCGGATCTTCCGCACCAGCTCGTACCGCAACGGGATCCTGGTCGCGACCTCCTACTTCGCGGCCATCCCGGCGACCTTCCTGCTGACGACGCTCTTCCTCCAGCAGGGCCTCGGCCTCGCGCCGGTGTTCGCGGGCATGGTCAGCATCCCGTTCGCGCTGACCTCGGCGGTGACCGCCTGGTACGGCGGCAAGCTCGTCCAGCGCTACGGTCGCGCCCTCGTCGTGCTGGGCATCGTGCTCGTCGTCATCGGCTTCACGCTGGTGCTGCTGGCGGCCGAGCTCCTGCCGGCCGAGACGGCCGCCTACGGGATGGGGGCGGCGATGCTCGTCGCCGGCGCGGGCGGCGGCTTCGTCGTCTCGCCGAACCAGACGCTGACGCTCGCCGAGATCTCGCCCGAGCAGGGCGGCGTGGCGGGCTCGGTCGGCCAGCTCGGTCAGCGCGTCGGCACCGCGGTCGGCACGGCCTGCGCCTCGGCGATCTTCTTCGCCACCCTCGCCAGCGAGGCGGGGATGGCGGAGGGGCTCGACCGGTACCACGACGCCTTCCGCAACGGCTACTTCGTCACCCTCGGGCTGATCGCACTCGCCCTCGTGCTCGGACTGCTCGATCTGCGCCGTCGACGGGTCACCGCCCGCGCGACGAGGTAGACTCTTCTCTCGTAACTCCACAGTGTGCGACGACGACCCACTCCACCCGGCCCAGTGTCGGCCAAGGCTCAGTGCCGGTGAGTGCTCGCGGGGATGATCGGTTTCGACATTGCCTGCGAAACTGCGAGAAGCGGGTCGAGGATTCAGGGTTATCTCGTTAACGATCTCTGAAAAACACAGGTGCCGAACAGAAGCGCACCGACTTCGCTCTCGCTGCCTAAGCCAGAGTAGATAGTCCGTCAGCCCGTGGGTGCGTCCTCGCCCCGGATCCTGGCGTCATCTAGAGGACTTGCTGCGTCGTTACGCCTGAGGGCGACGCGGGACTTGCACTCGGGCTGGGCCCGTCGACCGATGCGCCAGTGGTAACGGTCGGGGCCGAGTAGAACGCTCTCACTGGCTACACCCGTAGAAGGCGCAGAATCACAGCGATGGACGGGGGTTCGATTCCCCCCATCTCCACCACCGGTCGTCGTCGCACACGTGGAGCTGCTGCCCCGAGCCGCTGCCGCTCCGCGCCGCCGTTGCTCCGAGCTGCCGTCGGTCCGAGCCGTCACTCCGGACGCACGTCCAGCTGGCGGACGCGGCCGTAGAGGGTCAGCAGCGCGAGGCGCTCGTCGTCGTCGCGTTCAGCGCCGTTCTCGGGCCCCTGGAGCGTCTCGGGAGGCGTCCACGCGCGGTAGAGGTTCTCGGGCGTGACGACCGTCGCCATCGCTCCCTCCGGGTAGTGCGCGTGGGCATCGAGGGGCAGCTCGGCGAATCCGCTCGGGAGCATCCGCGCGAGTGCCTGCGTGAGCGGTGCGAGGCGCTCGGCGCGCTCGTCGTCGACGGTCAGCGTCACCGCGTTCATCGCCGCGAGAGCGGCAGCCAGGTGCTCGACGGCATGGTCGTCCGCGCACTCCTCCGTGACCAGGAGGGCGACGACGCCGCGGGGCTTCAGCCAGCCCAGGACGGCCTCCTCGGCGCCGCCGTGCACCGACACGACCCGGTCCGAGGTCAGCGCGTAGTCGTGGATCAGCCGGGACCAGCGCCGGACGGAGTCCTCGGTCGAGTCGGCCAGCGCCTCCGCCGCCGAGAGCAGCGCGCACTGCCGCTGCAGCCGGGTGAAGAGGCTGTCCGCCGGCCGGAACTCGTGCTCCGCCGTCGCCGAGCGCTCCGGCTCCGCGCTCTCCGGAACGTCTCCTGCGTGCTCGTGCATCTTCGACTCCTGCAGCGCTTCGCGGCACCCCCGAGCCGTTCGCCGATCGTGTGTGATCGTCCTCCCACAGTGCGCGTGCGCCGCGAACCTGTCAATCGAGGCGCGGAGGGGATTGACCCGGACGGCGGGCGTCCGGGCTGGTCGTCAGCGCGCGGCGCCGAAGAGGCTGCCCGTGGTCTCGCCGGTCGCCGGGTCGAAGACGGCGCAGAGCACGGCGCGGTCGCCGTGGCGCCAGCTGACCTCGGACGGGACGAAGCTGCGGTACTCGAGGGCGGAGTCGCCGTAGGCGATGCCCATCACCGCGCCGAACTCGGGCTCGCAGCCGGCGTCCGCCTGCGCCAGCAGGGTGTTGCGGCTGGTGTAGTCGTCGCCGGGCTGCGCGAAGACGTGGAAGACCTCGAGGTCGTGGCTGTCCGCGCAGGGGACGGCCTCGAAGTCGGCGACGCGGTCGTCGTCCGGCTCCCGGAGGCAGTCGCCCTTCGCCACAGAGAAGGCGTCGACGACGCCCGCGGTGGTGACCGTGCCGCCCTCGTCGCGGAGCGCTGCCGGATCGTCGGAGCCGACGACGGACGAGCACGCCGCGAGCGGGAGCACAGCGGTGAGGAGTGCCGCCGCGAGGAGCGCCGAGCGCCGGCTCATCGGCGGGCGGCGATCGCGAGGACCTCGTCGTGCAGGAGGCCGTTGGTCGCGACGGCGCTGCCGTGCCAGGGGCCGTCCTCGCCGTCGGCGGAGGTGAAGCGGCCGCCCGCCTCCTGGACGATCGGGACCAGGGCGGCGAGGTCGTAGGGCTTCACGTCGAACTCGCCCGCGCCGTCGATGAGGCCCTCGGCGACCAGCATGTAGGGCCAGGCGTCGCCGTAGGCCCGGTCGCGCCAGACCGTGCGCGCGAGCTCCAGCAGCTGCTCGAGCCGGCCGGCGCCGTCCCACTGCTGGATGCTGTTGTAGCTGAAGGTGGCGTCGGCGAGGGACGCGACTCCGGAGACCTGGAGCCGGCGCGGCTCCTCGGCGGCGGGGGCGACCAGGACGCCGCGCAGGCCGTCCGGCAGGTCGAGGCTGCCCAGGGGAGCGCGGCTCTCGTCCACCCAGGCGCCGGCGCCCTGGGAGGCCCACCAGCGCTTGCCGAGGGCGGGGGCCGAGACGACGCCGACCACCGGGACGCCGTCGATCGCCAGCGCGATGAGGGTGGCCCAGATCGGGACGCCGCGGACGAAGTGCGCCGTGCCGTCGATCGGGTCGAGGATCCACTGGCGCGAGGCCTCGCCGGAGGTGCCGAACTCCTCGCCGAGGATCGCGTCGTCGGGGCGCTCGGAGGCGAGGAGCGCGCGGATCGCCTCCTCGACGGCGCGGTCCGCATCCGAGACGGGCGTGCTGTCGGGCTTGGTGTCCACGACGAGGTCGAGGGCGAGGAAGCGCTCGCGCGAGATCGCGTCGGCGGCGTCGGCGAGGCGGAGGGCGAGGCGGAGGTCGTCGTCGAGGGTCACGCGTCCACGATACTGAGCGCCCCTGGCGGAGGGGCGCACTGCATGCTGGTCGAGTAGCGCACAGCGCGTATCGAGACCCGCCCCTCGGAGCACGCTGGATCTCGATACGCCCGCTGCGCGGGCTACTCGATCAGCATGGCGCGAGTGTCGATTTGACGAAACGGGGGTGGGCGCTGGTAATGTGATCCCTCGGTTCGGCACGCACGATTCGCCGGTCACCACGCACCTCTAGCTCAATCGGCAGAGCAACTGACTCTTAATCAGTGGGTTCTCGGTTCAAGTCCGAGGGGGTGCACCACATCGAGACGCCCGCCACTCCGGCGGGCGTTTCGTCGTTTCCGGAGCGTCCGACGTCGTCGCGCTCCGCCTGGGCATCCCCGCAACGTGCGGCGTCGCCCCGTGCGCTCCCCGCCGCGTCCGTGGGAGGCTGCCCTCTTCGTCCGATCCGCTCGATGGTGCGCGCCCCTTCCCCCACCCGAAAGGACCGCCGTGCCAGAAGACGCCCTGCAGGAAGTCGGCTCCATCGCCCTCGCCGTGCTGATCGCCGTCGTGATCGCCGTCGTCGTGACCGCGGTCGTGGCGCTGATCATCCGCTCGATCGGCAAGCGCAAGACGTGGGCCCGGCTGCTGATCCGCCGGGTGCGCATCCCGTTCCGGGTGCTGCTGCTCACGATCGCCGTCTGGGCCGCGCTCGCCGCCACCGTCTCCGGTGACACCTGGCCGGGGCTCGTCGACAGGATCTTCCAGATCGCCACGATCGGCGCCGCAGCCTGGCTGGTCGGCGCGACCTTCGTCTTCCTCGAGGACCTGGGCGCCGAGCGCTACCGCACCGACACCGCCGACAACCGGCGGGCTCGCCGCCTGCGCACCCAGATGACGATCATCCGGCGGGTGGCCGTCGCGGCCGTCGTCGTGATCGCGATCGGCGCCTCGCTGCTGACCTTCCCCGAGGCGCGGACCGCCGGAGCCTCCCTGCTGGCCTCGGCCGGTGTGCTCTCGATCGTCGCCGGTCTCGCCGCGCAGTCGAGCCTGACCAACATCTTCGCGGGGATGCAGCTCGCCTTCAGCGACGCGATCCGCCTGGACGACGTGGTCATCGTCGAGAACGAGTGGGGCCGGATCGAGGAGATCACCCTGACCTACGTGGTCGTGCACCTCTGGGACGACCGCCGCCTGGTGCTGCCGACCAACTACTTCACCACCCAGCCGTTCCAGAACTGGACCCGCACCGGCTCCGAGCTGCTCGGCGCCGTCGAGCTCGATCTGGACTGGCGCGTGCGCCCCGACGAGATGCGCACCGAGCTGCACCGGATCCTCGAGGAGACCGACCTCTGGGACCAGCGGGTCAGCGTCCTGCAGGTCACCGACGCGGTCGGCGGCTACGTCCGGATCCGCGTGCTCGTCACCGCGAAGGACGCTCCGACGCTCTTCGACCTGCGCTGCTACGTCCGCGAGGGGCTGGTGAGCTGGCTGCACGAGAGCGACCCGATCGCCCTGCCGCGCCAGCGCGTGGAGATGCAGCACGAGGAGGCGGGCACCGCCCCCGCACCGCGCAGCCGCACGAAGTCGGCGCCGGACAACCTGTTCTCGGGCGACCAGCAGTCCAACGAGCGCGGCGCGCTCTTCACCGGGCTGATCGACCTCCGCGAGACGCCGGACCGCGACGGCCGCCGGCACGACTGACCGCCACGGCGGGCGCGACCGGGCCTAGCCGCGCTCGCCCGCGAAGGTGAGCAGCGCCTCGGCGATCTGCGCGTCGGCCTCCTCGTGGCTGATCGTGGCGGTGCCGTCGCCCGGCTGCGGGCCGTACCAGCCGAAGTCGGCGTGGTTCGACCCGTCGATCTCGACGAAGCGCGCGTCGGCGGGCAGCCGGTCGCTCGCCGCGGCGACCTTCTCCGGGGTGCTCAGGCCGTCCTCCGAGCCGCTCACGCTCAGCACGGGCAGTCCCGACGCGGACAGGTCGTTCGCGCAGTAGCTGCCGAAGAGCACGAGGCCCGCGACCTCGGGGTCCTCGCCCCACTGGCAGGCCTTCACGCCGCCCAGGGAGTGGCCGCCGACCAGCCACTCGTCGACGCCGTCGGCCTGCGCCGTGAAGCTCTCGAGCGAGCGCAGGTCGAAGAACGCCAGATTGAGGATCGGCCGGGTGATCACGACGCTCGCGCCCTCCTCGACGAGCGGCGCGAGGGTCGCCTCGTAGGAGGCCGCGTCGACCTTGGCGCCGGGGACGAAGACGAGGCCGACGCCGTCGAGGTCGGTGCCCGCGTCGTCCGTCGGGGTGAGCACGATCGCGGTGTCGGTGCGCTCGACGGCGACCGCGGGGTCCGCGTCGACGCGGGCGAGCGCCTCCGGATCGGGGCCCATCACGATCGAGGACCAGGTCAGGAAGCCGAGGACCGCGACCGTGAGGAGCGCGCCCAGGCTCAGGAGGACGATCCGGAGCGGACGGCGGCGCCTTCGCGGGGAGGCTGCGCGCGCGGCCCGGGCGCTCATCGGTGCCGCGCGATCGCGTCGGCGGCCTGGACCAGCGCGAGGTGCGAGAGCGCCTGCGGGGTGTTGCCCGCGTGGCGCCGGTTCTCGACGTCGTACTCCTCCGAGAGCAGGCCGACGTCGTTGCAGAGCCCGACGAGGCGGTCCATCAGCGTGCGGGCGTCGTCGAGACGGCCGGAGTCGGCGTACTGCCGGACCAGCCAGAACGAGCAGGCCAGGAAGGGATGCTCACCGCCGGCCAGGCCGTCGACCGAGGACTCCGTGCGGTAGCGGTGCAGCAGGCCGTCGTGCATCAGCGCCCGCTCGAGCTCGGCGACCGTGCCGAGCATCCGCGGGTCGTCCGCGGCGACGAAGCCGACCATCGGCAGCACGAGCAGCGAGGCGTCCACCTCGGTGGAGCCGTAGGACTGCACGTAGTGGCCGCGCTCGGAGTCGAAGCCCTGCTCCTCGATCTCGGCGCGGACGGTGTCGCGCAGCCGCTCCCAGGTCTCGACCGGGCCGTCGAGCCCGTGCTCGCGGACGGCGCGGACGCCGCGGTCCAGCGCCGCCCAGACCATGACCCGGGAGTGGGTGAAGTGCCTCGGCTCGCCGCGGATCTCCCAGATGCCGTTGTCGGGCCGCTGCCAGTTGCTCTCGACGAAGCCGAGCAGCGCGCGCTGCAGTGGCCAGGAGAACTCGGTCTCGTCCACTCCGGCCACGCGCGCCTCGTGCAGCGCCACCATCACCTCGCCGATCACGTCGGCCTGGTACTGGTCGACGGCCGCGTTGCCGATCCGGACGGGGGAGGCGCCGTCGTAGCCGGGCAGGCTCGGCATCTCCCGCTCGGCCAGGTCGCGCTCGCCTGCGAGGCCATACATGATCTGCACGTCCTCCGGCGAGCCGGCGACCGCCCGGAGCAGCCAGGCGCGCCACTTCTGCGCCTCCTTCTCGAAGCCGTGCGCGAGCAGGGCCTCGAGGGTGAGGGACGCGTCGCGGAGCCAGACGTAGCGGTAGTCCCAGTTGCGGCTGCCGCCGAACTCCTCGGGGAGGGAGGTGGTCGCGGCGGCGACGATGCCGCCGGTCTGGTCGTCGGTGAGGGCGCGCAGCGTGAGCAGAGAGCGGACCACGGCCTCGCGGTGCGGGCCGTCGTAGCGGATCGCGCCGGCCCAGTCCGTCCACCAGCGGACCGTGCGCTCGATCGCCTTGTCGACGTCGAGCACCTTCGGGGCGCGCTGGTGCGAGGGGAACCAGGCCATCGAGAGGTCGACCGTCTCGCCGGCTGCGACGTCGAACTCGGCGGAGTGCACGTGGTCGGTCGCCGAGAGGCGCACGCCGCGGACGACGACCGCGTCGGGGCCGGCGACGGCGACCAGCAGCGGATCCTCGTCCGTCCCCTCCTGGCGCACCCACGGCATCGTGCGGGCGTAGTCGAACCGGATCCGCAGCTCCTGGCGCATCCGCACCGAGCCGGAGACGCCCTTCACGCGGCGGACCAGCTCGGCGCGGTCGTCACGGAGCGGCATCACGTCGGTGACCTCGGCGACGCCGGTCGCGGTGGTCCAGGTGGTGACGAGGGCGAGGGTGTCGCCGAGGTAGTGCCGCTCCACGGTGGCGTCCGCGTCCACCGGCCGGAGCGACCAGCGGCCCTGGTCGTCACCGCCGAGGAGCGCGCCGAAGATCGAGGCGGAGTCGAAGCGGGGGAGGCAGAGCCAGTCGATGCCGCCGTCACGGGAGACGAGAGCGGCGGTGCGGCAGTCGGAGAGGACGGCGTAGTCCTCGATCGGGGAGACCATGCGCTGATCCTGGCAGCAGAACGCTGGGCGCTCCTGCGAGCACCGCGGACCGCCGACCCGGACACGCCGCCGTCAAGGCCGGGAAACGGTCGGCGGAGGCGCCGTAGGGTGTGGCGCATGCCTCAGTCGGTCCACACGCTGCTCATCCTCGGTGCGACGGGCGACCTGTCCGCCCGCCTCCTCCTCCCCGCTGTCGGTCAGCTCCTGACCCGCGAGCCCGATCGCCGCCTGCACCTCGTCGGCGCCGGTCAGGAGGACTGGACGCAGGAGCACTGGCACGAGGTGGTGTCCACGTCGTTCGCCACGGAGACCGCCTCGGGCGCCGGCATCGACGCCCTCGTCTCGGGCACGCGCTACCAGCAGGTGGACGTGACGGATCCGGAGGCGCTCGCCGCGCTGCTCGCGAGCTGCGAGGGACCCGTCGCGATCTACTTCGCCCTGCCGCCCGCCGTCGCCGCGAAGGCCTGCGACGCGCTCGCCGCGCACGAGCTGCCGGAGGGGACGGTCCTCGCGCTCGAGAAGCCGTTCGGCACCGACGAGAAGAGCGCTCGGGACCTGAACGCGCGCGTCGCGGCGCTCGTCCCCGAGGACCGCGTGCACCGCGTCGACCACTTCCTCGGCCGTGCGACCGTCATGAACCTGCTCGGGTTGCGCTTCGCGAACCGGATCCTCGAGCCGCTGTGGTCCGCGGAGCACATCGAGAGCGTCGCGATCGTCTACGACGAGCAGCTGGGCCTCGAGGGGCGCGCGGGCTACTACGACGGCGCGGGTGCGCTGATCGACATGATCCAGAGCCACCTGCTGCAGGTGCTGGCGGTCGTCGCGATGGAGCCGCCGTCGACCCTCGGCGCGGCGGACCTGCGCGACGCCAAGGGTATCGTGCTGCGGGCGACGCGGCTGCACGGCGAGGACCTGAGTGCGAACTCGCGTCGGGCGCGCTACACCGCCGGCTCGGTCGACGGGCGCGAGCTCCCCGCTTACACGGACGAGAAGGGCGTCGACCCGTCGCGCAAGACCGAGACGCTGGCCGAGCTGACCGTCGAGATCGACACCTGGCGCTGGGCGGGCGTGCCGTTCACGCTGCGCTCGGGCAAGGCGCTGGGGGAGCGGCGGCGCGAGATCGTCATCCGCTTCAAGCCGGTGCCGCACCTGCCGGCCGGCTTCCACGGGACGGCGGAGGCGTCGGTGCTGCGGCTGTTCCTCGCGCCGGACCAGATGGCGCTGGAGCTGAACATCAACGGCCCGGGCGACCCCTACACGCTCGAGCGCGCGTCGCTCGAGGCGACCTTCGGTGCGGGGGAGCTGCTGGCCTACGGCGAGGTCATCTCCGGGATCCTCGACGACGACCCGTCGCTCTCGGTCCGCGGCGACGCGGCCGAGGAGTGCTGGCGCATCGTCCAGCCCGCGATCGACGCCTGGCGCGCCGACGACGTGCCGCTGGACGAGTACCCGGCCGGCAGCGAGGGCCCGGAGAGCTGGCCGGCGGTCTGAGCGCGCGGGATCTCGATACGCCCTCTGCGAGGGCTACTCGATCAGCATGGGAGAGATGCTGGTCGAGTAGCTGCGGAGCGGCGTATCGAGACCCGGCGGCGGGCGCGCAGGGCGTTTCGCGCCACAGCACGGCCGGGCTCCGCTCCGACCTACTCTGATCGGCGACCGGTGCCGAGTACAATCCGGTCTCCGGTTCGAGGGAGTCTCCGTGGTCGTCGTCCTGTCCCCACTCGCCGGGCGCGCCGTGCCCCTCTCAGCCGTCCCCGATCAGCTCTTCGCGGCCGGCGTGATGGGAGCGGGGATGGCGATCGAGCCTCCCGCGGAGCGCGTCGAGGTCCTCTCGCCGGTCCGCGGCGTCCTGCTCCAGGTGCTGCCGCACGCGTTCGTGGTCGTCGCGGACAGCGGACGAGCGGTGCTCGTCCACCTCGGGATCGACACGGTGGGGCTGAAGGGCGCCGGCTTCACGGTCCTCGCCGCCAAGGGTGACCGCGTCGACGCCGGGGCCCCGGTCCTGGAGTACGACGTCCCGGCGATCCTCGCCGCGGGACTCCCGACGGTGGTGCCCGTGGTCGTGCTGGAGCGGACCGCGGACCACGTCGACGCCCTCGCGGAGGACGGCGCGTCCGTCCTCGCCGGTGATCCTCTGCTCTCCACATGACCACCCGTCCTCGGAGCACGCCCGCCTCCCGCCGTCGCCTCGTCCTCCCGGGCTTCGCGGGTCTGCAGCGCCTCGGCAAGAGCCTCATGCTCCCGATCGCGGTGCTCCCCGCCGCCGGGCTCCTCCTCCGGATCGGACAGCCCGACCTGCTCGGGCGGATCGATCTGCCCGTCCTCGGTCCGTTCTTCCAGGCGATGAGCGCGGCGGGCGGCGCGCTCTTCGAGAACCTGGCGCTGCTGTTCGCCGTCGGTGTCGCCATCGGCTTCACCAGGAAGCCGGACGGCTCGACCGCCCTCGCGGCCGTCGTCGGCCACCTCGTGCTCGCGAAGGTCTTCACCGTCCTGTCACCGATCGTCCTGGCGGGGCGGACGACGGCCGCCGGCGACCAGGCGCAGATCGACTACAGCGTCTTCGGCGGGATCGTGGTCGGTCTGCTCACGGCCGTGCTGTTCGACCGGTTCCACACCATCGAGCTCCCCGCCTACCTCGGGTTCTTCAGCGGCCGGCGGTTCGTCCCGATCGTCGTCTCACTCGCGTGCCTCGTCGTCGGCTTCGGTCTGAGCTGGTTCTATCCGGTCTTCGAGTCCGGCCTCACCGGTCTCGGCGCCTTCATCGGCGGCACCGGGGCGCTCGGCGCCTTCATCTACGGCTTCGCCAACCGCATGCTGATCCCGCTGGGGCTGCACCACATCCTCAACTCGTACGTCTGGTTCCTCCAGGGCTCGTACACGAACGCCGACGGCGGCGTCGTCACGGGGGAGCTGACCCGGTTCGCCGCGGGCGACCCGACGGCCGGCGCGCTCACCTCGGGCTTCTACCCGGTGCTCATGTTCGGACTCCTGGCGGCGGCGCTGGCGATGATCCACGTGTCGAACCGCTCGCAGCGCGCGGCCGCGATCGGAATCCTCGGTGCGGCCGGGCTGACCGCCTTCCTCACCGGCATCACGGAGCCGCTGGAGTTCGCGTTCATGTTCGCGGCGTTCCCGCTCTACGTCGTGCACGCCGTGCTGACCGGGCTGTCCCTCGCGATCGCTGACCTCCTCGACATCCATCTCGGCTTCTCGTTCTCCGCCGGGCTCGTCGACCTGCTTCTCTACGGCACGGCGCCGGCTGCGAAGAACGTCGGGCTGCTCGTGGTGATGGGCGTCGTGTACTTCGCCGTGTACTACCTGCTGTTCCGGGTGGTGATCAGGAGGTGGAACCTGCGCACACCGGGGCGGGAGGAGGTCGTCTCCGGAGTGGACGAGGGTGAACCCGTCGCGGTCGCGGCGGAGCCGATCTCCGCGGCGGACGCTCCGCCGGAGTCCGAGGCCGAGTCGCTCATCGCGGCCTTCGGCGGGCGCGGCAACCTCGTCCACGTCGACGCGTGCATCACGCGGCTGCGCGTCCAGGTCGGCGACCGGGCGCTGGTCGATCCCGCGCGGCTGAAGGCTCTCGGCGCGGCCGGCGTGCTGGAGGTCGGCGAGAGCGTGCAGGCGGTCTTCGGCCCCCGCGCGGAGGCGCTGAAGAACGACATCCTCGACCTGCTCTGACGGGCGCGGGATCTCGATACGCCCCCTGCGAGGGCTACTCGATCAGCATGAGTGGCGCCCTCTGCGAGGGCTACTCGATCAGCATGAGTGGCGCCCTCTGCGAGGGCCACCCGATCAGCATGGGTCGGAGCATGCCGGCGAGGCGGCGGCATCCCATGGTGGTCGAGTAGCCGCGGAGCGGCGTATCGAGGCCCGGCGGGTCAGCGGGTGGCGTCGGCCGGGGACGCGACGGACGCGGCGTCGGGCTCGGCCCAGACGGCGATGGGCTTCGGGTCCCAGGTGAGGGCGGCGGGCTCAGCGACGGGGGCGGCCGGCTCCGCGGTGACGGGGGGAGTGGAGGCGCGCATCACGGGGATGGCGGAGGTGACCGGGTTGGCGGTGGCCTCGACGCCGGCGCGCAGCTGCTCGGACTGGATGGCGGCGGACAGCTCGTGGGCGAGCGACCGGGCGAGCATCCCGTGGAAGATCGGGTCGCGGTCGTCGTGACTGCGCCGGGTGACGACCCAGGCGCCCTCGGCGCCGACGAAGGCGGAGAGGCGCTCGTGCACGACGGCGAAGAGCTCGTCCTGCGTGAGCGCGGGGGCCGCGACGACCTCGGGCGCCGGCTGACGGCGCCTCAGACGAAACCTCATGACGAACCCCGTTTCCCGTGCCGCGTGCTGGACCTCCAGTGTCCAGGGGCGACGGCGCCGGAGCGCGCTGACACGCCGCGGCCGGTGGCGCGCGGCGTGTCAGAAGGCGGTCAGCGGTCGCGCTTCTTGCCGTTCTGCTCCTTGACGAGCTCCTTCGAGTCGTAGGAGACCGAGCCGATGGCGACCGCGAGAGCGATCGCCCAGCTGACCCACTGCAGGGCCAGCCGCCAGTCGCGCGGACCCTTGCGCGTCGTCTGCAGGATGGACCAGCCTCCGACGATCGCGCTGATGACGCTGGAATTGAGGATGAACTTGCGCATCGATTGCCTCCTGTGTTCACCACGACGCTAGTGGCCCGGCCCCGTTCCCTCCCAACGGTTGACACCGCCGACGGCCATCGGACGGCTCCGTCGTCGGTCCTGCCCGCTACGGTGAACCGCTGCTCGGCGCCGGGCCGCGGCGGGCACCGAGGAGAACGGGTACGAGATGCGCACGGCTGTGATCGGGGCGGTGCTCCTCGTGCTCGGCGTGATCGCCGCCCTCACCGGGGTCCTGCCGATGGACGCGCTCGGCGAGCTGGTCGAGCGCACGGCGCCGATCCTCGCCTTCGTGGTCGCCGTCACCGTGGTGGCGGAGCTGGCCTCCGAGGCCGGAGTCTTCACGGTCGTGGCGGAGCGGGCGGCGATCTGGGGCCGCGGGCGGACCGCTCTGCTCTGGCTCCTGGTGGTCGCGATGGCGATCGTCAGCACCGTCTTCCTCTCCCTCGACACGACCGCCGTGCTGCTCACACCGGTCGTCGTACTGCTCGCCGCGCACGTCCGGGTGTCGCCGCTGCCGTTCGCGATGGCGACCGTCTGGCTCGCCAATTGCGCCTCCCTGCTGCTCCCTGTGTCGAACCTCACCAACCTCCTGGCAGAGAGGCGGCTCGGCGTCGACGGGCCGCTCGCCTTCGCCGCGCTGACCGCCGCGCCCGCGCTCGTCGCCGCCGTGATCCCGGTGCTCGTGCTCGCGATCCGCTACCGCCGCGAGCTGGCCGGCCGCTACCGGACGGGGGAGCGGACCCCGGTCGAGGACCGCGTCCTGCTGATCGGCGCCGGCGTCGTCGTCGCGCTGCTGCTGCCCGCCCTCGTCTCCGGGCTCGAGGTGTGGATCCCCGCGACCGTCGCGGCGCTCGCCCTCGTGGTGCTCTTCGCGGTGCGGCGGCCGACCGCGCTGAAGGTCTCGCTGCTGCCGTGGCAGCTGGTCGTCTTCGCCTCCGGTCTCTTCGTCGTGATGGAGACGGCGCACCAGCTCGGCCTCGGAGCGGCGCTCGCCGTGGTCGCGGGCGACGGGAGCGGCGTGGGCGAGCTGCTCCGGCTCGCGGGCTCCGGTGTCGTCGCCGCGAACCTCGTCGACAACCTGCCCGCCTACCTCGCGCTCGAGCCGGTCGCCGCCGACCCGGTGCGCCTGGTCGCCCTGCTGATCGGCGTGAACGCCGGTCCGCTGATCACCCCGTGGGCCTCGCTCGCCACCCTGCTCTGGCACCAGCGACTGACCGCGCTCGGCGTGACCATCTCCTGGCGGCAGTACGCGCTGCTCGGTGCCGTCGCGGTGGTGCCGACCGTCGGCGGCGCGGTGCTCGCGCTCGCCCTCGCCCAGGGCTGAGCCCGGCCCCCGTTCGAGTGCGGCTGGTAGCCTCGGCGGGTACGAAGACGGGCACGACCGACGATCGGGACCACCATTCCTCCGCACTCCGCCTCCGCCCCCGCACCCCTCGAGGACAGCGCCGACGAGACGACTCCAGCCGCCGCCGACCACACCGCCGGAGCGCGCAACGCGTTCGTCGTCGTCTCCAACCGCCTCCCCGTCGACCGCGTCGTCGACGCCGACGGCACGGCCTCGTGGAAGACCTCGCCCGGCGGGCTGGTCACCGCGCTCGAGCCCGTGATGCGGGCCAACGAGGGCGCCTGGGTCGGCTGGCCCGGGGTCGCGGACGAGGAGGTCGCGCCGTTCGAGAACGACGGCGTGCTGATCGTCCCGGTCGCCCTCAGCGCCCAGGAGCTCGAGGACTACTACGAGGGCTTCTCCAACGACACCCTCTGGCCGCTGTACCACGACGTGATCGCGCCGCCCACCTACCACCGCGAGTGGTGGGACGCCTACGTGCGGGTGAACCGCCGCTTCGCCGAGGCCGCCGCCGCGGTCACCGAGCAGGACGGCGTGGTCTGGGTGCAGGACTACCAGCTGCAGCTGGTGCCGAAGATGCTCCGCGAGCTGCGGCCGGACGTCACGATCGGCTTCTTCAACCACATCCCGTTCCCGCCCTACGGCATCTTCGCCCAGCTCCCGTGGCGCAAGCAGATCGTCGAGGGCCTGCTCGGTGCCGACGTGATCGGCTTCCAGCGCCAGGGCGACGCGGGCAGCTTCCTCCGCGCGGTCCGCCGCCTGCTCGGCTACGACACCCGCAGCACCGTCGTCGAGGTGCCGGTCGAGGACGACGCGGTGGACGGCACCCGGCGGGTCAACCGCTCGCGCCGCGGCGCCAGCGTCCGCCCGGTCGTCGCCCGGCACTTCCCGATCTCGATCGACTCCGCCGCCTTCGAGGCGATGGCGCGCACCCCCGAGATCCAGGAGCGGGCGCGCCAGATCCGCTCCGACCTGGGCGATCCCGAGACCGTCATGCTCGGCGTCGACCGCCTCGATTACACCAAGGGCATCGGCCACCGGCTGAAGGCGTTCGGCGAGCTGCTCGCCGACGGCCGGCTCAGCACCAAGGACGCGGTGCTCGTGCAGGTCGCGAGCCCGAGCCGCGAGCGGGTCGAGACCTACAAGCAGCTGCGCGACGACATTGAGCTGCAGGTCGGCCGGATCAACGGCGACTACGGCACGATCGGCAACCCGGCGATCAGCTACCTGCACCACGGCTACCCGCGCGAGGAGATGGTCGCCCTCTACCTCGCCGCCGACGTGATGCTGGTGACGGCGCTGCGCGACGGGATGAACCTGGTCGCGAAGGAGTACGTCGCCTCCCGCTTCGACAACGACGGCGTGCTCGTGCTGAGCGAGTTCACCGGAGCGGCCGACGAGCTCAAGCAGGCCGTCCAGATCAACCCGCACGACATCTCCGGCCTCAAGGACGCGATCGAGAGCGCCGCCCGGATGCCGCGTGCCGAGCGCACCCGCCGGATGCGGGCGCTGCGCCGCCGCGTGCTCGAGAACGACGTCTCGCGCTGGTCGGCGAGCTTCCTCGATGCGCTGAGCGAGCACGCTGCGGGCCAGCAGCTCGACGTGCACCCGGCCGCGCGCGGCCAGGAGGCGCCGCTCGGCCAGGAGGCGGAGCACCACGAGGACGGCGTCCGCGGACGCGCCGCCGAGGACGCGCACCACCAGGACGCCCGCCGCGACGAGGCGGAGGCGTCGCGATGACCGCCGTCATGCCGACCCCCGGCGAGCACCTGCCCGGAGTGCCCGACCGCCTCGTCGCCGCGCTGCACGAGCTGGCGGCGACCGGACGCCTGCTGGTGGCCCTGGACTTCGACGGGACGCTCGCTCCCGAGGTCGACGACCCGGCGCACGCCCGCGCCCTGCCCGAGGCGCGCGAGGCGGTCCTCCGACTGCTCGCGCTGCCCGGCACCCGCGTCGCGCTGGTCTCCGGCCGCGCGCTCGGCAGCCTCGAGGAGGTCGCGCAGCTGCCGGACGAGGCGCTGCTGGTCGGCTCGCACGGCATCGAGATCCGCCTGGACCCGGGCGACGACGCCGTCCGCCTCGACGAGACCGAGTTGGCGAAGGTCGGCGTCCTTGAGGACGTCCTGAAGGGCATCGCCCGCGGGATCGACAACGTCTGGATCGAGGACAAGCCGGCCGGCTTCGCCCTGCACACCCGCCTGGCCACCGACCGGCACAGCCGTGTCGCGCACGTCGTCGCCCTGTCGGAGGCGCGCGCCGAGGTCGAGGGGGTCACGGTCCGCGAGGGCAAGAACGTCCTCGAGTTCTCGGTCCGCTCGACCACCAAGGGCGAGGCCGTGCAGCACCTGCGCCGCTACACCGGCGCGACCGCCGTGCTCTACGCCGGCGACGACGTCACCGACGAGGACGCCTTCGCGGTGCTCGGCACCGGTGACGTCGGCGTCAAGAGCGGTCCCGGCACGACCTCGGCCGCCTACCGCGTCCGCGGCCCCGAGCAGATCGCCCACGTGCTGTCGATCCTCGCCGACTTCCGCGCCACCGCGGACTGACCAGCGCCGGTCGATCCGTCACGAACGGTCGGTGCGCGGCTGACGACACGACCATCCGTGACGGATCGAGGCTCCGGAGGTGACCGTTCGCGACGGATCGGGGCGCGCTCCGGAGCGCGGGAGCACCGCGTGCGAGGCGGTAGCCTCGTCACATGCCGGAAATCGATTGGAAGCCTCGTTCGCGCACCGTCACGGACGGCATCGAGGCGACGACGTCGCGCGGGATGCTGCGCGCCGTGGGAATGGGCGATGACGACTGGGAGAAGCCCCAGATCGGCATCGCGTCGTCCTGGAACGAGATCACCCCCTGCAACCTCTCGCTGGAGCGCCTCGCGCGCAGCGCGAAGGAGGGCGTGCACTCGGGCGGCGGCTACCCGCTGCAGTTCGGCACCATCTCCGTCTCGGACGGCATCTCGATGGGTCACGAGGGCATGCACTTCTCGCTCGTCTCACGCGAGGTCATCGCCGACTCCGTCGAGACCGTGATGATGGCCGAGCGCCTCGACGGCACCGTCATGCTGGCCGGCTGCGACAAGTCGCTGCCCGGCATGCTGATGGCCGCCGCGCGCCTCGACCTCGCCGCCGTCTTCGTCTACGCCGGGTCGATCGCGCCGGGCTGGGTCAAGCTGTCCGACGGCACCGAGAAGGACATCACGATCATCGACTCCTTCGAGGCGGTCGGCGGCGTCAAGGCCGGGATCATGTCCGAGGAGGACGCCAAGCGCATCGAGTGCGCCTTCGCCCCGGGCGAGGGCTCCTGCGGTGGCATGTACACCGCGAACACCATGGCCAGCGTCGCCGAGGCGCTCGGGATGAGCCTGCCCGGCTCCGCGTCGCCCGCCGCGGCCGACCGCCGCCGCGACTACTTCGCCCGCAAGTCGGGGGAGGCGGTCGTCGAGCTGCTGCGCAACGGCACCACCGCGCGCGACATCCTGACCAAGGAGGCGTTCGAGAACGCGATCGCCGTGGCCATGGCCTTCGGCGGCTCGACCAACGTCATCCTGCACCTGCTCGCGATCGCGAACGAGGCCGAGGTCGACCTCACGATCGACGACTTCAACCGCATCGGCGACACGATCCCGCACATCGGCGACCTCAAGCCGTTCGGCAAGTACGTCATGAACGACGTCGATCGCCACGGTGGCGTCCCCGCCGTGATGAAGGCTCTGCTCGACGCGGGCCTGCTGCACGGCGACTGCCTCACCGTCACCGGGAAGACCGTCGCCGAGAACCTCGCGGCGATGGACATCGCGCCGCTGGACGGCGAGGTCATCCGCACCCTCGACAACCCGATCCACGCCACCGGCGGACTGACCGTGCTCAAGGGCTCGCTCGCTCCCGAGGGCGCGGTCGTCAAGACGGCCGGCTTCGACGCCTCGGTCTTCGAGGGCCCCGCGCGGGTCTTCGAGCGCGAGCGCGCCGCGATGGACGCGCTCACCGACGGCGAGATCACGAAGGGCGACGTGGTGGTCATCCGCTACGAGGGCCCCAAGGGCGGCCCCGGGATGCGCGAGATGCTGGCCATCACCGCCGCCATCAAGGGGGCCGGCCTCGGAAAAGATGTACTACTGTTGACCGACGGACGATTCTCAGGCGGCACAACCGGCCTGTGCATCGGCCACATAGCTCCCGAATCGGTGGACGCAGGTCCCATCGCATTCGTTCGCGACGGAGACCCGATTCGGGTCGACATCGCCGCTCGATCGATCGACCTACTCGTCGACGAATCCGAGCTCGCCGCCCGCCGAGAAGGCTGGGCGCCCCTCCCTCCGCGCTACACCCGCGGTGTCCTCGCCAAGTACGCCAAGCTCGTCCGCTCGGCCGCCGAGGGCGCCACCACGGGTTGATCCCGGCCCGCTCGGGCCGGCCGCGCACTCGCGCCTCCCGGGCACCGCTCGCTCGCACTCCGAGCCCCCGGTGCCCGCCGCCGCACACCGCTTCGAAGGAATCGACACCCGCATGACCCCGGACCCGTCCGCCGCGCCTCCCGCCCCGACCCCCCAGCCACCCCGCTCCGCCGCGTCCGCGCCGGCGGTCGCTCCCGTCGCCGAGTCGCTCACCGGAGCGCAGGCGGTCGTCCGCTCGCTCGAGATGCTCGGGATCGAGGACGTCTTCGGTCTGCCCGGCGGTGCGATCCTGCCCGTCTACGACCCGCTGATGGACTCGTCGAAGATCCGCCACATCCTGGTCCGCCACGAGCAGGGCGCCGGCCACGCGGCCGAGGGCTACGCCGCGGCGACCGGCAAGCTCGGCGTCTGCATCGCGACCTCCGGGCCCGGTGCGACCAACCTCGTCACGGCGATCGCCGACGCCTACATGGACTCCGTGCCGATGCTCGCGATCACCGGCCAGGTCTTCTCGACGCTGATGGGCACCGACGCCTTCCAGGAGGCGGACATCGTCGGCATCACGATGCCGATCACCAAGCACTCGATCCTGGTCACGCGCCCCGAGGACATCCCCTCGGCGCTCGCCTCCGCCGTGCTGATCGCGACGACCGGCCGCCCCGGCCCCGTGCTCGTCGACATCACGAAGGACGCGCAGCAGGACGCCGCGCCGTTCAGCTGGCCGCCGAAGATCGACCTGCCCGGCTACCGTCCGGTGACGAAGGCCCACGGCAAGCAGATCCAGGCCGCGGCGCAGCTGCTGGCCGAGGCGAAGAAGCCGGTGCTCTACGTCGGCGGCGGCATCATCCGCGCCCGTGCGGCGGCGGAGCTCCTGGCGTTCGCCGAGGCCTGCGGCGCTCCCGTCGTCACGACGCTGATGGCGCGCGGCGCGTTCCCCGACTCGCACGAGCAGCAGTTGGGCATGCCCGGCATGCACGGCACCGTCCCCGCGGTGCTCGCGCTGCAGGAGTCGGACCTGATCCTGGCGCTCGGCTCGCGCTTCGACGACCGGGTGACCGGCAAGGCGGCGCTCTTCGCGCCGAACGCCAAGGTCGTGCACGTGGACATCGATCCGGCCGAGATCTCCAAGATCCGCACGGCCGACGTGCCGATCGTGGGCGACCTCAAGGACGTCCTGCCGGACCTCACCGACGCGTTCGCGAAGGCGATCGACGGTGCCGCGCCCGACACGGCCGACTGGTGGACCTACCTCAAGGGCCTGCAGGAGGAGTTCCCGCTCGGCTACACCGAGCCGGTCGACGGCCTGCTGTCTCCGCAGTACGTGATCAAGCGGATCGGCGAGATCACCGGTCCCGAGGGCGTCTTCGCCTCGGGTGTCGGCCAGCACCAGATGTGGGCCGCGCAGTTCATCAAGTACGAGCGCCCCAACTCCTGGCTCAACTCCGGCGGCGCCGGCACGATGGGCTACTCCGTGCCCGCGGCGATGGGTGCCAAGGTCGGCGAGCCGGACCGCACGGTCTGGGCGATCGACGGCGACGGCTGCTTCCAGATGACCAATCAGGAGCTCGCGACCTGCACGATCAACGACATCCCGATCAAGGTCGCGGTGATCAACAACTCCTCGCTCGGCATGGTCCGCCAGTGGCAGACCCTGTTCTACGAGGGCCGCTACTCGAACACCGACCTCAACACGGGACACGACACCGTCCGGGTGCCGGACTTCGTGAAGCTCGCGGAGGCCTACGGCGCCCTGGGCATCCGGGTCACCAAGCCGGAGGAGATCGACGCGGCCATCGAGCTGGCGATCGCCACCAACGACCGGCCGGTCGTCATCGACTTCGTGGTCAGCCGCGACTCCATGGTGTGGCCGATGGTCCCGCAGGGCGTCTCGAACAGCTACGTCCAGTACGCCAGAGACCACAGCCCGACCTGGGACGACGAGGAGTAGACCGCATGACCCACCACGTTCTCTCCCTGCTCGTCGAGGACAAGCCGGGACTGCTCACCCGCGTCGCGGGGCTGTTCGCGCGCCGCGGCTTCAACATCGAGTCGCTGGCCGTCGGGCCGACCGAGCTCGAGGGGCTCTCGCGCATCACGGTCGCCGTGGACGTCGAGGACCTCCCGCTCGAGCAGGTGACCAAGCAGCTGAACAAGCTGATCAACGTCATCAAGATCGTCGAGCTCGACCCCGACCAGTCGGTGCACCGCGAGCACCTGCTCGTGAAGGTGCGCGTCGACAACGTCACCCGCTCGCAGGTGCTCGAGGCCGTGAACCTCTTCCGCGCCCGCGTGGTGGACGTCGCGACCGACGCCCTGGTCATCGAGGTCACCGGCGACTCCGGCAAGACCACCGCGTTCCTCCGGGTCATCGAGCCCTACGGGATCAAGGAGATCGCCCAGTCGGGCCTGCTGGCCATCGGCCGCGGCTCGAAGTCGATCACTGAGCGCGTCTTCAAGAACTGACGGCTCCGCGCCGTCCCCTCTGCTCCGCCCACTCCACAACCAGAAAAGGAAGCATCACGTGACCGAGCTCATCTACGACGCCGACGCCGATCTCTCCATCATCCAGTCCAAGAAGGTCGCGATCGTCGGCTACGGCTCGCAGGGCCACGCGCACGCGCAGAACCTCCGCGACTCCGGTGTCCAGGTCGTCATCGCTCTCAAGGAGGGGTCGAAGTCGACCGCCAAGGCCGAGGACGACGGGTTCGAGGTCAAGAGCGTCGCCGACGCCGCCGAGTGGGCCGACCTGATCATGATCCTCGCGCCGGACCAGCACCAGCGCGCGATCTACAGCGAGCAGATCGCGGACAAGCTGACCGAGGGCAAGACCCTCGCCTTCGCGCACGGCTTCAACATCCGCTTCGGCTACATCGAGGCCCCCGCGGGCGTCGACGTGATCCTGATCGCGCCGAAGGCCCCCGGCCACACCGTGCGCCGCGAGTTCGTCGCCGGCCGCGGCATCCCGGACATCATCGCCGTCGAGAACGACGCGACCGGCACCGCCTGGGAGACCGCGAAGTCGTACGCGAAGGCCATCGGCGGCACCCGCGCCGGCGTCATCAAGACGACCTTCACCGAGGAGACCGAGACCGACCTGTTCGGCGAGCAGGCCGTGCTCTGCGGCGGCACCTCGCAGCTCGTCCAGTACGGCTTCGAGACCCTCGTCGAGGCCGGCTACCAGCCCGAGATCGCCTACTTCGAGGTGCTCCACGAGCTCAAGCTGATCGTCGACCTGATGTGGGAGGGCGGCATCGCCAAGCAGCGCTGGTCGGTCTCCGACACCGCCGAGTACGGCGACTACGTGTCCGGCCCCCGCGTCATCGACCCCAGCGTCAAGCAGAACATGCAGGCGGTGCTCGGCGACATCCAGAGCGGTGCCTTCGCCAAGCGCTTCATCGCGGACCAGGACGCGGGAGCGCCCGAGTTCCAGGAGCTGCGCGCCAAGGGCGAGAAGCACCCGATCGAGGAAACCGGCCGCGAGCTGCGCAAGCTCTTCGCCTGGAAGCAGACGGACGAGGACTACACCGACGGCAGCGTCGCGCGCTAGTCGCCGGCACGGACGGACCTCGGAGCCCCGGGCCGTCGACGGACACCGCTTCTGCGGTGGACGTCGGCGGGGCCGGGGCTCCGTCGCGTCCGGGGGGGGGCCGTCGTTCTGGCGGGGGTGGATCTCGATACGCCCGCTGCGCGGGCTACTCGATCAGCATGCAAGGGGGCATTCCTCGGATGCGGTCCACCCATGGTGGTCGAGTAGCCCCGGAGGGGCGTATCGAGACCTGGCGTCGCAAGCAGGGTGGTCTGCAGACCCTCGTCCTGGCGCTGGTGGATCTACTTGGAAGAGACGCCCGCAGCCATGCTGGTCGAGTAGCCCCGCAGGGGCGTATCGAGACCCACCACCGCATGCACGTCGGTCTCTTCCCCGCCCTGCGATGGCGCCGGAGGCGCCCCCTCCGCTCGATACGCCCGCTGCGCGGGCTACTCGATCAGCATGAAACGGGGCGTTCCCCGGATGCGGCCCACCCATGGTGGTCGAGTAGCCTCGGAGGGGCGTATCGAGACCCGGCGTCGGCGGCGCGGGTTGTTTGCAGACCGTCGTTCGGGCGGGGTGGATCTCGATGCGCCCGCGGCGCGGGCTGCCCGGGCTGCGGGCGCACCGCGGGGGAGCTCACGGGGCACGCGGGTAGCGTGGGGCGGATGGAGCGACGGGCACGGCGGCTGCGGCAGTGGGACGAGGGCGTGGCGGCGGCGCGGGACGGGCTGTCGTACGAGGTGTCGGCGGGGATCGTGCTGTGCGGGGTGGCCGGCGGCGGACTCGCGGCGGCGCTCGCGCTGGCGTCCGGCGGGATCCTCGAGTCCGCGCCGGTGGCGCTGCGGACGGTGACCGCCCTCGCGCTCGCGCTGATCGCCGGCACGGTCCTCGTGGCGACCGCCACCGCCCTGCGGCGACGGACGGAGGCCGCGGGAGCCCGCTTCGCCCGGGCCGCCTGGCCGGTCCCCGCCGACCTCGGCCGGGACGACCTCGTGGAGACCGCCGGTCTGCCGTTCGACCTGCGACTGCCGGAGGACGCGCTCTCACCGGCGGACCTCGCCGGCATCCTCGCGCCGTCGCGTGCGGCACGGGCCGAGGCGAGGAGGAGGGCGGCCACGCGGGATCTGCGGGCCCACTCCCTCCTGTTCTCGGCGCTCTCGCTCGTCGGCATCGTCCTCGCGCTCGTCGGAGTGCTGCTGATGATCGCGGTGATCGCCCTGCAGGGCTCGGAGGGGGCCGTGGTCACGGCGGCGGTCGTCGTCGCGGCCGGAGCGGCGGCCGGGATCGGCTCGTCCCAGGCGAACGGGCTGCCGCTGGCGGTGCTGCGCGCGTCCGACGCCGCCCTGGCCCGGAGCCGCGGGCTGCTGGTCGAGCGCTGGCCCGGGGATCTCGAGGAGGGACCGCTGTCGGTGCGCGGGGGAGTGGCGGCGATCGACCGCCGCCGGCTGACCGGACTCGCGCGGAGGCCGGCACCGTCGAGCGCGGGCGCGGGACGGGTGGCGCCGATCGTGATGTTCGCGGTGGCGCTGCTGCTGGTGGCGGGGCTGCCGCTGGTGGCCTAGCGGCCGGCGCTTAGGGATCGGGCGACTCGTCGCGCAGAGCATCAGCGGAGAGTGCTGCTCATCGCCGATGGCCGATGACGAGTGCTCTCGGCTGATGTTCTGCGCGCGGATGCTCGTCAGCGAGCGGCATCGCGGGCGAGGCGGCGCAGGCCGCCCTTGGGCGGGACGAGCACGGGATCCGGCCAGCGCGGGGAGAGGTGGTCGCCGAGGGTCACCCGGCGGATCTTCCGGCCGACGAGGGGGAGCACCCAGTCGTGCGCCCAGCGGTACTGGTCGCGGAGCAGCTCGCGCGGGGTGAGCGGCTCGGGCGGGTCCCACGGGCCGGTGGAGATGGTGTGCGGCACGCCGAGGACGTCCAGCACCTGGGCCGCGAGCACGCGGTGCCCGCGCTTGGAGAGGTGCATCCGGTCGCTCGACCACATCGCGGCGTCGCGGAACGCCTGCATCCGCCAGTAGTCGACGAGGACGGCGCCGCGCTCGCGGGCGATGCGGCGGACGGCGCTGTTGTAGACGCGGTTGCGCTTGACGAACATCCGCGGGGCGGGCAGGAAGGGGATGTCGAAGCCGGTGAAGAGCACGAGCGAGGCGCCCGTCGTCGCGAGGGCGTCGACGAGGTGCTCGTAGCCGTCGATGAGCACGCGCATGTCGGTGCCGAGGTCGAGGATGTCGTTGCCGCCGGCGTAGAGGGTGACGAGGGTCGGCCGCAGCTCGAGCGCGGGCGTCAGCTGCTCCGCGGTGATCTGGGCGAGCCGCTTGGAGCGGATCGCGAGGTTCGCGTACTCCCAGCCGGGCTCGGCGCGGGCGAGCCGGTCGGCGACGCGGTCCGCCCAGCCGCGGACGCCGTTGGGCAGGAGCCGGTGCGGGTCGCCGACGCCCTCGGTGAAGGAGTCGCCGATCGCGACGTAGCGGCGCCGGCCAGCGTCCACCGCGCGCTCGTCCGTCCCCGACTGCTCCGCCATCCCCGAAGGGTCGCTCGCCGGGGAGGCCGGGCGGTGACGCCGCGGTGGCGGGGAGGTGTCGGGGTGCTCCGAGCCGACGGCGAGGCCGCGCGGCTAGGGTGTTGCGGTGATCGACAGCAGACCCGAGGACGACCGGGACGACGACGCGCTCAGCTGGGCCGGCGAGGGCGGCGACCCCACCCTGGTGGCGGGCGATGCTCCGGTGCGCCGCCGGACGCCCCGTGCGGTGCGCTCGGCTCCGGAGGTCCGCGCGGCGCGCGAGGGCGACGTCGACGAGCTGCCGGACGAGCTCCGCGAGGACGACGACGAGCTCGAGGACGACGACGAGCTGGACGACGACGAGCGCGACGCGGCCGAGGCGGCGGCCGCCTCCTCCGTGCTGCTGGTCGCGATGGGCGTCGCCGCGGGTCTGTACCTGCTCTGGACGATCGGCTGGATGATCACCGCGACGCGGCAGAACGCCACGGTCGCCGGGACGTTCGCGGGCGACCCGCTCGGCGGCGGGCTCTACGGGCTCGGCCTCTGGCTCGCGGTCGCCGGGCCGGCGGCCTGGTTCGCCGCCGTGCTGCTCGGCACACGGAGCGCCCGCACGCGCACCCGGGTGCTCTGGCTGATCGCCGGGCTGATCCTGCTGGCCCCTCTGCCGTTCCTGAAGGGGGCGTGATGAGCGACACCGCATCGACCGACTCCACCTCGACCGGGAGCACGGTGAAGGCGACCCTCGGCGGGAGGGGACACCGTGACGGCCGACGGAAGCGCCTCCTGCTCTCGGTGCTGATCGCCGCGGTCTTCGCTCTCTTCTTCGCCTGGGACGTCTGGGAGGGGATCGGCAACCTCGTCGGGCTGCGCACCTACGCCGCCACGCTCGGCACCGACCTGAACGGCACGGGCTGGACGGTGCTGCTGCTCGGTCTGGCGCTGCCGGTGGTCTGCTTCGTGCTGGCACTGGTGCTCGGCCGCCGGCGCGGGCTCCTGGCGCGGACCGGGCTGCTGTTCGCAGCGCTCTGCCTCTCCGCGGCGCTGTCGCTCGACGTGCAGCTGATCCTCGGATTCGAGAGCCTCGTCTCGCTCTAGACGCGTCGTTCGCCACCGGGCGAGACCGGACGTCACACGGCCGGGGACGGCTGCGGCCCTCCGCTACAGTGGCGGGGGCTCCACCGGCCCTCGTGCTCGGTGCCCGCTCCGTCCCCTCCCCGAAGGAAGCGCCTCTCGTGACTAAGCCGGTCGTCCTGATCGCCGAAGAACTCTCGCCCGCCACCGTGGACGCCCTCGGTCCCGACTTCGAGATCCGCTCCGTGGACGGCACCGACCGCCCCGCGCTGCTCGAGGCGCTCGGCTCGGCCGACGCGATCCTGGTCCGCTCCGCGACGCAGGTCGACGCGGAGGCGATCGCCGCGGCCCCCTCGCTGAAGGTCGTCGCGCGCGCCGGCGTGGGCCTCGACAACGTCGACATCACCGCCGCGACCGCCGCGGGCGTCATGGTCGTGAACGCGCCGACCTCGAACATCATCTCCGCCGCCGAGCTCACCGTCGGCCACATCCTGAGCCTCGCCCGGCACATCCCGGCGGCGCACAGCGCGCTCGCGCAGGGCCTCTGGAAGCGCTCGAAGTACACCGGCGTCGAGCTCTACGAGAAGACCGTCGGCATCATCGGCCTGGGCCGCATCGGCGCGCTGATCACCGCGCGCCTGCAGGCCTTCGGCGTGAACGTCGTCGCCTACGACCCCTACGTCACCAGCGCCCGCGCGCAGCAGCTCGGCGTGACGCTCCTGCCGCTCGAGGAGCTCCTCGCGCAGAGCGACTTCATCACCATCCACATGCCGAAGACCCCGGAGACCACCGGGATGATCTCGGACGCGCAGCTCGCGCTGATGAAGCCGACCGCGTTCCTGGTGAACGTCGCCCGCGGCGGGCTGATCGACGAGGACGCGCTGCACCGCGCGCTCGTCGCGAAGACCATCGCCGGCGCCGGGCTCGACGTGTTCGTGAAGGAGCCGCCGACCGACTCGCCGCTGCTGGCCCTCGAGAACGTGGTCGTCACTCCGCACCTCGGTGCGTCGACGGACGAGGCGCAGGAGAAGGCGGGCGTCTCGGTCGCGAAGTCGGTGCGCCTCGCGCTCTCGGGCGAGCTCGTGCCGGACGCGGTGAACGTCGCCGGTGGGCTCATCGATCCGTACGTCCGCCCGGGCATCCCGCTGGTCGAGAAGCTGGGCCAGGTCTTCTCCGGGCTCGCCTCCTCGCCGGTCACGTCGATCGACGTCGAGGTGCGCGGCGAGCTGGCCGGCTTCGACGTCAAGGTGCTCAAGCTCGCGGCGCTCAAGGGCGTCTTCAGCAACGTGGTGTCGGAGACGGTGTCGTACGTCAACGCGCCGGTGCTCGCGGAGCAGCGCGGCATCGAGGTGCGCCTCATCACGGACGCGGTCTCGGACGAGTACCGCAACGTGATCACGCTCCGCGGCGCCCTCTCGGACGGCTCGCAGATCTCGGTCTCGGGCACGCTGACCGGCACCAAGCAGGTCGAGAAGCTCGTCGCGATCAACGGCTACGACGTCGAGGTGCCGCTCGCGAAGCACCACGTGGTGATGAGCTACGTCGACCGTCCCGGGATCGTCGCGGTCTACGGCCGCGAGTTCGGCGAGGCCTCCGTCAACATCGCGGGCATGCAGATCGCGCGCACCGAGGCGGGCGGCAAGGCCCTCTCGGTGATCACCATCGACTCGCCGGCGCCGGACGGCCTGCTGGAGAAGGTCCGCGTCGCGATCGACGCCGACCTGATGCAGGAGATCGACATCACCGAGTAGGTCCGAGCGCGGCGGAGGAGACGGCAGCATGGAGCGCAGATTCGCCCAGGTCGACGTGTTCGGCGCGGAGCCGTTCCTCGGCAACCCGGTGGCGGTGGTCGTCGACGGCGACGGCGTGTCCGACGCGTCGATGGCCGCGTTCGCGCGCTGGACGAACCTGTCGGAGACGACGTTCCTGCTGCCGCCGACGTCGCCCGAGGCCGACTACCGGCTGCGGATCCTCACGCCGCGGCGCGAGCTGCCCTTCGCGGGGCACCCGACGCTCGGCAGCGCGCACGCGTGGCTCGCGTCCGGGGGAGTGCCGCGCGACGCCGGAGTGCTGGTGCAGGAGTGCGCGGCCGGGCTCGTGCGGCTCCGGGTGTCGGACGGGGCGATCGCGTTCGCGGCGCCGCCGCGGCAGCGCACGGGGCCGGTGGACGAGCCGACGCTGGCGCGCGCGGCGGCGGCGCTGGGGCTCGCGCGCGAGGAGATCCTCGGGCACGAGTGGGCCGACAACGGGCCGGGTTGGCTGGCGCTGCGGCTGGAGTCGGCGGAGCGGGTGCTCGCGATCCGGCCGGAGTCGGCGCGGCTCGGCGGGCTCGCGGTCGGCGTGGTCGGACCGCATCCGGCGGGGGCGGAGTGCGCTTTCGAGGTGCGGGCGTTCATCCCGGACGCGGGGGTGGCGGAGGACCCGGTGACGGGCAGTCTCAACGCGGGGATCGCGCAGTGGCTGATCGGGGCCGGGCTGGCGCCCGAGCGGTACGTCGCAGCGCAGGGGACCGCGATGGGGCGCGCGGGACGCGTGCTCGTGGAGCGCGTGGGCGACGACGTGTGGATCGGCGGGGGGACGGCGACGCTGATCGAGGGGACCGTGCGGCTGTAGGCAGCGGGTCTCGATATGCCGGCCTGCGGCCGGCTACTCGACCAGCATGCTCCGCGTCCTTCGGGCTGGTGCTCCTCCGGGGTCAGCGGGGGAGGAGGCGGGCGATGACGGCGAGGACGTCGGCGGCCTCGCCGCGGGGGCTGTCGCCGGTGGGGAGCAGGGCGGAGTTGTAGTAGAGGCCGTCGCTCAGCAGGACGATGGCGCGGGCGACCAGGGGGTCGCCGACGGCCTCGGCGACGACGGCGTACCAGCTGTCGTGGATGCGGGCGAGGCCGGCGCTCGCGCGCTCGTCGTGGCCCTGGGCCACGCGCGAGACGGCGAGGATCGTGCGGTCGAAGGGGGTGTCCGCGGCGAACGAGGTGCGGATCAGGTACGGGACGACGCCCTCGTCGGACGTGCGGATCCGATCGATGTCCTCGGCGAGGCGGTCGTCGAGCCGTCCGACGAGTCCGTCGACGAGGGCGTCCTTCGAGGGGAAGTGGTACAGCAGCCCGCCCTTGGAGACTCCGGCGGCCTTCGCGACGGCGTCGAGGGTGGCCGAGCGCTCGCCCTGCTCGATCAGCAGGGCCTCGAACGCGTCGAGGACGCGGTCGCGGGCGGGGGCGGCGGGCATGGGCTCCATCCTAGGGACGGATCCCGGTTCCGCCCCTGGCTACTGTACCGGCTGGACGGTATACTCGGTCGCGATCACCCCGTTCGAGAGAGAGCACCACTGTGTCCGCCCGCACCGCACCCGTCACCACCGTCACGACCCCCGGCCCCGCCTCGCGCGCCGCCGTCGAGCCCGACGGTCCCCGCGTCGGGCGCCGCGCCTGGTTCGCGCTGGCCGTGCTGATGCTGCCGGTGCTGCTCGTCTCGGTCGACAACACCGTCCTCAACTTCGCGCTGCCGCTGATCGCGGAGGACCTCGGGCCCACCGGCACCGAGCTGCTCTGGATCGTCGACGCGTACCCGCTCGTGCTCGCCGGACTGCTGGTGGCGATGGGCAGTCTGGGTGACCGGGTCGGCCGGCGGAAGCTCCTGCTGATCGGCGCGGTCGGCTTCGCGGTCGTCTCGGTCGCGGCGGCCTTCGCTCCCACGGCCGGTGCGCTGATCGCCGCCCGCGCGGCGCTCGGTCTCTTCGGCGCGACCCTGATGCCCTCGACCCTCTCCCTCCTGCGCAGCCTCTTCCCGAACCGCGACCAGCGCCGGATGGCGATCGCGATCTGGGCGACCGGGTTCGCGGTCGGCTCGGCCGTCGGCCCGCTGGTCGGCGGCGTGCTGCTGGAGAACTTCGCCTGGGGCTCCGTGTTCCTGCTCGCGGTGCCGGTGCTGCTGCCGCTGGTGGTGCTCGCGCCGATCCTGGTGCCGGAGTCGCGTGACCCGAAGCCGGGCCCGGTCGACGTGGTCAGCATCGTGCTGTCGCTCGCGACGATGGCGCCGATCGTCTACGCGATCAAGTCGGCCGCCGAGCACGGGATCGACGCGGTCGCGGTGCTCTCGCTCGTCGTCGGCGTCGTGAGCGGCGTGCTCTTCGTGCGACGGCAGCAGCGCCGCGAGGTGCCGATGCTCGACCTCTCGCTCTTCCGCCGCGGCTCGTTCAGCGCGGCCATCCTGGTCAACCTGCTCAGCGTCGTCGCGCTGGTCGGCGGGCTGTTCTTCGTCTCGCAGCACCTCCAGCTCGTCGTCGGCCTCTCGCCGCTCGAGGCGGGGCTCGTGCTGGTACCCGGACTCGTGGTGATGATCGGCGCGGGGCTCGGCGTGGTGCCGATCGCCCGGCGGATCTCGCCGCGGATCGTCGTGCCGGCCGGACTCGTGATCTCGGCGGTCGGCTACGCGCTGCTCGCGATCGGCAGTGCGGCTCCCGGCGGCGCCTCCGCGCTGACCGTCGCGGTCTCGTTCGCCTTCCTCGGGCTCGGGATCGGCGCGGCCGAGACGGTCTCCAACGAGCTGGTGCTCGCGAACGCGCCCGCCGACAAGGCCGGGTCCGCCTCGGCGGTGTCGGAGACGGCGTACGAGCTGGGCGCGGTGCTCGGCACGGCGACGCTCGGCACGGTGCTGACGGCCGCCTACCGGAGCGGCGTGGTGCTGCCCGAGGGCCTCGACGCCGGCCAGGCGCAGCGCGCGGGGGAGACCCTGGGCGGCGCGGTCGCGGTCGCGGGCGAGATCCCGTCCGAGTCGGCGTCGAGCCTGCTCGCCTCGGCCGGAGCCGCGTTCGACGCGGGCGTCGGCTGGTCGGCCTGGATCGGCGTCGGACTGGTGCTGCTCGCCGGCGTGGTGGCGGCCTGGCGCCTGCGCCGGAGCTGACGCGGCGCGACCGGCGCGGGCGGCGGCCCGAGAGTACGCTGGGCTGGTCTCCTGCCCCGCACGCTCGAGTGCTCCGCACGCCCAGTCCTCTGGATGCGCAGCACTCCGGCCCGTGCCCCCCCCGCACGTCTGAGGACCGCCATGACCCGCACCGTGAAGCTCGCCGTCATCCCCGGAGACGGGATCGGACCGGAGGTGATCGCCGAGGCCGTGAAGGTCCTCGACGCCGTCACCGCCGACTCCGACCTGGTGATCGAGAAGACGCCGTTCTCGCTCGGCGCCGGCCGCTTCCTCGAGACCGGCGACGTCCTCACCGACGAGGACCTCGCGTCGATCTCCGCGCACGACGCGATCCTGCTCGGCGCCGTCGGCGGTGTGCCCGGTGACCCGCGCCTCAAGGACGCGAACATCGAGCGCGGGCTGCTGCTGCGCCTGCGCTTCGCGCTCGACCACTACGTCAACCTCCGCCCGACCCGCCTCTACGCGGGCGTGCCGTCGCCGCTGTCGGCGCCCGGCGAGGTCGACTTCGTCGTCGTCCGCGAGGGCACGGAGGGCCCGTACGTCGGCAACGGCGGGTCGATCCGCCAGGGGACGCCGCACGAGATCGCGAACGAGGTCTCGGTGAACACGGCCTACGGCGTCGAGCGCGTCGTCCGCCACGCCTTCGAGCTGGCCCGCAAGCGCCGCTCGAAGCTGACGCTGGTGCACAAGACGAACGTCCTGGTCTTCGCGGGCTCGCTCTGGAAGCGGCTCGTGGACGAGGTAGGGGCCACCTACGAGGACGTGGCCGTCGACTACCTCCACGTGGACGCGGCGACGATCTTCCTGGTGACCGATCCTGCTAGGTTCGACGTCATCGTCACCGACAACCTGTTCGGCGACATCCTGACCGATCTGGCCGGCGCGATCAGCGGCGGCATCGGACTCGCGGCCTCGGGCAACATCAACCCCGACGGCGCGTTCCCCAGCATGTTCGAGCCGGTCCACGGATCCGCGCCCGACATCGCCGGGAAGCAGCTCGCCGATCCGACCGCCGCGATCCTGTCGGTGGCGCTGCTGCTCGACCACCTGGGTCGCGGCGACGAGGCCGCCCGCGTGACGGCGGCCGTGACCGCCGACATCGAGTCGCGCGACGGCACCCCGCGCTCCACGGCCGCGATCGGCGACTCCGTCGTCTCGCGGCTCCGCTGACCCTCCTCTCCGGCCCCCGCCCCCGGGCCCCACGCCACTCCAGGAAGAACCCCTCATGACCGACACCCTCCCCGCGCAGGACCTCGCCTTCGAGGTGACCGCCAACCCCGCGCCCCGCTCCGACGAGGAGCGCGCCCGCATCCTCGCGAACCCCGGCTTCGGGGTCCACTTCACCGACCACATGGTCGACATCCGCTGGTCGCGCGCCGGCGGCTGGGACCAGGCGCGCGTCGAGCCCTACGGCCCGATCCAGCTCGACCCGGCCGCGGCCGTGCTGCACTACGCGCAGGAGATCTTCGAGGGGATGAAGGCCTACCGCCACGCGGACGGCTCGATCTGGACCTTCCGCCCCGAGGCGAACGCCGGCCGGCTGCAGCGCTCCGCCCGCCGGCTCGCGCTGCCCGAGCTGCCGACCGAGCTGTTCGTCGAGTCGCTCCGGCAGCTGATCGCGGCCGACGGCGCCTGGGTGCCGTCCGAGCCGGAGACGAGCCTGTACCTGCGGCCGTTCATGTTCGCCAAGGAGGCGTTCCTCGGCGTGCGCGCGGCCGAGGAGGTCGGCTACTACGTGATCGCGAGCCCGGCCGGCGCCTACTTCTCCGGCGGCGTGGCCCCGGTGTCGATCTGGCTGTCGACGTCCTTCGCCCGCGCGGGCAAGGGCGGCACGGGCGCGGCGAAGACCGGCGGCAACTACGCCTCGTCGCTGCTGCCGCAGCAGGAGGCGTACCAGCACGGCTGCGCGCAGGTGCTCTTCCTCGACTCGCAGGAGTCGCGCTGGATCGAGGAGCTCGGCGGCATGAACGTGGTGCTGGTGAAGAAGGACGGCACGCTCGTCACGCCGGAGTCGGACTCGATCCTCGAGGGGATCACCCGCGACAGCGTGCTGCAGCTGGCCGAGGACCGCGGCCATCGCGTGGAGCGCCGCCAGGTGTCGATCGACGAGTGGCGCGACGGGGTCGAGTCCGGCGACGTGGTGGAGGTGTTCGCCTGCGGGACCGCGGCGGTCATCACGCCGATCGCCGAGCTCAAGGGCGACGGCTTCTCGGTGGGCCACGAGGGCGCGCCGGCCGGCGCGCTGACGATGTCGCTGCGCGAGGAGCTGACCGACATCCAGTACGGACGTCGCGAGGACACGCACGGCTGGATGACGAGGTTGGACGCATGAAGATCGCACGATTCGCCACGCAGCGCTCCGGAGACAACGGGGGCGCGATCCACTTCGGGATCCTGGACGAGGACGACCTGGTCGTGCTCGCCGGCGACCCGATGTTCGCGGGCTTCGAGACCACGGGGGAGCGGATCCCGCTCGCCGAGGCGAAGCTGCTCGCGCCGGTGATCCCGCGCTCGAAGGTGATCGGAATCGGCAAGAACTACTCCGACCACGCGGCCGAGATGGGCGGCGACGCTCCGGCCGAGCCGCTGATGTTCCTGAAGCCGAACACCTCGGTGATCGGGCCGGACGAGCCGATCGTGCTGCCCGAGGACAGCCAGCAGGTGGAGTTCGAGGGCGAGCTCGCGGTCGTGATCGGTGCGATCGCGCGGAACGTCCGGGCGGAGGACTACGAGGACGTCGTCTTCGGCTACACGATCGCGAACGACGTCACGGCGCGCGACCTGCAGAAGTCGGACGGGCAGTGGGCCCGGGCGAAGGGCTACGACACGTTCTGCCCGATCGGGCCGGTCATCGAGACCGAGTTCGTCTGGAACGAGAGCGCGCTCGAGACTCGGGTGAACGGGCGGCGGCTGCAGTCCGGGAACACCGGCGACATGATCCACGGGGTGCCCGAGATCATCGCGTACGTCTCGCGGGTGTTCACACTGCTGCCGGGCGACATCATCCTGACCGGGACGCCCGCCGGCGTCGGGCCGATCGCCAACGGCGACACGGTCGCGATCGACATCGAGGGCATCGGCACGCTCTTCAGCCCGGTGGTGTCCCGGGCCTGACCCGTCTCGCGAGATGCCACTTGTGCACGCCTTTCACGGCGTGTCGCGTGCACAAGTGGCATCTCGCGGAGGGGGGGTCAGTCCGTGGTGACGGGGGCGTCGGTGGCGTCGGAGGCGGGGT
>NZ_RJUT01000008.1:0-127775 GCF_003751395.1 Rathayibacter sp. PhB152 | reverse complement strand
CCCCCGGCGGGGGGGGGGGCGCGGGCCCGCCCCGGCGGGCGGTCCCCCCGCCCCCCCCCCCCCCCGGGGGGGGGGCCCCCCCCCCCCGCCCCCCCCCCCGGAGGGGGGGTCAGTCCGTGGTGACGGGGGCGTCGGTGGCGTCGTCGTCGGGGACGCCGGCGTCGCCCGAGACGGTGTCGCCTCCGCTGTCGGCGTCGGTGACGGTGTCGGAGACGCCGCGGTCGATCGCGGTTCCGCCGGATGCGGCGCCCGCGGCGCTCGCGTCGGACGCGTCCTCGCCGGGCAGCACGGTCTGGGCGCCGCCGGTGTTCGGGGTCAGGTCGGACTCCTGCTCGGGCAGGTCCTCGTTCACGTTCTCGGGCACGGGGGCTCCTCTCGTCGGAGTGTCCATCGGAGCATGCGGGCGGCGGCGGGCGTCAGGGTCTTGACACCGTCGGGGAGCGGCCGGTCTCGATACGCCCCTGCGGGGCTGCTCGACCGGCATGATTGGGCGCTGTGTCTCCGCCGATCGAGCTGCTGCCTTCCTGCGGATCGAGCAGCTGTCCTCATGCTGATCGAGTAGCCCGTGGAGCGGGCGTATCGAGATCCACCAGCGTCGGAACAGGAGTCTGCAGGCCCGCCCTTCTGAGGGCGGTGGGTCTCGATACGCGCCGGCGGCGCTACTCGACCGGCATGGTGGCGCTCCGGCGCTCTGCGACCGGCATGGTGGCGCTCCGGCGCTCTGCGACCGGCACGGGGCGGGGCGGTGGCTTCACCGTGCTCCCTGGAGCTGTCAAGTGGAGACGCTCGACGGGGACGGAGTCGTAGCGTCGAAGCATGAGCTCGTCCCGCACGACCCGCAGTTCCGATACCACCGCCACGACCAAGAGCACTGCCACGAAGACCGCCGCCGCCGAGAAGAGCAGCGCGACGAAGACCGCAGCGACGACCGCCACGGCGGAGACGAGCGCTGCGAAGAAGGCCACTGCGAAGGTCGCTCCGGCGAAGAAGACCACCGTGAAGAAGGCCACCGCGAAGAAGGCCACCGCGAAGAAGGCCACCGCGACGAAGAGCGCTGCGAAGACGACCGGCGTGAAGGCGAGCGCTGCGAAGACGACCGGCGCGAAGGCCGCTCCCGCGAAGAAGACCGCGGCGGCGAAGAGCACGCGCGGCACCATCGACCGCATCGCTCGCGAGGACTTCGGCTGGACGTCGCTGCTGCCGGGGCAGCGCGAGGCCATCGAGTCGGCCGCCGCGGGCCGGGACACGCTGCTCGTGCTCGCCACGGGCGGCGGCAAGTCCGCCGTGTACCAGATCGCCGGCGCCGAGCGCGGGGGCGTCGTGCTCGTCGTCTCGCCGCTCGTCGCGCTGCAGGCCGACCAGCTCGCCTCGATCGAGGCCGCGCCGGCCGCGCCGCCCGCCGTCGCCATCAACTCCGCGCAGGGTACCGCCGCCGTCGCGCGGGCCTGGGAGCGCATCGACGAGGGCGGCCCGCTGTACGTGCTGCTCGCTCCGGAGCAGCTGGCCAAGGAGGAGAACGTCGCGCGGCTCGCCGCGGCAGGCGTCTCGCTCCTGGTCGTCGACGAGGCGCACTGCGTCTCCTCCTGGGGCCACGACTTCCGCCCGGACTACCTGCGGCTGAAGGACGTCCGCAGTGCGCTGGGCGATCCGCCGGTGCTCGCGATGACGGCCACCGCCTCCCGGCCGGTGCGCGAGGAGATCATCGACCGGCTCGGCATGACCGACCCCGAGGTGCAGGTGCACGGCGTCGACCGCCCCGAGATCCGCCTCGTGGTGCACCGCCACGAGAGCGAGAACGAGAAGCGCGCGGCCGTGGTCGAGGAGGCGCGCAGCTGGACGGCGCCGGGGCTCGTCTACGTCGCCACGCGCAAGGAGACCGAGACCTACGCGGCGGAGATCGCTGCCTCGGGCCGGAGCGTCGCGGCCTATCACGCCGGGCTCAGGACGAGCGAGCGGCGCGAGGTGCACGAGCGCTGGCGCGACGGCGAGCTCGACGTGGTGATCGCCACCTCCGCCTTCGGGATGGGGATCGACCGCGCCGACGTGCGCTACGTGCTGCACGCGACGACGACCGAGTCGCTGGACGCCTACTACCAGGAGATCGGGCGCTCGGGGCGCGACGGCGAGCCGGCCACCGGTGCGCTGCACTACCGGCTCGAGGATCTGGGGCTGCGGCGCTTCTTCGCCAAGCGCCGGGTCGAGCCGGCCGCGCTGCGGGTGGTGTGGGCGGCCGTGTCGGACAAGCCGGGCGTGCAGGTCGACGAGCTGGCGGAGGCGCTGGGCAAGTCGCCGCGCACCGTCGCGCGACTGGTGAACGATCTCGCCGAGGCCGACCTGCTCGAGACCGAGGGCGGCCTGCGGGCCGTGAGTGACGCGAGCGGCGACGACGCGGTCCGCGCGGTGAAGGAGGAGCTCTCCTCCCGCGAGCGCATCGCGGAGTCGCGGCTGTCGATGATGCGGGCCTATGCGGAGACCTCGCAGTGCCGGCGGCGCGTGCTGCTGGACTACTTCGGCGTCGAGGGTCCGGAGTGGTGCGGCAACTGCGACGGCTGCGAGCGGCACGAGGCGCGCCAGGAGGCGGCCGACGAAGCGGCGTCCGCTGCTCCCTCCGAGGCGCCGCTGAGCGTCGACGAGGCCGTCGAGCACCGCGAGTGGGGTGCGGGGACCGTCATGAGCGTCGAGGACGACCGCGCGACGATCTTCTTCGAGTCCGAGGGCTACAAGGTGCTCTCGTTCGCGGCGCTGGAGTCCGGTGTGCTGCGTGAGCGCGAGGCCGTCTCGGCCTGAGTGCGGGCGGGGCGGGGTCTCGATACGCCGTCCTGCGGACGGCTACTCGACCAGCATGGGTGGGCGGGGCCTCTTCCGAGAGGGCTGCTCGTCCGACTGGGGCCCTCATGCTGATCGAGTAGCCCGCGCAGCGGGCGTATCGAGATCCACCTGCGTCAGGAGACCGGTCTGCAGACCGTCGTGCTGAGGACGGTGGGTCTCGATACGCCCCTGCGGGGCTACTCGACCAGCATGGATGGGCAGCCGCACCGGAGGTGCGACCTGAGATCGTCTTGCGGGCGGGGCTACTCGACCAGCATGAAGGGGCAGCCGCGCCGGAGGTGCGACCTCTCATCGTGGCGCGGTGCTGCTCGACCAGCATGAAGGGGCAGCCGCGCCGGAGGTGCGACCTCGCATCGTGACGCGGTGCTGCTCGGTCAGCACGGAGGGGAGCCGCACCGCAGGTGCGACCTCCACGTGCGAGATGCCACTTGTGAGCGGGCGACACGGCGTGTCGCGCTCACAAGTGGCATCTCGCGGAGGGGGTCAGACGTTCGAGACGGCGGAGCTCACGTCGGTGGGCTTGTCGTAGTCGCCCTCGGGGATGGCGCGGAGCGCGTCGAGGACGTCGCTGTCGGCGCCCTCCTTCTCGGCGGTCTCGACGATCGTGTCCTTCGAGGCCGGGTAGTCGATCCCGGAGAGGTACTTCTGGACCTGGATCGGGTTGGGTGCATCCATCGTGCTGTCCTTTCGTCGTTCGGTCAGTGCTGGTGCTCTTCGGTGAAGAGCCGGTCGAAGGCGTCCACGCGCCGGTCGGTGACCGTCGTGGGCGTCTCGAGGTGCACGGCGCCGCTGGGGACGAGCCCCGCGCCACCGAAGCGCTCCATGACGCGCCACTGCGCGGCGACGTCCTCGCCGCTGTGCTCCGGGGGCAGCTGCTCCCAGAAGTCGAAGCCGCCGCAGGCGACGAGCGCCTCGCGACGGTAGAGCACGCACGCGCCGAGCCAGGCGACGCGGTAGGCGCGCCAGGCGCCTTCCGGCACGTCGAGGCGGGCGGCGACGTGGGTGAGGTTCGCGGCGTTGTGCAGCGGCCAGCGCTCGAACTCCGGCGTGCCGCGCCGGATCCGCTCGGGCTGCACGCCGTCGTCCCAGGGCTCGAAGGCGGTCTGCTCGTGCGGCCGCTCGTCGCCGAGGTAGGACAGGCCCTGCACGGCCGAGCCGACGAACCCGCAGCCGAGGCGGTCGAGCGCCTCATGCAGCCGCGCCAGCGTGCCCGGCTCGAGCCAGACGTCGTCGTCGAGGTAGAGGACAGCGGGGGCGGTCGCGAGCGAGAGCAGGTAGTGCCGCTGCTCCGCGAGGCCGCGGCGGGGGAGGTGCCGGCGCACGAGCGGAGCGCGGCCCTGCGCGGCGAGGATCCGCAGCATCGAGACGACGGTCGGGCCCGTCTCCGTCACCGCGGCGTCCGACTGGTCGCTGACGACGACGCGGAACGGCGGGTCGTCCTGCGCCGCGAGGCCCGCGAGGGTCGCCGCCAGCTCGGCCGAGCGGCCGGCCGTCGGGATCAGGACGTCGACGGCCGGGGTCTCCGGGGGCAGGTCGCGCCCCCAGAGCCCCGACCAGCGCCGGCTGCTCACGGCGCCGACGACGAGCGGATGCGCTGGACCATCTCGGTCGTCGAGTGCTCGGAGACGTAGCCCACGGTGGTGACGGTGCCGCCGTAGGAGCGGACGACCACCGCCTCCGCGAGCATGTCGGGGGCGTAGTCGCCGCCCTTCACGTAGACGTCGGGCTGCACGCGCTCGAGCAGCGGGATCGGGGTGTCGCCGCTGAAGAGCGTGACGTAGTCGACGCAGCCCAGCTCGGCGATGACGCCCGCGCGGTCGCCCTCGGGGTTGATCGGGCGGCCCTCGCCCTTCAGCCGGCGGACGGAGTCGTCGTCGTTCACGGCGACGACCAGCACGTCGCCGAGCTCGCGCGCCTGGCGGAGGTAGGCGGTGTGGCCGCGGTGCAGCACGTCGAAGCAGCCGTTGGTGAAGACGATGCGGCGGCCGCGGCGCGCCTCCTCGGCGAGCACCTCGACCAGCCCGTCCTCGCCGAGCACGACGGCGCCGGGCGCGGCGAGCGAGGCGAGGAGGTCGTCCGCGGTGCAGACGGAGGTGCCGGGGCGCTGCACGACGACGTCGGCCGCGGCCTGCGCCAGGTCGACGGCGGTCGCCAGCGAGCGGCCGGCGGCGAGGGCGAGGGTCGCGGTGGCGGCGAAGGTGTCGCCGGCTCCCGAAGCCTGCTTCTCCTCCGCGGGCTGCGCGAAGGTGCGGCTGACGGTTCCGTCGGCGTCGAGGGCGGTCGAGCCGTCGCGGTCGAGGGTGACCACGACGTGGCGGGCGCCGGAGCGCTCGCGGAGCCTCTGGGCCGCGGCGCGGACGGCGGCGGCGCGCTCGGTGCCGCGGCCGAGCGGGGTGCCGAGGAGTCGCTCCGCCTCCTTGGCGTTCGGGGTGACCAGGTCGGGGGCCGCGAAGGCCCAGTCGGCGAGCTCGTGCGCGTCGATCACGAGGAGGCCGGGGCGCTGCGCGGCGAGCACGCGCTCGACGGCCTCGCGGAGGATCCCGGAGCCGTAGTCGCAGACGAGCACGGCGTCGGCGCCGTCGGCCGCGCGGACGGCGGCCTCGGCGAGCTCGTACAGCTCGCGGTCGGACGGGCGGTGCGGGCCGGAGTCGACGCGCAGCATCACGCTGTCGCCGCCGACGACGCGGGTCTTGATCGTGGTCGCGGCGTCGCTCCGGACGATCGCGCCGGTGTCCAGGCCCGCGCGCTCGAGCGCGGCGAGGAGGCGGTCGCCCTCGGGGTCGCGGCCGGCGACTCCGACCGTGCGGACCACGGCGCCGAGCGCGCAGAGGTTCGCCGCGGTGTTGGCCGCGCCCCCGGCGACGTCGACGACGTCCTCGAGGCGCAGCACCGGGGCGGGCGCCTCGCGGGTCACCCGCTCGGCCTCGCCGAGCCACCACGAGTCGAGGATGAGGTCGCCGACCACGGCGACGACCGGCGGCCGCTCGCGCACGTGCGCGATCAGCGCGCTCGCCCGCTGGAGCGCGGAGCCCTCGAGGCTCATCGCCCGGCGCCGGGGAGGACGGGGAGGCCGAAGTGCACGACCGTGGTGGTGGTCATCTCGTCGAGCAGCTCCGGGCCGTAGCCGAAGCCCGAGCCGCTGGTGCCGCGGGGCTGCGCGCTGCCGCCGGGGGCGCCGCCGAAGACGCCGTTGATCTTCACGGTGCCGACCGGGAGGGTCGCCGCGGCGCGGTGCGCGTGCTCCATGTCGGCGGTGAGGACGGTGGCCGCGAGGCCGTAGGGGCCTGTGGCGGCGCGGGTGAGCGCCTCGTCGAAGTCGTCGACGACGAGGACGGGGGCGACGGGGCCGAAGGTCTCCTCGGTCATCACCAGCATCTCGTCGGTGCAGTCGGCGAGGACGGTGGCGGGGTAGAAGGTGCCGTCGCCGGGCTCGCCGCCGGTGAGGATGCGGGCGCCGTCGCGGACGGCGGAGGTGACGTGCTCGTGCACGGCGTCGCGCATCCGCGCGTCGACCAGGCGGGGGAGCGGGCCGTCGCGCCATCGCTCGGCCTCGACGACCAGCGCGGCGGTGAAGGCCTCGGCGACGTCGCGGTGCACGTAGATCCGCTCGACGGAGGTGCAGATCTGGCCCGCGTTGGCGAAGGCGCCGAGGGCGGCCTGCTCGGCGGCCCAGACCGGGTCGACGTCGCGGTCGACGACGAGCGCGTCGTTGCCGCCGTTCTCGAGGATGGTGTGGGCGCCGGTGACGGCGGCGATCCGGGCCAGGGCGCGGCCGGTGGCGGTCGAGCCGACGTGCGCGAGGACGTCGACGCCGTCGGTGCGGGCCAGGGCGTCGCCCACAGCGCCGTCACCCTCGACGAGGGTCAGCACGCCCTCGGGCAGGGCCTCGGCGAGCAGGCGGGTGAAGAGCGCGCCGGTGCCGGGGCTGCGCTCGCTGGGCTTGTGCACGACGACGTCGCCGGAGACGATCGCGGCGCCGAGCAGGCCGGCGGCGACGGCGACCGGGTCGTTCCAGGGGGTGAGCGCGAGGACCACGCCGCGCGGGTGCGGCAGGGCGAGGTCGACGTTGAGGGCGCCGCCGCGCAGGCTCTTGCCGCGGTGCAGGGGGCCGAGCTCGGCGTACTGCAGCAGGGTGTCGACGCCGGCGCGAACGCCGCCGAGGGCGTCGCCGGCGGGCTTGCCGGTCTCCTCGGTGTTGAGGTCGGCGAGCTCCTGCTCGCGGGCGGCCACGCGGTGGGCGGCGGCGCGCAGCAGGGCGCCGCGCTCGGCGGGCGCGGTGGCGGCCCAGGCGGGGAAGGCGGCGCGGGCGCGGGAGACGGCGTCGGCGGCGAGATCGGCGGTGGCGCCGGTCGTGCCGGCGGCGGGGGTCGCGGTGTCGATGGTCACGGTCACCTCTCGGTCGGAGGCGTCCGCAGGGGTCGCGGACGCGCGTGCAGACCTCCGGTACCCGCGCGGCGGCGGCTCAAACGGATACCGCCGCAGAACATCAGCTGAGAAGGATAGGCCTCCTCTGTCAGCCGAGGCCGACCACTCTCAGCTGATGTTGTGCGCGGACCGCGGGGGTCAGGCGGGGCCGAGGTGGGTGACGGCGGCGGTGATCGCGGGGGTGGTCTCGCCGTCGGGCCAGCGGAGGGTGACGCCCTCGCCGGGGACGACGCGGCCGATGGCGGCGGTCGTCGTGTGCGGCGTGCCCATGCGGGAGGCGCCGGGGCGGTCGGCGGTGAGCATCGTGAAGCCGGGGAAGCAGGAGAGCCAGTCGGCCAGGCCCGCGGCGGCGGGGCGGGGGATCGCGGCGACCTCGAGCTCGGCGCCCGCGCCGGACGCCTCGGCGAGCATGCCGACGGTGCCGACGAGGCCGGCCATGCTGACGTCCTTCGCGCCGTCGGGCGCGCCGGCGCCGACGCTCGCCGCGAGCGCCCGCAGCACCTCCGGTGAGCGGCCCGAGGTCGAGTCCCACTGCAGTCCCGCGTAGCCCGGGCGCCAGCCGCCGGCGAGGTCGGCGGTCAGGCTCAGCTCGTGGCCGATCGGGGCGCTGCCCGGAACCGGGCGCGCGGTGCGGCCGAGGCCGGTGACGGAGAGCGCGGCCGGGACGCCGAGCTGGGTGTGCCCGCCGAGCAGCGGCACGCCCCAGGCCTCGGCGCCGGCGCGCAGTCCGCGGAGGATGCGGGCGGCGAAGGAGGCGTCGCGCGCGCCGACCGCGTCGAGCAGGCCGACCGGATCCGCGCCCATGGCCGTGAGGTCGTTGACGTTGACGAGCACCGAGCACCAGCCGGCCCACTCCGGGTCGCGCTCGACCATCGAGGGGACGATCGCGTCGCAGACGGCGACGAGGTCGGAGCCGGGGACGGGGGCGCCGTCGTCGCCGCGGAAGCCCGGGCCGCCGAGCTGGCCGGCGAAGGCGTCGAGCAGCGGACCGAGAGCCGCCTTCGCGCCGCGGGCGAGCCGGTCGAACCGGTCGATCGGCCAGCGCATCCGCACGTGGGCAGTCCCCGCGACCTCGACGGCGCCGAGGCGATCCCAGCCGAGCCGGCGGAAGAGCACCTCGTTCTGCGTCTGCACCGTCGCCTCGAAGCGGATCACGCCGCGCGCCTCGGCCTCGGCGCAGGCGGCGCGCACCAGCGCGGCCCCGATGCCGGCGCCGCCGCGGGCGCTGCGGCGGACGACCAGCCGACTGCCGCTCCACCAGCCGAGGTCCTGCTCGAGCGCGGGCGCGATCCGCACCCCGCCGAGCACGCCGTCGGCCGAGCGGGCGACCAGCACGACGGTGCGCGGATCCTCGTCGAGCGCGTCGCGGTCGTCGGCATCGAAGAGGCCCTGCTCGTCGACGAACACCTCGCGGCGCAGCGCCCGGTAGGCGGCGGTCTCGGCAGTATCGGCGACCACGACCACGAAGGTCTCGCGGGCGGCCTGCGCGACCGTGCGGACCCCCTCGAGGATCGAGAGCTCCATCAGGCGCCGGCGGTCTTCAGCACGCCGCAGGCACCGCAGGCCGCGCAGCCCGCCTTCTGCCCGGAGGAGAGCATCCCGGCGGCGATCAGCAGCGCGGCGACCTGCTCGCTCACCTTCTCCAGCAGCGAGCCGGCCGGCGGCAGGACGTGGTCCACCTCCGTCGCGAGCGTCCCCTTGAGCGGCCGGAACGGCACCACGAACGGGTAGATCCCGCGCTCGATCAGCTCGCCGGCGCTGGCGACCAGCTCGTCCGGGTCCTCGCCGAGGCCGACGAGGAGGTACGTCGAGACCTGGTTGCGGCCGAAGATCCGCACCGCCTCGTCCCAGGCCTCCCAGTACTTCGCAGTCGAGACCCGGGCCTTGCCGGGGGTCCAGCGGCGGCGGATGTCGTCGTCCATCGACTCGATGTGGATGCCGATCGAGAGGGCGCCGGCGTCCTTGAGCTCCTGCAGGGCGGCGAGGTCCTCCGGCGGCTCGCACTGCACCTGGATCGGCAGTCCGGGGACGGCCTGGAGCACCGCGCGGACGCAACGGGCGAGGTGCCGGGCGCCCCGGTCGCGGCCCTTGGAGGTGCCGGTGGTCATCACCATCTGGCGGATGCCGTCGAGCCGGGCGGCCGCCTCGGCGACCTCGGCGAGCTGCGCCGGGGTCTTCACCGCGATGGTCGAGTCGTTGGCGAGCGAGGCCTCGATCGCGCAGAAGCGGCAGCGCTCGGCCTCGTCGTAGCGCATGCAGGTCTGCACGACGGTGGTGGCCAGGATGTTCCGGCCGTGCAGGCGGGCGATCTTCTCGTAGGAGACACCGTCGGCGGTGCTCAGGTCGTAGAAGCGCGGGCGCTTCACCGGCTCGACGTCGAGGCCGATGTCGGCGCCGTCGAGCAGGAGGCGTCCGTTGGTCACGGCGTAGGGGCTCTTCGGGTTCACCGGGATGGCGGCGCCGAGCCCGCCGAGCATCACGTGCCCGTCGTCGCTCGGGCCGGCGCCGGCCTCGCGGTGCACGGGGGCGTCGACGCGGATGCCCTGCAGGGCGATGTCGACGCGGGTGCGCAGGGCGGAGGAGCCGGTGCGGCGGACGGGGGCCGAGCCGCAGGCGTCGGGGCCGCAGGAGGAGTCGGCGGAGTCGGAGGGGGAGACGGGTGCGGGATCGGCGGTGCGGAGGCGGGGCGTCTGCAGATCGGTCATGGTGCTCCTCGGAGTCTCGAGTCGAGCGGTGCGCGACGGCGGAGTCCGACGTCGTGAGCCTCCATTAGGTCAACGCGGTGTTTCGGAGCGATGACATCGGGAACGCGATCGTGTTACATCCGGCGGCGGCCCCGACGCCGACGCGACGCCCACCCGGCGTCACGCAGGCTTCTTCTGGCCGAAACCACTCGGAAACACGAGCGGCCTTGACTGGACGCAGTCGGGACGAACGCTCCCGACCCGGCCCCGTCGCTCCGCTCGTCCTCTGTCCCGCCCGAGCGACGCCGGCCTCTGCATCACAGCACCGCCCGTTCCACCCGGCACTCCTGTCCCTGCACCACTCGCTCGCGCCCCGCCCGGCGCGCTCCTCCCCGAACCCCGGAGGTTCCCATGACCGACGACCAGACCAGCATCGAAGAGCAGATCAGCGCCAACATCGAGAAGTCGCGCTCCGAGATCGCGCACCCCTCGCTCCCCAAGGGCAGCAACCTCTACGGCTCCACCAAGGTCTTCCCCGACTACCAGGCCGAGCCCGGCCAGTCCTACTTCACCCTCGTGCACGGCATCGCGCACGAGTCCTCGGTCAGCTTCGTCGCGATCCTGCAGGCGACCCGCGCCGCCCGCAAGGGCTTCGAGTCGGCCGTCTACTTCTACGGCCCCGGCACGATCAACGCGATGGCGACCCGCGGCTTCCCGACGGTCGGCGACTCCGGCTTCCCGGGCGAGCAGAACATCAACGACGCCCTGAAGACCTTCATCGAGGAGGGCAACCGGGTCTTCGTCTGCCGCTTCGGCATGGCGCTGCACGGCCTGCGCGAGGAGGACCTGATCGAGGGCACCATCCCCTGCCACCCGCTAGACGTCCAGGACGCCGTCATCCACTACGCCCGCAAGGGCGCCATCATCAACTCGACCTACAACCTCTAGGCGCGCGCCATGACCGTCGTCGGATCGGTCGCGGCGAACTTCACCCGCGACCTCGATCAGAACTACGCGCTCATCGCCGCGCTGGCCGAGGAGGCCCGCGAGAAGCGGGTCGGGTTCCTCGTCCTGCCCGAGGCCGCGATCGGCGGCTACCTCTCCTCCCTCGGCAACCACGGCGACACGGTCAAGACGACCACCCGCTCGATGCCCCCGGCGATCGCGCTGGACGGGCCGGAGCTGCGCCGGGTGCAGGAGATCGCCGGCGACCTGCTGGTCGCGATCGGCTTCTGCGAGCTCGACGCGGACGGCGAGACCCGCTACAACGCGGCCGCCCTGCTCGACGGCGGGCAGATCTACGGCAGCTACCGCAAGGTGCACCAGCCGCTCGGCGAGCACATGTCGTACTCGCCCGGGCCCGGCTACTCGGTCTTCGAGACGCCGGTCGGCCGGGTCGGGCTGCAGATCTGCTACGACAAGGCCTTCCCGGAGGCGGCCCGCTCGATGGCGCTGGACGGGGCGGAGATCATCGCCTCGCTCTCGGCCTGGCCGGCCGCGCGGACGGCGACGGCGGAGAACCTGCAGGAGGACCGCTGGACCTACCGCTTCAATCAGTTCGACATCGCGCGGGCCCTGGACAACCAGGTGTTCTGGCTGGCGTCGAACCAGTCGGGCACCTTCGGGTCGCTCCGCTACGTGGGCAACGCGAAGGTCGTCGATCCGGGCGGCAACATCCTGGCGACGACGCTGCTCGGCTCGGGCATGGCGGTCGCCGACATCGACGTGCGGGGCACCTTCGAGGCGATGCGCGGCGGGATGTTCCACCTCCGCGACCGCCGGCCGGACGCCTACGACATCGACCGCGTCTGGAGCGGAGGGCTGGTCCATGCCTGAGATGACCTTCCACGTCCGCTGGCCGGACGGCGTCGAGGAGCGCTGCTACTCGCCGAGCCTGGTGATGCACGACTACCTCGCCGAGGGCGAGAGCTACCCGCTCGAGGACTTCGTCGGGCGCTCGACCGAGGCGCTGCGGCTGGCGAGCGAGCGGGTGCGCGCGAAGTTCGGCTTCGCCTGCACCTCCGCGCTGCAGCAGGAGTCGGAGATCCTCGCGGCCGCCGCGCGCTTCGACGGCGGGCGGGTGCGGGTGCTGGCGATGGATCCGCCGCTCCCTCCGTCCTCCGCTCCGTCGTCCGCGTCCGCGCAGGGGGCCCGCGCATGACCGCGCTCGAGAACGGCCGGCACCTCCCGGTCGCCGTGATCGGCGCCGGCCAGGCCGGGCTGTCGATCAGCCGCCTCCTCACCGACCAGGGCGTCGAGCACCTCGTGATCGAGCGCGACACGATCGCGCACGACTGGATCGACCGCCGCTGGGACAACTTCACCCTCGTCACGCCGAACTGGCAGTGCCGGCTGCCCGGCTACCCCTACGACGGCGACGACCCCGACGGCTTCATGGCGCGCGACGAGGTGCACGCCTGGGTCCGGCGCTACGCGGAGTCGTTCGGCGCGCCGGTGGCCGAGGACACCGAGGTGCTCCGGCTGCGCGAGAGCGCGGACGGGGCCTTCGAGATCGTCACCTCGCGCGGCACGATCACGGCGGACCAGGTCGTCGTCGCCACCGGCGGCTACCACCGCCCGGTGCTGCCGGCGGTCGCGCACCGCATACCCGACTCGATCGTGCAGCTGCACTCCGCCGACTACCGCTCGGCCGCGGCGCTGCCCGAGGGTGGCGTGCTCGTGGTCGGCTCCGGCCAGAGCGGCGCGCAGATCGCGGAGGACCTCTTCCTCGAGGGCCGCGACGTGCACCTGGCGCTGGGGACGGCTCCGCGGGTCGCCCGGTTCTACCGCGGCCGCGACTGCGTCGCATGGCTCGCCGACATGGGCGTCTACGACGTGCCGGTGCACGCGCAGGTGGGCGGGCTCTCCAAGCGGGAGTCGACCAACCACTACGTCACCGGGCGCGGCGGCGGCCGCGACATCGACCTGCGGGCGTTCGCGCGCGACGGGATGACGCTCTACGGCCGGCTGCAGCAGGTCGACGGCGGGTCGCTCCGCTTCGCGCCGACGGCCGAGGCGTCGCTCGACTACGCGGACTCGGTCGCCGAGTCGATCAAGAACGACATCGACGCCTACATCGAGCGCTCGGGTGTCTCGGCGCCGACCGAGGCCCGGTACGCGCCGGTCTGGCGGCCGGAGCGCGAGATCGAGGAGCTCGATCTGGCGGCCGCCGGGATCACCAGCATCGTCTGGGCGGTCGGCTTCCGCTCCGACTACTCCTGGATGCAGATCGGCGTCTTCGACGGCGCCGGGCATCCCACCCACCGGCGCGGCGCGACCGCCGTGCCCGGGCTGCACTTCCTCGGGCTGCCGTGGCTGAACACCTGGGGCTCCGGGCGGTTCGAGGCGATCGCGCGCGACGCGGAGCACGTGGCGGAGCAGCTGCTCGGCGGCGTGCGGATGGACCGGCTCGAGGGCGCCGCGGTACGGTGACGGCCACGCGCTCGGCCCGAGCGCACCGCTCTGCCGCGCGGGGCGGAGGAGAGCGGAGGCTCTCCCTCCGCCCCGGCGCACCGTCCGCCCGCAGAGGGCGGGAGAGAAGGACCATGTCGACGATCACGATGGCCGCGGTCGCGGCGCACTTCGGCCGCGACATCGAGCGCACCCTCGTCAAGCTGCCCGGCATGATCGCGAGCGCGCAGGAGCGCGGGATCGACCTGCTGGTGCTGCCGGACGCGACCCTCGGCGGCTACCTCCTCGACATGCACCACCCCGGCCCCGACGACCTGCCGCAGGCCGTGGAGGTCGACGGGCCGGAGGTGGCGGCCGTCGCGGCGATGGCGGGGGACACCACGGTGTGCTTCGGCATCGCGGAGCGCGCGCTGGAGGGCGGCGAGGTGCGGCGCTACAACTCGGCGGTCTGCGTGCAGGGCGGTGAGGTGATCGGGACGCACCGCAAGGTGCACCTGCCGCTGGGCGAGTCCGAGGCGTACGCCGCGGGCGACTCCTTCCGCTCGTTCGACTCGGCCGTGGGGCGGATCGGAATGATGATCGACTTCGACAAGACCTTTCCGGAGTCGGCCCGCTCGCTCGCCCTCGACGGGGCCGAGATCCTCTGCTGCCTCAGCGCCTGGCCCGCGAGCGTGACCGACCGCTCCGACCGGATCCGCAACGACCGCCAGGCGCACCTGTTCGACCTCTACGACTGCGCGCGTGCCGCGGAGAACCAGGTCTACCTGGTCTCCTCGAACCAGACCGGCGTGCTCGGCGGGCTGCGCTTCCTCGGGCAGGCGAAGGTCGTCGATCCGGCCGGCGAGATCCTCGCGAAGACCTGGGCGAAGGGCGGGCTGGCGGTCGCGACCGACGACGTCTCGGCCTCCGTCGCCCGCGCCCGCCGCAGCATGGACCACCTGCGCGACCGCGCCGAGCACGCGTACCACCGCGCGGCTCCGACCGTCTGAACCCGGGGCCGCCCGTCCGACCGGTGCCGCCCGTGGGCGCCGCCCCGCCTGAAGGAGACCCCGTGCGGATCGCGCAGCTGACCTACTCCACGAAGCCCCGCGGCGGCGTGGTGCACACGCTCGCGCTGTCGGAGGCGCTGGCCCGGCGCGGGCACGAGGTGACCGTCTGGACGCTCGGCCGCGGCGGCGACTCCGCGTTCTTCCGCGCGGTCGACCCCGCGGTGGCGGTCCGGGTGGTGCCGTTCGCGGCGCGCGACGGGGAGGACGTCGGAGACCGGATCGTCCGCTCGCTCGACGCGCTCGCGGTCGCGCTGGGGGAGGACGGCGAGGAGTGGGACGTCGTGCACGCGCAGGACTGCATCTCGGCCAACGCCGCGCTCGATGCCGGATTCGCGGGGGCCGGCGGGCTGCTCCGCACGGTGCACCACCTGGACGCCTTCACGACGCCCGCGCTGATCGCCTGCCACGAGCGCGCGATCACCGGGCCGGCCGGGCTGCTCGCGGTGTCGCGGGCGGTCGCCGACGAGGTGGCGGCGGGCTGGGGGCGGACGCCGGTGGTGATCCCGAACGGCGTCGACGCCGCGCGGTTCGCCGCCGCGGCCGGCGGCGCCGCGGCGGGGGAGTGGCGGGCCGAGCTCGGCCGCTACGTGCTCGCGCTCGGCGGCATCGAGCCGCGGAAGGGCAGCATCGACCTGCTGGAGGCGTTCGCGGGGCTCGCGCCGGGCATCGCGCTCGTCTTCGGCGGCGGGGAGACGCTCTTCGACTACCGGGGCTACCGCGAGGAGTTCGAGCGCCGGGCGGCCGAGCTGGGCGTCGTGCCGGTCGTGCTCGGCACGGTGCCGGAGGAGCGGCTCGCAGCGCTGGTCGCTGGTGCGGCGGTGCTCGGCTTCGTCTCGACCAAGGAGGGCTTCGGGCTGGCGGCGATGGAGGCGCTCGCCGCGGGGGTGCCGGTCGTCGCGCGCGATCTGCCGGTGCTGCGCGAGGTGTTCGGGGAGACGGTGGCGTACGGGAGTGACGTGGCGGGGATCCGGGGTGCGCTCGCCGCGGCGCTCGCGGGGGCGGCGCCGGAGCCCAGGCCCGGGCGGGAGCTGGCGTTCTCGCACTCGTGGGACGACGTCGCGGCGAGCCACGAGGCGCTGTACCGGGCGCACGCGGGCGCCGCCTGATGCGCCGGTCGTTCTCGCGCTGCTTCTCGGCGCTGGCCGAGCGGGACCCCGAGCGCGTCGTGGTCGTCGCGGACGACGCGACCCTCAGCGCGGGCGCTCTGGACCGGGCGTCGAACCGGCTCGCGCGCGCCTACGCGACGCGGGGCGTCACTCCGGATTCGCTCGTCGCCGTCTCGCTGCCGAACAGCGCCGAGCTGGTGCTCGCCTGCGCCGCGATCTGGAAGGCAGGCGCGACGCCGCAGCCGCTGTCGCGCGGGCTGTCGGCGCGGGAGCTCGCCGAGGTCGGCGCGCTCGGGCGGCCCTCGCTGAGCATCGGCGTGGAGCTGGAGGGCGTGCCCTTCGTGCCCGCGGGCTTCGCGCCCGACCCCGCGCTGCCGGACGACGCGCTGCCGGATCTCTGGGCCTCGTCCTGGAAGGCGCCCGCCTCCTCAGGCAGCACCGGGCGGCCGAAGATCGTGCTCGCGGCGGCGCCCGCGCTGATGGATCCGACGCAGCCGGTCGCGGCGTTCCTGCCGCGGGAGGGGGTGCAGCTCGTGGCCGGGCCGCTCACCCATTCCGCGACCTTCACCTACGCCTTCCGGGGGCTGCTGACCGGGCAGCGGCTGGTGATCCTGCCGCGCTTCGACGAGGCGCGGGTGCTCGCGGCGATCGCGGAGCACCGGGTGACCTGGGCGCTGCTGGTGCCGACGATGATCCACCGGCTGCTGCGGACGCCCGCGCACCGGGACGCGGACGTGTCGTCGCTCGAGACGGTGCTGCACCTCGGCTCGCCGTGCCCGCCCGCGGACAAGCGCGCGCTGATCGACTGGCTCGGCGCGGAGAAGGTCGTCGAGGTCTACGCGGGCAGCGAGTCGAACGGGCTGACGATGATCCGCGGCGACGAGTGGCTCGAGCGGCCCGGCAGCGTCGGTCGGCCGATCGGCGGCACGGAGCTGCGGGTGCTGCGGTCGGACGGGTCGGAGTGCGCGGTGGGCGAGCCCGGGCTGGTGCAGCTGCGCCGCGGCGCGCCGACCTACCGCTACCTCGGCGGGGAGTCGAAGCGGACGGACGACGGCTGGGACACCCTCGGCGACCTCGGCTCCGTCGACGCGGACGGCTACCTGAGGGTGCTCGACCGGGCGGACGACCTGATCCTGCGCGGCGGCGTGAACATCTACCCGGCGGAGATCGAGCGGGTGCTGGAGGAGCACCCGGCGGTGCGCGGGGCGGTCGCCTTCGGCGTCCCGGACGCCGAGCTCGGCCAGGCGGTGGAGGCGGTGACGGACATCGCGGAGAGCGACGTGACGGAGGAGGAGCTGCTCGCCTTCGCGCGCGAGCACCTCGGCTCGCGGGCACCGCGGGCGCTGCGACTCCAGCGGACCCCGCTGCGCGACGACGCGGGCAAGATCCGCCGCGGGGCGCTCGCCGACGACTGAGCAGCCGCGCAGGCGGGCCCGCGCGGGGCCGTCGCCCGAAGGTCGCCGCACAACATCAGCTGAGAGGGGGGTTCCTCCCCCCACAGCGGAGGCCCTCCCTTCTCAGCTGATGTTGTGCGGGGCTCGACGGCTGCCTCCGGTTTCGGATCGCCCCCGACGGGGAAGAGGAGGAGTGCCCCTTCCCCGGAGCCGCCGCGCGCGACTCCGCCCCACCGAGAGGAACGACCGTGGTCGCCATCGCCCCGCTCCGAGACCGCTTCGACGGAGTCGAGAGGATCGCCGTGCTGCGCGGCGGCGGACTCGGCGACCTGCTGTTCGCGCTGCCCGCCGTGGACGCGCTCGCCGCCGCCTACCCGGGCGCCGAGATCGTGCTGCTCGGCACTCCGGCGCACCGCGTACTGCTGCAGGGCGTGGAGTCGCCGGTGAGCGACGTCGAGATCCTGCCGGTGGCGCAGGGCGTCCGCGACGGCGAGGGCGAGGACCCGCGGGTCGTCGAGGACTTCACCGAGCGGATGCGCGCGCGCCGCTTCGATCTCGCGGTGCAGCTGCACGGCGGCGGGCGCTACTCCAACCCGTTCCTGCAGCGCCTCGGCGCGCGGCACACGATCGGCTCGCGCACCGACGATGCGGCCGAGCTGGAGCGCACGATCCCCTACGTCTACTACCAGCACGAGATGCTGCGCGCGCTCGAGATCGTCGGGCTCGCCGGGGCGCCCGCCGTCCGGCTCGAGCCGTCGCTGCAGGTCGACCCGGAGCGCCGCGACCGCCTCGCCGCCGCGCTGCCCGCCGGCGGGCCGCTGGTGCTGATCCACCCGGGGGCGACCGACGTCCGGCGCCGCTGGAGCTCGGACAACTTCGCCGAGGTGGCCCGCGCGCTGCTGGCCGACGGGGCGCGAGTGCTCGTCGTGGGCGACGCCTCCGACGCCCCCGCGGCCGAGGCGATCGTGGCGGCGGCCCCGGGCGCGGTGTCCTGGGCGGACGCGGTCGACCTGCCGGACCTCGCTCCGCTGCTCTCGCTCGCCGACCTCGTGCTCGGCAACGACAGCGGGCCGCGGCACCTCGCGGCGGCGGTCGGCGCGCCCACGGTCGGGATCTTCTGGGTCGGCAACGCGATCAACGCTCAGCCGCTCGGCCGGCAGCGCCACCGCCTCCAGCTCAGCTGGACCACGCGCTGCCCGGTCTGCGGTGTCGACGTCACCCAGGTCGGCTGGACCGCCGAGCGCTGCGAGCACGAGCTGTCCTTCGTCGACGACGTCCCCGTTGCCCGCGTCCTCGAGGACGTCCGCGGCGTCCTCGCCTCCACCCGCTGACGCCTGCCCCCCCCAACCGCGAGATGCCACTTGAGTACGCGACACGCCGAGGCGTGCGTACTCAAGTGGCATCTCGCGGAGCCCCGACGGGGGCGTCAGCTCACGGCCAGGAGGGCTCCTCTTCGTGGGTGATGACGAGCTCGCGGACCTCGCAGCCGCGGGGCTGGCCGAGGACGAACATCACGGCGTTGGCGACGTTCTCCGGGTCGTTGAGGAGTGCGTCGGGGCCCGGCTTGTACTGGGCGTCGCGGTCGTCGAAGAAGCGGGTCTTCATGCCGGAGGGGATCAGCGTGGTCACGCCGATCTCGCCCTTGGTCTCGGCCGCGAGGGCGCGGGTGAAGCCGAGCACGCCGAACTTCGACGCGCAGTAGGCGGTGGCGTCCGAGACGGCCTTGATCGCGAGGGAGGACGCGACGGTGACGACGCGGCCGTGGGTCTCGGTGAGGAACGGCAGCGCGGCGCGGACGACGGCGGCGGTGCCGAGCAGGTTGACCGAGATCACGCGCTCCCACTCCTCCGGCTCGACGTCGACGAGGCGGCCGCAGCGGTCGATGCCGGCCGCGGTGACGACGGCGTCGAGGCCGCCGTGCTCGCGGGCGATCTCGACGACGGCCTTCTCGGCCTCGCGGGTCTTGGCGACGTCCACCTGGTAGGCGGCGACGCCCTCCTGGACGTTCGAGACGTCGCGGTCGAGGACGATCGGGGTACCGCCCGCGGCTGTGACGGCGGCGGCGACGGCGGCTCCGAGTCCGGAGGCGCCTCCGGTGATCAGGACGCGGCCGATGGGGGTGGGGGTGGTGGTCATGGGTGTCCCTTCCAGGATCGTCAGCGCCGACAGGATCGGCGCAGCGGGCGGTGGTCGGCCGGAGCCGACGCGGTCAGCCGACGCGCGCGAGCGCGGCGGCGAGATGGGTGGTGGAGCGGCCCGCGTGGTACGGCACCGTCAGGACGCGGCCGCCCCATTCGGCGACCGTCGCGGTCTCGGGCAGCGATTCGGCGGAGTAGTCGCCGCCCTTCACCCAGACGTCCGGGCGGATGCGGCGCAGCGCCTCGTCGGGGGTGTCCTCGCCGAAGACGAGCACCGCGTCGACGCACTCGAGCGCGAGCAGCAGGTCGACCCGGTCGTCCTCAGGGATGATCGGTCGGGCCGGTCCCTTGAGGCGCCGGACGGAGTCGTCGGAGTTGAGGCAGACGATCAGGCAGTCGCCGAGCGCCCGGGCGGCCGAGAGCGTGCGGGCGTGGCCGGCGTGCAGCAGGTCGAAGCAGCCGCCGGTGGCGACCACGGTGCCGCCGGCGCCGCGGACGGCCTCGGCGACGCGCAGCGCGTCCACTCCGGACGCCCCGTGCAGGGCGGCGGTGTCCGCCGGAGCGCCGAGGGAGGAGACTCCGCCCGCGAGCAGGTAGGCCCCGGCCGCGGCGACGGCTGCGCCGACCGCCTCGGAGGGGGTGGCCCCGCCGGCCAGCGCGACGGCGGCGGAGGCGGCGAAGCGGTCGCCCGCCCCGCAGGGATCGGTCGGCGGCACGGCGGCGGCGGGGTGCACCACCGGCACGCCGGCGTCGCGCGAGCGGACCAGGGCGCCACCGGAGCCCATCGTCACGGCGACCGCGCCGCAGCCCCAGCGCTCGAGCAGCGTGGTGGCGGCGGTCTCGGCGAGGGTGACGCCGCGGCCACTCGCCCCGGAGAAGCCGGTCGCCTCGCCGAGGTTCGGCGTCGCGAGGGTCGTCCCGGCGACGGGCGCCGTCCCGCGCGGGTGCGGATCCCAGACCAGCGGCACGGTGAGCGCGTCGAGGGCGGCGCGGAGCGAGGCGTCCTCGGTGAGCCGGCGGCCGTAGTCCGCGACCACGACCGCGTCGACCTCGCCGAGTGCGGCGAGCATCTCCTCGGTCACGGTCGGCACCGGCGGGCGCTCGCAGCCGCGGTCGAAGCGGACGACCGCCTGGCCGGAGGCGGCGACCCGCGTCTTCACGGGCGTCGGCGCGCCGGAGGGCCCGGCGACCACGCGGACACCGTCGAGGGCGGCGAGCAGCTCGGCCGCATCGGGATCGGCAGCGTCGGCCAGCGCCGTCACCAGCACGACCTCGTGCCCGTCGCGCATCAGCATCCGCGCCACGAGCCCGGCACCGCCGGCGCGCACCCCGCGGGTCGACACGTCGACCACGGGCACCGGCGCGTCGGGGCTCAGCCGCTCGGCCGGCCCGGAGAGGTCGACGTCGAGCATCACGTCGCCGACCACGGCGATCCGCAGCCGGCTCACGCGGCCGCCCCCGTCCGCACGCGGATCCGGTGCTCGAACGCCCGGCACAGCGCGTGCACCAGCACGAGCTGCGCCTCCTGCACGTTCGAGCCGTGGCCCTCGAGCGCGATCGACTCGTCGCAGGCCTCGGTCAGCGGGTTGGGCCCGTCGCCCGTGAGCGCCCAGGTGCGGGCGCCGGCCGCGCGGGCCGCCTCGGCCGCGTGCAGCAGGTTGGCGCTGCGGCCGCTGGTCGAGAGCAGCACGACGACGTCGCCGGTGCGGGCGTGCGCGGTGACCTGGCGGGCGAAGACGTGGTCGAAGCCGTAGTCGTTGCCGATCGCGGTGAGGCTCGAGGTCTCGGAGTGCAGCGAGATCGCGGAGAACGGGATGCGGTCGCCGTCGAAGCGGCCGACCAGCTCCGCCGTGAGGTGCTGCGCCTCCGCCGCCGAGCCGCCGTTGCCGGCCGCCAGCAGCCGCGCCCCGGAGTGCAGGCGGTCCGCCAGCTCGACGCCCCAGGCGACGATCCGGCCGGAGTGCCGCTCCAGCTGCGCGACGACGTCGAGCGCGCGGGCCACGTGGTCGTCGACGAGGCGCCGGGCGGCGTCCGCCGGGGTGCCGGACGGCGTGTCCGTCGGGGTGTCCAGAACGGTGTCGATGCTCATCTGCGCGGGGCCGCCTTCCGGGGGGTGGAGGAGAGGGAGGTGCGAGCGGTGCCGCTCATGGCGGCATCGCCGTCGCCGAGTCCGGCGAGGGTGGTCAGGTAGGCGCGCTCGGTGTCCGCGGCGACGCGGTCCCAGGAGTAGCGGGACTCGACGCGGGCGCGGCCGGCGGCTCCGTAGGTGCGGGCGCGCTCCGGGTCGGCGATCAGCGCGGCGAGGGCCTCGGCGAGGGCGGCGGGGTCGCGCGGCGGCACGTGCACGCCGGTGACGTCCTCGACGACCGTGTCGATCAGCCCGCCGACGGAGGAGGCGACCACCGGCACGCCGCAGGCCATCGCCTCCAACGGGGTGATGCCGAACGGCTCGTACCAGGGCGCGCAGATCACGATGTCGGCGGAGCGGAGCATCGCCGGCATCTCGGTCTGCGAGAGCTGGCCCGCGAAGACGACGCGGTCGGCGACTCCGAGGCCCTCGGCGACCGCGTGCAGGCGCTGGTACTCCGGGTCGGCGGCGAGTGCATCGCCCGATCCGGAGCCGCCGACGACGACCAGCTCGGCGTCGCAGCCGTCGGCGACCAGGCGGGCGAGCGCCTCGATCGCGTGGCCCATGCCCTTGCGGGGCACGAGGCGGCCGATGCTCATCAGGCGCACCCGCCCGGTGCGCTCGGCGACGGGTCCGTCGGGCGTGAAGCGCTCGAGATCGACACCGCAGGGCACCACCGAGATGCTCGAGGTCGGCACGCCGAGGCCCTTCAGCTCGAAGGCCTCGTCCGAGCAGGTGGCGACGACGCCGTCCGCCCGCTGGCCGACGCCGGGCTCGAGCCAGGCGCGCTCCTCGGGGCTGGTGTCGAGCGCGCCCTGCTGACGGCGCTTGACGACGCCGAGCGCGTGGAAGGTGTGGAAGACGGGCACGCGGCGCCCGGTGGCGCGCTCCACCCGCTCGGAGGCGTCGAGCGCGGCGACCCCGGACATCCAGAAGTGGCTGTGCACCAGGTCGGGACGCGAGTCGAGCCAGTCGTTCGCGAGGTCGACGGCGAAGTCGCCCATGAAGGGCAGCAGCTCGTCCTTGGAGACCTTGGCGGCCGGGCCGGCGTCGATGTGCACGACCTCGACGCCGGAGGTGAAGGGCACGCGGCGGGGGAGCGACGCGTCGTCGCGCCGCGTGTAGACGGTGACGCGGTGGCCGCGGCGCGCGAGCGCGTCGGCGAGGGCCGCGACGTGCACGTTCTGGCCGCCGGCGTCCACGCCGCCGAGCGTCGCCAGCGGGCTGGCGTGCTCGGACACCATCGCGATCGAGAGGGGTCGGCTGGTGCTCATCGGGTGCTCCCTTCGCGGGTTCCGGCGGTGGAGAGGGTGCGCGGGGCGGCGGCGAGGTCGCCGAGAAGCTCGTCCCAGTCGCGGTGGAAGCGGCCGAGGCTGTAGCGCGCGAGCGCGGCCTCGCGGGCGACCGCTCCGGCGACGGCGGCCCGCTCCGGGTCCTCGATCAGCGCGCGGGCGGCTGCCGCCAGCGCGTCCAGGTCGTTCGAGATCGCCCCGGCCTCGGGCGGCACGGCGCGGCCGGCCTCGGTGGTCTCCAGCGCGACGACCGGCATGCCCAGGTGCATCGCCTCGAGCAGCGCGAGGCCGAGCGAGGTCCAGCGGAACGGGTGCAGGTACACCCGGCGGCGGGCCAGCTCCGCGTGCATCGCGCCGGTCGTCACGTCGCCGAGGACGTCGAGGCGGTCGGCGGGCAGGCCGGGCGTGCCGACGAGGCCCTCGGTCTTCATCCCGAAGACGTCCAGCGGAGCGACCGCGGCGAAGCGCGGCAGCAGATCCGTGCCGGTCACCCGCTGCCGGCGCACCGGCTCGTTGATGACGACGCCGAAGCGCGCCAGCTCACCGGTGTAGAGGGGGCCGGGGTCGTTGATCCCGTGCTCGATCACCGTGGTGCGCGTCGATCCGGTGTCCCACATCAGCGCGTTGAAGTGCGTGACGTGCACGAGGAGGAGGTCGTCGCGGTCGGCGAGCGGGTGGCGGTTGTCCGGCACGTCGCCGCGGGGCGTGTTGTGCTCGACGTAGACCGCCGGGATCTCGCGGCCGAGCCTCCGCCCGAGCAGGCGCTCCGCCTCCGCGAGCTCGTCCGGGCGCTGCAGGAGGACGACGTCGACGTCGGCGTCGCGCAGCTCCTCCGGGGCGATCTCGACGGTGTTCGGCCAGTCGCGGCCGCCGGTGCCGAGGCCCCAGCCGTCGCGGGCGGGGGTAGTGGGCAGCAGGTACTCGTGGTCGCCGCGGACGAACGCGTCCGCCCAGCCGCCGTGCACGTGCCAGAGCAGGATCCTCATGCGAGCGCCTCCGAGGGTGTCGTCGTGGATGTCGTGGAGTCGCGCCGCGGGAGCGCGCGGAGCCGGTGGGCGGCGGCGACCGCCTCCTCGGCGCTCACCCCCGCGAGGCAGGGGTGGCCGGGGACGGGGCAGACGCGGGCGCGCGAACCGGCGCAGGCGGCCTGCTGGTCGCCGAGCAGCTCGACCGGCACGCCGTAGGGCGCCCAGCGGATCGCCGGGACGACGGGCGCGAACAGGCTGACGACCGGGGTGCCGACGGCCGCGGCGAGGTGCGCCGGGCCGGTGTTGCCGCTGATCACGACCTCCGCGCGAGCGAGCACCTCGGCCGCGCCGGCGAAGTCGGTGGCGCCGCCGAGGTCGATGCCGCGGCTGCCCGCGACCCGCGCGGTCAGCGCGCGCTCGCCCGGCCCGCCGGTGACGGCGACCGCGAGTCCGGAGTCGGCGAGCAGCTCGACCGCGCGTGCCGCGTTCTCGGTCGGCCAGGCTCGCGCGGGCACGGCGGCTCCGGGGTGCACGACGACGTACGGTCCGACACCCTCGAGCGCGGCGGGCAGGACGCCGCCGCGGTCGACCCGCAGGAGCCCGTCGTCGCCCTCCGGCAGCGCGAAGCCCGCCGCCGCCGCGATGGCGAGGGCGCGCTCCGGCTCCGGCTGGTCCTCCTCGAGCGTCTCGCCCGGGACGAGCCGCACGTCGAGCAGGGCGCCGGCGAAGTCGACCGAGGCGCCGGAGATCCGCGCGACGCCCGACAGGCGCAGCAGCAGCGCCAGCGGCAGCGGCGACTGGTGGAAGGAGGTGAGGATCACGGCCTCGTCCGGAGCGAACTCCTCGACGATCGCGCGCAGCTCCGCCACGAGGGCGGAGTCGACCGGGCGCGAGGCGTCGCCGATCCACGGGCAGGACCAGGTGCGCACGGCCACAGGCCCCGGCAGCAGCGCCGCGGCGGGCGCGCCCTGCGGTCCCGCGAGCAGCAGCACCTCGGCGTCGGCGGCGATCGCCCGCACAGCAGGCCCGCAGAGCAGCACGTCGCCGGCGCTGTCCAGGCGCGCCACCAGCACGCGGCGGGTCATTCGGCGTCCTCGTCCGGCTGCATCGCCAGCAGCAGCTCGACGGCCTCGAGGAGCGTCGCCGCGCGCAGCGGAGCGGCGGCCACCTCCTCGGCCCGGGTGATCGGGGTGGGCACGAGCACGCCGCGGGCCCCCGCGGCCGCAGCCGCGCCGACGTCGGCGCCGATGTCGCCGATCACCGCGAGGGAGCCGGCGGGCAGCCCGAGGGTCTGCGCGGCGTCGAGCACCATGCCCGGCGCGGGCTTGCGGCAGGCGCAGCCGTCCTCGGGGCCGTGCGGGCAGAGCATCCAGGCGTCGAAGCCGCCGAACAGCTCGTCGACGCGGCGGTTCACGGCGTCGGCCTGCGCGCGGTCGATGATGCCGCGGGCGATGCCGGACTGGTTCGTGACGACACCGAGCTTCAGTCCCGCCTCGCGGGCCCGCTCGACCGCGTCCAGCGCGGTGGGCATCGGCTCGACCAGCGCCGGGTCGCCGTTGTAGGGCACGTCGACCACGAGCGTCGCGTCGCGGTCGAAGAGGATTCCGCGCAGCCGCGCAGCGCGCGGGGCGGGGGCGTCCTCCGCGGTGCGGTGCGCGGAGCCCGGCTGGATCGAGTCGTTCACCTCTCCCTCGTACCCCCCTCCTCCGGGTTCCAAACGCGGGGGAGGAGAAGTAGTGCGCTCGGGCGCGTCGGAGCCGCGGGACCGCCTGGGCGAGATCCGCGCGTCTGAGGTCGCCGGAGCGGGGTACGGGACCTCCGACAGGAAGGAGGCGCCGTGCGCGCTCTCACCGACCCGGACGGAACCCCGGAGATCCTCGCCCTGCGAGCCCTCAAGCTCGGCGACATCCTCGTGGCCGTCCCCGCCCTCAAGGCGCTGCGCCGCGGCTTCCCCGAGCACCGGCTGATCCTCGCGACCACGCCCTGGCTGGAGCCGATCGTCGACCTGATCGACGGCCTCGACGCCCTGGTGCCGACCCTGCGCGGGCTGGACGATCCGCTGCCCGTCGCGCCCGGTCGCATCGAGCTGGCCGTCAACCTGCACGGCAACGGCCCGGAGTCCCGCGACGCCCTGATCGCGCTCGAGCCCGAGCGCCGCCTCGAGTTCCGCGTCCCCGCCCTCGACCCCGACGCGAGCCACGACGACCCGCGCCCGCTCTGGCTCGACGGCGAGCTGGAGCGCGCGCGCTGGGCCCGCCTCGTCAACTCGATCGGTCTCGACGCCGACCCCGAGGACGTCGGCATCGCCGTCCCGGCCGTGCCCGCCCCCGTCGACGGCGCGGCGATCGTGCACATCGGCGCGTTCTACGGCTCGCGCGAGTGGCCGGAGGAGCGCTTCGCCGCGGTCGCGCAGTCGCTGGCCGCCGAGGGGCGCCGCGTCGTCTACACCGGAGGCGCGAACGAGGCCGATCGCGCCCGCCGCGTGGCCGAGCTGGCCGGAACGGGCGAGGTGCTCGCCGGTGCGATCGACCTGAGCGGATTCGCCGCGGTCGTCGCCGCGGCCGAGGTGCTCGTCACGGTGGACACCGGTGCCGCGCACCTGGCGTCCGCCTACGGCATCCCGTCGGTCGTGATCTTCGGACCGGCGCCGCCCGAGGCGTGGGGTCCGCCGGCGAGCGGACCGCACGTCGTGCTGACCGACGCGTCGCTGCGCCGCGGCGACGTCTTCTCCTCCGAGCCCGACCCGGCGCTGCTCGCGGTGCAGACCGCGCACGTCCTCGACGCGCTCGCCACCCTGCCCTCGCGCGCCGACGCGCACCTCAGGCGGTCCGCAGCCGCGCCGCAGGGTGGACGGGCGTGACGGTCGCGACCCCGTTCCGGGGCGCCTTCGGCTGATGACTGCGCGACGGGGCGCCGAGGCGGTCGGCGAGCTGCGCGAGGATCCGGCGCTGCAGCCGCGAGACCTGCATCTGCGTGGTGCCGAGCGCGTCGGCGATCTGCTGCTGCGTCATCTCCTCGACGAAGCGCATCCGGAGCAGCTCGCGCTGGCCGTTCTCGAGCTCGGCGAGCGCCCGGGCCAGGCCGTGCCGGCGGTCGATCGCCGCGAGGTCCTCGTCCTCCCCGCCGATCGTCTCGGCCAGCCGGACCCCGGTCTCGCCGACGGTCTCGTCGAGGGAGAGCGGATGCCCGGCCGCGCGCGCGTCGGCGACCTCGGCCGGCTCGACGCCGAGCCGCGCGGCGATCTCCCGATCGCTCGGGTGGCGGCCGAGCTCCTGCGCGAGCTCGTCGGCGACGACGGCCGAGCGGCGGTGCAGCTCCTGCACGCCGCGGGGCGGGCGGATCATCCAGCCGAGGTCGCGCAGGTGGCGCTTGAGCTCGCCGGTGATGGTGGGCACCGCGAAGGCGGCGAAACTGTCGCCGCGCTCCGGCGTGAAGCGGCGGGCGGCCTTGACCAGCCCCACGTAGGCGACCTGGCGGAGGTCCGCGCGGTCGCCGCCGGCGCGGGACACCCGGTTCGCCATCGCCTCGGCCAGCCCGAGGTGGTCGAGCACGATGCGCTCCCGGATGCGGGCGCCCTCGGCGTCGTCGGCGGTCGCCGCCGCCTGGAAGAGCGAGAGGGTGCGGGCGTCCTTCTCCTCGCGCGGCGAGGCGGACTCGCTCGACGAGTCGGTCGCAGGGGCGAGCGCTGAGAGGGCGGTGTCGAGAACGACCGTGCTCATCGGGACCCCTTTCCGGGCATGCTGGCGCGTCCGGGGCGGCAGGGTGCGACGCGCTCGTCGTCGAGCGGCCCCGGGGGAGAAGCGGTAGCCACAGGCCACCACTGCTCCTCCCGTTCGAGAAGTCCGTTGACTCGGAGCACTGCTTCGCGCTAAGCGTCTCCATCGCGCCCCCCACCGCGCTCCCGGCCGCGCCGTCCTCCGCCGCACCTCCGGCTCGCGATTCCACCTCCGGCTCGCAGAATCACGCGCTTCCCACGAGCCTCAGCCGTTTCCGCGTGCTGAGCGTCCACTCGCGTCACCTCCGGCTCGCGAATCCACTCCCGGCTCGCCGGATCGGCCGCTTCCTGCGTGCCGAGGCCGTTTCCGCGAGCCGAACGTCGACCCGCCGTCACCTCCGGCTCGCGAATCCACCCCCGGCTCGCCGGATCGGCCGCTTCCTGCGAGCCGGACCGTATTCCGCGAGCCGGACATCCACCCGAGCGGGCCCCGTGTCCAGTCCGGGCGCCGATCCCCGCCCCGCCGCTAGAATCGCCCCGTATGTCTGAGCTCACCCCGCCCTCCGATCGCGCCCACGACGCGCACCCGTTCACGACCGCGACCGGGAGCGACGTCCGCGTCCGCTTCTGCCCGTCCCCGACCGGGACCCCGCACGTCGGCCTCATCCGCACGGCCCTGTTCAACTGGGCCTACGCGCGGCACACCGGAGGCACCTTCGTCTTCCGCATCGAGGACACCGACGCGGCGCGCGACAGCGAGGAGAGCTACGAGCAGCTCATCGACGCGCTCCGCTGGCTGAAGCTCGACTGGGACGAGGGCGTCGGCGTCGGCGGCCCGCACGGCCCGTACCGGCAGTCCGAGCGCAGCGACGTCTACACCGACGTCATCCAGCGCCTGCTCGCCTCCGGCCACCTCTACGAGAGCTACTCGAACGCCGAGGAGATCGACGCGCGCAACGAGGCGGCCGGCCGCGCCAAGCAGCACGGCTACGACAACTTCGACCGCGACCTCACCGAGGAGCAGCGCGCCGCCTTCCGCGCGGAGGGCCGGAGCCCCGCGCTGCGCCTGCGCGTTCCGGACGCCGACCTCTCCTTCGACGACCTCGTCCGCGGCGAGATCACCTTCCCGGCCGGCTCCTTCAGCGACTTCGTCGTCGTCCGCCCCAACGGCCAGCCGCTCTACACGCTGGTGAACCCGGTCGACGACGCGCTGATGCAGATCACCCACGTCCTCCGCGGCGAGGACATCCTGCCCTCCACTGCGCGCCAGATCGCGCTGTACCACGCGCTGATCGACATCGGGCTGACCACGTTCGTCCCGCGCTTCGGTCACCTGCCCTACGTGATGGGCGAGGGCAACAAGAAGCTCTCCAAGCGCGACCCCTCCGCCAACCTCTTCCACCACCGCGACCGCGGCTTCATCCCCGAGGGCCTGGTCAACTACCTCGCCCTGCTCGGCTGGTCGCTCACCCACGACCGCGACGTCTTCTCGATCGACGAGATGATCGCCGCCTTCGACGTCGCCGACGTGAACCCCAACCCGGCCCGCTTCGACCTCAAGAAGGCCGAGTCGATCAACGGCGACCACATCCGCCTGCTCGCGGTCGACGACTTCACCGAGCGGACGATCCCCTACCTGATCGCCGCCGGCGTCCTTTCCGGCGAGCCGACCGCCGACCAGCGCGCCGTCCTCGACGCCGCCGCCCCGCTCGTCCAGGAGCGCATCGGCCTGCTCGGCGAGGCGCCCGGCATGCTCGGCTTCCTCTTCACCACGGCCGACGCCCTCTCCTACGACGAGGACGCGCTCAAGGGCCTGCCTGCGAACGCCGGCGAGGTCCTCGCCGCGTCGATCGGCGCCCTCGAGCTCGTGCCCGAGGGGGAGTGGCTGACCGCCTCGATCCAGGAGGCGCTCGCCGGCGCGCTGATCGAGGGCCTCGGCCTCAAGCCCCGCATCGCCTACGGGCCGCTGCGCACCGCGATCTCGGGCCGCCGCGTCTCGCCGCCGCTGTTCGAGTCGATGGAGATCCTCGGCAAGTCCGAGTCGATCGCCCGCCTCGCCCGCCTCGCCGACACCCGGAGCTGATCGTGGCGGAGGTGCAGGGCGGCCACTACGACGTCGTCATCATCGGCGCCGGTCCCGCGGGACTCTCGGCGGGGCTGAACCTCGTCCGCGCCCGCCGCAGCGTGCTGCTGCTCGACAGCAACCGCCCGCGCAATGCGGCGACCCTGCACTCGCACGGCTTCCTCACCCGCGACGGCGTCTCGCCGCTGGAGCTGCGCCGCCTCGGCCGCGCCGAGCTCGAGCAGTACGAGGAGGCCCAGGTGCACAACGCGATGGTCACCGCCGTCGAGCGCTCCGGCGGCGAGTTCGTCGTCACCGCGAAGGGCGTCCGCGGCTCGGCCGACCGCTCCGTGCTGGCGACCGCGGTCGTCGTCGCCGGCGGCCTCTCCGAGCGCCTGCCGACCCTCCCCAGCCTCCGCGCCTACTACGGCACCGCCGTGCACAGCTGCATGGAGTGCGACGGCTACGAGAAGGCCGGCGAGCCGCTCGCCCTGATCGGCGAGACCGCCGACCTCGCCGAGCGCGCCATGCTGCTCTCGCAGTGGTCGACGGACCTCATCGTCTTCACCAACGGCGTCGGAGTCGTCAGCGACACCGACGAGTCGCTCCTGAACTCGATCGGCATCCGCATCGAGCGCCGCCCCGTCGCGGACCTGGTGGGGGAGCGCGCCGTGATGACCGGCGTCGCCCTCGCCGACGGCGACGTGATCCCGCGCACCGGCGCCTTCGTCCGCCCGGTCTGGGTGCCCGTCCTCGACTACCTCGACCCGGCCGGCCCCGAGGTCGACCCCGACGGCTTCCTCCGCGTCGACGCCGGCGGCCGCACCTCCGTCCCCGGCCTCTACGCCGCCGGCGAGGTCACCGCCCCCGGACCGCAGCAGCTGATCGTCGCCGCCGGCTCCGGCGCGCAGGTCGCCTCGGCGATCAACCGCGACCTCGTCCGCGCCCGCCTCGGCGAGGCCGCCCCCGAATCGGAGGCCCCCGCCGTGCACGATCGCGGAGCCGATTTGAGCGGCGTGCGTCCGTAGGGTACTGTCGTCTCTCGGCGCCGAGTTCCACTCCGGCCGCCGCCTGGTCCCGGCCTCACCGCCGGATGACCATTGGGGTATGGTGTAATTGGCAACACGACTGATTCTGGTTCAGTTGTTCTTGGTTCGAGTCCAGGTACCCCAGCACTGAAGTGCTCGCGAGAGTCGAAGCATCACCCGGCGTTCGTCGCCGCTGTGCCTCCTGCCGCTGGGCCTCCTCCCGCTGTGCCTCCTCCCGCTGCGATCCGGCTCGTCGCCCGGCGTCCCGACCGCGGTCCTGCTCTCCGTCCGGCACCTGCGCGCGTCCCGCTCGAACCAGCACGCATCCGCCGTCCGGCCGACGCCCGGGAACCCCGTCCATGCCACGATGAACCTGTACATCGCTCAGAAACCCGCCCTCCGCGGGTTCCGAGAAGGGGGTCTCTCGTCCATGAATTCTGATCTGCTCTGGGTCGTCGGCGCCGGCATCGTCGTCGGTGTCGTGCTGCTGCTCGCCATCATCGGCTTCTTCATCTTCCGCGCCTGGTACCAGGTCCCGCAGGCCGACGAGGCCATCGTGATCGTCGGAAAGAAGCAGAAGGGCGACGACGGCCTGACCTCGAACATGACCGTCATCACCGGCGGCGGCGCGTTCGTCAACAAGCTGACCCAGCGCTCCGACCGCATCTCGCTGCGGTCGCGGCAGATCAAGATGGAGCCGGTCGCGCAGACCAAGAACGGCGTGACGATCCACCTCGCGGGCGTCGCCCTCGTCAAGATCGGCTCGACGCCGGATCAGGTGCGCGCCGCCGCCGAGCGGTTCGCCTCGCAGGACCAGTCGATCGACGTGTTCACGACCGAGCAGCTCGAGGGCGCACTGCGCGGCGTCGTCGCGAAGCTCAGCGTCGAGGAGGTGATGCAGGACCGCCAGAAGCTCGGCGACGAGATCGCCGAGGGCATCAAGGGCGACCTGCTCGCCCAGGGCCTCGTCCTCGACTCCTTCGCCATCCAGGGCGTCACCGACCGCAACGGCTACATCGAGGCGCTCGGTGCCCAGGAGATCGAGCGCGTCCGCCGCGAGGCCGACGTCGCCCGGATCAACGCGGCCCGCGAGGTCAAGGCCCGTCAGCTCGCCACCGACGAGGCGAACCTGATCGAGCAGACCGCCTTCGACAAGAACACCGCCGCCTCGAAGTCCGAGGTCGGCCGCGCCAACGCCGAGGCGGAGCAGGCCGAGAACCTGGCCCGCGCCGAGCGCGAGCAGGCCGTGCTCGTCCAGCGCGCCGAGAACCGGCAGGCCGAGCTCGACGCCGACGTCAAGCGCGTGGCCGACGCCGAGAAGTACCGGCGCCAGACCGAGGCCGACGCCGACGCCTACGGCCGCGCGAAGAAGGCCGAGACCGACCGCCAGGTCGCCCAGCAGGTGTCCGACGCCGAGGCCTACGCCGTCCAGCGCCAGGCGGAGGCCCGTCAGGCGTCCGCCGCGGCCGAGGCGGCAGCGGTCAGCGCCCGCGCCGAGGCGGAGGCCCACGCTCTGCGCGCCAAGGCCGGCGCCGAGGCCGAGGCCCTGCGCGCGAACGCGTCCGCCGAGGCGGAGGCCATTCGGACCAAGGGTGAGGCGAGCGCGGCCGCGATCCAGGCCGAGGCGGAGGCGCTCCGCGAGAACCAGGAGGCGATCCTGGGCCGCGAGCTCATCGGACAGCTCCCCTCCCTCATGGCGGAGTTCGCGAAGGGCTACCAGAACGTCGGCACCATCACCCTGATCGGAGGCGACACCGCGGCCACGCACATCGCCCGCGAGCAGGCGGCGAGCCTCACGGCCACCTTCGACAGCGTCAAGTCCGCGACCGGCGTCGACCTCGGAGCGATCCTCCAGGGGCAGGCCTTCGGCCGGGGCGTGGCCTCGACCTCGGCCGCCGAGCCCGCCCCGTCGGCCGATCCCACCGCCGTCCCCTCCACGAGCTGACGACCCGGGGCCGCCCGCTCTCGACGCGGGCGGCCCGGCGTCCTGTCGGCGGGTGCGGCCCCGCCCGCTCTGCCGCCGCATCGACCCGTCACTAACGGCTGCCTCGACGGCTCTCACACGACCTTCCGTGCCGGATCGACGCGCCCCTCGCGCGCCGAGCACGCGGAGGCCGATCCGTCCACTCCCCCTGCGCTCTGCAGCCGGAACGTACGCTGACCGGATGAGGCAGGGTCGGTCACGCGGGGCGGGCGCCGCGGCGCTGGCCCTGACCGCGGTGCTCCTGCTGACGGGCTGCAGCGGCGACTCCTTCCGCGCCGACTTCGCGCGCACCTTCGCCAGCGACGAGGCGGTCGCCGACCTCGAGCTCTCCGCCGTCGAGGACATGCCGTTCACCGGCGGAGTCAGCGCCGAGATCGTGGCCCGCGAGGACCTCTCCGACGCCGACGTGACGTCCCTCGCCGACCGGTTGGCCGCCTTCGCTGCGAAGCGCCCGACCGGAGACGTGCGGATCCTCCTCGACGCCGAGGACCTCACCCTGCCCGTGTCCGGCGACGAGGACCTCACGTCCGGCCGGATCGCGGCGGCGCTCGCGCTGCGCGAGGACCCGCGAGTCGAATCCCTCGCCCTCTCCGCCGACGACAGCGAGGACCGCGTGAGCGGCCTGAGCCTCTTCCTGGCGGAGCAGGCGACCGCCGACGACGCCTTCGCACTCGCCCGCGACGCCCCCGCGCTCCTCCCCGACGCCCCGCCCCTGCACGTGAGCGTCCAGAGCGCCGACCGCTCGCTGCTCGTCACCGGCACCTCGGGCCCCTGGCTCGATGACGCCGAGCGCCTCTGGACCGCGATCTCGGCCGCCGTCCCCACCGCGGGCTTCCGCGCCGACTTCGACCACCTCGACGTGACCCTGACGAGCGACGCCGACCGCCCCGCGGCGACACTCGCGGCCGCCGCCGTCCCCAGCGGCTCGACCGCCGTCACGTTCTCCGGCCCCTGACCGCCGAGGACGCCACTCCGTCCGCTGCCCATCGCGCAGCGCGCGTCATGATGACCCGCACCGCGCCGACCACGGTCAGAACAGTCCTCATTTCGGTACGCTTTTGACAGAGGGGAGTGAGATGGGGTACCGAAGAGACCTGTGGGAGTTGGCTGCCGTGCGGCACGGCGTGGTGACGATCGCGGAGGCGGAGGACGCCGGCGTTCCGGCCGTCGAGGTCCGGAAGCTCGCCGCTCGTGGTGCGCTCCGGGCGCACGGCCAGGGCGTGTACACGCACCGCGACGTGCCGACGACCCGGATCACCCAGCCGACGATCGCCGTCGCGCTCGCGGGGGAGGGCGCGTTCCTGCACCGGGAGTCCGTGCTCGATCTGCTGACGCTCGGGCAGTTCAACCCGCCGAAGGTGCGCGTGGGCACCCGCCGCCGGGTTCGGCGGGCTCTGCCGGACTGGCTGGACCTGCAGAACCGGACCGACCTCTCCGACCACGAGTTCACCCGCTACGGGGGTGTCCCGGCGACGACCGTCCGGCGAGCGCTGGAGGACATGGAGCACCGGATGCCGCCCGACCGCTGGTCCGCCCTGGTCGAGGAGGCGGGACGGCGCGGGCTGGTCGACGACCAGGAGATCGGGCCATGGAAGGCAGCGGCGCGATGACGGCGGTGCCTCCGCTGAACGTGACACAGCTGAACGAGAGACTCGCGCAGTCGGCGAGCGAGCTGGGGATCCCGGTAGCGCGTGCACGGGTGATGCTCTGCACGCTGATCGTGTCGCAGATGCTTCCCGACTCCGTCGCGGTGAAGGGTGGAATGGGTGTGAAGCTCCGCTTCGGTGAGCGCGGCACTCGCGCCACCTCGGACTTCGACGTCTCCACCCGTGACCGTGGGGAGGAGTTCGAGCGCGACTTCCGCTCGCGTCTGGCCGAGGGGTGGGGCGCGGTTCCGGCGTCCCGGGGCGAGCAGCGCCGCGACCCGGATGCGCCACCCCGTGTGGCGTTCACCGCGACGGTGCGCGCCGTCAGGCTCCATGATCCCGGCCTCGCCCGACCCGAGTACGTGATGCACCCCTACCGCGTCTCGATCGCGTTCCTCGGCAGCGCCTGGGGTGCGCTCGACGTCGAGGTGTCCGATCCGGAGACCGAGCCGGACGGGCACCTGCCCCTGGTGATCGACGACGAGCTCGTGCGGTTCGGGGCCGCCTTCGGCTTCGGTGATCTGCGGCCCGTCCGGGTGGTCGGTCTCGAATACCAGATCGCGCAGAAGCTCCACTCCGTGACCGATCCCACCTGCGTGCGGGCGCACGATCTGGTCGACCTGCAGCTGATGTGGGAGGCAGGTCCCGATCCGGCGCTCGTTCGCAGCCTTTGCATCCGGACCTTCGGCTGGCGACGTCGACAGCCCTGGCCGCCTCTCCCTCTGCGGGCCATGGAAGGCTGGGGCTCCGCCTATGAGGACGCTCGTGCCGAGACAGAGGTCGGTGGTCGGACTCCGGTCGTGCCGACAGTCGATGCTGCCCGGACCTGGCTGAACCGGATCCTCGTGGAGGTCGCCGGCCGCGGGGACACTGATGGGTGAGCCGGTGACCTCGCGCCTCGCTCAGAAGTAGCGCGCCAGGTGCTCGCGGAGCGCTTCGTCGCAGACGTACACGTACGTCCCCCGGATGCCGCGCGTGAGCAGCACCGTGTAGATGTTGCGGACGTACGCGAGCAGGTCCTCGTCGCTGTAGGTGATTCCGAGCTTCTTGTTGTTCTCGCGGCCCTTCTTGTCGAAGGAGTGCGCGCGGTCGAAGACGATGCGGCCGGAGGTGGTGTCGTAGTCCTTGTCCGTCTTCGTGACCCACTTCCACGCGTAGCCGGCGACCAGGCGCGAGAGGCCGTGCTCCCGGTCGCGCTGCACCACGGCACGCCGCAGCGCGCCCGGATCATCGAAGAAGCGCAGGTCGTACCCGCCGAAGTCCTCGCGATGCTGGGGAGGCTCGTCGGACAGCACTGCGCGCACGTAGCCGACGTAGTCCTTGTCCGCGGCGATGCGCATCTGCGAGCGGAGCGGGTAGAGCCGACCCGAGGCCGACGCCTCCGCCAGCATCGCGTTACTTGCGACCTGTGCGCGATGCTCATCCGGCCCTTCCGCAAGACCCCCAGACGTCGCTTCAATGCATTCGGACCGTGCCAGTTCTGTAGCCCGAGAAAGTTTTTCGGTGGATGCTGATCGCCGTCGGTATGGTGTGCCCATGACCGAGCAGTTGACTGATATCGCAAAAGAAGCCCAATTTGATCGTAGCTCTGAGGGCGGAAGTTCTAACGATCTTGCGGATGTGTCTCTAAAAAGTGAGAGTTTCACTCCGTCTGATACCACCACCACGACTGCTTCATCGCCCGCATCTGCAGGAGATGAAATCAAATATTCGCTTGAAGCCGCGGCAGGTCTCTTACTCAATGATTCGAAGCGAGCTCCCCTTCAGATCACGGAGGCTCACGCAAAAGTAGACGATGTTTGTCGAGAGGCGCAGAATGCTCTGCGCGCCGCGTTACAATCCAGCCTTGACGCAATCAATGCCGGCAGCCTGCAGAATAGGATTCAGAAGGTCAGTTCTAATAAGAAGTTGAAGGGTAACTGGTCTGGCGCGTCCCAGGATTCGCTTCGAGCGGCAATTCTTTTTGCGGGTGCGGGTCTCGATAGGACAGTAAAACTTTTAGCGGAGTCCGCTATTCCTAAGCTACTCCACAAAGCGGACGAATCGGTCGGTGTGCAGTTTGCCAAGTTCGCAGAGAAAGCAGTATCCGATGTAAACTCTCAGACGGTGAGCGCTCGTATGTTCGTGTCGTTACTTCTCGAGGACGGGCAAACTCCTCGCGAGGTGCTGATGAATAATTGGATTCGCGAGCTGACCGGTTCTAGCGCCCAGTCGTCATCACGAGTCAGCGAAATTGCAACCGCACTAGGCGTTTCGGATAAGACATTCAGAATGAGATGTTCCGATTCGAAGAGAGGTAGTGATTTGAACCGCGCCTTCCATGCAAGGAATCAGGTGGCCCACGAGCTCGATGTGACAAAGCCGAAGTTGGAGACGCGGCAGCCGCTGGAGAGAATTCGCGCCACGCGGACTGTAGTGGAGACAGAAGGCCATGTTCGCGAGATGCTTGATGTTGCTCAGCAATTAGTCAACTTAGTTGTCGTGCGAGTCGTTGACGTGCGCCCCTAAAGTCAGCTGAGAGCGGTTTGAGTGTGGAGTTGAACTTTCTCACTGCGGAATCAAGAGTCGCACTTGAGTAGCGGGGGGTATGTTCTGCGGGAGTTGCTCAGCGGCGGCCAATCGTTCGATGCTGCTGGGTGGCCCGCGGACCGTGCGCGGGCGAAGAGGGTGAGCAGAAATACCCAGCCCCCGAGGTTTGGTCAGGCGCTCTGGCCCGAATGGCTGAGGCGGTCTCGATCTCGGGATGATTGAGCAGCTGGCCAATGGTCGCGGCTAGTCCGCGGTGCCGAGCTCCTTGCGCATCTCAATCGACGTCGGCTCGTAGCCGAGCGACTCGTACAGTCCCCGCGCCGTCGTGTTGAAGCCGAAGACGTTGAGCGCGAGCGCCCGGTAGCCGCGCGAACGGGCGTGCTCCTCCGCCAGCAGCATCGCCGCGCGGCCGAACCCGCGGCCGCGCTCGGACGGGTCGACCTCGACGTCCCAGATGTAGGCGACGCCCTCGAGCTCCTGCGGGTGCGGGCCGACCCAGATCACGCCGACCGGGCGCCCGTCGTCGAGGACCCGCAGCAGGTCGTGGCCCGGTGCGAGCACTCCGCCAGGGAACAGCCGCTCGTCGTTCGCGTCCGCGTTCCGCAGCGCCGCCGCTTCGTCGTCGCCCGCGCGCATCCGGTCCGCGACGTAGGACGCGCGCTGCGCGGTCCGCCAGGCGGCGAGTTCGGCGGGCGGGAACGGCGCGAGGGAGACGGGCATGCTTCACCGTCCCACACCTGCGCTGACCTCATCAGCCGGCACGGAGATCATCTCTGCAGACGTCCGCTCCGCGTCGTCGGAGGCTGCTCGCCGGATGGTTCAGAGACGTCGTCGACCCGATCATTGCGTATTACGATAATCCGCATGACCGATGAGGAGACGATCGCCGGCCGACCGGTGACGGAGGAGCAGATCGCAGCCTGGGCCGCCGAGGCGGAACGCGGGTACGACGTCGATGCGCTCAAGGCGAGAGGACGGGGACGCCCGGGACGGGGCGCGCAGCCCTCGCAGGTCGTCGCGGTACGGCTGACGCTCGAGGAGCTCGCCGCGCTCGACGAGCGTGCCGCGAGAGAGCACAAGACCCGCTCCGAGGTCGTCCGGGAGGCGCTCGCCTCCGCCGCGGCGTGAGAGTCCACGCCTCTGCTCTGAGGCACGGCATCTCCGAGGAGGACGCCGTTCACGCGGCGGCTCTGGCGCTCTGGGTCGAGGACCTGGACGAGGACTCACCGGCCCGTCAGCTGCGCCTCGGCTTCGACACCCACGGTCGCCTCCTCGAGACGGTCGTCCTGGTCTTCGACAGCGGGAACGAACTCGTCATCCACGCCATGAAGGCCCGCCCGGGAATGATCGACCTCCTGCCCTGACCGGCACCCGCTGGATGTTCTGCGCCACCCCTGCGGAAGTCCGTGCCGTCGAGGGCATCCTGCCGCCGGACACCGCTCAGGAGCGGTCGGAGCTCTCCGCCGCCTCGACCTGCTCCGCGTGCTTCTTCTTGCCGAAGCGCGTCGCCAGGAACAGCAGCGTCCCGACGACCACGTAGCCCGCGGTCCCGAGCCAGACCACGCCGGTCTGCTGCGTCAGCAGCACGACGCTCGCGATGATCGCGAGGATCGGAACGACCCGCGGCACCGAGAAGTGCGGGTGGTCGACGCGGTCCTTCTTCAGCACCAGCACCGAGATGTTCGCCGAGATGAAGACCAGGAGCAGCAGGAGCACGGTCGTCTCGGCCAGCGTGCCGACGTCGCCGATCAGGCTGAGCAGCATGGTGACGCCGCCGACGACGACGATCGAGACCCAGGGGGTGCGGCGGTTCGGCAGCACGCGGCCGAAGGCGCTGGGCAGCAGACCGGAGGACGCCAGCCCGAATCCGACCCGGCTCGCCATCACCATGAACAGCAGCGCGCCGTTCGCGATCGCGATGAGCGCGATCAGGCCGAACAGCCACGGCGGCACCGCCACGCCGCTGGCCGCGACGACATCGAGCAGCGGGCCGGTCGACTCCGCGAGCTCCTCGTTGGGCAGCACGATCACCGCGCCGAGGGCGATCAGCAGGTAGACCACGGCGGCGGTGATCAGCGCGCCGAACAGCGCCCGCGGGTAGACCTTCGAGGGGTTGCGGACCTCCTCGGCCATGTTCGCCGCGGCTTCGAAGCCGAGGAAGGAGAAGAAGGCGACGATGGAGGCGGCGAACGCGCCCTGCAGCGGCGCGACCTCCGGGTTGAACTCCAGGACGCGGCCGGCGTCGCCGTTGCCGCCACCGAAGAAGATCGCGGCACAGACGATCACGATCACGAGTCCGCTGACCTCGATCACCGAGGCGACCAGGTTCGCGGTCAGCGATTCCTTCACCCCGCGCAGGTTGATCAGCGTGAGCACCGCGATGAAGACGATCGCGGTCGGCACGGGCGGCACGTCGAGCAGCGCACCGAGGTAGTCGCCGGCGAACGCATTGGCGAGCGAGGCGGCGGTGGTGATGCCGGAGGCCATCATCAGGAAGCCGACCAGGAACGACAGGTACGGCTTGCCGAACGCCCGGTCCACGTAGCGGGCGGCGCCGCCGGCGTGCGGGTACTTGGTGATCAGCTCGGCGTAGGTGCCGGCCGTCAGCAGCGCGATGACGAGCGCGATCAGCAGCGGCAGCCAGATCACGCCGCCGACGTCGGCGGCCATCGTGCCGACGAGCGTGTAGATGCCGGCACCGAGGGTGTCGCCGACGATGAAGGCGAAGAGCAGCGGGCCGGTGATGACCTTCTTCAGCGACCCTCCGCCCTTCGCGGGGGCACTGGCGGCGGCGTTCGTCGTCTCGGTCATCCCGCGATTCCAACGAGAACCTGGCCAGAGCGCAACCCCCGCCGCGAGATCGCTTCGGGATTTCTCACGATCGAAACACGCGTGCGTCCTCGTGCCGGCAGCTCTCGGGGTCGCGCTCCGGGGTTCCGTATCGACGGGGCGGATCCGCGCCCGGAGGCGCCGGGTGTAGGTTCGACGACCGTGGAAACGCTGACGACGGACCCCCGGGACTCCCACCACGTCCGGGACCGCGTCCTCGCCGATCTGCGGGCGCTGCTCGGCGACCGCGTCCTCACCGACCACGACGTCCTCGAGGCCTACCGCCACGACGACGCCGAGTGGGCGCCCTCCGGGCTGCCGCTGGCGGTCGTCCTCGCCGAGAGCGCGGAGGACGTCGCGCACGCCGTCCGCGTCGCCGCTCGCGCGGGTCTGAGCGTCGTCCCGCGCGGAGCCGGCACCGGCCTCTCCGGCGGCGCCAACGCGCTCGCCGGCTGCCTCGTCGTCTCGCTCGAGCGGATGGACGCCGTCCTCGAGATCGACGCCGACGAGCGCTTCGTCGTCGCCCAGCCCGGCGTGATCAACGACGCGCTGCGGGCGGCCGTCGCCGAGGCCGGACTCTGGTACCCGCCGGACCCGGCCAGCTCCGCCATCTCGACCATCGGCGGCAACGCCGCCACCAACGCCGGCGGCATCTGCTGCGTGAAGTACGGCGTCACCCGCGACTACGTCCTCGGCATGAAGGTCGTCCTCGCCGACGGCTCGCTCGTCAGCCTCGGCCGCCGCACCGCGAAGGGCGTCGTCGGCTACGACCTCACCGGCCTGATGGTCGGCTCGGAGGGCACGCTCGGCATCATCGTCGAGCTGACGCTCCGCCTGCTCCCGCTCGCGGGCCGTGAGCAGCGCGCGATCGTCGGCTCCTTCGGCTCGCTCGAGGACGCCGGAGTCGCGGTCGCCGCGATCTCGGCCGCCGGCATCATCCCCTCCGCCCTCGAGATCATCGACAGCACCTGCCTGCGCGCCGTCGACGACTGGCAGCACCTCGGGCTCCCGCACGGCGTCGACACGCTGCTGCTCGCCAAGGTCGACGAGCCGGGGGAGGCGGGTCGCACCGCCGCCGACCGCGTCGAGGCGCTGATGGCCGGTGCCCGCGCGCTCTCGGTCGAGCAGGCCACCGACCAGGAGGAGGTCGACCGGCTCTTCCTGGCCCGCCGCCTGGCCTATCCGGCGCTCGAGCGTCTCGGGCCGGTGCTCACCGAGGACGTCTGCGTGCCGCGCCGCGCCGTCCCCGAGATGCTCGCCCGCATCCGCTCGGCCGCCGCCGACCACGACGTCGTCATCGCGACCATCGCGCACGCCGGCGACGGCAACCTGCACCCGCTGATCATCGCGCCCGAGGGCGACGAGGCCGCGAAGGCCCGCGCGAAGAGCGCCTTCGACCGCATCGTCGAGGACTGCCTCGACCTCGGCGGCACCGTCACCGGCGAGCACGGCGTCGGTCTGCTGAAGCTGCCGGGGGCGGCCGACGAGCTCGGCTCGCGCGTGCTCGGCATGCACCGCTCGATCAAGGACGCGCTCGATCCGCTCGGCGTGCTCAACCCGGGCAAGGCGTTCCCGGGCTGAGCCCGCGCGGCCGCCGGCGGTCGCGGATCAGCGCGCCAGGAACTCCAGCAGCGCCTCGGTGAAGGCCTTCGGCTGCTCGATGTTCGCCGCGTGCCCGTCCTTCTCGATCACGAGGGAGTCGCCGCGCGGGGCGAGCGAGGCCGCGGCCGCCGCGTGCTCGGCCGGCCAGAACTCGCTCTCGCGCCCGGCGACGAAGAGCACCGGCACGCTCGTCCGCGTGATCACCGGCCGCCAGTCCGCCTTCGCGTGGTCGTTCAGCAGCCGCCGCTCGGTCTCCGTCAGCTCCCGGCGCTCGCCGCCGCCGAGCGCCTTCAGCAGCCGCGCGATCCGCACCGGCCCCTTCGAGGCGATGCTCCAGCGCCCGGGATCCGGGATCGTCGTCGCGAAGAGGGTGTCGCGGTTCGCCTCGGTGTAGTCGTAGAAGCCGTAGGGCCAGTCGTCGCCGTTGAGCATGCGCGGCGTCTGGTCGACGATCACGATGCGGTCGACGCGGCTCTCGTCGGTGCTCTCGTCGGCGCTGCCGTCGGTGCTCTCGTCGGCGCTGCCGTCGGTGCTCTCGTCGGCGCTTCCCGCCGTGCCTCCTGCGGAGCCGGCCAGGAACGCCCAGATCGAGTTCCCGCCCATCGACCCGCCGACCAGCGCCGCGCCGCGCAGATCCAGGTGCCGCAGCAGCTGCGCGAGATCCGCGCCGTGCCGGAGCATCGTCGCGCCGGCCTCCGTCCGCTCGGACAGCCCGTGCCCGCGCCGGTCGAACGAGATCACCCGGTAGCCGGCCTCCGCGAGCGGCCCCTGCTGCGGCTTCCAGCTCGTCGCCGGCGCCTTGAACCCGGCGATCAGCACGACCGGCCGACCGGCCGGGTCGCCCTGCTCGGTCCAGCTCAGCCGGACCCCGTCGTCCGTGGTGAAGTCCGGCATCGTGGCCCCTCGTCGCTCTCGTTGCGGCCTGCTCAGGCCGCTCCCCGCCACGCTAGTGCGGCGCGAGTGGCGCGTCGCCCGCCCGCGGGGAGGCACTCGCGATCAGGCCTCCTCGAGCACGCTCCGCACCGCGTCGTTGGCCTCCCGCCACTCCTCCGGGTCGGCCTCCTCCCAGAGCTCGGTGAGCTCGCTGCCGGGGGAGTCGGCGGCGGCCAGCGCGGCGAGGGCGAGCGCGACGAGCTCGTCGTCGGGACGCCCGGCCCGCTGCACGAAGTGCGCGATCGTCTCGGCGTGCGGACCGCCCTCCCGGCCGAGCCCGCGCGCGACCACCTCGGCGGCGGCGATCGCGAGAGTCGCCGCATCCGCGTCCACCTGCGTCGGCGCGACGGCGGCGTCCAGCGCCTCGCGGACATACTGCCAGTCGCCGGCCTCGTCGAGCTCGTAGACCCAGTCGCTCGCCGTGTCGTTGCCGAACGGCTCTCCACTCCATGCACCCATGGCCCGACGCTACGCCGACGCGCGCGCGGCCGCATCGCCGAGGCACCGATCGATCCGGCGGAGAAGCACGCGCCCGAGTGCACGGGAGAGCCGTCCGCGACGGATCGAAGCGGGCGGGACAGCCCTTCGCGACGGATCGATCCGAGCGGAGGAGGGTCGCGCGTCAGGCCAGCCGCTCGCTGAGCGCGACGATGACGCCCTCCGGTCCGCGGACGTACGCCATCCGCCAGACCCCCTCGTACTCGCCGACACCGCCGACCAGCCCGTACCCGTCGGCCGCGAGCCGCTCGAGGACGGCGGCGAGGTCGTCGACGACGAAGGCGAGACTCCGCAGCCCCGGCTCGTCCGCCTCGACGGGGGCGGGGACGGAACGCGGTGCGGGCCGGACGAACCGCGAGAGCTCGACGGCGGTCCCGCCGCCGGGCGGCCGCAGCATCACGATGTCGGTCCGGGCGTCCTGCATGCCGACCACCGTGTCGAGGAACTCGCCCTCCACGGGCGCCCGGCCCTCGAGCACGAGGCCCAGCCCGACGAAGAACGCGGTCGCCGTCTCGAGATCGTGCACCGTCACGCCGACGTGGTCGAATGCGATGATCCCCGCCATGAGCGCCTCCTCGTGTCGAGCCCAGTCAGGCAGGACGGGGGCCCGCTGTCAACGCGCGGCTGATCCCTGCTCCGGCGCTGCGAGCGGGCTGGTCGGCCCGCCGCATCGAGTTCCCGAGGCGTTCATCACTGGAGTCCCCTCGCGCGTGACCCGGCTCGCCCGCACTGGGTAGGCTGTACTGCTCCGTCGTCGAGGGGGAGCGGTCGCGGAGGAACGATGGGCAAGAAGCGCAATCAGGGACGATCCGGGAACGGGCGCTCCGGCGGCTCCGGCGGCCAGGGCGGCGGCCGCACGGCCGAGACCGCGCTGATGGTGCGGTTCCGCAGCTGGTACCGGTCGCACCTCGCGGACGTCGCCGTCCTGCACGAGCACCTCGACGTCGACGAGGCCGTGGAGGTCCTCACCGACCTCTTCGCCATGACCCGCGACCTCCGCCCGCGCGGCTCGTTCGCCCAGCCGGACGCCGAGCTCCTCGAGGCCGTCTTCGACCAGATCGAGGCCGACCTCTCCGGCGAGGAGAGCGAGGCCGACCTGGACGACACCCTCTTCACCGTCGCCGAGGTCGTCGAGCACTTCCTCGACTTCCTCACCGACGAGGACCTCTGGACCGGCACCGACGAGGAGCTCGACGAGTGCCAGGCCGTGCTCGACGAGGTCCTCGACCTCGCCGGCTCCTTCGTCGAGGCCGTCCTCGACGACCTGCTCGAGGTCGAGGAGGTCCCGGACGCCGAGATGCTCTCCGCCGCCCGCGCCACCGCCCTCGTGCACGCCGCCGACGTCGTCGTCGAGCACCTCGCCGCCGCCGACGGAGCGACGATCTCCGAGCGCGCCGCCCGCGAGATCGTGGTCGAGGCCGGTGTCGCCTCCGCCGGCTCGTCGCCGAGCGACGACGCCGTCCGCATCCCGGTCTCCGCCTGGTGGGACGCACTGGTCGCCTCCGACGTGCTCGACGCCGACGGCTCCACCGCGGGCCTCGGCGACGCCGCGCCGGCCTGGCGCAGCTCCGAGGCGCGCGAGGCCACGGTCGAGCGCATCGCCTACATCGCCCGCTTCATCGAGCTCTGGCTCGTCAGCGCTCAGGAGGCGCTCGCCGCCGCCGACACCGAGAACGGCGCCTTCTCGCCGCGCGAGCGCGCGATCACCACCACCGACGCCGTCCTCGCCCGGATCGCGGTCGCCTGCCAGGCGCAGATCCACGAGGGCCTCGTCGTCGGCGAGCTGGTCGACGAGCTCGCCGCCGAGCTCGACGTCTCGCTCGAGGACGCCCTGGACGAGCGCGAGCGGATGGTCGGCGCGGCCGAGCGGATGCTCGACGACGCCGCCGAGCTCGGACTGCTGCTGCACTCGCCCGAGTTCGGCTACGTGCTCCCCGAGGGCCTGCAGCCGGTCCTCGCCTCGGTGGTCCGCGCGAGCATCGTGCTGCTCGGCGCCCGCGACGCCACCCGCCTCGAGATCCTCGACGAGGCGACGGAGGACACCGACTCCGCCTACGCCCTGCACGTGTCGCTGCTCGGCACGAAGCCGGTCGTCTGGCGCCGGCTCGAGCTGTCCTCGGAGTCGTCGCTGCGCGATCTGCACCTCGCGCTGCAGCTCTCGCTCGGCTGGACCGACGCGCAGCCGCACTACTTCAGCGTCGGCGTGCCCGACGAGGAGCAGGCGCCGATCGGCTCGCCGGCCGACGCGGAGGAGCTCGGCTCCGGCCTCGTCGACGAGGGCGGTGTCGCGCTCGCCGAGGTGCTCGAGAGCGTCGGCGACGAGCTGTTCTACGTCTACGACCTCGAGGACGAGTGGCGCCACGTCATCCGCCTCGAGTCGGTGTCGCCGCTCAGCGCAGCCCTGCCGCGCTGCACCGGCGCGCGCGGAGCCGCTCCGCTCGACGCGCCCGGCGGCCCGGCCGCCTGGGCCGACACGGTCCGCGCCGCGACGGACCCGTCGTCCGCCGACCACGCGGAGGCGCTCGACGCCCTCGGGCTCGCCCCGGAGGCGGCGTTCGACCCCGCGAGCGTCGACGTCGACGGCATCAACCGCTCGCTCGGCCTGCTCCGCGCGGCGGTCTGACCGGTCCGCGCCGCAGAACGTCAGCCGAGAGGCCCCGTCATCGCCGATCGCGGCTGACGGGGCCTCTCGGCTGATGCTGTGTCGTCAGTTCCCCGTCACGGGGTGAGCAGCAGCTTGCCGATGTGCCCGGAGGCGGTCATCCGCTCGTGCGCCCGCTCGGCCTCGGCCAGCGGGATCACCTCGTCGACCACCGGCCGCACGGTCCCGTCCGCGACGAGCGGCCAGACGCTCTCGCGCACCGCGGCGACGATCGCGCACCGCTCCTCCAGCGGCCGGGCGCGGAGCGTCGTGGCATGCACCGCCGCGCGCTTGCGCATCAGCGTCCCGATGTCGAGGGAGCCCTGCGCGCCGGACTGGTTGCCGATGAAGACGACGCGGCCGCCGAGCGCGAGCGCCTCGACGTCGCGGGCGAGGTAGTCGCCGCCGACCGGATCCAGGATCACGTCGACCCCGCGGTCCGTCTCGGCAGCGATCCGCTCGACGAAGTCCTGCTCGCGGTAGTCGATCAGGATGTCCGCGCCGAGCGCCCGGCAGGCGTCGAGCTTCCGCGGGCTGCCGGCCGTCACGGCGACCCGGGCGCCGATCGCCGCGGCGATCTGGATCGCGGTGGTGCCGATCCCGCTGCCGCCGCCGTGGATCAGCACGGTCTCGCCGGCGCGGAGCCCGGCGACGAGGACCAGGTTGGACCAGACGGTCGCGGTCGTCTCGGGCAGCGCGGCGGCCGAGATCAGGTCGACGCCCTCCGGCACCGGCAGCAGCAGCCCCGCGTCGACGACGACGTGCTCGGCGTAGCCGCCGCCGGAGAGCAGCGCGCAGACCTCGTCGCCCTGCGCGACCGTCGTGACGCCCTCGCCGAGGCCGACGACGGTCCCGGACACCTCCATGCCGAGGATCTCCGACGCTCCGGCCGGCGGCGGGTACACACCGGCGCGCTGGCCGAGGTCGGCGCGGTTCACGCCCGCGGCGGCCACGCGGAGCAGCACCTCGCCGGGTCCGGGGGAGGGGGTGGCGGTCTCCTCGAGCACGAGGCGGGAGTCGGGGCCGGGGTTCTCGACGCGGATCGCAAGCATCCCGCGATGCTACGCCGCGCGCCTCCATGGGCAGTTCCGTCCGATCTGCAGGTGATCCGGCGCTCCGCCGGCGCCTCCGCGCGGACGAGAGCGCGCTCCCGCCGGGATCGCCTGCGGATCGCACCCCGGCGTCAGGCGTGCTCCGCCAGGAACGCCAGCACCGCGTCCTTGAACGCCCGCGCCGGCACCGTGCTCGTGTGATCGCGGCCCGGGACGCTGACGAAGCGCGCGCCCGCCTCCTCCGCCAGCCTCGCCCCGCCGGGCGCGATCGGGTCGGCCCCGCCCGTCACCATCAGCGTCGGCAGCTCGGGATGCGCGCCGAGCTCCGGATGCGCCCCGCCGCGCACCCCGTCGGCCACGGCCACCAGGGCGGCCAGGTCGTTCCCGGCGACGCCCTCCGCCATGCCGATGAACGCGCGCGTGAAGCGGTCGTCGATCTCGCCGCCGTCCGCCACCCGCGCACGCGCCGCCGCCGCATCGAAGTGCCGCAGCGGCTCGCCCACCGTGAGCCCGCCGAGGCTGAGCGTCTCGAGCAGCTCCGGATGCTCCATCCCGAGCACCCAGCCCATCCGCGCGCCGAGCGAGTAGCCGAGGTAGTGCGGAGCGATCAGGTCGTAGGTCTCGATGACCCGCACGATGTCGGCGACCATCAGGTCGACCCCGTACGCGCCGGCGCGATGCGGCTTCTCGCTGGCGCCGTGCCCGCGCTGGTCGAGCGCGACCACCCGGTACCCGGCGCGGTTCAGCGTCCGCAGCCAGCCCGCCGTCTCCCAGTTCAGCACCGAGTTCGACGCGAACCCGTGCACGGCCAGCACGGTCGGCGCCCCCTCGTCGCCGAGCGCGTACGTCGCGATCCGCGTCCCGTCGTCGGCGACCACGGACACGGGCGGGGGGAAGGCGATCGGCGTCACCCGACCACCCTGCCATCCCGCGGACGCCTGCTCCTTCGCGCTCCGCGGTGTCCGGACCTGCGAGCCGGTGTCGGACCCTCGGACCGCGACGAGCCCGCGTCCTGCGCCATCCTGCCGCGATCGCTGCCGACAGGCCTCGCCTCGATGACCATGTGCGTATGGTGTGCAGATGACGGAGCCAGAGCACTCGAGTACCCGGCAGAACCGGAGGTCGCTGTACGGGGAGCACACCCCGTGGGGCTTCCTCGCGATCCTGTTCGTCGGAATGACCATCGGCGGCGCCGTCGCCCGGGCCGCCGGTGTGGCCGATCCGATGAACATGGCATCGATCTGCGTCTCCGTCGTGACCACCCTCCTCATCAGCCGGCTGGTGCTCTTCCTCCGGCACCGCCGGCGCTGAGCAGGACGACCGACGGAGGCCGCGGTCGACGCCGCGGAACAGGACGTCGAGTCGCGCTCAGCGCACCGGCCGGGAGGAGCGGACGAACGGCACCGCGATGACGAGGCGGACGCTCCGCCCGCGACCCGAGCGGATGCCGAGCACGACGCAGAGCACGAGGTGGCTCAGCTGCCGGCCCCGGCGACGACGCCGTTGCGATCGCTCCACCGGTTCGGGCGAGCGGACTCCGAGAGAGGCGTGATCGCGCGCCAACCTCGCGAAATCGGTCCTGAGGCCGTAGCCGTTGTCACCATTTCAGTATGGTTCTCAGATGGGTGAGGCAGAGCAGCCGAAAGACGAGCAGAAGCGAGCCCCGATATGGGGAACACGCACACCGTGGGGATTCTGCGTGATCGCCTTCGTCGGATCGTGGTGCGGCGGCGCCATCTCCCAAGCAACCGGAGCGATCGACCCGTGGACAGTGGTGATCAATACCGCTTCCATCGCGATCTCGTATTTCATCTGCCGTGCAGTGCTCACCCTCTGGCGCAGTCAGCGCCGATGACGAAATCCAGGAAGGTACTCAATGAAGAGCATTCGAATGACACTGACCGTGGCGGCTGTCTGCGTGGCGACCCTCGGCGGAGCCCCCTTCGCCGCGGCAACCGCCGCGGTGGAAGCACCGGCGCAGGTGCAGTCCAGGGGACATGTCGAGCTGACGGTGAAGCGCACGACCGCCTCGACCATCACCTTCGACGTCGGCGGCGGAGCCAGACCGGTGACGTCGAAGGACGGCCGGGTCCGCATCACCGATGGAAGCGTCACCTCGGAGGCCCTGCCCACCAGGATCGGCGCCGGCAACGGGCGGACCGTGAGCGGCAGCTGGACCGTCGACGACGCGGACACGATGACCTTCCACTTCAAGCCGTCAGAGGTTCAGCGAGCCCTTGCTGGAGGCGCGGTGGCTGGGACTCTCTCGAGCGACTGGACCTCGAAGGAGTGGGGTCACTGTGTGGCGAAATCGGGCGTCAATGCCGCCGTGCTCGGGGGCTTGGGCGGTGCGATCACCGGGGCGGGAGCGGTCGTCACGGCGACTGGAGGCTTGATCTTCGGAATCCTGGGCGGCGCGCTCAATTGCTGAAGCCCCGGCGGAGGGCCATGCGCGTCGCGCTCAGCGCACCGGCCGGGAGGAGTGGACGAACGGCACCGCGATGACGAGGCGGACGCTCCGGCCGCGGCCCGAGCGGATGCCGAGCACGACGCAGAGCACGAGATTCAGCACGAAGAGGCCGAGGATCGCCGCGATCGTGAGGGTGGGCCAGCCGCCGCCCCAGGTGTCGCGGACCGAGACGAGCGCAAGGTGCAGGGGCACGAGCATCAGCTGGAGCGCGAGGTAGGTCAGCTGCCAGTTCACGGCGACGACGCCGTTGCGGTCGCTCAGGGTGCCGCCGCGACGCCGGGCACCCCAGGCCAGCACCGTCGCCGTGACCGAGATGAGCGGCGAGAGGATCACGAAGCCCGCGATCGCCGACAGTCCGGCGAGCCAGACCGCCCTGGCTCCGCGGCCGTCGCGGCGGCGGCGCAGCGTCTCGTCGTCGTCCATCCGCGGCCGCTCCCTCGCGATCGTCCCGGCGCGCCGCCGGTCGACCCAGTCTTGCACCGGCCCCCGGGAGTGAGCGGGGGGTTCCCCCTCCCGCCCGGGGGTTAGCCGGATGGGGGAGGATCCGCGCCGTCCGTAGCGTGGAGGCATCGCCGGGCGCCCCCGGCACCGCACCCCGCAGAAGGAGCACCGACCATGTCGAACGCCGAGACCACCCCGTCCGCCACCACCCCGACCGCTGCCACCCCGACCGCCGCCACCACGTCCATCCGCACCACCTCCGCCGACGAGCAGCCCACCGAGGTCTACGGCTCGACCGCCGTCCTCACCGACCCGGCCCCGGAGTCGCGGCAGCAGCAGTCCGAGCAGCAGGACCCGCCGTTCGAGCGGCCCGCCGCGCAGCACCCGGCCCCCTACGGCGTCCCGCCCATTGCCGCCGCCCCGGCCCCGTCGACCCCGTTCTCGCTGACCAGCCTCATCCTCGGCGTCACCTCGGTCTTCTTCGGCCTCACCGTCATCGCGCCGGTCGCCGGCCTGATCTTCGGCATCCTGGGCCTCCGCCGCGAGCCGACCGGCCGCACGCTCGCGATCTGGGGCATCGTCCTCAACGCGGTGATGATCAGCCTCGTCGTGCTCTTCGTCGTCGCCCTGCTCTTCCTCGGCCTGCTGGTGCCGTTCGTCGCGATCGCGACCGGCACCGACGTCAACTGACCAGCCGCTCCCGACTCAGGTCAGGAACGCCCGCAGCAGCGCCGCGGAGGCGTGCACGTGCTCGGTCATCAGCCGGGCCGCCTCCGCCGCCCGACCGGTGAGGATCGCCGTCACGAGGGCCCTGTGCTGCTCGTCCGCGTGGGCGATGTTCCGCGGCAGCAGCGGGATGTCGTCCAGCAGGGCGTTCACCCGCGTCCGGCTCTCAGCCACGAGCGGCAGCAGCGACGGGACGCCGGCCAGCTCGGCGATGGTCAGGTGCAGCCGCGAGTCGAGCCGCCGGTAGTCCTCGGGGCTCGCGTCCTCGACGTCGGCGAGAGCCCGGAACAGCTGCTCCCGATCGGCGGCCGTCAGGTCCGCGCCGGCCGCGAGCCGCGCCGCCCCCACCTCGAGGATCTCGCGCAGCGCCACCACGTCGTCGATCTCGGCCCGGTCGAAGCCGCGCCGGCCGACCGGCGCCGCCGGCAGCTCCTCCGCCACGAAGGCCCCGCCGTACCGGCCGCGCCGCACCACCAGGTATCCCGCGTCCGCGAGCGAGGCGATCGCCTCGCGCAGGGTGTCTCGCCCCACGCCGAGCTGCGCGGCGAGCTCGCGCTCGGAGGGGAGCCGCTCGCCGGGCCCCACGAGCCCGAGACTCACCGTCTGCATCAGCCGCTGCACCGTCTCCTCGAAGGCGTTGCTCCGGAGCAGCCGCCGCAGGATCGCCTCCCTGGCGCTCGCCGCGGGAGCCGCCGGACGGCCCTCCGCGTCGTCGTCCGTCCCGCTCGTCCCGGTGTCCGCGCTCACGTCGTGCTCACTCCGGGGTCACGTAGGCGGAGGAGATGCCGCCGTCCACGAGGAACGTCGACCCGGTGATGAAGGACGCGTCGTCGCTGGCGAGGAACGCGACCGCGGCGGCGAGCTCCTCCGGCTCCGCGAAGCGCCCCACCGGGATGTGCACGAGCCGGCGCTGAGCCCGCACCGGGTCGGCCGCGAACAGCTCCTGCAGAAGCGGGGTGTTCACCGGGCCCGGGCAGAGCGCGTTCACGCGGATGCCCTGGCGCGCGAACTGCACGCCCAGCTCACGGCTCATCGCGAGCACGCCGCCCTTCGACGCGGTGTAGCTGATCTGCGACGTCGCCGAGCCGAGCACCGCCACGAACGAGGCCGTGTTGATGATGGATCCGCGGCCCTGCTTCGTCATGTGCCGGAGTGCCGCGCGGCAGCAGAGGTAGACCGACTTCAGGTTGACGTCCTGCACGCGCTCCCACGCCGGCAGCTCGGTCGTCTCGATGGAGTCGTCGTCGGGCGGCGAGATGCCCGCGTTGTTGAAGGCGATGTCCACCGAGCCGTAGGCGTCGACCGCGGCCTGGAAGAGCGCGTCGACCTCCGCCTCGCTGGTGACGTCGACCCGCACGAACATCCCGCCGAGCGCCTCCGCCACCTCGGTGCCGCGCGCGACGTCGACGTCGGCGATCACCACACGCGCTCCCTCGCGGGCGAAGCGCGTCGCGGTGGCGAGGCCGATCCCGCTGGCGCCGCCGGTGACGACGGCGACCTTGCCGGCGAGCCGCTGCGTGAGGTCGATCGGGGTGGTGTCGAGGGGAGGGAGAGCCATGGTGCGGCCTTTCACGGGAGGGTGCGGGGGTGGAACGGGGCGGGTCAATCGGCCGCGAAGAAGATGTTCTTGGTCTCGGTGAAGCCGAGTGCCGCGTCGGGTCCGAGCTCGCGGCCGAGCCCGGACTGCTTGAAGCCGCCGAACGGGGTCGAGTAGCGGACCGAGGAGTGCGAGTTGACCGACAGGTTGCCGCTCTCGACCGCCCGCGACATCCGCAGCGCGCGGCCGAGGTCGCGGGTCCAGATCGAGCCGGAGAGGCCGTAGTCGGTGTCGTTGGCGAGGCGGATCGCGTCGGCCTCGTCCTCGAAGGGGAGAACGGAGACGACCGGGCCGAAGACCTCCTCGCGCCAGACCGGGTCGCCGCTCGAGGGCAGCAGCACGGTCGGCGGGAACCAGAAGCCGGGGCCCGCGGGCGCCGAGCCGCGGAACGCGACGGGTGCCCCCTCCGGGACGAAGGCGGCGACGCGCTCGTGCTGCGCGGCCGAGACCAGCGGGCCCATCTCGGTCGCCTCGTCACGCGGGTCGCCGACGACGACGCCCTGCACGGCCGGCTCGAGCAGCTCGAGGAAGCGGTCGAGGACGCGCCGCTCGACCAAGATCCGGCTGCGGGCGCAGCAGTCCTGACCGGCGTTCTCGAACACCCCGTAGGGGGCGGTGCTCGCGGCGCGCTCCAGATCGGAGTCGGCGAAGACGATGTTCGCGCTCTTGCCGCCGAGCTCGAGCGTGACCCGCTTCACCTGGTCGGCGCAGCCCGCCATCACCCGCTTGCCGACCCGCGTCGATCCGGTGAAGACGACCTTGCGGACCAGCGGGTGGGTCACGAAGCGCTCGCCGACGACGTCGCCCCGGCCGGGCAGCACCTGGAAGAGGCCCTCCGGCAGCCCCGACGCGAGGGCCAGCTCGGCGAGGCGCAGGCTCGTCAGCGGCGTCCACTCGGCCGGCTTCAGCACGACGGCGTTGCCCGCGGCGAGCGCCGGCGCGAAGCCCCAGGAGGCGATCGTCATCGGGAAGTTCCACGGCGTGATGATGCCGACGACGCCGAGCGGCTCGTGCACCGTCACGTCCAGCCCGCCGGCCACCGGGATCTGCGCGCCGAGCAGGCGCTCCGGGACGGCGGAGGAGTACTCCAGGACGTCGCGGACGTGCCCCGCCTCCCAGCGCGACTGCGTGATCGGGTGGCCGGAGTTCCGAGTCTCGAGCTGCGCCAGCTCCTCGATCGCGCCGTCCACGGCGGCGGCGAACCGGCGGAGGGCGCGGGCCCGGTCGAGCGGGGCCAGCGCCGCCCAACCGCGTTGCGCCACGGCCGCGCGCTCGATCGCGGCGTCGACGCTCGCGAGGTCGGCGAGGGCGACCTCGTCGAAGGCGGCGCCCGTCGAGGGGTCGACGAGGGTCTGCACGGTCGTCTGCGGAGTGGGCGTCGGCGGGGCCGGCGTCTGCGGGGTCGGCGTCTGCGGGGTCATCGGAGTGCGTCCTTCGGGGTTCTGAGGGAGGAGCCGTCTGCCGTGCCGGTGCCCGCGCGGTGCGCGAGTGCCGCGGCCACCAGGCCGGTGAACAGGCGGGTGTCGGCGGTGTCCTCCTCCGGGTGCCACTGCACGCCGAGCGCGAAGCGGCGCCCCGGCAGCTCGAGCGCCTCGATGGTGCCGTCGGCGGTCCGCGCGGCGACCTCGAGGCCGTCCGCGACCCGGTCGACCGCCTGGTGGTGGTAGACCTGCGCGACGACGGCGTCCTCGCCGAGCAGCCCGCGCAGTCGTGACTCCGGCTCGACCGCGACGTCCACGTGCGAGAACACGCCGCCGCCCGCCTGGTAGCGGCGGTCGCCGACGACGTCGGGCAGGTGCTGGTGCAGGGTGCCGCCCAGCGAGACGTTGAGGAGCTGCGCGCCGCGGCAGATGCCGAGGAACGGCAGGTCGGCCTCGAGCGCGGCGGTCATCAGGTGGTCCTCCCAGGCGTCGCGCTCGGGGCGGGGGGCGTCGGTCTCCGGGTGCGCCTCCTGCCCGTAGCGGGCGGGGTCGATGTCCTTGCCGCCGCAGACGATCAGCCCGTCGAGGCGCTCGACGACGGCGCGGGCGGTCTCCGCCGAGGCGGGCTGCGGCGGCAGGAGCAGGGCGACGCCGCCGGCCCGGGTCACCGAGTCGATGTAGTTCGCGGGCAGGAAGGACGCCTCGACGTCCCAGACGCCCGAGACGGCGCGCTCGCGGTAGGTGGTGAGTCCGATGATCGGACGCGGAGCGACGGGACCCTGCTCGGAGTCCGTCCGCAGGTCAGAGCCGCTCAAAGCCGCGCACCCTCTCCCAATCGGTGACGGCGGCGTCGTAGGCGGCGAGCTCCACCCGGGCGTTGTTCACGTAGTGGTCGACGACCTCGTCGCCGAAGGCGGCCCGGGCCAGGGCGGAGGACTCGAACAGGTCGGCGGCCTCGCGCAGCGTCGTCGGGACACGCGGCGCTCCGGAGCCGTAGGCGTTGCCGGTGCAGACGTCCTCGAGCTCCAGCTCGTTCTCGATGCCGTGCAGCCCGGCGGCGACCAGCGCGGCGACGGCCAGGTACTGGTTGACGTCGCCTCCCGGCACGCGGTTCTCGACGCGCATCCCGGCGCCGTGGCCGACGACGCGCAGGGCGCAGGTGCGGTTGTCGAGACCCCAGGCGACCGCGGTCGGCGCGAACGACCCGTCGACGTAGCGCTTGTAGGAGTTGATGTTCGGCGCGAAGAAGAGGGTGAACTCGCGCATCGCGGCGAGCTGGCCGGCCAGGTAGTGCCGGAAGAGCGGCGACATCCCGTGCTCGCTCTCCGCGTCGGCGAAGACGGGAGTGCCGTCGGTGCCGCGGAGCGAGAGGTGGATGTGGCAGGAGTTGCCCTCGCGCTCGTTGAACTTGGCTATGAAGGTCAGGCTCTTGCCGTGCTTGTCGGCGATCTCCTTCGCCCCCGACTTGTAGATCGAGTGGTTGTCGCAGGTGACGAGGGCGGCGTCGTAGCGGAAGCCGATCTCCTGCTGGCCCAGGTTGCACTCGCCCTTGATGCCCTCGCAGTACAGGCCGGCGCCCTCCATCGACACCCGGATGTCCCGCATCAGCGGCTCCATCCGGGTCGAGGCGAGCAGCGCGTAGTCGATGTTGTAGTCGCTGGCGGGCGTGAGGCCGCGGTAGCCCTTCGCGAAGGCCTCGCGGTAGGAGTCGTCGAACACGATGAACTCGAGCTCGGTGGCGACGAACGCCTCGAGGCCGCGCTCGGCCAGGCGGTCCAGCTGCGCACGGAGGATCTGCCGCGGCGCCTCGCCGACCGGAGCATCGTCGAGCCAGGTGAGATCGGCCGTGACCAGCGCGGTCCCCGGCAGCCACGGCGCGAGACGCAGCGTCGAGAGGTCAGGGATCATCTTCATGTCGCCGTAGCCGCGCTCCCAGCTCGAGATCGCGTAGCCCGCGACGGTGTTCATCTCGACGTCCACGGCGAGCAGGTAGTTGCAGCACTCGGCGCCGTGCGCGGCGACGTCGTCCTGGAACAGCCGCGCCGAGATCCGCTTGCCGACGAGACGGCCCTGCATGTCGGTGAAGGCGACGATCACCGTGTCGATCTCTCCCGCCTCGATGAGGGTGTCGAGTCGCTCGAGGGTGAGCATGCCGCGCACGGGGGCGGGGTCGGCGGCACGGCGTCGATCGGCGGCACTGCTCTCGGCGCTGACAGGTGCCATGGGATGCCTCCGGGGGTCGCTCCGCCGGGTGGCCGGACGAGGCCGCATGGTCGGATCGGGGTCCATTGAAGCACAGCCGCTGTTCCCGAGGGAGTGATGCCGGCGCCGACGGCGCGGGATGCGTGTCGATCCACCGGACCTTCGGATCGCGCCGTTCACACCGTCGTAACGCCATCGGTCTTCCCAGCGTCCATTGAGGTCCCTATGCTCGGACCACCCGAGCCGAGGAGACCCGATGGCAGAGCAGACGAAGCAGACTCCGACGAGCAAGGGTGCGAGGCGCCCGGCGACGTCCGGACCCGACTCCGCGAACGTCACCAGCACCGCGGGGGTGACCTATCGCGAGGCCGAGGCCGGCTACTTCGAGAAGCGCACCCTGCGCCGCTCCGCCGGCGTCTGGGGGCTGTGGGGCCTCGCGGTCGCCGCCGTCATCTCCGGCGACTTCTCCGGCTGGAACTTCGGCATCGACTTCGCCGGCTTCGGCGGGATGCTGATCGCCTTCGCCGTCCTCGTGGTGATGTACTACGGCCTCATCTTCTCGATCGGCGAGATGTCCGCCGCGATGCCGCACACCGGCGGCGCCTACTCCTTCGCCCGCTCGGCGATGGGGCCGTGGGGCGGCCTGGTCACGGGACTGGCCGAGACCATCGAGTACGTGGCCACCACCGCCGTGGTCGTCTTCTTCTCGGCGCAGTACGCGAACGGGGTGACGAGCGAGCTGCTCGGCTTCGACCTCTCCGGCGCGATGTGGATCTGGTGGCTGGTCCTCTACATCGTCTTCGTCGCGCTGAACTCGGCGGGCGCGGCGATCTCGTTCCGCTTCGCGATCGTCGTCTCGATCGTCTCCATCGCGATCCTCCTGGCCTTCTCCGTGATGGCCCTGCTCTCGCCGGCGCTCGACTGGTCGAGCCTGTGGAACATCGCGCCGGACGCCGGTCAGACCGAGTTCCTCCCGCACGGCGTCCTGCCGATCCTCTTCGCGCTGCCGTTCGCCATGTGGTTCTTCCTCGGCATCGAGGAGCTGCCGCTGGCGGCCGAGGAAGCGCACGACCCGGTCCGCGACATCCCCCGCGCCGGCTTCTGGGCCCGCGGCACCCTGATCGTGACCGGCCTGCTCGTCCTCTTCCTCAACACGGCGCTGATCGGCTCCGAGGCCATGGGCGTCTCGACCGAGCCGCTGCTCGACGGCTTCCGCGCGATGGTCGGCGACGGCGCGGCCGCCGTGCTCGCCCTCTTCGCCCTGATCGGGCTGCTCGCCTCGCTGCAGGGCATCATGTTCGCCTACGGGCGCAACATGTACTCGCTCTCCCGGGCCGGCTACTACCCGCGGGTGTTCTCGCTCACCGGGAAGCGCCAGACGCCGTGGATCGCACTGACCGTGGGGGCCGTGATCGGCTTCGTCGCCCTCGTCGTCGTCGACGTGCTCAGCCGGCTCGACCCGGACAACGCCGGCGCCGTCGCGGGCGCGATCGTGCTGAACATCGCGGTCTGGGGCGCGGTCGTCGCGTACTTCATGCAGATGGTGTCCTTCGTGCTGCTGCGCCGCCGGTTCCCGAACGCGAGCCGGCCGTACCGCAGCCCGTGGGGCCTCCCGGGTGCGGTGATCGCGGCGCTGATCAACGTGCTGATCTTCCTCGGCTTCCTCTTCAATGACGCGTTCCAGCCGGCGATCATCGCGATCGCCGTGGTCTACGTGATCATCCTGATCGGCTTCGCCGTCTGGGGCAGGAAGCGCCTCGTCCTCTCGCCTGAGGAGCGCTACGCGCTGAGCGGCGGACTGCAGGCGGCGCCGAGCATCCCGGAGCCGGACCGCGTCGACTGAGCGCGGGCGGGCGGGGCGCCGCTGTCTCAGCCCCTGCCGCCCCGGCTGTCGTGGGCGCGGTCGAACGCGACGGGGGAGTAGCCGTCGCGCCGGACCGCGAGTGCGAGCGGAACCGCGACGGCGGCGAGCAGGACGAGGACGAGGAGCAGGGCGAGCATGGGGCATCCGATCTCGAGGTGATGCTCCGAGAGTGGCCCGGTCCACTCGGCTCTGGGGGTGAGAAGAAGGGCCACCTTGCGCGCCACGGTCCTTCGGTGGCCGCTTCGTGCGAGGTGGCATGACCGACGGTGGATCCGCCCACCCGACCGGCGTCCGGCCGTCCGGCGGGCAGGAGGCGAGCCGGAGCCTGCGCCGGACGCCGCCGATCCGCCCGGAGCGGAGCCCCGGCGTAGGCTGGCGGCGCAGTTCGCGGACCCCCTGCACCCTTCGGGGCCGCACGACGACAGCGACGGAGCTGACGTGACATCCGCCTCGACCACCCTCCCCGAGAGCATCGACCCTGCGAGCAACGACCCCGTGAGCAACGGCCTGCGGGGCGCCGCCCTGCAGGTCCCGCCGGAAGGACCCCCCGTGGACGCCGACACCCGCACCGAGACCGACTCGCTCGGCCCGCTCGACATCCCGGCCGACGCCTACTGGGGCATCCACACCGCCCGGGCGCTGGACAACTTCCCGATCTCCAAGCGCCCGATCTCGATCTACCCCGATCTGGTCCGCGCCCTGGCGACCGTCAAGCTCGCCGCCGCCCGGGCGAACACCGAGATCGGCAGCCTTGCGCCGGCCAAGGCCGAGCTGATCGAGCAGGCCTGCCGCCGGATCATCGACGGCGAGTTCCACGACCAGTTCGTGGTCGGCGTGATCCAGGGCGGCGCGGGCACCTCGACCAACATGAACGCGAACGAGGTCGTCGCCAACGTCGCCCTCGAGATCGCCGGGCGGCCCAAGGGCGACTACGCCTTCCTGCACCCGCTCGACGACGTGAACCGCAGCCAGTCGACGAACGACGTCTACCCCACGTCGATCAAGATCGCCATGACCTGGTCGCTGCGCCGCCTGCTCGACGAGCTCGCCCTGCTCCAGGCCGCGTTCTCGCGGAAGGCCGTCGAGTTCGGCAGCGTCCTCAAGGTCGGCCGCACCCAGCTGCAGGACGCCGTGCCGATGACCCTCGGCCAGGAGTTCCACGGCTTCGCGACCACGCTCGGCGAGGACCACGCGCGCCTCTCCGAGACGATCTGGCTGCTCGCCGAGGTCAACATCGGCGCCACCGCGATCGGCACCGGCATCACCGCCGACCCGCGCTACGGCGCCGCCGCCGTCCGTCACCTCAACGAGCTCACCGACCTCGACCTCGAGATGGCGCAGGACCTCGTCGAGGCCACCAGCGACACCGGCGTCTTCATGTCGTTCTCGAGCGCTCTGAAGCGCTCGGCCATCAAGCTGTCGAAGATCTGCAACGACCTGCGCCTGCTCTCCTCCGGCCCGCAGGCCGGCTTCGGCGAGATCAACCTGCCGTCGCGCCAGGCGGGCTCGAGCATCATGCCCGGCAAGGTGAACCCGGTGATCCCCGAGGTGGTCAACCAGGTCGCCTACTCGGTGGCGGGCGCCGACGTCACGGTGACGATGGCCGCCGAGGCGGGTCAGCTGCAGCTGAACGCGTTCGAGCCCGTCATCGCGCACTCGCTCCTGCAGAGCATCACCTGGATGACCCAGGCGTGCCTCACCCTGCGGATCAACTGCATCGACGGCATCACCGCGAACGTCGACCGCCTCGAGGCGATGGTCGCCTCCTCCGTCGGCGTCGTCACCGCGCTGACCCCGAGCATCGGCTACACCGCGTCGGCCGCGATCGCGAAGGCGGCGCTCGCCACCGGCCGCAACGTCGCCGACCTCGTCGTCGAGGCCGGCCTGATGTCGCGCGAGGAGGTCCTGCGCCTCATCTCGCCCGCCCGCCTCTCCGGCATCGAGGCGATGACCGCGGCCCTCCCGATCATCGAGCCCCCCACGGAGTAGCACGCCCCGCCCCCTCCGCGAGATGCCACTTGTGCGCGCTTTCTGCGGCGTGTCGCGCTCACAAGTGGCATCTCGCGGGGAGCGTCGGCGCGCAGCTGCCGAGCCTCACCCGGGCGGGTCGCACTCAGCGCTGGTCCGTCGTGGTCCGCATTCCGCGAGATGCCACTTGTGCGCGCTTTCTGCGGCGTGTCGCGCTCACAAGTGGCATCTCGCGGCGGCGAGGTGCAGGGCGGCGTAGCTGCGCCAGGGGGCCCAGGGGCGAGCGGCCTCGGCGAGGGCTCGGCGAGTCGAGGGAAGGCCGAGTGCGGCGGCGCCGGCGCGGACGGCGCGGTCGCCGGCCGGGAGGACGTCCGGGTCGCCGGTGATCCGCGCGGCGACGGACGCAGCCGTGGCCGGATCGATGCCGTCGACGGCGAGCAGGCGCTCCACCAGGTCCTCGCGGCGGAGGCCCGCGTCCAGGCGCAGAGTGCCGTCAGCCAGGAAGGCCGCGCTCCGCCGGACCGTCTCGTTCCGGTGCTCGGAGCCGCGCAGCACGTCCGCTCCGTTCTCCGCGATCGCCGCGGCGGAAGGGAACGCGTGGGTGACGCCGCCGGCGGCGAGGCCGGCGGGCAGCGGCTCGCCGAGCGCCGCGATCAGCCGGGTCAGCGCCGTGCGCGCGACCGCGGTCGGCGCACCGAGCCCGATCAGCGCGCGCAGCAGGGTCTCGGCCGGGTCGACGGAGCCCGCCAGTCGGATCCCGGGAGTCGCGGAGACCAGCGGCGCCAGCACCGGATCGGCGCCGAGCGCCTCGTCGATCGCGGCGGAGTCGGCGTCGAGGTCGAGCAGCCTGCGCACCCGCGCGACCAGGGGGCCGATATCGGCCACCGAGACCAGGGTCGCGGTGCAGCGGATCGCCTCGCCGTCCGGCTCGAGCCGCACGACCGCCGGGCCGCCGGGCAGCGCGAGCGAGCGCGAGTACCGGCCCTGCCCCGCCTTCTCGAGCCCCGGCACTGCGTCGGCGCCGAGGACGTCGAGCACGCCCGGATCGAACGGCGCACGCACGGCGAGCCGCAGCTCGAGTGTCGTCGCGCCCGCGTGGACGGCCGCCTCCGACCGGCCTCCCCGGGCCGACGCCCGCAGCGCGCTCGGGCTCCGCTCGTACACCTCCTGGATCGTCGCGTTGAACTGCCGGATGCTCGCGAACCCCGCGGCGAACGCCACCTCCGAGACCGGCAGCTCCGTGCCGGTGAGCAGCAGCCGCGCGGTCTGCGCTCGCTGCGCCCGGGCGAGGGCGAGCGGAGGCGCGCCCAGCTCGACCCGCAGGATCCGTCCGAGCTGCCGGGCGCCGTAGCCCAGGCGCCCGGCCAGCCCCTCGACCCCCTCGCGATCGACCACACCGTCGCCGATCAGCCGCATTGCGCGCGCCGCGGTGTCGTCGCGCAGGTTCCACTCCGGTGACCCGGGCACCGCGTCCGGCAGGCAGCGCTTGCAGGCGCGCAGCCCCGCCTCGTGCGCGGCCGCCGCGGTCGGATAGAACCGGACGTTCGCGGGCCGGGGCGTCGTGGCGGGACAGCTCGGCCGGCAGTAGATGCCGGTCGAGTGCACCCCGGTGATGAACCGGCCGTCGAAGCGGGAGTCGCGCGAGGCGACCGTGCGGTAGCGCTCCTCGAACAGCGGATCCTCGACCATGCTCCGAGACTGGCACGCCACGCGGCCGGGCGATCGCGGAAATCGGACACGGCCCCGCGAGCTGCGCCGCCTCCCACCCGCACGACGGAGCCGCTTCGCGACTCGGTGGTGAGGGGAGGATGCGGCGGCGCCCGTCTTCACGGTGGTGGATCTCGATACGCCCGCTGCGCGGGCTACTCGATCAGCAGGGGGAGGCTTGCCCGACCCGCCCCGCGCACGCTCCCTGTCAACCGCCGGACCGCGCGTCCGCCGGTGCCCTACTCTCGGAGCCCATGAGCGCCTATCCGCCGCCGGCCCCCGCCCGCCCCTCGATCGTCCCGACGGTGCTGGGCGCGATCGGCGTCGCACTGCTGGGGGTCCTGCTGCTGCTGGTCCTCGCCTACGTCGTCTCCGGGCTCGGCGCGACCGCGGCCGGGGTCTGCGCGGTCGTCGCCCTGGTGCCGCTGCTGATCGTGCTGGCCGGCGTCCGCTGGGTCGACCGCTGGGAGCCCGAAGCGCCGCTCGGCCTCTGGTTCGCCTTCCTCTGGGGAGCGGCCGGCTCGGTGGCCATCTCGCTGCTGGTCGACCTCGGTGTGCAGATCGCGGTCTACGCCTCCGGTGCGCAGCCGAGCGAGTCGGACTTCGTCGGCGCCGTGATCCAGGCGCCGATCGTCGAGGAGTCGGCGAAGGGCCTCGGCGTCCTGCTGATCCTGCTGATCTGGCGCCGCAGCTTCGACGGACCGGTCGACGGCATCGTCTACGCGGCGGTCGTCGCCTCCGGCTTCGCCTTCGTCGAGAACATCCTGTACTTCGGCAGCGCGCTGGTGGAGGGCGGTCTCGGCTCGCTCGCCGTCACGTTCTTCCTCCGCGGCGTGCTCTCGCCCTTCGCGCACGTGCTCTTCACCTCCTGCTTCGGAGCGGCACTGGGGTTCGCGATGAACCGCCCGCCGGCCGCGCGCCTGCCGATCGCGCTCCTGGGACTCGCGCTCGCGGCGTTCCTGCACGCGCTCTGGAACGGCTCGTCCTTCCTCGTCGCCGACTGGTTCGGCTTCTACGGCGTCGTGCAGGTGCCGCTGTTCGTGGTCGCGGTCGTCGTCGTCACGCTGCTGCGCCGGCAGGAGCGGCGGGTCACGCTCGAGCGTCTGGGCGACTACGCGGCCGCGGGCTGGCTCTCGCCGACCGAGGTGCGGATGATCGGCACCGCCGAGGGTCGGCGCACGGCGGCGCGCTGGGCCAGGGTGGCCGGGGGCGACCGGCCCCGGGCGATGCGCGGCTTCATCCGCTCCGCGACGAGGCTCGCGCACGTGCGCCAGCAGCAGCTCGCCGGGCGTGCAGGGCGGGCGGCCGCTCTCGATGAGCGGGTGCTGCTCGACGAGCTGGTCGCTCGCCGTGCGGCGCTGACCGGCGGCTGAGCGGTCCGGACCGGGGGATCAGCGGGCCGCGGGGTCCGCGAGAGGACAGGAGCAGGACATGGCGGACACCATCGAGATCGCAGCCGGCGACGGCAGGACGCTCGTCGTCCACGACAGCGGCGACGAGGGGCGGCCGCTGCTCTGGCAGCACGGTTCCCCGCAGACCGGCGCCCTGCTCGCCCCGGTGCTCGAGGCCGCCCGCGCCCGCGGACTCCGCCTCCTCTCCTACGCCCGCCCCGGCTACGGCGGCTCGACCGCGCGGCCGGGCCGCGACGTCGCCTCCGCGGCGGAGGACGTCCGCGCCGTGCTCGACACGCTGGGACTCGACCGGATCCTCACCGCGGGCGCCTCGGGCGGCGGCCCGCACGCCCTGGCCTGCGCCGCACTGCTCACCGACCGGGTCGACGGCGTCGCCGTCCTCGCCTCGCCTGCCCCGGACGACGGCGACCTCGCCTGGTTCGACGGCATGGCCGCTCCCGGCGGCCTCGCCTCGGCGCGCGACGGCCGCGAGGCGCGCGCCCGCTTCGCCGAGACCGACGAGTTCGACCCCGAGTCGTTCGTCGCGGCCGACTACGCGGCCCTCGAGGAGGAGTGGGCGGCCCTCGGTGAGGACGTCGCGCGCTCGGAGCAGTGGGGCGACGGCGGCCTCATCGACGACGACGTCGCCTTCGCCGCGCCGTGGGGAGTCGACCTCGCGGCGATCCGCTGCCCGGTCGTCCTCGTGCAGGGCGGCCTCGATCGCGTGATCCCGGCGCACCACGCCCGATGTCTCCGGGCGCTGCTCCCGACCGCCGAGCTGATCGAGCACCCCGACGACGGCCACGTCTCGGTGCTGCGTCGGCTGCCCGAGGCGCTCGACCGCTTGATCGCCCTCAGCTGACGCCGCCCTCCGCTGACGTCGCCCTGAGCTGACGCCGCCCTGAGCTGACGCCGCCCTCAGCTGACGCCGCCCTCCGCACTCGAGCGCGCCGATCAGCGCGGCTGCACCGCCGCGACCTCCGCGACAGGCGCCGCCTCGACGCCGCGCCCCTCCGCGAGGCGACGCCGCAGATCGACGACGGCGACGACCCCGGAGCCGAGGGCGAGCACCGCCACGGCCGGAGCGACCAGGTCGATCGCCGTCTCCAGCCCGAGCGCCGTCGCCACGGCCCCGGCCGCGACGGCCGTGATCGCCTGGACCAGGTAGCTCAGGAGGTACACGGCCGAGATCATCGAGCCGCGGTGCTCGGCCGGAGCCGCCTGCCCGACCAGCGCGAGCCCGCCGGAGAAGCTGAGCGAGTAGCTGACGCCGCCGACGATCATGAAGGCGACGAACAGCACGAGCGAGCCGCTGGCCGCCGTCCACACCATCAGCGCGAGTCCGGCGATCGCGACCACGGCGCCGACGATGATCGCGAGGTGCGCGTGCACGCGCTGGATCGCCAGGGCGGTGAGCCCGATCACGATCGACGACAGGGCGAGCACCGAGCCGATCACGAGCAGGTCGGTCGTGCCGGTCAGCTCCCGGGCCATCTGGGCGCCGAGGGAGAGCACGAGGGCGCCGACCGCGTAGGCGACCGAGACGGCGAGGGTCGCGCCGGCGTACGCCCGTCGGAGGCCGACCGGCACGGAGGGGAGGTGCGGCCGCCAGCGGGCGCCCGCGACCGGGCGGTCGTCGCGGCCGAGCGCCAGCAGGACGAGGGTGACCGCCCCGACCAGCGCCAGGACCCAGTAGCTCAGCTGCAGCGGCAGCGGGGCGTACTGCGCCAGCGCTCCGGAGAGCAGCAGCGAGAGGGTGAGCCCCGCGGCGGTCGACACGGTCGTGAGCGAGGAGGGCAGGCGCGGGTTCGCGGACACGTTGTTGTCCACGAGGGAGGCGCTCGCCGCACTGAGCGCCAGCGCGGTCCCGACGCCCTGCATCGCCCGGCCGACGTAGAGGAGCGCGACGCCGTCCGCGAGCGAGAACACGACCGCCGAGACCGCGATCAGCGCGATGCCCAGCAGCATCGTCCGCCGCCGCCCGATCACATCGGACAGTCCGCCGACCAGGAGCAGCGCGAGCAGCAGCGCGACGGGGTAGGCGCCGAAGACGGAGGTGATGACGACGGGGGAGAGGCCCCACTCCTGGGCGTAGCTCGGGTAGAGCACGGAGGGGGCGCCGCTGGACCAGAGGCAGAGCGCCAGCACGAGCGTCGAGACCCAGAAGGCGCCTCGCCGCCCGAAGCGCACGGGAGGGCGGACGAGGGTGCTGGGAGTCGGCATGGAGGTCACGCTAGTGCCCTGGCTTGGAATGTCCAAGCGAGGTCGAGCCGGGCTAGTCTCGGTGAGTGCCCACCGCCCGCAGCCCCGTCGACGTCGACGACGACCGGGCCGAGCGCTGCTCGGTCGCCCGGTCGCTCGAGCTGCTCGGCGAGCGCTGGAGCCTTCTGATCGTCCGCGAGGCGCTGCGCGGCGCGAGGACCTACTCGGAGTTCCGCGAGCGGCTCGGGGTGCCGAGCGACGTGCTCTCGGCGCGGCTGCGCACCCTGACCGAGGCCGGCGTCTTCGAGAAGGTGCCCTACCGGCCGGAGGGCTCGCGGGAGCGCTCGCGCTACGAGCTCACCGAGCAGGGCCGTTCGCTCAAGCTCGTCCTCGTCGCGCTCGCGCAGTGGGGGGACGAGAACCGGCCGGCCCCGCACGGCGCGGCTTCGCTCGCCTCCGACGCGGACTCGGGCGAGCGGCTGGAGCTCGCCTTCGTCGACCGGGAGGGGCGTCGGTCGGCGATCGACCGCGTCCGGATCGTGCCGGGCCCGGCCGCGCGCACGACCTGGGAGAGTCTCTGAACCGAGGCCGGCGGAGCCGAGGCCGGCGCCTCCCGCGGGAGACGGCCGACCCCGAGCTCGGCCGGCGTCAGCCGGCGCGCAGCACCCGGCGCTCGCCGGCGGTCACCGCGACGCCGAGGCGATTCTGGGCGGGCGGCAGCGGGCAGTTGTAGTGCGGCGAGAACCCGCAGGGCGGGATGTAGGCGCGGTTGAAGTCGAGCAGCACCGGGCCGGGCGTGCCGGCGTCCGCCGCTTCGCCCAGGCGCTGCACGACGAGGAACCGGCCGACCGGGTAGCTCTTCAGCTCCGGGTCGTCACTGCGGTTGGTCGGGTCGCCGAACGGGACGAGCAGGGTGCCGCCGTCGTCGAACGCGGCGACCGTGTACTCGTGCGCCCGCCCGTCGTCGACGAGCGAGAAGGTGATGTCGCCGGGCACGACCAGATCGCGGGTCGCCCCGTTGTCGCGCAGGTGCTCGAACGGGATGGTGCGCGCGTCGTCGACCGGCTCGAACCAGGCCTCGAGCACCCAGGCGGCATCGAAGGGGAAGGTCTCGATCGCGTCGAAGGAGCGAATGCCCTCGGAGGCCGCGTCCCAGACGCGGTAGCCGTACTCCTCCTCGCCGGTGTCCAGGCTCGTGCGGCGCATCCGGGTGAGGGTCGCGGTCGGCCCGTAGCCGGCCAGGGCGGCCTCGTCGTCGACGCTCTCACCCGGCTCGAGCCAGCGGGTCTCGACCAGGGCCAGATCGCCGTGCGGACCGGTGACCCGCTCGGCACGGCGCGCCAGCCACGACTCCCAGCCGGCGCGAGCCGACTCGGTGGTGTCGATCGAGGCGCGGGAGGGGGCGGTGACAGTGCTGCTCGTCGAAGGCATGCAGCGTGCAACGCGGGCGACGCCGCTTCTCTTCCCGAGCGGCGCGGCAAGACCCTCCGCGAGAAGCGCCCCTTAAAGACCTCGACGCCCTGCGGCAGCGGCAGGGCCGGCTGCTCTGACGGGGCGTCGAGCTCTTCTTGACCGACAGCATGCGCCTCTCGGCGGCCGTCCGCAAGAGGGCGTCGCCGTTCGCCCACGGCGAGTCGCGAGAAGCCCCGCCGCGCGGGTCGGCGCCCGCGCGGTCGTTAGACTGGACCGCCTGTTTTCGACGGTCCCCGGAGCGCAACCGCCTCCCGCCCGAGACCGCGGAACCGGCAGGGAAGGGCGCACGATGACGGACAGCGACACGATCCTCGAGTCCGAGCTCTCGCGCGAGCGCGCGTACGTGGCGGGGCTCTACGCCCGCCTCGACGAGCTGATCGCGCAGTCCAGGGAGGCGCTCGACTCGGTCCGGATCGAGAGCGTCGGCGGCAACCACCAGAGCCGGTCCGAGCGCGACGCGTTCGCGCGCCTCTACGAGGACCGCATCCGCTCGCTCTCCGGTGCCGATGACCGGCTCGCCTTCGGCCGGCTGACCCTCGCCGACGCCGAGACCGAGCACCGCTACATCGGCCGCATCGGCCTGCGCGACGACGAGCAGGACACCCTGCTGCTCGACTGGCGCGCCCCGCAGTCGGCCGCCTTCTACCAGGCCACCGCCGCCCGCCCGATGGGGACCCGCGCCCGCCGGCACCTGACCCTCCGCGGCCGCGAGGTGATCCGCTTCGAGGACGAGGTCTTCGACGAGGAGCTGCTCCGCGAGGGCACGGCGCTCCAGGGCGAGGGCGCGCTGATGGCGGCTCTCGGCGCCCAGCGCACCGGGCGGATGCACGACATCGTCGCGACCATCCAGAGCGAGCAGGACCGCATCATCCGCTCCGAGCTGCGCGGCGTGCTCGTCGTGCAGGGCGGCCCCGGCACGGGCAAGACCGCGGTGGCGCTGCACCGCGCCGCCTACCTCCTCTACTCGCACCGCGACCGCATCGCCTCCTCCGGGGTGCTCGTCGTCGGGCCGTCGCGCTCCTTCCTGCGCTACATCGAGGCGGTGCTGCCCTCCCTCGGCGAGACCGGCGTCGTGCTCTCCACCCTCGGCCAGCTCTACCCGGGTCTCGACCTGATCGAGGAGGACCGCCCGGCGGTCGCCCGGGTCAAGGGCTCCGCGCGGATGGCCGAGCTGCTCAAGCGCGCCGTCCGCTCGCGCCAGGCCGTGCCGTCCGAGACGCTGGTCCTCGACGTCAACGGCGAGAAGCTGCGGCTCGAGCCGCACGAGGTGGAGCGGGCGATCACCCGCGCACGCGACTCCCGCAAGCCGCACAACGAGGCCCGCGTCACCTTCGTCAAGGCGATGATCACGCAGCTGACCCGCCAGCTCGCCGACCAGCTGCGCAGCCACGGCAACACGGTCGACGAGGCCGACGAGGCCGTCCTCCGCGAGGACGTCCGCACCGCGTACGACGTCCGCGTCGCCCTCAACACCGCGTGGATCCCGCTCACCCCGGAGAAGCTGCTGCAGGACCTCTACGCCCGGCCGAACTGGTTCGCCTCGCTCACCCCGCGCTGGACTCCCGAGCAGCGCGCCCTGCTGCGCCGCGACCGCGACGCCGCCTTCACCGTCTCCGACGTGCCGCTGCTCGACGAGGCGGCCGAGCTCCTCGGCGCCTACGACGACCACGCCGACGCGCAGAAGAAGGCCGAGAAGGAGCAGCGCCGCCGGGACATCGAGAACGCCGAGGCCGCGATCCGCAACATGGGCGTCGACGGGATGGTCAACGCCAAGGACCTCGCGGCGGGCTTCGCCGAGCGCACCAGCGTCGGCACCACCGCCGAGCGCGCGGCGGCCGACCGCTCCTGGACCTACGGGCACGTCGTGGTCGACGAGGCGCAGGAGCTCTCGCCGATGCAGTGGCGGGTGCTGCTGCGCCGCTGCCCGATGCGCTCCTTCACCATCGTCGGCGACGTCGCCCAGGCGTCCGGAGCCTCGGCCGCGTCCAGCTGGGACGCCGCGCTCCGCGACACCTTCGGCCGCCAGGGCCGCGACGGCGAGGCTGCGCCGTGGCGCCTCGAGGAGCTGACCGTCAACTACCGCACGCCCGCGCAGATCGTCGCCTACGCCGAGCGCACCGCACGCGAGAACGGACTCGAGATCACCCCGGGCGAGGCGGTGCGCTCCACGGAGTGGCCGGTCCGCACCGTGCGCGACCGCGGCGACGCCGCCCTCGCCGACCGGGTGCTCGCCGTCGTCCTGGAGGACCGGGCGATCGGGGACGGCACGCTCGCCGTGATCGCGCCCGACGACGAGCTCGATGCGATCACCGCGCGGCTGGAGCAGGACCTCGGCCGCGAGGTCGGCCGCGGCTCCCGGGGACTCGACCGCCCGGTCGCCGTGCTCTCGACGGCCGACGCGAAGGGGCTCGAGTTCGACTCCGTCGTGATCGCCCGGCCGCGGCTGATCGCGGCGGAGGAGCGCGGCGCCGCCTCGCTGTACGTCGCGATGACCCGGCCGACCCAGCGCCTCACGCTGGTCGAGTGAGCCGGTCGGAGTGGCGGCCGGCGGGGATCGAGCGTCCAGGGCGTCCCTCCTAGGATGGAGAGCATGAGCAGCGAGAACCTGACCAAGCCCGAGCTCGACGCCCCCGACGGCCCGGCCCCCGATACCCTCGTCGTCGAGGACCTCGTCATCGGCGACGGCGCCGAGGCCCAGCCCGGCTCCACCGTCGACGTGCACTACCTCGGCGTCGAGTACGACACCGGCGAGGAGTTCGACTCCTCCTGGAGCCGCAACCAGTCGATCAACTTCCCCCTCAACAACCTCATCCGCGCCTGGCAGCAGGGCATCCCCGGCATGAAGGTCGGCGGCCGTCGCAAGCTGATCTGCCCGCCCGCCCTCGCCTACGGCCCCGCCGGCGGAGGCCACCCCCTCTCCGGCAAGACCCTCATCTTCGTGATCGACCTCCTCGGCACGAAGTAGCCCGCTGGTCGAGTAGCCCCGCAGGGGTCGACCATGCTGGTCGAGTAGCCCCGTAGGGGCGTATCGAGACCCACCCCGCAAGCACCGAAGGCGCAGCCCCCGTTCACCGGGGCCTGCGCCTTCGTCGTTCCCCGCCGCCGCCCCTCAGCGCGGCTGCGCCCTCTTCACCCGCTCGACCAGCTCGCGCCAGGCCCCGTCGAGCTCCGTCTCGCCGAGCCGCACCGTATGCGTCTGCACTCGGATCTCGTAGACGAACCGGTCGGGCCGCCCGGCGGGGGCCGTCTCGGCGCGCGGCCGGTCGTCCCAGTCGAGCGAGCCGATCAGAGCGTGCCAGGCGCCCTCGTCCGGCTGCTGATCGACATCGATCCGCCAGACCCGGCGGAGCCCGGCGAAGCCGCCACTGCGCGACACGATCACATCCATGGCCGCGATCGTACGCGCCCGCCCCCACAGCATGCTGGTCGAGCGGCCCGCGCAGCGGGCGCTCATGCTGCCCGTGTGGTCCGCGCGACGGGCGCTCATGCTGGCCGTGTGACCCGCGCGTTGGGCCCCCATGCTGATCGAGTAGCCCGCGCAGCGGGCGTATCGAGATCCACCACCGCCGAGAGGCGAGCCTGCAGACGGGACTGCTGACGATGGTGGGTCTCGATACGCCCCTGCGGGGCTACTCGACCGGCAGGGGTAGCCGGCTACTCCGGCAGCGCGACCCCGACCGTCGTCCAGCCGGTGCGGACCGCTGTCTCGACCTCGGAGCCGGCGCCGAAGCGCTCGGCCGCCGCGGCCAGGGTGAGCGCCGCGAAGCCCTCGAAGTCCGCCGTGGCGGTGAGCACGCCGCCGGTCAGCACGTCGTACCAGATCTGACCCGCGCGCTCCCACGAGGGACCGCCGAGCTCGATCGCCGCCACCGCGAAGGCGCGGTTGGGGATGCCGGAGTTGATGTGCACGCCGCCGTTGTCGTCCTCGGTGTCGACGTAGTCGGCCATCGAGCCGGGCTGCGGGTCCTTGCCGAGCACGTCGTCGTCGTAGGCGGTGCCCGGCGCGATCATCGAGCGCAGCGCCGTGCCCTGCACCTCGTCGGTGAAGAGGCCCTCGCCGATCAGCCAGCTCGCGTCCTCCGCGCCCTGGCCGGCGCCGAACTGCTCGAGCATCGCGCCGAACACGTCCGAGATCGACTCGTTGAGCGCCCCCGACTGCCCCCGGTAGACGAGGTTCGCGGTGTACTCCGTGATCCCGTGCGCCAGCTCGTGGCCGATCACGCTCTGCGAGACCGTGAACCGACGGAAGACCTGCCCGTCGCCGTCGCCGAAGACCATGCGCGAGCCGTCCCAGAAGGCGTTGTCGTAGTCCTCGCCGAAGTGCACCGTCGCGTCCAGCGGCAGCCAGGCGTCGTCGATCGAGTCGCGGCCGAACGCCTGCTGCAGGAACTCGGACATCGCCCCGAGCCCGTCGTAGGCCTCGTCCGCCGCGGCGTCGCCGGTGGCGGGAGCGCCCTCGGTGCGCACGACGGTGCCGGGCAGGGTCTCGGTCGACTGCGCGTCCGAGATGGTCCGCTGGAGGGCGGCGACCCGCTCCGCGCGGGGGACCGGCGACGCGGTGGCGGTCGAGCGACCGGGGGAGGGCTCTCCCGGCCGGACGCGACGGAAGGGCACGTCCTGCTCGAGGGAGCGGCTGGCCGCCCGCGCGGCCCGGGCGAACGCCGGGTCGTCGAGTCGGGCGATGCGGACGAGGAGATACGGCGGCACGACTGTTCTGCTCATGGCCCGATCCTCGCACCCACCCCCGACACGGTCGCGGGCTCGCCGCTCGCGGCCCGATGCGGTAGCGGGGCGCCGCGCGCTAGCCTGGCGAGCGACGAGCGGCATCCACGGACCGGGGCGCACCCGAGGACTTGAGGCGGACATGGGCATCATCACGCGGGGCTTCTTCGGCAAGCGCGAGCAGAACCCGGACATCCCCCCTGGTCAGTACCTGGAGAAGGGCTTCCCCGTCCTCTCGATCGGGCCGACCCCGAACATCCACGAGTGGGCCTTCTCGATCGACGCCGGCCCCGCCGGGGCGCGCCGCTGGACGGCGGACGAGTTCGCTGCGCTGCCCCGCGAGGACATCCACACCGACCTCCACTGCGTCACGCGCTGGTCCAAGCTCGCGACTAACTGGCGCGGCGTCTCGGTCGACCTCCTGCTCGACGGCATCGAGAGCGACGCCGGCTTCGTGATGGCGCAGAGCTACGGCGGCTACACGACCAACCTGCCGCTCTCCGAGATCCGCGACGGCAAGGCCTGGATCGCGACCGAGTTCGAGGGCGCGCCGCTCGCGGCCGAGCACGGCGGACCCGCGCGGCTGCTCGTGCCGCACCTCTACCTCTGGAAGAGCGCGAAGTGGGTCCGCAGCCTCCGCCTCATGCCCGGCGACGAGCCCGGCTTCTGGGAGCAGAACGGCTACCACATGCACGGCGATCCCTGGAAGGAGGAGCGCTACTGGTGATCTGGACGGAGGCGGTGACCGAGTCGGTCCTGCCGCTCACTCCGACCTCGCGCCTGATCGCTCTCCGCGTCCCGGGCTGGCCCGGGCACCTGGCCGGGCAGCACCTCGACGTGCGGCTGACCGCACTCGACGGCTACCAGGCGAGCCGCTCCTACTCCATCGGCGCGCCCTCCGACGGCGACCGCGTCGAGCTGGCCGTCGAGCGCCTCGACGACGGCGAGGTCTCGCCGTACCTGGTCGAGGGACTGGAGGCGGGTGACCGCCTCGAGGTGCGCGGTCCGATCGGCGGCTGGTTCGTCTGGCGTCCCGAGCAGACCGAGCCGGTGCAGCTGATCGCCGGCGGCAGCGGGCTGGTCCCGCTGATGGCGATGGCCCGCGAGCACGGCCGCGTCGGGAACGCCGCCCCGATGCGCCTGCTCTACTCCGTGCGCTCCAGCGTCTTCGCCTACTACCGCGACGACCTGCGCGCGCTCGGCGACCTTCCCGCCGACCACGGCGGCGTCGAGACCGAGCTCGTCTACACGCGCGTCGCCCCGCCCGGCACCGCCCGTCCCGCGGGCAGGCTGACCCCCGAGCTGCTCGCCGCGACGGCGATGCCCGCTTCCGAGGAGCCGACGGTCTACGTCTGCGGCCCCACCGCCTTCGTCGAGGCCGTCGCCACCGCCCTCGTGGCCCAGGGCCACGACCCCGCCCGCGTCCGCACCGAGCGCTTCGGCGGCCCGTAGCCTCTGCCCCCCTCCGCGAGATGCCACTTGTGCACGCGACACGCCGCGAAAAGCGTGCACAAGTGGCATCTCGCGGAGGGGGATCGGCATGCGCGCGGGGAGGTACGGGCGCGCGGAGGTGTGGGGCGGTCTCGCGCGCCATCGAAGGATGATTCCGCGTCGAGGACCGCCCCATCGGGCTGCCGGCGGGTTAAGGAGTGCGTTGACGCCCGTCGAACCCACTCCTGTGTGAGGAATCCTCCCGGCGTGTGCCGACGGAGTCGAGCTCTCGTTACGGTCATGGAGCGATGTGAGGAAGCGTCGCATATTCCAGAAGGAGCACCCATGAAACGTCGAACAGTACTCGCCGCTCTCGGAGCGACCGTCGTCAGCGCATCGGTGGTCTCGGCCGTCCCCGCCTCCGCTGCCGACTACGTCGGAGAAGTCGCCGCTCCGGCCGATCTCCGCAATGGAGATCAGATCGTCTCGCCGAACGGCCGCACTCGTCTCGTGATGCAGTCGGACGGCAATGCCGTCATCTACGCCAAGGACAATTCAGCGCTCTGGAAGAGCGATACGGGCGGCAACAGCGGAGCGAGGCTGGCGGTCCAGGCCGACGGCGGGCTGGTCATCTACCGGGCGACCGACAACAGCATCGTCAAGGTGCTGCGGGCGGGCGGATCCGGCGCTGCGGCGCGCAAGCTCGTCATGCAGAACGACGGCAATCTCGTGCTGCTGTCGACGTCCGACTCGGCCCTCTGGTTCAGCGGAACGGAGACGAAGCCGATCTTCTACACGGATTCCGTTCCGGTCGGGACCGAGATGGCGTACGGCGATACTCTCCGATCCCCTTCGGGGCAGTTCCGACTCGTCATGCAGCGCGACGGCAATCTGGCCGTCTACACGCCCGGCAATCAGATCGTCTTCCAGTCGTACACGAGCGGCGCGGACTGCCGATTCGTCCCGCAGGCGGACGGCAATCTCGTCATCTATCGGGGATCCGGTCCTTCCATCTGGCAGACGTATTCCACGGGAACGGCGGCGAAGCTCTCGCTGCAGGACGACGGGAACATCGTCCTCTACCGTCCTGACGGCACTGCTGGATATCGCTCGAACACCTTCTCGGCGGCTCTCATCGCCGGAGAGGCTCTCCAGCCCGGACATTACCTGTCCAACAACGGCTACAAGGCGATCATGCAGGCCGATGGCAATTTCGTGATCTACAGCCGGTCCAACGCTGTGCAGTGGCAGACCCGCACGTCGGTCCCCGGCTCCGTCGCGTCGATGCAGAGCGACGGCAACTTCGTCATTCAGAACGGCGCCAATGTGCGGTGGCAGGCGTCGACCGCCGGCCGTCAGGGCAAGAGGGTCGTTCTCGAGACGGACGGCCGACTGTTGATGACCCGCGACGACGGAGTGAGCGTCTGGAACAACGTGACCGGAACGGCCGTGCCCGCGACGTGGCAGCTCCCGTTCGAGGGCACGTGGCGAGTGACGACGGAGTTCCAGGTCAAGGACAGCGCCCACCCCAACGGCCACCGCGGTCTCGACTGGGGGCTGCCGCAGAACTGGCCGCAGCGCGCCATGAGCGACGGCACGGTGATCCTCGCCACCACGTCCGACCCTGTCTACGGACACAGGGTCGACATCCGGCACGCGGACGGGGTCGTCTCACTGCTCGGCCACTTGATCGCCGGATCGCCGATCGTCTCGGTCGGCGATCGGGTCACGAAGGGGCAGGTCGTCGGATACACGGGGAACACCGGCGTCAGCTTCGGCAACCACTGCCACCTGACGATCACGCAGAACGGGAACCTCCTCGACCCGCGGATCTTCTTCGAGTCCCGCGGCATCGCCGTCGACTAGCGCTGATCTCCCGCGAGATGCCACTTGTGCACGCGACACGCCGTGAAAGGTGTGCACAAGTGGCATCTCGCGGAGGGGAAGAAGCCGCGGCTACTCGAAGGAGACGGTGCGGTTCTCGCCGATGTCGGGCTGGCCGCCGGTGACGGCCGCCTTGGCGACCTTGAAGAGCACGACGGGCGCGGGGGAGTCGGTCACCCAGAGCTCGACGGTCTCGGCCGAGACGCGCAGCAGCGCGACGCTCGGGTCGTCCTTGCCGTCCGGGAACCAGGCCGAGACCGAGGGCGACCACAGCTCGTCCACCTTGGCGGGGTCGTGCACGACGGTCGCCGAGCCGGCCACCGACAGGTAGCCCTTCTTCGACTCGAAGGCGACGTTGACGCTCGGGTTGGCGCGGATGTCGTCGACCTTCGCCGACGGGTCCTGGGTGAAGAACCAGAGGTCGCCGTCGAAGTCGACGTCCTGCGCGGCGAGCGGCCGGCTGACGAGCTGCCCGGTCTCGTTGACGGTGGTGAGGAGTCCGATCTTCGCGCTCTTCACGATCTCGGTGATCTGAGCGCGGTCGTCGTCGGTGGCGGGAGTGATGGTGGTGTCGGTCATGGCCCCGACGCTACGCGGATGCTCGGAGGGCGCAAGGGGTGGCGAGCCCGCGCGGGGCCTGGCTAGCGTCGAGGAATGGACACCACCACGTACACGGCCATGCTCGACAGCGGCGCGGAGCAGGAGAGCATCCGCCTCGAACTCATCGACGGCTCCCCGCAGCGCTCCCTCACCCGCGTCGCCGACATCGACGGCGAGGAGGTCGAGGTCGTCTGGGAGCTCGACGGCGAGATCGACGGCTTCCACGTCTACCGCCCCGTCCGCGTCGAGGGACGCGACGACGACAGCGGCGAGGTCTCGGACGACCTCACCGACGGCAACGCCGCCGGCGCCTACGCGGGCGAGTAGCCCCTCGACTGCGTCGCACGCCCGTCCAGCGGGGTGCGGCGCGGTCGCCCCGCCTCGGGCCTCAGGCCACCGGGTGCAGCGCGTCGTAGCGCCGGAACCCCGGGCTGAGCCGCAGCACCGCCGCCAGGATCAGGACGATCGCGAGGCCACCGGCCAGCGGCGGCAGCCAGAGCAGCGCGAGCGAGGCGAGGAGCCCCGTGTAGAGGTCGCCGACCCGCGGGCCGCCCGTCACCACCACGATGAAGACGCCCTGCAGCCGCCCCCGCATGTTGTCGGGCACCGCGGTCTGCAGCATCGTCTGCCGGAAGATCGAGCTGACGTTGTCGGCCGCACCGGCTCCCGCGAGCGCGACCGAGGCCGCCGCGATCAGGCCGAGGTTCGGCTCCGAGGCATCGTGCGCCGTCAGCTCCGCCACCAGCAGCACCGCGCCGAAGCCGACGATCAGCGCTCCGTAGGCCTGGATCGACCGGCCGATCGCGAGCCCCTGGCTCCGCACCCCGGTCAGCCGCCCCGAGAAGACGCTGCTCAGCAGCGCCCCGACCGCGTACGCCGCGGTGAGGAAGCCGACGGTCGCCGCCCCGCCGCCGAGCAGCAGCGCGGCCGCCGCCGGGAAGACGACCCGCGGCTGCCCGAACGTCATCGCCACGATGTCGACGAGGAAGGACAGCCGGATGTTCGGCGCCCCGCGGAGGAACCGCAGCCCGTAGCGCAGCGATTCCAGCCCCGGCCGCTGCCGCTCGCCCTCCGGCACCAGCGCGGGCAGCCCGGCGATGCCGAGGAACGCCGCGAGGAAGAGCACCACGTCGATCGTGTAGGTCACCGCGAAGCCGGAGGAGGCGACCAGCACGCCCGCGAGAGCCGGCCCCACCGTCACTTCGACTCCGCCGGCGATCCCGCCGAGGGCCGCCGCGGCCGGCACCAGCTCGAGCCGGAGCAGCCGCGGCGCCACGGTCATCCGGGTCGCGCCGATGATGGTCGTCGCCACCGCGTTGACCGCCGTCAGCGCGTAGAGCGTCAGCGGAGTCTCCGCCCCGAACCAGGCGAGCGCCGCGATCGCCGCGGTCGAGCCCCAGGCGACGATCGCGGAGAGCAGGAGCACCAGCCGCCGGTCGAAGGCGTCCGCGAGCATCCCGCCGTACAGCCCGGCGATCACGGTCGGCACCAGCGCCACCACGCCGACCATCGCGACGGCGAGCGTCGATCCGGTCAGCTCGTAGATGTGCAGGCCGACGGCGACGATCGTCATCTGCCCGCCGATGCCGGAGATCACGTTGCCCGCCCAGAGTCGGGCGAAGGCGGGGGACTCGCGGAGCGGGGAGAGGTCGACGACGTGGCTGCGCCGCGGCGCGGAGGGGGGCTGGCTCACCCGCTCCATTCTCGTGCCTGCCCGCAGGGGCCGTGCGGAGGCGACGTCGGTGGTGCTGCGCGGTGGTGCTGCGCGGTGGTGCTGCGCGGCGATCGGCCGCACGGGGCCGTCAGGACGGAGCCCGTAGGGTGGGGAGCATGAGCACGTCATCCGACGGCGCGCCCCGACGCCCGCGCACCACCGCGTCGCGCGTCGCCGGCACCGCCCCCGCGCGCCGCGCCGCCGCCCCCGCTCCGCGCACCCGGACCCGCACCGCGAGCCCGAGCGCCGCGTCCTCGGGGGGCCGCTTCGCCGCGCTCCGTCGTCGCTACGGGACCGCGACGGCCTCGATCCTCCTCGCGATCGTCGTCGTCCCGATCGCGTTCTTCGTCTGGTACGCGATCATCTCCCTCGGCGCCTACCCGGGCGACCAGGCCGTCAGCGACCTGCTCGTCGGCGTCCTCTACACGGCGATCATCCACGCGCTCCTGCTCGCCGGCGTGCTGCTGGGCGTCTCCTCGATCCGTGCGCGGCGCCGCGAGGGCCGTCCGGCGGTCGCCGGCTGGATCGGCGTCGTGCTGAACGTGCTCGTCGTCCTCTTCTGGGAGCTGCTCGTCTCGCCGTGGCTCGTCGAGCTCTGGAACCGGGCCGTCGGCACCTGACCCACCGGTCCCCGGCGGCCGGCTCCCGATCCGCTCGACCACCGGCCCCTGCGCTCTGGTAAGCTCCTCAGGTTGCCGTCCAACGGCCGCGGATCAAGAGAGCCCACGCATCAGGCGCCGGGCACCGCGCAACGAGAGAGAGGGGATCCCATTCATGGCACTCGAAGCAGACGTCAAGAAGGTGATCATCGAAGAGTACGCGACCCACCCCGGTGACACCGGATCCCCCGAGGTGCAGGTGGCCGTCCTGACCAAGCGGATCAAGGACCTCACCGAGCACCTCAAGGAGCACAAGCACGACCACCACTCGCGTCGTGGTCTGCTGCTGCTGGTGGGTCAGCGCCGTCGACTCCTCGGCTACCTGTCGGACGTGGACATCAGCCGCTACCGCTCGCTGATCGAGCGTCTCGGCCTGCGTCGATAGTCCCCTCCGCTCCTCCCCTCACAGGGTCGAGCGCGGGGTCTCGATGACACCGCGATCTTCTTCAGAACGGGCCGCTCTCCTCCGGGAGGGCGGCCCTTTCCGCGTTCCCGGGGTCGGAGCACCGAGGGGCTCCGCTCAGTCCAGCCGCTCCGGGCGGTCCACGACACCCCAGGAGAAGCCGGCCGACGCCGCGAACCAGTCGGACGCCGACCGCGCGAGCGCCGCGTCCTCCTCCGGCCGTCCGGGCAGCGCCAGGGCCTCGGCGAGACCGGGGAGACTCCACCGGTCGTCGAGTGCCTTCGCCTGCGCCCGCTGCCAGGCGTCGGCGCAGGCGGGCTCGCCGGCTGCCCGGGTGATCGAGTGGGCCCCGGGGGCGGCACCGTCCCGCACGAGCGCGAGCGCGCAGGTCAGCGCCGCCGTCCGCACGACGCTCCGTGGCGCCCGCGGCGGCTCGGAGGCGCGCACCTGGTCCTGCGCGCCGACGATCGCGGTCAGTGCGAGGAAGAGCCGCGTCGTCTCCTCGTCCGGCCGCGGCGCGAGCCGGCCCGGTCCTGCCGAGATCGCGGCGGACGCTCCCGGGGCGAGCACCAGTCCGCGCCCGATCCGCGCGGAGTAGGAGCTCAGCAGGCCGGTGACGCCGGCGTCCCGGCGAGGGTCGTCCTGGCCGACGACTCCGCGCACCGACGGATCGCTCAGCACCCACACCACGGGGGTGCCGTTGTGGATCGTCAGACTCCGATGGTCGTCGTCGACGCAGGCGAGCAGGTGCCCCGCCAGCGCCTCGCCCTCGCGGTCGAGCACCGAGGAGGAGGCGAGCAGCTCGCGAGGCTCGTCGCACGGTCCCGAGGCCGCTCCCGCCGAGGAGGGCAGGGCGGCGAGGGGAGCGAGCGCGCCGAGCGCGAGAGCGAGCACCGCGATCGCGACGACGGAGGCCGCGCCCGCGCCGAGGAGCCGGCCGGGGGAGTCGCCGCGGACAGCGGTCCCGGGACGGCCGCCCGGCCGCACTCGACCCCGCCGCACCCGATCGAGCGCGGACGCCACCGTGTCTCGACGGACCATGCGGGACTCCCTCTGCTCGGAGGCTAGACCCGGAACAGGCACCTGACCAGGCCCTGCGTGCGACCGAGCTGGGAGGGTCGGGAATTCCTTCGAGAATTCTCCGGTCCGGTGCATCCGCGGAGGCCACTCGGCCGGAAGTAGTGGTGAAGGCCCTTCTCGAGAACCCACCGACCCGTCCGCGGGTCCCATCGTGAAAGAGGAACACCGTGACCACCTCCCGCCTCACCCACCGCCTGCTCGCCGGAGCCTGCCTCGGCACCCTCGCCGTCGCCGGTCTCGCCGCCGCTCCCGCGAGCGCGGCCGACGCCGACTCGGCCGACCTCTACGTGCTGCACGCGGTCCCCGACACCCCGGTCGACGTGTACGTCAACGGAGCACTGACGCTCGACGACTTCACGCCCGGCTCGCTGGCCGGCCCGCTCGACCTGCCCACCGGCACCTACACCGTCGCGATCACCGCCGCGGACGCCGCCGACGCGAGCGCCCCGGTCATCGGCCCGGTCGACCTCGCGCTCGAGGCAGGCAAGAGCTACACCGTCGCCGCGCACCTCAAGCCCGACAACACCCCGACCGCGACGCTGTTCCCGAACGACATCTCCGCCACCGCGGCCGGAGAGGGACGCCTCACGGTCCGCCACATCGCCGCGGCGCCCGCCGTGGACATCCTCGCGGGCGGCTCGCCCGTGCTGACGAACGTGACCAACCCGAACGAGGGCATCCTGAACCTCGCTCCGGCCACGATCTCGACCGTGGTCGCCGCGACCGGGACCACCACTCCGGTCATCGGCCCGGCGGACGTCCAGGTCCAGGAGGGCGTCAACACGATCGTCTACGCCTGGGGCAGCCTGGAGAAGGGCAACCTCGCCCTCGCGACGCAGACCATCGGCGGTCTGCACTCGTCGCCGTCCGGTGTCCCCGCCGGTGAGGCCGGCCTCGCCGCCGACAACCGCACCGACGCCGCCGCCGGCTGGTGGGGCGCTGCCGCGCTCGCCTCGCTCGCGCTGATCGGCGCCGCGCTGATCGGGCGCCGGAAGGCCGTCGCCGGTCGCTGACCGACGAGAACGACCGCCGGTCCTAGACCGGCACCGAAGACCGCCGGCCCGGTGTGCCCCCGCACCCGGGCCGGCCGCCGACCACGACGAGAGGAGGACGTGATGAGCAGGATCCCCACCCGGCCGCGCGCTCTCCTCGTGGTCGGCGCGATCGCGGTCGGCCTCGGCCTCGGCGGCTGCTCGGCACAGGCGGTCGGGGTCGTGCCCGCCCCTGACGCGAGTGCGCCGCTCCCGACGTCGACGCCGGCCGCGATCCCCTCCAGCACGCCCGGTCCGTCCGCCGCCGCGGTGCCGGACGTCCCGGTCGCCGACGCCCGCCTCGGTGCGACTCCCGCGCCGGTGGTGCTCGCGCCGACGCGCCTGGTCGTCGACGGCCTGCCGATCGACATGCCCGTCCAGCCGGTCGGCGTGGCCGATGACGGCACGATGGAGCTGGTCCCCGACACCGACGTGGCCGGCTGGTACCGCTACGGCCGCGGCCTCGACGCCGCCGAGGGGACGACCGTGATCGCCGCCCACGTCGACTCCCTCACCTACGGGCTCGGCCCGTTCGCCGAGCTGAAGAAGGCGCAGCCCGGCCAGCGCATCGGCCTGACGGGCGAGGACGGCGTCCAGCGCGTCTACACCGTGGATACCGTCGAGACCACGAAGAAGACCACGGTCGACCTCTCGAGCGTCTTCGTCCAGGACGGCGCCGCCCGGCTGGTCCTGATCACCTGCGGCGGCGACTTCGACTACGACACCCGGCACTACCTCAGCAACGTGGTCGTCACCGCGACCCCTGCGACATGACCGCCCGACGATGACCCCGCCCGGCCGCGTTCGTGCTCCCGCCGAGAGCGCGCCGTAGCATGAGCATCGCCGCAGCGCTGCCGAGCCCTCCGCCTCGGCACCGCCCCCAGTCCTGGAGGACCCCCCTGAGCGACGCCCAGACCCGCGAGCCCGACGACGAGGCCGCCGACGAGCGCGCCCTCGTCCAGCGCCTCGGCCTGCGCTTCGCGGCGGGGGAGGAGTCGGCGCTCGCCGAGGCCTACTCGCGCTGGTCCCCGCTCGTCTTCACCCTCGCCCTGCGCTCTCTCGGCGACCGCGGCGACGCCGAGGACGTGGTCCAGCGGGTCTTCGTCTCCGCCTGGACGGGGCACGGCAGCTTCGACCCCGGCCGCGCGGCGCTCGGCGCCTGGCTGGTCGGGATCTCGCGCAAGCGCATCGCGGACGCCCACGAGAACCGCTCGCGCGAGCGCCGGCTCACCGCCGCGCTGGTCGCGGTCGCCCCCGTGGACGAGGGCGAGCCGGCGGTCGATCTCGAGGAGCGGGTCCTGGTGGCCGACGAGCTCGCCCGCCTCGACCCGGTCCCGCGGCGGGTGATGAGCCTCGCCTTCTACGACGACCTGACCCACACCGAGATCGCCGAGCGGACCGGCCTGCCGCTCGGCACCGTCAAGAGCCACATCCGCCGCAGTCTCGACAGACTCCGCTCCCGATTGGAGGTGAGCAGCCCATGACGCATCTCGATCCCGACGAGCTCGCCCTCCTCGCCCTCGGCGAGGACTCCTCCGCCGACGCCGCCGCCCACCTCGAGGCGTGCCCCGAGTGCGCCCAGCAGCTGGTCGAGCTCGGCCACGCCGCCGGTCTCGGCCGGCAGAGCCGCTCGCTGACCCTCGAGGCGCCGCCGGCGGAGGTCTGGGATCGGATCCGCGGCGAGCTCGCGCTGGGGACCGCGGATGCGCCGATCGCCCCGGTCACCGCGCTCCCGGTGGGTCGCCACACGCCCTCGCATCGCCGACCGCGCGCTCTTCGACTGCTCCCCGCGGCGCTCGCCGCCCTCGCGGCCCTGGCGATCGGCGTCGTCGGCGGCTTCTGGCTGCAGGCCTCGCGGAGCACCGACGCGGTCGTCGTCGCGCGCGCCGACCTCGCGGCCTTCCCCGATTGGCAGGGGGCGAGCGGCAGCGCCGAGCTCGAGGACGCCGACGGCGAGCGGCAGCTCGTCGTGCACCTCGACGCGGACGGCGCGGCCGACTCCTACCGCGAGGTCTGGCTGATCGCCGCCGACGCCACCGGACTGGTGGGGCTCGGCGTTCTGGACGGCACGGACGGCCGCTTCACGGTCCCCGCCGACCTCGACCTGGCCGAGTACTCGCTCGTCGACATCTCCGAGGAGCCCGACGACGGCGACCCGCAGCACTCGGGCGACTCGATCGTCCGCGGACCCCTTCGCGAGGGCTGAGCCCGCGCCGGACCGGACCGGCCGATCGTCAGACCGCCCCGGTCCGCTCCGCCAGCAGCGCGGTGAGGGCCTGCACGGCCGCGGAGGGACGCTGCGCACTGCAGACCGAGACCTCCCAGACCAGTCCGGGCCAGTCGAGCTCGATCGCGGTCACCCCCTCCAGCGGCGCGATGCCCGATCGGGGGACCACCGCGGGTCCGAGACCGGCCTGCACGAAGAGCGGGATCGCGGGCAGGTCGGCGACCTCGGTCGCGACCCGTCGCGTCGCTCCCGCCGCGCGGAAGGCCCGGTCCACGCTGACGCGGTTGCCGAACCCGGACGGGGTGTCGATGAACGCCGCGCCCTCGAGGTCCGCGGGGGAGGGCTGCACCAGCCCCGCCAGCGGGTCCGCGCTGTCGACCAGCAGCACGTAGCGGTCGCGGACGACGGTCGTCACGGCGAGATCGTCCAGCTCGGCGACCGGCAACGCGAGCAGCGCCACATCGAGACGGCCACGGCGCAGGTCCTCCGCCAGCCCGGTCGATCCGCTCGGCGAGGTGCGCAGGAGCAGGTCCACCAGCGGATGCCGGCGCCGGAACGCGCCGAGGACACCCGGCAGGTCGAGGATGTCGAGCGCCGAGAAGGTTCCGACCCGGACCCGGCCGCGGAGCCCCGCCGCGTCCTCCGCCGCGAGCGAGCGCATCCGGTCGACGCTGTCGATCGCCGCGCGGGCCGAGGGCAGCAGCGCCTCGCCGACGGCCGTCAGCGCCACGCGCCGCGTGGAGCGGGTGAACAGCGGCGCCCCCAGGTCCTGCTCGAGCGCGCGGATCGTCGCCGACAGCGTGGACTGCACCACGTAGAGACGCGCCGCCGCGCGGGTGAAGCTGAGCTCCTCCGCGACGGCGACGAAGGCGGCGAGCTGACGATCGTCCATCCGTGAATCATGCAGGATCGTCGATCAATGCGTCCACGATCCTCCGTTGGACGTGGACGATCGGCAGGAGCAGTCTGGGCGCATGCCGACCACCGGAACCCCCGCCGAGCGCACGACCGCCCGCACCGCCTCCTCCGCCTCACGCCGCCCCGAGCTCGGGCACCACCTCGGCTTCTGGGTGATCGCCCTCGCCTTCCTCTCCGTGATGGCCTTCTCCACCGTGCCGACCCCGCTCTACGCGATCTACCAGCAGCGCGACGGCTTCCCCGCTTTCGTCGTGACGGTGATCTTCGCGGCCTACGCCGTCGGAGTGGTGGCCAGCCTCTTCCTCGCCGGTCACGTCAGCGACTGGCTCGGCCGGCGCCGCATCCTGCTCGCCGCGATCCTCGTCGAAGTGCTCGCGAGCATCGTCTTCCTGCTCTGGCCGGACGTGCCGGGTCTGATCGTCGCCCGTCTGCTGACCGGCATCGGCGTCGGCGCGCTCACCGCGACCGCGACCGCCCACCTCTCCGAGCTCCGCGCGATCGCCCGGCCGGAGGAGGGACCCGGCGCCTCGCGCGCCGTCTCGACCCTCGTCAACGTCGGCGGCCTCGCGCTCGGCCCGCTGATCGGCGGCGTCCTCGCGGTGACCGTCGACCGCCCGCTCGTCGTGCCCTACGAGGTCTTCCTCGTGCTGCTCGTCGTGCTCGGCATCGCGGTCGCCCTCGTCCCCGAGACCGTCGAGCGCCGCGAGGAGCTGCCCGCCTACCGGCCGCAGCGGCTCGCCGTGCCCGCGGCCTCGCGCGGCACCTTCCTCTCGGCCGCCGTCGGCGCGTTCGCCGGCTTCGCCGTCTTCGGCCTCTTCACCTCGCTCGCGCCGACCTTCCTGGCCGGCCGCTTCGGCGAGACCTCGCACCTGCTGGCGGGCGTCGTCTCGTTCGGCGTCTTCGCGGCCGGCGCCGTCGCCCAGCTGACCGCCGCGCGGCTGCCCGTCCGCCGCGCGCTGCTCCTCTCCGCCGCGGCCCTCACCGTCGGGCTCGTGCTCGTCGCCTGGGGCGCGGTCGCCGTGGTGCTGCCCGCCTTCATCGGCGGCGGCGTGATCGCCGGGGCCGGCGTCGGCCTGATCTTCCGCCTGGCGCTCGGGGTCGCCGGCTCGCTCGCCTCGGACGAGACCCGCGGCGAGGTCCTCGCCGGGATGTTCCTCGCCTCCTACGTCGGTCTCGCGGTCCCGGTCCTCCTGATCGGCGCGGCGCTCGCCGTCCTCCCCGCGGTCCCGGTGCTGGTCGGCTTCGTGGCGATCGTGCTCGCGCTGGTGCTGGTGGCGATCGCGCGGATGCTGCGCTCGGCCGTCTGAGGACGCCCGCCGCGGGAGGCGGGCGCGGCCCGCGACACGGGCGGCCCCGGCGCTCCATGATGGAGGCATGAAGCTCTTCTCGTTCGGCCGCTCCGACTCCGACCCCCTGCCCGCCGGCGACCGCGGCTCGGGCAAGCTCGACGACTACGACTACGAGCTGCGGCCCAAGTCCAAGCGCGGCGACACCCTCCTCGGCATCGCCGACTCCCTGCCGCACCAGGACGAGCTGGCCCGCGTGCACGCCCTCGGCGAGGAGGAGATCACGGCGGTCATCCCGCGCCGCACGATCGAGGAGGAGCGCACCGACGCCCCGATGCCGGTCCGGCTCTTCGCGAACCACCGGCCGACCGACCTCGTCGGCTACGTCCCCCGCGGGCTCGAGAACGTCGTCGAGGCGGCGCTCGCCCGGCTCACCGAGGCCGGCAAGCAGCCGCGCATCCCCGCCCGCATCGTGAAGGGCAAGGGCGGTCTCCGGGTCCAGCTGCTGATGCACGAGACCCGTGGCTGACGACCGGGGGCCGCAGGGATCGTCGTCCCCGGCGGAGTTCTGGGGCAGCCCCGCCCCCGCCGGTCCGCCGCCCGGCTGGTACCCGGATCCCGCTCAGGTGAACACGCAGCGCTACTGGGACGGCCGGGCCTGGACCGGACACCACGCCCCGCTCGCGCCCGCGGCACCCGCCGTCGGCAACGCCGCCGCGACCGCGTCTCTCGTGCTCGGGGTCCTGGGCGTGCTCCTGACCCCGATCCCGCTGTTCATCGGTCTCCTGCTCGGCGGCCCGCTCGACGTGCTCGCCGTCGTCTTCGGAGTCGTCGGCCTCGTCAAGGGCGGCGCGCGCCGGGGCGCGGGCGTCACCCGCGCGGTGGTCGGACTCGTCCTCGGGGCGCTGATGCTCGCGGCGATCACCGTCGGGGCCGGCACGATCTGGTAGTCGCGCGGCGGTGCTCCCGGGCCGGAGCCGCGCGGCGGATCCGCGGTTCCTGGTCGATCGGGGCCCGCACTGATAGCATGAACCGGTTCCGAATCCGGAAGCGACCGCCGGTCGCCGTCGGGTTCGAACCACGGAGCAGGCCGGCAGGAAGCTGGTCCTCGGTGGTGGAGTCCCGGTTCGCGACATCACGCGCTGCTGCAGCGCAGTGGACGATGTCGGGCAGACCCGGAGCCCTTCTACTGGTGGCCAGCACGAACGCCCTCCACACGACGGCACGGCGCGAAGCCCTGCCGTGGGATCGCGTGCGATTCCTGACCGTCATGCCGCTCCGACGAACGCCGGCGCCCAGAGGGGTGCCGCTGCAGACGTTAAGGAGACAGACCTCTTGGAAGGTCCTGAAATCACATTCGCCGAAGCCGTTCTCGACAACGGCTCGTACGGCACCCGCACCGTCCGCTTCGAGACCGGCCGCCTCGCGCAGCAGGCTCAGGGCGCGGTCGCCGCGTACCTCGACGAGGACACCATGCTCCTCTCCGCCACCTCGGCGTCGAAGAACCCGAAGGACAACTTCGACTTCTTCCCGCTGACCGTCGACGTCGAGGAGCGCTCCTACGCCGCCGGCAAGATCCCCGGCTCGTTCTTCCGCCGCGAGGGCCGCCCCTCCACCGAGGCGATCCTGGTCTGCCGTCTGATCGACCGGCCGCTGCGCCCCTCGTTCGTCGAGGGCCTGCGCAACGAGGTCCAGATCGTCATCACGGTCCTCAGCATCGCCCCGGACGAGTTCTACGACGCCCTCGCGATCAACGCCGCGAGCGCCTCGACCCAGATCTCCGGCCTGCCCTTCTCGGGCCCGGTCGCCGGTGTGCGCCTCGCGCTCATGTCCGACGGCTCCGGCAACGACCAGTGGGTCGCCTTCCCCAAGGCCTCGCAGCTCGAGAACGCCGTCTTCGACCTCACCGTCGCCGGCCGCGTCGTCACCAACGAGGACGGCTCCTCGGACGTCGCCATCATGATGGTCGAGGCCGAGGCCACCGACGTCTCGTGGAACCTCATCAAGGCGGGCGCCACCAAGCCCGACGAGGCCGTCGTCGCCCAGGGCCTCGAGGCCGCCAAGCCCTTCCTCCGCGCGCTCGTCGAGGCGCAGTCGAAGCTGGCCGCCGAGACCGCGAAGCCGGTCAAGGACTACCCGGTCTTCCTGCCCTACGCGCAGGAGACCTACGACAACGTCGCCGAGCTCAGCTACGACGAGCTCGTCCGCGTCTACCAGATCGCCGACAAGGTCGAGCGTCAGGACGCCGACGACGCCCTCAAGGCGAAGGTCAAGGAGCAGATCGCCGAGCGCATCGCCTCCGGCCGCCTCTCCGCCGAGGCCTTCGCGCAGGTCGGCGCCGCGTACAAGTCCGTCACGAAGGTGGTCGTCCGCGGCCGCATCCTCCGCGACGGCGTCCGCATCGACGGCCGCGGCCTGGCCGACATCCGACCGCTCGACGCCGAGGTGCAGGTCATCCCGCGCGTCCACGGCTCGGCGATCTTCCAGCGCGGCGAGACCCAGATCCTGGGCGTCACCACGCTGAACATGCTCAAGATGGAGCAGCAGATCGACTCGCTGTCGCCCGTCACGAAGAAGCGCTACCTGCACCACTACAACTTCCCGCCCTACTCGACCGGTGAGACCGGCCGCGTCGGGTCGCCGAAGCGTCGCGAGATCGGGCACGGCTTCCTCGCCGAGCGCGCCCTCGTGCCGGTGCTGCCGAGCCGCGAGGAGTTCCCCTACGCGATCCGCCAGGTGTCCGAGGCGCTCAGCTCCAACGGCTCCACCTCGATGGGCTCCGTCTGCGCGTCGACCCTGTCGCTCCTCAACGCCGGTGTGCCGCTGCGCGCCCCGGTCGCGGGCATCGCGATGGGCCTCGTCTCCGACGTGGTCGACGGTCACACCCGCTACGCGGCGCTGACCGACATCCTGGGCGCCGAGGACGCGCTCGGCGACATGGACTTCAAGGTCGCCGGCACCTCCGAGTACGTCACGGCCATCCAGCTCGACACGAAGCTCGACGGCATCCCGTCGTCGGTCCTCGATGCCGCGCTCAAGCAGGCCAAGGACGCCCGCACCACGATCCTCGCGGTGCTCACGGCGGCCATCGACCAGCCCGACGAGATGGCCCCGACCGCGCCCCGCGTGATCTCGGTCCAGATCCCCGTCGACAAGATCGGCGAGCTGATCGGCCCCAAGGGCAAGACGATCAACGCGATCCAGGACGAGACCGGCGCCGACATCTCCATCGAGGAGGACGGCACCGTCTACATCGGCGCCGTCGACGGACCGTCGGCCGAGGCCGCTCGTGCCCAGGTCAACGCGATCGCGAACCCGACCAACCCCGAGGTCGGCGAGCAGTTCCTCGGAACCGTCGTCAAGATCGCGACCTTCGGCGCGTTCGTCTCGCTCCTCCCCGGCAAGGACGGCCTGCTGCACATCAGCGAGGTCCGCAAGCTCGCCGGTGGCAAGCGCGTCGAGAACGTCGAGGACGTCCTCGGAGTCGGCCAGAAGCTGCTCGTCTCGATCACCAAGATCGACGACCGCGGCAAGCTGTCCCTCGCGCCCGTCGTGGCCGAGGACGCCGAGGCGCCCGTCGAGGTCCCCGCCGAGAGCTGATCCCTCCCGCACGACCGACGCCCGTCCCACTCCGGTGGGGCGGGCGTCCGTCGTTCCCGGGGTAATGGCCGTCCCACTCCGGTGGGGCGTGCGTCCGTCGTTCCCGGGTGCGGCTGCACCGCGGTGGCCCGGCGGCCCGTCGTCCGTGGGGTACGGTGGCGGGACCGTGCCGTCGCACCGCCCCGACCGGAGGACCCCGTGACCGACTCGACGCCCCCGGCCCTCGCGCCGGAGACGCCCCTTCCGCCCCGCCTCCTCGGAGCCACCGGTCTGCCCGTGCACCCGGTCGCCCTCGACGGCTCCGTCTTCGGCTGGGCCGCGAGCATCGACGAGACCACCGAGGTCCTCGACGCCTTCGCCGAGCTCGGCGGGACGCTGATCTCGACCGCCGACCACTACGCCACCGGGCGCAGCGAGTACATGATCGGCCGCTGGCTCGAGCAGTCCACCCGGCGCGACGAGCTGCTCGTCGCCACCAAGGTCGGCCGCCACCCCGACGCCCCGGGCCTCGCGGCCGAGGACGTGCGGGTCGCGATCGAGGGCTGCCTCGAGCGGCTCGGCACCCGGATCGACCTGCTCTCCTTCGACAGCGAGGACCCGGAGGTCCCGATCGCCGAGAGCCTCGCCGCCGTCGCCCCGTTCATCGAGAACGGCTCGGTCGGCGCCCTCGGTGCGGCCCACTTCAGCGGCGCCGCCCTGGCCGAGGCGGAGGCGGCCGCCCGCGACCTCGGCCTGCCCGCCTTCACCGCGGTGATCGCCGAGTACAACCTGATGGAGCGCAAGCACTACGAGGCCGACGTCGCCCCCGAAGTGCTCCGCCAAGGTCTCGGCACCCTCGCCCGCCTGCCGCTCGCGAGCGGCTACCTCACCGGGCGGCTGCGCCACCGCTCCGACGAGCCGGAGTCGGTCATGTTCGAGGCCGCGCTCGACTACGTCGGCCGGCACGGCAACAAGGTGCTCGCGGCGCTCGACGAGGTCGCGGAGGCGCACGGCAGCAACCCCGGCACCGCCGCGCTCGCCTGGGTGCTCGCGCACCAGGAGGTCTCGGCCGTGATCGTGCGCGCCCGCGGCGCCGAGGAGCTGGCGTCGATCTTCGGCGCGGCGACGCTGCCGATCACCCGGAGCGAGATCGCCCAGCTCGACCGCGCCTCCGCCTGAGCGGCGCCCCCACGGGTCGGCCGGCAGCACAGGCCGGCCCGGCAGCGCCCCGTCGGAGCAGGGGCGCTGCCGGGCCGGCGGTCAGCGACGCAGGATGCGCGCCTCCCACGGCCCGAGCGTCGACCCCGACGCGCCCGCGACGTTGCCCAGCACCGTCTCGGCTGCGGCCCACCCCTCGAGCAGCGCGACCTCGAGCGGCTCGCCGGAGACGTTGCCGACCACGAGGAGCTCGCTCGCTCCGGTGCGGGTGAACGCGAAGAGCGTCGGATGCTCGGCCTCGAGCAGGGCGAAGCGGCCCAGCTGCACCGTCTCGTCCTCGTGCCGCAGCGCGATCAGCGCGCGGTAGTACTCGAAGACGGAGCGTTCCGCCGCACGGTCGGCCGCGACGTTCACCTCGACGTGGTTCGGGTTGACCGGGATCCACGGCTCGCCCGTCGTGAAGCCGGCCTGCGGTCCGCCGTCCCACTGCACCGGCGTCCGCGCGTTGTCGCGGCTCTGCGCGCGCAGGCCCGCGAGCACCTGCTCCGGGTCCTCGCCGCGCTCCTCCACCGCCTCGGCGTAGTAGTTCAGCGACTCGACGTCGCGGAAGTCCTCGATGCCGGCGAACGGCACGTTGGTCATGCCGATCTCGTCGCCCTGGTAGATGTACGGCGTGCCGCGCTGCAGGTGCAGGAGCGTCGCCCAGAGCGTGGCCGACTCGTAGCGCCAGGTGGCGTCGTCGCCGAAGCGGGACACCAGCCGGGGCTGGTCGTGGTTGCCGAGGTAGAGGCTGTTCCAGCCGCGCTCCGCCAGCCCGTCCTGCCAGCGGGCGAGATTCGCCTTCAGGGCGACGAGATCGAGCGGGACCGGGTGGAACTTGTCGACGCCGTGGTCGATGCCGACGTGCTCGAACTGGAAGACCATGTCGAGCTCGCGCCGCTCCGGGTCGGTGACGAGCACGGCCTCCTCGAGCGTGACGCCCGGCATCTCGCCGACCGTCATCAGGGCGCCCTCGCGCCCGGCGAAGACGGCCTCGTTCATCTCCCGGAGGTACTCGTGCAGCCGGGGGCCCACCCCGCCGACGATCCCGGAGCCGCCGCCCGGCCCGTCGATCTCCTCGACGTTCTTCGAGACCAGGTTGATGACGTCCATCCGGAAGCCGTCGACCCCGCGGTCGAGCCACCAGTTCATCATCGCGTGCACCGCGTGCCGGACCTCCGGGTTCTCCCAGTTGAGGTCGGGCTGCTGCACCGCGAAGAGGTGCAGGAAGTACTCGTCGGTCGCCGGATCGAGGGTCCAGGCCGGGCCGGAGAAGTAGGAGCGCCAGCCGTTGGGCTCGGCGACGTCGAGGCTCGCGGCGGCGGTGGCCTCGAGCTCGGCGTCCGGCGCGAGCGGCGCCTCCCGAGGCGCGTTCTCGCGCCCCTGCCGCCACCAGTACCAGTCGCGCTTCGCGTCCTCCTGCGACGAGCGCGACTGCACGAACCAGGCGTGCTCGTCGCTGGTGTGGTTCACCACGAGGTCCATCACCAGCTTGATGCCGCGCTCGTGCGCCTCGGCGAGGAGCAGGTCGAACTCCTCGAGCGAGCCGAACAGCGGGTCGATGTCCTGGTAGTCCGAGATGTCGTAGCCGTTGTCGTGCTGGGGCGACGGGTAGACCGGCGACAGCCAGACGACGTCCACGCCGAGGTCGGCGAGGTGGTCGAGATGCGCGCGGATGCCGCCGAGGTCGCCGAACCCGTCGCCGTTCGAGTCGGCGAACGAGCGGGGGTAGATCTGGTAGACGACCGCGCTCGTCCACCAGGGCGTCGCGGGGGTCGGGGTGAGGGGCTCCATGGCCCGAATCTAGCCGCCACCACCGACGCCGGCGGGGTCGCCGCACCGTCGCCGGCCGCCCTCGCGAGACCGCCGGAGAACACCGTGTAACGATCGGGTTAAGCGTTCCCGGGCGCCCCGCGAGGCGCCCGCCGCGCTCGGATACCCTCGGTCTCGGCGGACCCGACCGCCGCGGGGGAGTGGACGAGTGGCGAGGGTGAAGGCCGGCTCCGGCGCTCGGACGATGCGCGGCACCGCGGCGCATCCGCCCCTCGCGGACAGCGGGCCCGTCGTGGCCCCCGCCGCCCTCCGGCGCTCTCTCGGCGACACGGCCGAGGCCCTCTTCCCGCTCGTCCTCGACGCCGCAGCGCTCGCGCGGCGCGAGGTCGGCGGCCCCGAGCTGCTCGAGCGCTTCGCGGCCTGGGGCGGCGACGGCGTCGTCGTCGCGGACACGGTCGGAACCGCGACGGGGGAGGAGCGGGTCGGCGCCTGGCTCGCCGGGCACCGCGACCGCGATCGGTTCCGGCTGCTCGGCCGCTTCGGCGGCTCCCCGTCCGCCGTCGCCTCCCCGCGCGCCCTGGTGACCCGCGTCGAGGAGTCGCTCCGGCGGCTCGGAGCCGAGCGACTCGACGTCCTCGCGGTCCGCCCCGACGGTGCCGGCCGGCTCGACCAGCTGCTCAGCGCCGTCGAGGTGCTGCTCGCCCGCGGGCTCGTCGGCACCGCCGTCGCCTCGGGGTTCGCCGCCGAGGAGCTCTTCGAGGCGCGCGTGCTCGCCGGCCACGGCCACCCGCGGTTCGCCGGCGTCGAGCTGCCCTACAGCCTGCTCGACAGCACCCGGGCGGACGGCGACCTCGGTCTGGTCGCGGCCGGCCAGGGTCTCTCGCTGCTCTGCACGGCGCCGCTCGCGCACGGCTTCCTCGACGGCGTCGAGCGAGGCCGCCGGCAGCTCGGCCGGCTCCCCGACGGCGTCCTCGCCGCCGCCCACGTCGGGCGGCGCGGGCGGCGCGTGCTGGTCGCCCTCGACGCCATCGGCGCCGAGCTCTCGGCCACCCCGGCCGCCGTCGCACTGGCCTGGCTGCTCTCCCGGCCGGGAGTGACCGCGGCTGCGGTCGCCCCACGCTCTCCGGCCGACGTCGACGCCGTGGTGCGCGCCGTCTCGCTCGAGCTCGACGCCGGGCACCTGGCGGCGCTGGAGCGCGCCCGCCGCTGACGGGTCGCGCAGGGATCATCCGGTGCAGGTGGCCTAGGCTGTGCCGGATGAACCACGGTGTCGCACTCCCTCTCGAACAGCCGGAGACGACCATCGGGGCCGCCGGCGGCTCGCTCGTCCGCCGGACCGTCCTCTCGAGCGGTGTCCGCATCCTCAGCGAGGCGATGCCCGGGGCCCGCAGCGCGACGATCGGCTTCTGGGTCGCAGCCGGCTCCCGCGACGAGGCGCCCGCCCTGCCCGCGGTCGACGGCCGTCCCGCCGTGCCGTCCAACTTCGGCTCCACGCACTTCCTCGAGCACCTGCTCTTCAAGGGCACGGGCACCCGGTCGGCGCTCGACATCGCGGTCGCCTTCGACTCGGTCGGCGGCGAGCACAACGCGCTGACCGCCAAGGAGTACACCTGCTACTACGCCAAGGTGCAGGACCGCGATCTGCCGATGGCGGTCGAGGTCATCGGCGACATGGTCACGTCGAGCCTGCTCGACCCGGCCGAGTTCGAGACCGAGCGGGGCGTCATCCTCGAGGAGCTCGCGATGGCCGACGACGACCCGGCCGACGTCGCCAGCGAGCGGCTCTTCGAGGCCGTCTTCGGCGAGCACCCGCTCGGGCGCCCGATCGGCGGCACCCCCGCCATCATCGGCGAGGCCACCCGGGACGCCGTCTGGGCGCACTACCGCGCCGCCTACCGCCCGCGCGACCTCGTCGTCACGGTCGCGGGAGCGGTCGACCACGAGGTGCTCGTCGCGCAGCTCGAGCGCGTCCTCGCCGCCGACGGCTGGGACCTCAGCACCCCGTCCGCGCCGGTCGAGCGCCGCGTCGGCGGCTCGGCCGTCTTCACCCGCGGCACCGCCCTCTCGATCACCCACCGCCCGACCGAGCAGGCGAACCTGCTGATCGGCTTCCCCGGCCTGGCCGCCGCGGACGACCGGCGGATGACGATGGGCGTGCTCAACTCCATCCTTGGCGGCGGCATGTCCTCGCGCCTCTTCCAGGAGGTGCGCGAGAAGCGCGGCCTGGCCTACTCCGTCTACTCGTTCGCCCCGTCCTACTCCGACGCGGGCCTCTTCGGCCTCTACGCGGCCTGCACGCCGTCGAAGGCGGGCACCGTCGCCGAGCTGCTGCTGGCCGAGTTCACGCGGCTGGCCGAGCACGGCGTCACCGCCGACGAGCTCGCCCGCGCCCGCGGCCAGCTCTCCGGCGCGGCAGCGCTCGCCCTGGAGGACTCGGACACCCGGATGTCGCGGCTCGGCCGCTCCGAGCTGACCTTCGGCGAGTTCGTCGACCTCGACGAGAGCCTGCGCCGACTCGCCCTCGTCGGCGCGGAGGACGTCCAGGCACTCGCGGCAGACTTGGCCCGGGGGCCGTCGTCGATCTCGGCCGTCGGAGCGGTCGACGAGTCGACCTTCGCCGGCATCGCCGAGATCGAGACCACTCCCGCGGCCTGACCCGCTCCGAGAACACCCGCTGACCGCGCACCGTCGCGCCGCACCAGGGAGGACCTCCGTGTCCCACTACATCTACCTCGTCCGCCACGGCGAGCAGCAGGACGCCGAGCACGGCATGCCCGACGGGCCGCTGTCGGCCCGCGGCGAGCGCCAGGCCCGGCTCATCGCCGAGCGGCTCGGCGGCGTCCCCTTCACCGGGGCGTGGCACTCGCCGCTGCGCCGGGCGGAGGAGACCGCCGCACGCTTTCAGGCGGTCCTGCCGGGGCTGTCGATCGAGCCGTCCTCGCTGCTGTTCGACTGCATCCCCTCCGGCCCGACCCCGGACATGCCGCGCGCCTTCGAGCCCTTCTTCGGCAGCGTCACCCCGGCCGAGATCGACGCCGGGCACGCGCAGATGCAGGACGCCGTGGCCGAGTTCCTCGCCCCGTCCCGCGAGGACCGCCACGACCTGCTCATCACGCACAACTTCGTCATCGGCTGGTTCGTCCGGCACGTGTTCGACGCCCCGGACTGGCGCTGGCTCGGCGTGAACCAGGCGAACTGCGGCCTGACGATCATCCGCGTCCGCTCCCGCAAGCCCCCGGTCCTCGTCGTCCACAACGACCTCGCCCACCTCCCCGTCGAGCTGCGCACCGGCCTCCCCGAGGCCCAGTCCTACTGACCCCCGCGACGGCGGCGAGGAAGCTGCGCTGCTCGCCCCTCAAGGACGTCGGTCTCGATACGCCCCTCCGGGGCTACTCGACCAGCAGGGGAAGAGGCCCCTCCGGGACTACTCGACCAGCAGGGGTCGCGCTGCATGCTGATCGAGTAGCTCGCGCAGCGGGCGTATCGAGATCCACCGCCACCAGCAGCCCCGCGTCAGCCGCGGTCGTTAGGCTGGCCGGGTGACCACCTCCGTCGCCGTCGTCGGTGCAACCGGCAAACTCGGCTCCCTCACCTGCTCGCTCCTCGAGGCCTCGGAGGAGTTCGACCTCGTCGCCCGGCTCGGCTCGCGCAGCGACCCGCGCGAGATGCTCGCGGCGGACGTCGTCGTGGACATGACGCTCCCCGCCGTCAGCCAGCAGATCGTCGACCTCGCCGTCGCGAACGGCAGGAAGGTGCTCGTCGGCACCTCCGGCTGGACCGGCGATCGCATCGCGGCGCTCCGCCGCAGCGTCGACGCGCAGCCCGGCGCCGGCGTCGTGATCATCCCCAACTTCTCGCTCGGCTCGGTGCTCGCGACCGCGCTGTCCACCGTCGCGGCGCGCTTCTTCGACGCGGTCGAGATCGTCGAGACCCACGGCGCGCGCAAGGTCGACTCGCCCTCCGGCACCGCCGTGCGCACCGCCGAGCTGCTGCTCCGCGCGCGCGCCGAGCTGGGCCCCGTCCAGGCGCCGCACACCGACCAGCGCGCCCGCGGCCAGCAGGTGGCGAGCATCCCGGTGCACAGCCTGCGCCTGCCCGGGGTCGAGGCGCGCCAGGAGGTGGTCTTCGGCGGCACCGGCGAGACGGTCACGATCCGCCACGACACCACGTCCTCCGCGTCCTACGAGGCCGGCATCCTCCGTGCCCTCGACGCCGTCCGCAGCACCACCGGCGTGGTCGTCGGCCTCGACGCGCTGATCGACCTCCGCGCCGCCTTCGACGCCGCACCCCTGGCCGAGCAGGTCCGCGACGAGCCGGCGATCAGCGACGACGCGCCCTCCGGCCAGGCCGCGGCCGCCACGAGCGCCCCGTGACGACCCGCATCGGCGTCGGCCTGATGGCCGTCCTCCTCGCGCTCTACCTCTTCGTCTGCCTGCAGTACTCGTACGTCGCCTTCGCCGCCGGAACGGTGCCGGGCATCGTGATGGGCGTCGGCCTGCTCGTCCTCGGCGGGGTCGGCGTCTGGGGTCTCGTGCGCGAGATCTCCTTCGGCGTCCGGGCCGAGAAGCTGGCCCGGCGCCTCGAGTCCGAGGACGCCCTGCCCTCCGAGGTCCTCGAATCCAGCGCGACCGGCCGAATCGACCGGACCGAGGCCGACGCGCTGTTCCCGCGCTACGCGGCCGATGTCGACGAGGACCCCGAGAGCTGGCGTGCCTGGTACCGGCTCGGCCTCGCCTACGACGCGAGCGGTGACCGCAAGCGCGCCCGCGGGGCGATCCGCCGCTCGATCGCCCTGGAGCGCGAGCGGCCCGCCTGATCGGCGGCGCTCAGTCCGCCAGCACCGCCTGCAGCGCCTCGGCGACCTTGCGGTGCCGGAAGACGAAGCCGTCGTCGAGCAGCCGCTGCGGCACCAGCCGCTGGCTCGAGAGCAGCAGCTCGTGCCCCGCGTCGCGCAGTGCGAGCTCGATGATCTTCTCGGGGACGGGCAGCTTGAACGGCCGGTGCAGCAGCTCGGCCAGGGTGCTCATGACCTCGTTCGCCGTCGCGGCCTCGGGCCCCGCGAGGTTGACCGGGCCGGACAGCGACGAGGTCAGCAGGTGCCGGATCGCGGCGGCCTCGTCGTAGTGGCTGATCCACGGCCAGTACTGCTGTCCGCCGCCCAGCGGGCCGCTCAGTCCCAGCTTCGTCAGCGGCAGCAGCGGCTTCAGCGCGCCGCCGTTCCCGAGCACGAGCCCGGTGCGCACCGTCACGACGCGCGCGGTCTCGGGAGCGAGCAGCGCCGCCTGCTCCCAGCGCTCGACGACGTCGGCGAGGAAGCCCTCGCCGCGGGGGGACTCCTCCGTCAGCTCCTCGCCCGGCCGGTCGCCGTAGTAGCCGACGGCCGAGGCGTTCAGCAGGATCGACGGGGGAGTGGACGCCATCCGCATCGCGTCGGTGATGGTCTGCGTGGCCTGCACCCGCGAATCGAGGATCTCGCGCTTGTACGAGGAGGTCCACGGGAGGCGGCTGATCGAGGCGCCCGAGAGGTTGATCACGGCGTCGACGCGGTCGAGCACGCTGAAGTCGAGCATGTGCGAGGCGGGCGCCCAGTGGAACTCGTCCGGGCTGGTCGGGGCGTGGCGGACCAGGCGGAAGATCTCGTGCCCGTCCGAGCGGAGCTGGCGCACCAGCTCCGAGCCGATCATGCCGCTCGCCCCGGAGATCAGGACCCGCAGGCGCTTCGGAGCCGCGTGCTCCTCCTGTGCGCGGGTCGCCGTGTCCTGCGCCTCGCCGGGCGGCACGGCAGGCCGCGGTGACGCCGTGTGGGTCGAGCGCCGGGGGGAGTCGCCGGCGCCGCCGGTGCCGTCCTGGTCCGAGTGCCGTGCGGTCGATTCGCTCATGGTGCCTCCCGAGGCCCGTCGCGGGCCGCCCGCGAAGCGGGATTCAGCCTAGGGCCTCAGGCCCGGGAGCCGGCCGTGCGGCCGAGGACCCCGGCGCGCACCAGGAGCAGGTAGAGCTCGCAGCCCAGGCAGAGGCCGAACGCCGCGTTGAGGAAGGCGGCGAGGAAGGCGATCGCGGCGGCGACGGGGACCGCGCCCGGCACTCCGGCGAGGTGCAGGACGACTCCCGCGGCGGTGACGAGCAGCCCGACCAGCTGGGCGAAGCGCGGCGGGCGGGCGTCCTCCCACTCCGTCGGCGGAGCGAGGCGGGGCCGGAGGAGGCGGCGGAAGACGACCGCCCAGGGCCCCGAGCCGACACCGCGGGAGGCCGACCAGGCGAACAGCGCCGCGAGGACCGCCAGCAGCAGGAAGCCGGGCTGGACGAGCCGGGCGACGGAGTCCGCCGGCACCGGCGCCGCGAGCCCGAGCCCCACGGTCGCGAGCAGCAGCACGGCGGTGACGGAGGCGGCGAAGCGCGGTCCACGCGGATCGACGGAGTCGGCGGGCGGGGCGGTGGTCATGCTGTCTCCAGTCGGTCGAGCTCGGCGAGGACGACGGCGCGGGCCGGAGCGCCGGCGATGCGGCTGCGGGCCACGCCGTCGGCGTCGAGCACGAGCAGGGTCGGGGTCTGCAGGATGCGGAAGCGGTCGGCCAGGTCCGCCCGGCGGGTCAGGTCGACGTCGAGGTGCACGACGCCGTCGCGACCGGCGGACACGTCGGCGAGCATCCGGTGCACCGCCGGGCAGCGGGCGCAGTACTCGGTGGAGAACTGCACGATCGTCGCTCGCGGGCCGAGGACCGCGCCGTCGACCAGCGCGGCCGGATCGATGCGCTCGGCGGAGGCGGCGGGCCGGGCGCGGACACGCCCGGCCGCGCGCCGCCGGAGCAGCCCGAGGGCGGTTCCGAGCGCGACGAGACCGAGCAGGGCGGCCGCGATCTGAAGAGGGTCCACGCGATCACGGTAGGCGCCGGCGTCCCTGCACGCCCGTTCATTGCGCTCTGCGTCGACGGACCGTGCTCTATCGTCGAAGCCGTGACCGAGCAGAGCGAACCCGACAGCCCCGTTTTCCGCTCCGATGTCGTGGTCGAGCTCGTCCGCTCCAGTGCCCACGACTCCGACGTGCTCTTCGCCGCCCGCGTCTCGACGCAGGGCGAGAAGACCCTCGCCGGCGCCCTCGACGAGGAGTCGGCCGACAGCGAGCTGCAGGGCAAGCGCGACCGCGGCCTGATCAACTACCTGATGCGCGACCGCCACGGCTCGCCCTTCGAGCACAACTCGATGACCTTCTACGTGCAGGCGCCGATCTTCGTCTTCCGCGAGTTCATGCGGCACCGCATCGCCTCCTACAACGAGGAGTCGGGCCGCTACCGCGAGCTCCGCCCCGTCTTCTACGTGCCCGGCCCGCAGCGCAACCTCGTCCAGGTCGGCAAGCCCGGCGCCTACTCCTTCGAGCCCGGCACCCCCGAGCAGACGGAGCTCGTCGTCGCCGAGACGCGCCGCGCCAGCACCCAGGCCTTCGAGGCGTACCAGCGGATGCTCGGCGAGGGCGTCGCCCGAGAGGTCGCCCGCATCGTTCTGCCGCTCAACATCTACTCCTCGATGTACGTGACGCTGAACGCCCGCTCGCTGATGAACTTCCTCTCCCTGCGCACCAAGCGCGAGGACTCGACGTTCCCCTCCTTCCCGCAGCGCGAGATCGAGATGGCGGCCGAGCAGATGGAGCAGCACTTCGAGCAGCTCATGCCCCTCACCGCCGCCGCCTTCACCGCGAACGGCCGCGTCGCCCCCTAGCAGCGTCCCTGCCCGCACTCCCCGCGCCCGTCCGCTCTGCAGGTGCTTCTCCGCTGTGCAGGTGCTCGTCCGATCTGCAGGCGATCCGACGACGAAGCCGCCTCGAGCCGCGCGAGTAGGCCCGGGCGGGCCGGGATCGCCTGCACATCGCACCACTCCCCGCGAAAGCGTCCCCCTCCACAGGAGCCGTGGCGGCAAATTGTCCACCGATCGCAGTGTGCGCCGCCCGCGCGCCCTTCCTGCGCGGCCACGCTCTCCCTGTGCGCGCGTCCTCCGGCTCCGTCCTCCGCGCCGGAGGCCTGGTGAAGACCGAGCAGTTCCTCCGCGAGGGCTCCTCCGCACGCGAGCTCCGCGAGGCGGTGAAGACCGGAGCGCTCCTCCGCGTCCGGAAGGGCTGGTACGCCCTTCCCGGAGTCGACACCGGAATCGAGCGCGCCTTCCGCGTCGGCGGGGCCCTCGCCTGCGCGAACGCCGCCGTCGCGCACGGGCTCTGGGTCCCGCGCTTCCGCGGCCTGCACGTCGCCGTCGGTGCCCACACCTCACGACTCCGTGATCCGGACCGTCACGCCGTCCGGCTCTCCCATGATCCCGACGTCGTCGTCCACTGGTCGAAGGAGGCACCGCGACCCTCCGCGCTGGTCCAGGCGCTCGAGGACTGCGTCGTCGAGGCGGCGGCCTGCCAGGGCGCCGAGTTCGCCTTCGTCCTCCTGGAATCGGCGCTGCACCGGCGGCTCCTCGACTCCGCAGGCCGAGCGCGGATCCTGGCTCGGCTGCCGACGACGCTCCGGCGGCTCCTCCGCCGGGCCGGTTCGTCCTCCGAGAGCGGGCTGGAGTCAATGGTCGCCTTCCGGCTGCGAACTCTCGGGATCGCCTTCCGCCAGCAGGTGCGCATCGGCCGCCGGCGCATCGACTTCCTGCTCGGCGAGGTGCTCGCCCTCGAGGTGGACGGTGCTGCGTTCCACGATCCCGAGCACGACAACCGGCGCGATGTCGAGCTCGGCCTGCTCGGCTACCGCGTCCGCCACTACCGCACCTCCCTCGTCCTCGATGACCGGCCCTTCATGGAGGCCGACATCCTCGCCGCCCTCTCCCGCGGGGATCACGTCCGCACCTGACTCCGTCCGTCTGCGCACGGCGCGGATCCGTTCGATCTGCAGGTGTTCGGTTCCCCGTCGAGGTCTCCGGCGCGGTTGAAGACCCGTTCGGCTCGGAGACTCCTGCAGATCGAACGAGAGCCCGCAGACCCGGCCGGCACCCGCGGATCAGAACGCCACGAGCCCGCGGCCGCCGACCCGTTACCCTGGGCTCGTGTCAACTCCGGAGAATCCTTTCGGCCAGGTCCTGGTCGCCCTGGTCACCCCGTTCACCGCCGACGGCGAGGTCGACTGGCCCGGCGTCGAGAAGCACATCGACGACTGCATCGCGAAGGGCGCCGACGGCATCGTCGTCACCGGCACCACCGGCGAGACCAGCACCCTCACCGACCCGGAGAAGATCCGGCTCGTCGAGGTCGGCAAGTCCGTCGCCGCGGGACGCGCGAAGATCATCACCGGCGGCGGCTCGAACGAGACCGCGCACGCGATGCAGCTCGCCCGCCAGAGCGAGAAGGCCGGCGCCGACGGCAACATGATCGTCACGCCGTACTACAACAAGCCCACCCAGGCCGGCATCCTCACGCACTTCCGGATGATCGCCGACGCGACCGACCTCCCGGTCATCCTCTACGACATCCCCGGCCGCACCGGCGTGCCCATCCGCTACGAGACGATCCTCCGCGCGGCCAAGCACCCCAACATCCTCGCCGTGAAGGACGCCAAGGGCGATCTCTCCGAGGTCAGCCGCGTCCTCAACCAGACCGACCTGATGTACTTCTGCGGCGACGACGCCAACGTCCTGCCCGAGCTGGCCATCGGCGCCACCGGCCTGATCGGCGTCACCGCCAACATCGCCGCCTCGCCCTACCGCACCATCGTCGACGCCGTGAACTCCGGCGACCTCAGGGCCGCCACCCTCGCCCACCAGCAGCTCGAGCCGCTCGTGCGCGCGGTGATGACGCACGTCCCCGGCACCGTCGCGGCGAAGTACATCCTGCACGGCCTCGGCCGCATCTCCTCGCCCCGCGTGCGCCTGCCGCTGGTCGGCCCCGAGGAGTCGGAGGCCGCCCTGATCGAGGACGAGCTCGGCCTCGTCCGCGACATCCCCGGTGTCGACTTCCGCAACTTCCGGCCCGACCGCAACGCCGCCGCGGGCGGCGCGCTGCCGAAGGTCGCCGGCACCACACGCTGACGCCGCACGAGCGGCACGGACGACTCCCGACCGAGGAAGAGGAGGGCGCATGCCCAGTCCCGTGATCACTCCTGCCGCGCTCGAGGCGGGCACGCTGCGGATCATCCCGCTCGGCGGCCTCGGCGAGATCGGCCGCAACATGACGGTCTTCGAGATCGACGGCAAGATCCTCGTGGTCGACTGCGGCGTGCTCTTCCCGGAGGAGAACCAGCCGGGCGTGGACCTGATCCTCCCCGACTTCACCCCGATCAAGGACCGCCTCGAGGACATCGTCGGCGTCGTGCTGACCCACGGCCACGAGGACCACATCGGTGCCGTCCCCTACCTCCTCAAGCTCAAGCGGGACATCCCGCTGATCGGCTCGACCCTGACGCTCGCGCTGGTCGAGGCGAAGCTGAAGGAGCACCGGATCAAGCCCTACACGCTGACGGTGAAGGAGGGCGACGTCGAGAACCTCGGCCCCTTCGAGCTCGAGTTCGTGGCGGTCAACCACTCCATCCCGGACGCGCTCGCCGTCGCGATCATCACCGACGCGGGCTCCGTGCTGCACACCGGCGACTTCAAGATGGACCAGCTCCCGCTCGACGGGCGCATCACCGATCTCCGCGCCTTCGCCCGCCTCGGCGAGGAGGGCATCGACCTGTTCATGGTCGACTCGACCAACGCCGACGTGCCCGGCTTCACGCCGAACGAGCGCGACATCGGCCCGGTCATCGAGAGCGTGATCGCGAAGGCGACCCGCCGGGTCATCGTGGCGAGCTTCTCCAGCCACGTGCACCGCGTGCAGCAGGTGCTCGACGCCGCGCACGCCAACGGCCGCCGCGTGGCGCTGCTCGGCCGCTCGATGGTGCGCAACATGGGCATCGCCGCCACCCTGGGGTACCTCAAGGTGCCGGAGGGCGTGCTGATCGACGTCAAGAAGGCGGGCGACATCCCCGAGGACGAGATCGTCTACATGTCCACCGGCTCCCAGGGCGAGCCGATGGCGGTGCTCAGCCGGATGGCGAACCTCGACCACCAGATCCAGCCCGGCGAGGGCGACACCGTCATCCTCGCGTCGAGCCTCATCCCCGGCAACGAGAACGCCGTCTACCGCGTGATCAACGGCCTGACCAGGCTCGGCGCCACCGTCGTGCACAAGGGCAACGCGAAGGTGCACGTGTCGGGCCACGCCGCCGCCGGCGAGCTGATCTACTGCTACAACATCCTCAAGCCGCTCAACGTCCTGCCGGTGCACGGCGAGTACCGCCACCTCGTCGCGAACGCGAAGCTCGCGCAGGCCACCGGCATCGCGGAGGAGAACACGATCATCGCCGAGGACGGCACGGTGCTCGACCTCCGCGACGGCGTGGTGACCGTGGCCGGCCAGCTCGACCTCGGCTTCGTCTACGTCGACGGCTCGTCCGTCGGCGAGATCACCGACGCGGACCTCAAGGACCGCCGCATCCTCAGCGAGGAGGGCTTCATCTCGATCATCGTGGTCGTGGAGGCGGGCACCGGCCGGATCGTGGTCGGTCCCGAGATCCACGCCAAGGGCTTCGCGGAGGACGACAGCGTCTTCGACGACGTGAAGCCGCGCATCGCGAAGGCCCTCGAGGAGGCGGTGCAGAGCGGAGTCAGCGACCAGCACGCGCTCTCGCAGAGCATCCGCCGCGTCGTCGGCCGCTGGGTGAACACCACCTACCGGCGCCGCCCGATGATCCTCCCCCTGGTCATCGAGGCCTGACCCCCGGACGGAGTGCCCCCGACGCTCCGACCCGCTCCCGTACCGTCCCCCACCCCCGGGCACCCGTCCGCACCTCATGCCAGACCCGATCCCCCACGGAGACCGCGCATGGACCACTCGATCCGCCCCGCCCGCCGCGAGGACGCCCCCTTCCTCGCCGACATGCTCGTCGACGCGGCGAACTGGAACTGGACGTCGGCCCGCACCCGCATCGACGTCCTCGAGGAGGAGTCGACCCGCCGCTACGTCGCCGGCTGGCCCCGCCCCGGCGATCTGGGCTCGGTCGCCGAGACCGTCGACGGCGAGCGGATCGGCGCCTGCTGGTTCCGCCTCTTCAGCGCCGCCGCACCCGGCCGCGGCTTCGTCGCCGCGGGCGTGCCCGAGCTGACCCTCGGCGTGCGCCCGGTCTGGCGCGCGCAGGGCATCGGGCGTGGGCTGCTGCGCGCCGCACTGGACCAGGCGCGCGCCGCCGGCTACGCGCGCATCTCGCTCAACGTGTCGACGGACAACTTCGCCCGCCGGCTCTACCGGAGTGAGGGCTTCAGCGCGGTGGCCGACCGCGGCGACGCGGAGACGATGGTCGCGACGCTGCGCTGAGCAGGCGCGGTGCGGGCGCGGTGCGGGCCCCGCGCGGCCGCCGCCCTCCGGCGCGGGTCCGCGGCGATGACGGAGGCGGCGGGTACGGTGGCCCTATGGCGACGACTCCGAAGACGACCTCCCGCGCGAAGGCGAGCGCCCCCGCGCGCTCGAGCACTCCGCGCTCCGGCCGCGGCTCCGGGCGGGGATCGTCCGAGAAGAGCACGGTCGCGTTCAGCTCGACCCCGCGCACGAATCCGCTCGTCACCGTCTGGATGGCGCTGGCGCACCTGGCCGGCGGTGCCGCCCGCGCGCTCGGTCCGGAGCGCCTGGCGAAGGAGGAGCGCCGCGACGGCGTCCCCTTCCTGCTCCTGCTGCTCGCCGTCGCCGGCGCGGTGGTGGAGTGGTTCCTCGCGACCGACCCGGTCGCCCTCGTGCTGGACGCCTGGAGCTTCGGCGGCCTGTTCGGCCGCGTCGCCTACGTCCTCCCCGTGGTGCTGCTGCTCTTCTCGCTCTGGCTGTTCCGCCACCCGCGCTCGGTCGACGACAACGGCCGCATCGGCGTCGGCCTCGCCGTCCTGCTGATCTCCTCCGCCGGTCTCTGCCACGCGCACCTCGGCGCGCCGCAGCCGGGCTCGGGCATCGAGCAGATGGCCGCCGCCGGCGGTGTCCTCGGCTGGCTCGTCGGTGCGCCGCTCGTGGCGATCGCGACCGTGCCGGGCGCCACGGTGCTCCTCTCCCTGGTCGTCCTGCTCTCCCTCTTCATCATCACCAAGACCCCGCCGAACCGGATCGCCGCCCGCTCGCGCGAGCTCTACGGCTACCTCTTCGGCGCTCCCGTCCTCGACGACGAGGAGCGCGCGCGCCTCAAGGCGGAGAGGGCCGCGAGCAAGGCGGCTGCGAAGGCCGAGAGCGAGAAGGCCGACGACGAGCAGGAGGAGGGCGGCGAGCTGCCCTGGTGGCGCCGCACCGACTCCGGTCGCGAGGACGAGCCGACGGTCCAGGCCGAGCTGCCGATCGACGCGCTCGGCGACGAGGACGAGGCGCCGAAGGGCCGCAAGGGCCGGGGCCGCGCGAAGGGCTTCGACACCGCGCTCGAGGAGCCGGCGTCCGCCGAGCGGGACGAGCCGGCCGACCCGCCCACCCGCTCCTACGCCACCGAGGTGATCTCCGAGGCCGAGTCGGCCGAGGCCGCCCTGGCCCGCCACGATCAGAGCGCGACCACCCGCATCCCGCTGGGCGTGGTGGACGACGACGCGACGGGCGTGATCGCGCTCGACGACCTCGACGTCGCCCCCGCCGTCCCGCTGCCGCCGATGATCGAGACCGGTCCGATCGCCCCTGTCGTCGCCGACCCCACCGCCGACTTCGACTCCTCGTTCGAGGAGGAGACCCCCTACCGCCTGCCGTCCGCCTCCGCCCTCTCCACCGGTACGCCGTCGAAGGCGCGCTCGGCGGCGAACGACGAGATGGTCCGCGCGCTCACCGAGGTGCTCGAGCAGTTCAACGTCGACGCGACGGTCACCGGCTTCTCCCGCGGCCCGACGGTCACCCGCTACGAGATCGAGCTCGGCCCGGGCGTCAAGGTCGAGCGCGTCACGGCGCTGAGCAAGAACCTCTCCTACGCGGTCGCCAGCAACGAGGTGCGGATCCTCTCGCCGATCCCGGGCAAGAGCGCGATCGGCGTCGAGATCCCGAACACCGACCGCGAGATCGTCTCGCTCGGCGACGTCCTGCGCTCCGCCGCGTCGACGACGTCGACCCACCCGATGACGATCGGCGTCGGCAAGGACGTCGAGGGCGGCTACGTGGTGGCCAATCTCGCCAAGATGCCGCACCTCCTGGTCGCCGGCTCGACCGGCTCCGGCAAGTCCAGCTTCGTGAACTCGATGATCACGAGCCTGCTGATGCGGGCGAGCCCGCAGGACGTCCGGATGGTGCTGATCGACCCCAAGCGCGTCGAGCTCACGATCTATGGCGGCGTCCCGCACCTGATCACGCCCATCATCACGAACCCCAAGAAGGCCGCCGAGGCACTCCAGTGGGTCGTGAAGGAGATGGACATGCGGTACGACGACCTCGCGTCGTTCGGCTACCGGCACATCGACGACTTCAACGCGGCGGTGCGCAGCGGCGAGATCAAGCTCCCCGCGGGCAGCAACCGCGTCCTCCGGCCCTACCCCTACCTCCTGGTGGTCGTCGACGAGCTCGCCGACCTGATGATGGTCGCCCCGCGCGACGTCGAGGACTCCATCGTCCGCATCACTCAGCTGGCCCGCGCCTCCGGCATCCACCTCGTGCTCGCCACCCAGCGGCCGAGCGTCGACGTGGTCACCGGACTCATCAAGGCCAATGTGCCGAGCCGGCTCGCCTTCGCCGTGACGAGCGTCACCGACTCGCGGGTCATCCTCGACCAGCCGGGCGCCGACAAGCTCATCGGCCAGGGCGACGGGCTGTTCCTGCCGATGGGCACGAACAAGCCGATGCGCGTCCAGGGTGCCTGGGTCCGCGAAGAGGAGATCGCCAAGGTCGTCGAGCACGTCACCCGGCAGGCCCAGCCCGAGTACCGCCAGGACATCACGGTCCAGGCGCAGCGCAAGGAGATCGACTCCGACATCGGCGACGACCTCGAGCTGCTGATGGCTGCGGCCGAGCTCGTGGTCAGCACGCAGTTCGGCTCGACCTCGATGCTGCAGCGCAAGCTCCGCGTCGGCTTCGCGAAGGCGGGCCGCCTGATGGACCTGCTCGAGTCCCGCGAGGTCGTCGGCCCCTCCGAGGGGTCGAAGGCGCGCGACGTGCTGGTGACCGCCGAGCAGCTGCCGGGTGTCCTCTCGCGGATGCGCGGCGAGGAGCCCGGCGAGCACTCCGCCGCGCCGTCGCCGACCGCACCCGACGCCTACGCCGATCCGCTGGCGGAGCCCTCGGGCCCGGTCGCGACCGACTACCACGACGACGACGAGGGCTCCCACGACGACGCCTGGGCGCTCACGGGGCGCGACTGAGCGATGACCACGCCGACCACGCCGCCGAATCGACCGATCACGAGGAACGGCTCAGACCGATGACCAGCCCCACCGCGCACGCCGACGCCGCCCCGAGCAACTGGAACCTGCCCAACGCGATCACCGTGGTGCGCATCCTGCTCGCTCCGGTGTTCTTCTGGCTGCTCCTGGCCGACGGCGGCGAGGACGGCGGGGTGCGCATCGCGGCCGCGCTGCTCTTCATCGTCGCGATCGCGACCGACGGCATCGACGGCCACATCGCGCGCAGCCGCGGGCTGGTCACCGACCTCGGCAAGCTGCTCGACCCGATCGCGGACAAGGTGCTCACCGGTGCCGCGCTGGTCGGCCTCTCGATCCTCGCCGAGCTGCCCTGGTGGGTCACGATCGTCATCCTGGTCCGCGAGATCGGCATCACCGTCTTCCGGATGGCCGTCCTCTCGGACCGAGTGATCCCCGCCTCTCGCGGCGGCAAGCTGAAGACGATCGTGCAGTCCGTCGCGATCTCGCTCGCGCTCCTGCCGCTCTGGACCTTCCTCGGCGAGTGGGTGCACTGGCTGAACGGCATCACGATGACAGCCGCGGTCGTCCTCACCGTCGTGACCGGCATCGACTACCTCGCCGACGCGGCGCGCCAGAGTCGCGCGGCCCGCGGGCGCCGATGAGCGCCGAGGAGCTGCTGCAGGCACTCGCGGAGCGCGGTCTCGCGCTGGCGGTCGCGGAGTCGCTGACGGGCGGGGCGCTGAGCTCCGCCCTGGTCGAGGTGCCCGGCGCGTCCGCCGTCTACCGCGGGGGAGTGGTGTCCTACGCCACTGATCTGAAGCACCGCCTGCTCGGGGTCGACGCGGAGCTCCTGGCGCAGGAGGGACCCGTCCACCCCGTGGTCGCCGTGCAGATGGCGCGCGGCGTCGCCCGGCAGCTCGGCGAGGCCGGCGCGCGGACCGTCGGCGTCGCGACGACGGGGGTCGCGGGCCCGGAGCCGCAGGGCGGAGCGGCCGTCGGCACCGTGTTCGTCGCGGCGGTCCTGGGCGAGGCCGAGCTCGTGCGCGAGCACCGCTTCGACGGCGGGCGGCCCGAGATCCGCGCCGCGTCCGTCGCCGCGGCACTCGATCTGGCCGGCGAGCTCGCGGCCTCGGCCGTGTGACGTCCGAGAGTCCCCGAACCGCCTCGGAATCGTGGAATGCGCAGGGTTTCGGCCGGGTTACATCTGACGTCGCTCACACGCAAAGTCCAGTCATCCGGTATTAGAGTCGACTCACACGAGCCGGGTAGTGAACAGCTATCCGGCTCTCTCGTACACATCCCCTTCGAATCCGATGCTCCGGCATTCCTCGAAGCGGTGCGCGAGAAGCGGTTGACGTGGAGAAGGAGGGTCCAGTGGTTCTAGTTCGTCAGGAGATCGGCGATGTCCTCAGGGACTTTCGCCTGCAGAAAGGTCGCACCCTGCGCCAGGTGGCGAGCAAGGCGAGTGTCGCTCTCGGCTACCTCAGCGAGGTCGAGCGCGGTCAGAAGGAGGCGTCGTCCGAGATCCTCGCCTCGGTGGCCGATGCGCTCGACACCCCGATCTCGGTGATCATGCGCGAGGTCGGCGACCGTCTCGCAGTCATCGAGGGGATCGACACGATCCCCGACACCATCCCGGCCGACATGGTCGCCGGATTCGACGCGGACCTCGTCTCGCAGTAGCGGACCCGTCCTCTTCCCACCCACCGCACCGCACCTCGCGAAGGGCGCCCGAGCTCCGGCTCCGGCGCCCTTCGTCGTTCCCGGAGACGCACCCGCCCGCACCCTCCGGGCTTCCGCCCCGGTTCGGCTTGTTACCGTGGACGCATGCGCCTGAGCGAGTTCCAGCAGCTGGTCGACGACGAGTTCGGCGACGCGTACGCGCGCGTCCTCGTCTCCGACCTCGTGCTGACCGAGCTCGGCGGGAGGACGGCCCAGAAGGCCCTCCGCGACGGCGCGGAGCCTCGAGAGGTCTGGATCGCGCTGTGCCGCGCCAACGACGTCCCCGAGGGCCGCTGGCACGGGATCGACCCGGCGAAGCGCCGGCACTGACGCCGAGCGGCTCCCGCGGTCGCCTGCCGCCCGAAGTCGTGTTCGACACGCCGGGCGCGCCACCCTCGAATCCCTGTTCGAACGGGTCTAAGCTCCTCACCAGAAGCAGGATCGCCTCCGTCTCCACAGAAGCGGTCCGGCTCGGCGCCGATGTCGGTGGTCGGGCCTACCGTCGACATCAGTCACACGGACTGCTTCACCGCCTTGTCGCAACCGGCCGGGACCGCATTCAGGGGCACTCGCCCGCGAACGGCTCCGGTACGACACGACAGCCTGTAGGCGATACCACCACGACACGAGAGCGAGACGGCCATGCCCAGTTCCTCAGACCGCGAGAAGTCCCTCGAGACCGCACTCGCCCAGATCGACCGCCAGTTCGGCAAGGGCGCCGTCATGCGCCTGGGCAGCGATGACCGCGCCCCCGTCGAGGTGATCCAGACCGGCTCGATCGCGCTCGACGTCGCGCTCGGGATCGGCGGACTCCCGCGCGGCCGCATCGTCGAGATCTACGGCCCCGAGTCCTCGGGAAAGACCACGCTGACCCTGCACGCGATCGCCAACGCCCAGCGCAACGGCGGCATCGCGGCCTTCATCGACGCGGAGCACGCGCTCGACCCGGAGTACGCCAAGAAGCTCGGCGTCGACATCGACTCGCTCCTGGTCTCGCAGCCGGACACGGGCGAGCAGGCGCTCGAGATCGCCGACATGCTCGTGCGCTCCGGCTCCATCGATCTCATCGTCATCGACTCCGTCGCGGCCCTCGTGCCCCGCGCTGAGATCGAGGGCGAGATGGGCGACTCGCACGTCGGCCTCCAGGCCCGCCTGATGTCGCAGGCCCTCCGCAAGCTCACCGGTGGCCTCAACACCACGAACACCACGATGATCTTCATCAACCAGCTCCGCGAGAAGATCGGCGTCTTCTTCGGCAGCCCCGAGACCACCGCGGGCGGCAAGGCGCTGAAGTTCTACGCGTCGGTCCGCCTCGACATCCGCCGCATCGAGACCCTCAAGGACGGCACCGACGCGGTCGGAAACCGCACCCGCGTCAAGGTCGTCAAGAACAAGATGGCGCCGCCGTTCAAGCAGGCCGAGTTCGACATCCTCTACGGCATCGGCATCTCCCGCGAGGGCAGCCTGATCGACTTCGGTGTCGAGCACGAGATCGTCCGCAAGTCGGGCGCCTGGTACACCTACGACGGCGACCAGCTCGGCCAGGGCAAGGAGAAGGCGCGCCAGTTCCTCATCGACAACCCGGACATCGCGGCCGAGATCGAGAAGCGCATCCTGATCAAGCTCGGCGTCGTCGCCGACCCGAACGCCGTGGTCGACGCCGCCCCGGTCGCGATCGAGACGAAGCAGCCGGTCCGCGAGACCAAGCCGCCCGTCCGCAAGGGCGCGTAGCCCGTGGGGGAGAAGGCTGCGGAGGGGGCACAGGGTCGGCCCGTGGCCTTCCTCCCCTGGGTGAAGGACGACGGGGCGGCCGCCGAGGCGGTCGAGCCCGCCGTCGACGCGATCGCAGAGCTCTCGGCGCACGTCGCACGGCGGGACGCAGCGCCCTCGAGGGCTCCGGGCCGGTCGTCCCGATCGGACGACTCCGCGGCGGACGTCGCAGAGGACGACTCCCCGGAGGAGGACTCCTTCGCGGAGGATCTCCCCGAGGAGCCCGACCCCGAGCAGATCGCCGACCGCATCGTCCGCGGCCTGTCGCGCAAGAGCCTCTCGGTCGCCGAGGTCGAGGCGCGCCTCTACACCGAGGGAGTCGCCGAGAAGGACGCGATCGACATCCTCGAGCGCTTCACCCGCTTCGGCTACCTCGACGACTACAAGATGGCGGAGTCGCTGGTCATCCAGCTGCGCGAGCGCAAGAAGCTCGGGCGCTCGTCGATCATGCAGGAGCTGCGCGCCCGCAAGCTCGACCCGGACGCGATCGCGACGGCGCTCGACGAGCTCGACGGCGACGACGAGTACCGCACGGCGATGGAGCTCGCGCGCAAGCGCCTGCCGAGCCTGCGGTCGCTCTCCGACGAGGTCGCTGAGCGCCGCCTCTCCGGGTTCCTCGCGCGACGGGGCTACTCCGGCGCACTGGTCCAGCGCGTCGTCCGCGAGACGGTGCGCAAGCCCGGCTCGAGCGTCCGCTTCCGCTGAGCCACCGTGCCGCCCGGTCGCCGAGAGGCGGCCGGAGCGGCGCGTAGAATCGCACACCATGAGCACGCTCGGTCCGGTCACCTCTCCCCTCGTCGATGCGCGGCCGAGGACCTACGAGGTCCGCACCTTCGGCTGCCAGATGAACGTCCACGACTCCGAGCGGCTGAGCGGCTCGCTCGAGGCGGCCGGCTACGTCTCGGCCGACGGCGCCGAAGCCGACATCGTCGTCATCAACACCTGCGCGGTCCGCGAGAACGCGGACAACAAGCTCTACGGCAACCTCGGCCACCTCGCCTCGGTCAAGCGCCGGCACGAGGGGATGCAGATCGCCGTCGGCGGCTGCCTCGCGCAGAAGGACAAGAACGTCATCCTCGAGAAGGCTCCGTGGGTCGACGTCGTCTTCGGGACGCACAACATGGGGGCGCTGCCGAGACTGCTCGAGCGGGCCCGGCACAACGACGAGGCCCAGCTCGAGATCCTCGAGTCGCTCGACGTCTTCCCCTCGACGCTGCCGACCAAGCGCGACTCGACGTACAGCGGCTGGGTCTCCATCTCCGTCGGCTGCAACAACACCTGCACCTTCTGCATCGTCCCCGCCCTGCGCGGCAAGGAGAAGGACCGCCGTCCCGGCGACGTGCTCGCCGAGATCCAGGCGCTCGTCGACGACGGCGCGATCGAGGTGACCCTCCTCGGCCAGAACGTGAACTCCTACGGCGTCGAGTTCGGCGACCGGCAGGCGTTCTCGAAGCTGCTCCGCGCCGCGGGCACGATCCAGGGCCTCGAGCGGATCCGCTTCACCAGCCCGCACCCGGCCGCCTTCACCGATGACGTCATCGACGCGATGGCCGAGACGCCGGCCGTCATGCCGCAGCTGCACATGCCGCTGCAGTCCGGTTCCGACCGCATCCTCAAGGCGATGCGCCGCTCCTACCGCTCCGAGCGCTTCCTCGGGATCCTCGACCGCGTCCGCGACCGGATCCCGCACGCGGCGATCAGCACCGACATCATCGTCGGCTTCCCCGGTGAGACCGAGGCCGACTTCCAGGAGACCCTCCGTGTGGTCGAGGCGGCCCGCTTCGCCTCCGCCTTCACCTTCCAGTACTCCGTCCGCCCGGGGACGCCCGCGGCGACGCTGCCCGACCAGATCCCGAAGGCGGTCGTCCAGGAGCGCTTCGAGCGCCTGGCCGCGCTGCAGGACTCGATCAGCGAGAGCGAGAACCGCACGGTCGTCGGCCGCCGGGTCGAGGTGCTCGTCGCGACCGGCGAAGGCCGCCGCGACAGCACGACGCACCGCCTCAGCGGCCGCGCCGAGGACAGCCGCCTGGTGCACTTCGACGTGCCCGCCGGCTCCGAGCAGCCGCGCCCGGGCGACGTCGTCAGCGTCGAGGTCACCCGCGCCGCACCCTTCTACCTGATCGCCGACTCGACCGACGGTGCTCCGCTTCAGGTCCGCCGCACCCGCGCCGGCGACGCCTGGGACCGCGCGCAGGCGGAGTCGTGCGGAGTCCCCGCGGCTCCGGGCGCCAGCGGCGCACCGAAGGTCTCGCTCGGCCTGCCGTCGCTCCGCCTCCGCCCGATCACGCCGGTCGCGCCGGAGACGCTGACCACGCCGATCTACGACGCCCTCGATGGCGAGCGCTGAGCGGGCGGCGCCCGCCCTCCTCACCGTCGTCGGCGCCACGGGCACCGGCAAGTCCGACCTCTCGCTCGCCCTCGCCGCCGCGATCCGCGCGTCCGGCGGTGCCGCGGAGGTCGTCAACGCCGACGCGATGCAGCTCTACCGCGGCATGGACATCGGGACCGCGAAGCTCCCGCCGGAGGACCGCCAGGGCGTTCCGCACCACCTGCTCGACGTCCTCGACGTCACCGAGGACGCCTCCGTCGCCCGGTACCAGCGCGAGGCCCGCGCGGTGATCGACGGTGTCCTGGCGCGCGGCGCGACCCCGATCCTCGTCGGCGGCTCCGGTCTGTACGTCTCGAGCGTGATCTTCGAGTTCTCCTTCGCCGGCACTGACCCGGCCGTCCGGCGCTCACTGGAGCAGACCGCCGAGCGCGAGGGGCCGGCCGTGCTCTTCGAGCGGCTCCGCGCCGTCGACGCCGAGGTCGCCTCACGGATCGGGCCGCACAACGTCCGCCGGATCGTGCGCGCCCTCGAGATCACCGAGCTCACCGGCTCGCCGAACAGCGCTCTGATGTCCGACACTCCCGTCCCGTGGCGCCCGAGCACGGTCCTCGCGCTGTCCGCGCCGCGGGACGTCCTCGTCGAGCGGCTCGACCGCCGCGTCGAGCGGATGTGGGCGGGCGGCATGCTCGAGGAGGTCGAGCGCCTCGTGCCGCTCGGCATCGAGCGCGGCGTCACCGCCAGCCGCGCCATCGGCTACGCGCAGGCGCTGGCGCAGCGCTCGGGCGAGCTGACGGAGGCGGAGGCGATCGCCGCCACCCAGGCGCTCACCCGCCGCTACGCCCGGCGGCAGAACAGCTGGTTCCGCCGCTACCAGGCGGCGCACTGGCTGCCCTTCGACGCTCCGGACCTCCTCGAGCAGGCGCTCGCCCTCGCCCAGGTCGGCGCTCCAGCGCCTCGCTAGGCTGATCGGCATGACGATCGAGCTGCACTTCACCAAGGGCCAGGGCACCGGCAACGACTTCGTGCTCTTCAGCGACCCGGACGGTGAGGTCGACCTCTCGCCCGCGCAGATCGCGATGATCTGCGACCGGCACTTCGGCGTCGGCGCCGACGGCATCATCCGCGCGGTCCGCTCCCGCTCCCTCGCCGACGGCGCCGCCGCCCTCGAGCAGGAGCCGGAGGCGGAGTGGTTCATGGACTACCGCAACGCCGACGGCTCGATCGCCGAGATGTGCGGCAACGGCATCCGCGTCTACGCGGCGTTCCTGCTCGCCGGCGGTCTCGCGGCGCTCGAGCAGGGAGACACCCTCCCCATCGGCACGCGCGCCGGGGTCCGCGACGTCACCCGCAGCGGTGCCGGCTTCCAGGTCGACCTCGGCCGCTGGGAGCTGGCCGGCGGCGAGCCGCTCGTCCGGGCCAAGGAGCTGAAGGTTCCCCGTCCCGGTCTCGGGCTCGACCTCGGCAACCCGCACATCGTCGTCGCCCTGAGCAACGACGAGGAGCTCGACGAGGCCGACCTCAGCTACATCCCGCAGATCGAGCCGGAGCCGGCCGACGGGGCGAACGTCGAGTTCGTCGTGCCGGGCGAGCCGCTGGTGCACGACGGCATCGGCCGGATCCGGATGCGTGTCCACGAGCGCGGCAGCGGCGAGACGCTCAGCTGCGGCACGGGCGCCGCCGCGGCGGCCCTCGCCGTGCGCTACTGGGCCGGAGCGCGCGCTCCGCAGTCCTGGCGCGTGGAGGTGCCCGGCGGCACGCTGGGCGTGACCATGTTCCCGACCGAGGAGGGCGAGCACGTCGGCCTGTCCGGCCCGGCCGACCTCGTCTACACCGGCACGATCCGGATCGACTAGCTCGGGATCGCTCGATCGGTCGACCGGCGCGGCGCCGATCCGCTCCGGCGAGCCCGCCCGATACCTGCGATCAGGCGGTGCGCGTGGTGCGGATGACGCGGAAGCCCTTGGCCGAGGAGATCCGGTCGACCTCGAGCCGGCCCTCGAACGTCTCGGTCAGCCAGGTCAGCAGGGAGTCGGCGCCGAGGTTGCGCTGGACGACGAGCCACGCCTCCGCGTCCGCCTCGAGGCGCGGCAGCCAGCGCTCGAGCAGCGCGTGCAGCTCGGCCTTGCCGACCCGGATCGGCGGGTTCGACCAGACGGCGGCGAAGCGGACGTCCTCGGGAACATCCTCGGGCAGCACGGCGTTGACATTGGTGACACCGAGATCTGCGCAGTTGCGGCGGACGAGCTCGAGCGCCCGCTGGTTGACGTCGACCGCCCACACCCGGGCGTCGGGGGAGCCGAGCGCCAGGGCGAGCGAGATCGGTCCCCAGCCGCAGCCGAGGTCCAGGAGGTCTCCGCTCGCGGGGGCGTCGGGGACCGCGTCCAGCAGGACCCGGGTGCCCAGATCGACGTGGCCGGGGCTGAACACCCCGCCCGCAGTCGTGACCTCGAGGTCGCGGCCGGCGATCCGGGCGCTGATCCTCCGGGGTCGGAGGTCGCCGTCGGGAGTGCTGGTGAAGTAGTGCTCGGCGGCCATGAGAAGTGAACTTATCAACAGCTGAGGAGTTAGTGTTATCCGGATGACGGAAGACCTGAACGAGACCGACACGACCGAGGCCGTGGACGTCGTCTCGCGGGTCCTGGCAAACGCGCAGTCGCGCTCGTCGGGATATTCGCGGTTCGTCGCGGGCGGAGCCCAGGCGCTGCAGAGCGCCGGAGGCGACGTCGAGCGCGACGCCGAGCAGACCAGTGACGGCGACCAGTTCGATCGTGAGGACCGCCAGGCGCTCCGGCGCGTGGCCGGCCTCTCCACCGAGCTCGAGGACGTCACCGAGGTCGAGTACCGCCAGCTGCGGCTGGAGAACGTGGTGCTGATCGGCGTCTACTCGCAGGGCTCGATCGAGGACGCGGAGAACTCGCTGCACGAGCTCGCCGCCCTGGCCGAGACCGCGGGAGCGACCGTCCTGGACGGTCTGCTCCAGCGCCGGCCGCACCCCGACCCGAGCACCTACCTGGGCAAGGGCAAGGCGGAGGAGCTCGCCGGGCTCGTCGCCGCCCTCGGCGCCGACACGGTCGTCGCCGACACCGAGCTGGCTCCGAGCCAGCGCCGCTCGCTGGAGGACGTGGTGAAGGTCAAGGTCATCGACCGCACGGCCGTCATCCTCGACATCTTCAGCCAGCACGCCACGAGCCGCGAGGGCAAGGCGCAGGTCGAGCTCGCGCAGCTCGAGTACCTGCTGCCGCGCCTGCGCGGCTGGGGCGAGTCGATGTCCCGCCAGGCCGGCGGCCAGGTCGGCGCCGGCGCCGGCATGGGCTCGCGTGGTCCGGGTGAGACGAAGATCGAGCTGGACCGCCGCCGCATCCACACCCGCATGGCGCGCCTGCGCAAGCAGATCACCGCGATGAAGCCCGCCCGGGAGGCGAAGCGCGCCAACCGCAAGCGCAACGCGGTGCCGTCGGTCGCCATCGCCGGCTACACCAACGCCGGCAAGTCCAGCCTGCTCAACCAGATGACGCACGCGGGCGTGCTCGTCGAGAACTCGCTCTTCGCGACCCTCGACGCGACCATCCGCAAGTCCGAGACTCCGGACGGGCGCGGCTACACGCTCGCCGACACCGTCGGCTTCGTGCGCGCCCTGCCGCACCAGCTGGTGGAGGCGTTCCGCTCGACCCTGGAGGAGGTCGCCGACTCGGACATCATCGTCCACGTCGTCGACGCCTCGCACCCGGACCCCGCGGGGCAGATCGCCACCGTCCGCGACGTCATCGGCGAGGTGGGCGCACGGAGCATCCCCGAGATCATCGCGTTCAACAAGTCCGATCTCGTCGACGAGGGCCAGCGGCTCGTGCTGCGCGGTCTCGCCCCCGGCGCCGTCTTCGTGTCGGCGCGCACCGGCGAGGGGATGGACGAGCTCCAGGCGAAGATCGCCGAGATCCTGCCGGAGCCGCAGATCGAGATCGATCTGCTGGTGCCGTACGACCGGGGCGACGTGGTCTCCTCGCTGCACCGCAACGGCCGGATCCTCTCGACGCAGTACGTCGAGGGCGGCACGCACGTCCACGCGCTCGTGCACGAGGACCTGGCCGGCTCGCTCGGCGAGTTCGCGGCTCCCGTCGCCGCCGTCGAGGCGTAGCGGCGGAGCCGGCACCCGCGCCTGAAGCGCCCGCGACCACGGATCACCTCCGCGGTCGCGGGCGCTTCGTCGTCACGCTGCGCGAGCTGCTCGCCGTGCCTCCCGGTGAACGCAGGAGGGGCGGACGGCTCGACGCCGTCCGCCCCTCCTGCGCGTGTGCGCCGCCGCGTCAGACGGAGCGGAGCACCGCGACGATCTTGCCGAGGACCTCGGCCTCGTCGCCGAGGATCGGCTCGAAGTTGGAGTTGCGGGGGAGCAGCCAGGTGTGGCCGTCGCGCTGGCGGAGGACCTTGACGGTCGCCTCGCCGTCGAGCATCGCGGCGACGATCTCGCCGTTCTCCGCGGTGCGCTGCGAGCGGACGACGACCCAGTCGCCGTCGCAGATGGCGGCGTCGATCATCGACTCGCCGACCACCTTGAGCATGAAGAGCTCGCCCTTGCCGACCAGCTGGCGGGGGAGCGGGAAGACCTCGTCGATCTGCTGGTCCGCCATGATCGGCACACCCGCCGCGATCCGGCCCACCAGCGGCACCATCGCCGCGTCGGCGACCGTCGCCGTCGACTCGAACGAGCCGTCGTCCTCGGTCGAGCTCGGCACGTCGATGAGGATCTCGAGCGCCCGGGGGCGGTTGGGATCGCGGCGCAGATACCCGCTCAGCTCGAGCTGGTTGAGCTGGTGGGTCACGCTGGAGAGCGAGGCGAGGCCGACGGCGTCGCCGATCTCCCGCATGCTCGGCGGATAGCCGCGGCTGGACACCGAGCGCTGGATGGCGTCGAGGATCGCGAGCTGCTTCGCGCTGAGGTTCTTCCGGCGGCGGCCCGCCGCGGGCTTCGCCGCCGCCTTCGCCTTCGGCGCCGGAGTCGTCGTCCTGGCCGCCTTCGCCCCGGCCGCCTTCGCCCCGGCCGTCTGCGCGTCGCTCACGATCGTCCCTCTCTCGGTGCGCACGCCGCGTGCGCGCCCTCTCCGTCCGCGTCGAGCACCGATGTCGGTGGTCGCTGCTGTACTGACTGCGGACTCTCGAAACTGTATCCGGCGGGGGTCCGCGTTCGAAACATTCGTTCGAGTGTGTCGCGCGATCCAGCAACGGATGCGACGCGACCGGGTCTTGCCCGGCGCGGTATTCGAAGATATATTCGGAACAGAGGTTCGGACCGGGTCCTCCCGGCCGAGGACCCGGCCCGAACCCCTGCTGAAAGGAGCGATCACCATGACCGCACAGCCCTCCACCATCGCGCAGCACCAGACCTCCGCACAGCACGTCACCGCTGCCGAGCAGCCTGGTGCGCGCACCCGCCTGCGCCTGACCCGTCGTGGCCGCGCCGTCCTCGCGACGCTCGGCGCCCTGCCCCTCGTCGCGGGCGCCTTCGTCTTCGGACTCAACGGCGGTGGAGCCGTCGCCTCGGGCGAGAGCGCCGACGTCGAGTTCCAGTACGTCACCGTCCGCGCCGGCGAGTCCCTCTGGTCCCTCGCGGAGGAGCTCGCACCGGACTCCGACCCGCGCGACGTCGTCTACGACATCCAGTCGCTCAACCAGCTGGCGAACGCCGGCCTCGAGCCCGGGCAGCGCCTCGCGATCCCGGCGCAGTACGACCTCGCGGGCTGATCGAGCGCATCGAGTGCCCCGGTACCATTCCGGGGTGACGACTCTCGACGATCTCCCCCTCCGCGACGACCTGCGCGGTCAGCAGCCCTACGGCGCTCCGCAGGCCGTCGTGCCCGTGGCCCTCAACGTCAACGAGAACACCCACCCCGTTCCCGACGACGTCATCGCCGACATCGTCGAGCGGGTGTCCGTCGCCCTCCGCACGGTGAACCGCTACCCCGATCGCGAGTTCCGGGAGCTGCGCGACTCCCTGGCCGGCTACCTCGGCCACGGTCTGACCGCCGACTCGATCTGGGCCGCCAACGGCTCGAACGAGGTGCTCCAGCACATCCTGCAGGCCTTCGGCGGCCCGGGCCGCTCGCTGCTCGGCTTCTCGCCGACCTACTCGATGTACTCGATCCTCGCCTCCGGCAGCGGCACGCGCTGGATCGGCGTCGAGCGCGAGGCCGAGTTCCGCGTGTCCGCTTCGTACGCCGCCGACGCGGTGCGCCGCGAGCGCGCCGACATCGTCTTCCTGTGCGCGCCGAACAACCCCACCGGAACGCCGCTCGACCTCGAGACGATCGCCGCCGTCTACGACGCCACCGACGGGATCGTCGTCGTCGACGAGGCCTACGCCGAGTTCGCCGGACGGGACGCGCCGACCGCCCTCAGCCTGCTCGAGGGCCGCCCGCGCCTGCTCGTCTCCCGCACGATGAGCAAGGCCTTCGCCTTCGCCGGCGTCCGCCTCGGCTACCTCGCCGCGGACCCCGCCGTCGTCGACGCCCTCCGCCTGGTGCGCCTGCCGTACCACCTCTCCGCATTGACCCAGGCGGCCGCGACCGCGGCGCTCGCCCACGCGGACGAGATGCTCGCGATGGTCGGCGAGATCATCGTCCAGCGCGATCGGATGATCGACGGACTGCGCGAGCTCGGCTACACCCCGCACGAGACCGGCAGCAACTTCGTCCTCTTCGGCGGCGTCGCCGACCCCGGAGCGATGTTCGAGGCGCTCCTCGCCCGCGGCATCCTGATCCGCGACGTCGGCATCCCGAACCACCTGCGGGTGAGCGCGGGCACCGAGGCCGAGACCACCGCCTTCCTCGAGGCGGTCGCCGCGCTGCCCGCCCCGTCGGCGGACCGCGCGGTCGCCCTGGCCCGCGAGTAGCCGCCCGGAGGGTCGGCGGCCCCCGAATACACTGGAGACCATGACCTCCTCGAGCGCCGCTCCCGGGCGCACCGCCTCCCTCCGTCGTGCCACCAGCGAGTCGAGCATCGAGCTGTCGATCGACCTCGACGGCACCGGTGTCGCGGACCTCTCCACCGGCGTGCCCTTCTTCGACCACCTGCTGACGGCGTTCGCGAAGCACTCGCTGACCGACCTGACCGTCCGCGCCACCGGCGACATCGAGATCGACATCCACCACACCGCCGAGGACATCGGCATCGTGCTCGGCACCGCGATCAAGCAGGCGCTCGGCGACAAGGCCGGCATCTCCCGCTTCGGCGACGCCCTCGTGCCGCTCGACGAGGCGCTCGTCCAGGCCGTGGTCGACATCTCCGGCCGCCCCTACCTCGTGCACGGCGGCGAGCCGGAGGGCTTCGCGCTGCACCTGATCGGCGGCCACTTCACCGGATCGATGGTGCGCCACGTCTTCGAGGCGATCGCCTTCAACGCCGGCCTGACCGTGCACGTCACCGTGCTCGGCGGGCGCGACCCGCACCACATCGCCGAGGCCGAGTTCAAGGCGTTCGCGCGGGCGTTCCGCCAGGCCAAGGCCTTCGACCCGCTGGTCGCCGGGGTGCCGTCGACGAAGGGCGCGCTGTGAGCGGCGCCCAGCCGTCCGTCGTCGTCTACGACTACGGCTCCGGCAACGTCCACTCGGCCGTCAAGGCGCTCGAGCTCGCCGGCGCCGACGTCGAGCTGACCTCCGACCGCACCCGCGCCCTCGAGGCCGACGGCCTGCTGGTCCCGGGGGTCGGCGCGTTCAGTGCGGTGATGTCGGCGCTGACCGCGGCGCGCGGTGGCGAGATCATCGAGAAGCGCCTCGCCGGCGGTCGCCCGGTGCTCGGCATCTGCGTCGGGATGCAGGTGCTCTTCGAGCGCGGCGTCGAGCGCGGCGTCGAGAGCGAGGGCCTGGGGGAGTGGCCGGGGACGGTCGACCTGCTCCCCGCCGAGGTCGTGCCGCACATGGGCTGGAACACCGTCGCGGTGCCGACCGGCTCGCGGCTGTTCGACGGCATCGAGGACGAGCGCTTCTACTTCGTGCACTCGTACGGCGCCCGGGAGTGGACGCTGGACGTCATGCCGCCGTTCCCGCGTCCGGCCGTCACCTGGGCCGACCACGGCGGCCCCTTCATCGCCGCGGTGGAGAACGGCCCGCTCTCGGCGACGCAGTTCCACCCCGAGAAGTCCGGTGCCGCGGGCCTGCGCCTGCTCTCGAATTGGCTGGGCGGGCTCCGCACGAACTAGGATCGGCCGGTGGTCGGCGGCTCCGGTGGAGCCGCGGCCGCACCAGCTCCGAGACTGAGGATGACGATGAGCGAGTTCACCAAGGCCCCGGGCCTGGTCCTTCTCCCCGCGATCGACGTGGCCGGCGGCAAGGCCGTCCGACTGACGCAGGGCGAGGCGGGCACCGAGACGAACTACGGCGACCCGATCGACGCGGCCGGCGACTGGGCCGACCAGGGCGCGGAGTGGATCCACCTCGTCGATCTCGACGCCGCCTTCGGCCGCGGTGACAACCACGGCATCATGAAGAAGGTCATCCGCCAGGTCAAGGGCGTGAACGTCGAGCTCTCCGGCGGCATCCGCGACGACCGCAGCCTGGAGTCCGCGCTCAACGCCGGGGCGAAGCGCATCAACCTCGGCACCGCCGCCCTGGAGAACCCGGAGTGGGCCGCCAGCGTCATCGCGCAGTACGGCGACCAGATCGCCGTCGGCCTCGACGTGCGCGGCACCACCCTCGCGGCCCGCGGCTGGACCAAGGAGGGCGGCGACCTCTGGCAGGTCCTCGAGCGCCTCGAGGAGGCCGGCTGCACCCGCTACGTCGTCACCGACGTCACCAAGGACGGCACCCTCAAGGGCCCGAACCTCGAGCTGCTCGAGCAGGTCATGGCGCGCACCCACCGCCCCGTCATCGCCTCGGGCGGCATCTCCAACCTCGACGACATCGCCGCGCTCCGCGACCTCGTGCCGCAGGGCCTCGAGGGCGCGATCGTCGGCAAGGCGCTCTACGCCGGAGCGTTCACGCTCGCCGAGGCGCTCGACGTCGCCTCCGAGTGACCGGGTCGCCCTCGGGTGAGGGCCGGGCGCTTCCCGCGCACCTGACCGATTCGGCAGGGACCCCGTGGGCCGGCCGCCACTTCGAGCAGAGCGCCTCGACGGACGACGACGGCAGCGCGCCCGAGGCCCTGGTCGCTGCCCTGCGCTCGTTCGGCGCCGGCGACGCGGGTCCGGAGGCGGTGGTCGACGCGCTGCGCGTCTCGCGCCTGCTCATCCCCCTGGTCGCGAAGCTCGGCGAGGAGGCCGAGGGGGTCGCCGGCCTGCGTGCCGACAAGTCGCAGGAGCTGTCGATCGTCACGGTCGCCGGTCCGGACGGCCGCACCGTGCTCCCGGTCTTCAGCGACGTCGAGGCGATGCGGCGCTGGGACCGCATCGCGCGCCCCGTCCCGGTCGACGGCCGGCGCGCGGCGCTGGCCGCAGTGGCGGAGGAGACCGAGCTGATGGTCCTCGACCCCGCCTCGCCGCACGAGTTCGCCGTCCGGCGCCCCGCGCTCTGGGCGATCGCCGAGGGCTCGCCGTGGCGGTCGAGCCCGGCCGATCCGGAGGTCCTCGCCGCGCTGCGGGCGAGCGCCGAGGGGGAGGACGCCGTCGTCTCGCTCGCCGTGCGGCCGGGCGACGCCCGTCAGCGGCTGACGGGACCGGAGCTCGTCATCGTGCTGGAGCTGCGGCCCGGCCTCGACCGCGCGGCGCTCGGCGAGCTGGTCGCGCGACTGGGCGAGCGCTGGGCCGCCGACGAGATCGTCGCCGCCCGGGTCGACTCGATGACCCTCCAGCTGGCGTCCGCTTCGACGGGCTGACCCGGGCTTAGCCGCTCAGGTGACCGGGCCGGTCCACTTCTCGCCCGGGCCCTTGCCGATCGGGTCGGCGATCGGGGAGGCCTCGCGGAAGGCGAGCTGCAGCGTCCGGAGTCCGTCGCGCAGGCTGCGCGCGTGCATGTCGCTGATGTCGGGAGCACCGGCCGTGACCAGTCCGGCCAGGGCGTTGATCAGCTTGCGCGCCTCGTCGAGGTCGACCTGCGCGCCCGGCTCGTCGGCGAGACCGCACTTCACCGCGGCGGCACTCATCAGGTGCACCGCGGCGGTCGTGATGATCTCGACCGCCGGCACCTCGGCGATGTCGCGGGTCGCCTCCACGTCGGAGTCGTCGCCGAACCGTCGGGCGTAATCGTCGTCGTGCTGAGCCATGGGTCCCTCGTTCGGTGAGTCCGGCGCTCGCGAGGACCCCGAGGCGGTGCTCGAGGGGGCACTCGCGGGGGAGGGCGAGTGGCGGGCGCCGCCCGCTGCCCTTCCGGCCGGAAGTCTGCTATGGTGATGCGGGCTCCGAGGCATGTCCTCGGTTCGAAAGTGGAGATTCTCCCACCCGCGCTTGACCGCTTCACTAGGTTACCGGGTCAGAAGCACTCCGCCTCCGGCAACGGGGGCAGGGCTGCGGTCCTCGAGACACGTCTCGGGGAGCGCGTCGTAGGGTGCAGCGCAGCGCGGTAGACGCGCTTCGCACAGGGAATCACCTCTCTCGGGATGCGCCGGACGAAGAATCCGGCCGCAGAGCAGCAACTCACCGAGATCAGAGGAGAAACGCAATCAGCGATCCCCGTACCAACGACCGAATCCGCGTCCCCGAGGTCCGCCTCGTGGGTCCCGCCGGAGAACAGGTCGGCGTCGTGAAAATCGAGGTCGCCCTGCGACTCGCGCAGGACGCAGACCTGGATCTGGTCGAGGTTGCTCCCAACTCCAAGCCTCCCGTCGCCAAGATCATGGACTACGGGAAGTTCAAGTACGAGCAGGCCCAGAAGCTCAAGGAAGCCCGTCGCAACCAGGCGAACACGATCCTCAAGGAGGTCCGTTTCCGCCTGAAGATCGACAAGCACGACTACGAGACCAAGCGCAAGCGCGCCGAGGGCTTCCTGAAGGCCGGCGACAAGGTCAAGGCCATGATCCTGTTCCGCGGTCGCGAGCAGTCCCGCCCCGAGATGGGCGTCCGGCTCCTGCAGCGCTTCGCGGAGGACGTGTCCGAGTTCGGCCAGGTCGAGTCCACCCCGACCATCGACGGTCGCAACATGGTGATGGTCATCGGCCCGCTGAAGAACAAGTCCGAGGCGAAGGCCGAGGCGAACGCCGTCCGCGCCGCTCGTCGCGAGGCCAACACCCCCGAAGAGGAATCGGCCGAGTCCGAATCCGTCTGATACTTCGCCGCCCCGTCCTCGGGGCCGGTGGACGCCCCGCTCGCGGGGCACCAGTTTCGCCCGCCGAGTGCGCGTGCGACGTCGACAAGGAGAGAACATGCCCAAGATGAAGACCCACTCGGGTGCCAAGAAGCGTTTCAAGGTCACGGGCTCCGGCAAGCTCATGAAGCAGCAGGCCGGCATGCGTCACAACCTGGAGTCGAAGTCCAGCGTCCGCACCCGCCGCCTGAACCAGGACCAGGTCCTCGCCCCGCAGGACGCCAAGGTCGCCAAGAAGCTTCTCGGCCTGTAGTCGACCACCGCGGCAGTCCGCTGCCGTCGTAGTCCTCGACAACCGACCCGGATCGTAAGGAAGAAAGAGAAATGGCAAGAGTCAAGAGGGCGGTCAACGCCCACAAGAAGCGTCGCGTCATCCTCGAGCGCGCCAAGGGCTACCGCGGCCAGCGCTCGCGTCTGTACCGCAAGGCCAAGGAGCAGGTCACCCACTCCCTCGTCTACTCGTACCGCGACCGCCGTGCGAAGAAGGGCGAGTTCCGCCGCCTCTGGATCCAGCGCATCAACGCCGCGTCCCGCGCCAACGGCCTGACCTACAACCGCTTCATCCAGGGCCTCGCCCTGGCCGGCATCCAGGTCGACCGCCGCATCCTCGCTGACCTCGCGATCACCGAGCCCGCGACCTTCACCGCCCTCGTGGCGAGCGCGAAGGCCGCACTGCCGGCCGACACCTCGGCCCCGAAGGCCGCGTAGTCCGCAGCACGTCCCCGAAGGGGGTCACGACGAGAGTTGTGGCCCCCTTCGTCGTTCCCGCAGGACCGAATTGTCGCAGGACCTCCTTCCCGCGGGTTGGCCTTCCCCGCGGGCGACGTGTCGACCGGGCCCCGCGACGGTGCGCCGATAGGCTCGCCGCATGCTCGACAACCCCCGTTCTCCCCGTGTCCGCTCCGTCGCCAAGCTCACCCGGCGTCCGGCACGGCAGGAGTCGGGGCTCTTCCTCCTCGAAGGCCCGCAGGCCATGTCCGAGGCGCTGCGCTACCGGCCCGAGCTGCTGATGGAGTCGTTCGCGACCCCCACCGCGCTCGAGCGCCACCCCGAGATCGTCGCCGCGGCTGAGGAGGCGGAGGTCGAGATCGAGTACGTGACCGAGGACGTCCTCGACTCGATGGCCGACACCGTCACGCCGCAGGGCTTCGTGGCCGTCTGCCGGCAGTTCCCGACTTCCCTCAAGGACGTCGTCGCCTCCGAGCCCCGCCTCGTCGCCGTGCTCGAGGAGGTCCGCGACCCCGGCAACCTCGGCACGATCATCCGGGCGGCCGACGCCGCGGGTGCCGACGCCGTCGTGCTGACCGGCCGCTCCGTCGACCTCTACAACCCCAAGGTCGTCCGCTCGACCACGGGCTCGCTGTTCCACCTGCCCGTCGCGGTCGGAGCCGAGCTGCCCGACGTGCTGCAGCGGCTGCGCTCCGCAGGCCTCCGCGCCGTCGCCGCCGACGTCAAGGGCGAGGGCCTGCTCGACGTGCGCGCCCGGGGCGACCTCGCGCAGCCGACGGTCTGGGTGTTCGGCAACGAGGCCCGCGGCCTCGAGGACGAGTCGCTCGAGCTGATGGACGGCGTCGTCGCCGTGCCGATCTACGGCGCCGCGGAGTCGCTCAACCTCGCCACCGCCGCCTCGGTCTGCCTCTACGAGAGCGCCTTCGCGCTCCGCTCCTGAAGTCCCGACGCGCACTCGATCTGAGACGTTTCACGCCAGAACTGAGAGAAGACCACCTCGGCATGGTATGAGGCTGGGAGCGAGCCCCGGTTGTTGCGCTCTGGTTAAGAATCCGCTCATGATTTGACCCACCCATGCCCGTGTGATTCTCTGACGGAATGGAAGCACCCTCCCAGGCCGGGCGATCGTCCGCTGCCGCCCGCGAGCCCCTCGTCGTCCTCGACGGGGTCCAGAAGCACTACGGCGAGTTCCAGGCGCTGAAGGACATCGATCTGACGATCAACCGCGGCGAGGTGGTCGTGGTGCTCGGTCCCTCCGGGTCGGGCAAGTCCACGCTCTGCCGCACGATCAACCGGCTGGAGACCATCTCCGGCGGCACGATCTCGATCGACGGTCAGACGCTGCCGGAGGAGGGCAAGGGGCTCGCCGCCCTGCGCGCCGACGTCGGCATGGTCTTCCAGTCCTTCAACCTCTTCGCGCACAAGACGATCCTCGAGAACGTCACGCTCGGGCCGATCAAGGTTCGCAAGCTCTCGCGCAAGGCCGCCGAGGCGGAGGCGCAGGCGCTGCTCGACCGCGTCGGCGTCGGGCACCAGGCGGGCAAGACGCCCGCCCAGCTCTCCGGCGGTCAGCAGCAGCGCGTGGCCATCGCCCGCGCCCTCGCGATGAAGCCGAAGGTGATGCTCTTCGACGAGCCGACCTCCGCGCTCGACCCCGAGATGATCAACGAGGTCCTCGACGTCATGGTCGGCCTCGCCGAGGAGGGGATGACGATGATCGTCGTCACCCACGAGATGGGCTTCGCGCGCAAGGCCGCGCACCGCGTCGTCTTCATGTCCGACGGCGAGATCCTCGAGGACACCGATCCCGAGTCGTTCTTCACCGCCCCCCGGACCGACCGGGCCAAGGACTTCCTCTCGAAGCTGATCACCCACTAGGTCTCCGGCGCCGCGGGCGGACCCCGCCTCGGCCGCCGTTCGACAGGTCGCCCCCCGAACCCCGGGGAGCGACCGGACATCGCCCGCTCCAGCGGGCCACACCCCAGGAAGGACGATCATGCGCACCAAGCTCATGTTCATGACCGCGGGACTCGCCGCAGCGGCCCTCACCCTCGCCGGCTGCGCCGGTGACTCCGGAACCGGCGGCGGCTCGGACTCCGGCTCCGAGGGGAGCGGAGCGGCGTACGAGGTCGCCACCGACGTCACCCTCGAGGGCAGCCCCACCTTCGACGCCATGACGGCGGATGGCCGGGTCACCATCGGCGTCAAGGAGGACCAGCCCGGTCTGGGCTACCTCGACGCCGCGACCGGGGAGCGCTCCGGCTTCGACATCGAGATCGCGAAGTGGGTCGCCGCGTCCCTCGGCTTCTCCGCCGACAAGATCGACTACCAGCCGATCCCCTCCGCCAACCGCGAGGCCTCGATCGTGAACGGCGACATCGACTACTACGTCGGCACCTACTCGATCACCGACAAGCGCAAGGAGCAGGTCGGCTTCGCCGGACCGTACTTCGAGACCGGACAGCAGCTGCTGGTCGCCGCGGACAACGACACGATCAAGGGTCCGGAGGATCTCTCGGCCGACACCACCGTGTGCTCCGCGACCGGCTCCACCCCGATCCAGAACATCCGCGCGAACTACCCCGAGGTCCCGCCCGTCGAGTTCGACACCTACTCGCAGTGCGTCGACGCCCTGGCCGACGGTCAGGTCGACGCGGTCACCACCGACGGCGCGATCCTGATCGGCTACGCGGCGCAGAAGCCCGACGAGCTCAAAGTCGTCGGCGAGCCCTTCAGCACCGAGCTCTACGGCATCGGCCTCGCGAAGGACGACACCGCACTGCGCGGCTTCATCAACGAGATGCTGACCGACGGCGGTGACACCTGGAGCGCGATCTACGACGAGACCCTCGGCCAGTCCGGCACCACGGTCGAGCAGCCCGCAGTCGACGCCTACTAGGCCGACACCCCTGAGGAGTCCCGGGGCGGCGCGTCGCGCACCGCCCCGGGACCTCCTCTGCCCCGCGCCGCACCGGCGTCCGCTTCCACCTCCCCGATGAAAGGGCACGCAGCATGGATGTTCTCCTGAACAACCTCGACGTGTTCGTCCCCGCGTTCGGCAACACCCTGCTGCTGTTCGTCGTGTCGCTCGTCTTCGATCTCCTCCTCGGCACCGTGGTCGGAGCGATGCGCGTCTCGCCCGTCCCGATCGCGCGAGCGGTCGGCACCGTCTACGTCAACACCATCCGGAACACGCCGCTGACGCTGCTGATGTTCTTCTTCGCCTTCGGGTACCCGAAGCTCGACCTGCCGGACGTCGGCTACACGAACCTCGCCATCACTGCGCTGAGCATCTACACCGCGACCTACGTCGCCGAGGTGCTCCGCTCCGGGATCAACACCGTGCCGATCGGCCAGGCCGAGGCGGCCCGCGCGATCGGCCTCGACTTCGGGCTCACGATGACCCAGGTGGTGCTGCCGCAGGCGTTCCGCTCGGTCATCCCGCCGCTGATGAGCGTGCTGATCGCCCTCCTCAAGAACACGACCGTCGCCGCCGGCTTCTCGGTCGCCGAGGCTGGGACGATCGTCCGCGTGCTCAACGAGCGCGGCGAGAACAGCCTCATCGTCGTGCTCTGGGTGGCGCTCGCCTTCGTGATCCTCGTCACCGGGCTCTCCCTCCTCCAACGCCAGCTCGAGAAGAAGTGGAGGGTCGCCCGATGAGCTCCGTCCTCTTCGACAACCCCGGACCCCGCGCGGTCGCCCGCTACCGCGTCATCGGCGCCGTCGTCCTGCTCGTCCTCGTCGCTCTGCTGGCCTTCGTGCTCTGGCGCTTCGCCGAGTCCGGGCAGTTCTCCGCGGCCAAATGGCGTGCCTTCGGCTACCCGCTGGTCTGGCAGAGCATCGGCGCGGCTCTCGGGCAGACGCTCGCCGCCTTCGCCACCGCCGGCGTCGCGAGCATCGTGCTCGGCCTGCTGCTGGCGATCGGCCGCCTCTCCGACCGCCGCTGGATCACCATTCCGGTCACGCTCTTCATCGAGCTGTTCCGCGCGATCCCGGTCCTCATCCTGATGATGCTGATGTACTACGGGCTCCCGTTCGTCGGGCTCAAGCTCACGCCGTACCTCGCCGTGGTCATCGCACTGACGCTCTACAACGGCTCCGTCTTCTCCGAGATCTTCCGCGCCGGCATCGAGGCCCTCCCGCGCGGCCAGAAGGAGGCGGGCTACGCGATCGGCCTGCGCAAGGCGGGCGTCATGCGCCTCATCCTCTTCCCGCAGGCGATCCGCTCGATGCTGCCCGTGATCATCGCCCAGCTCGTCGTCGCCCTCAAGGACACGGCGCTCGGCTCGATCATCACCTACAACGAGCTGCTCTACTACGCCCGCTACCTCGGCAACCAGCCGAGCCTGGACAGCCCGATCATCCCCGCCGCCATCGTGGTCGGCGCGATCTACATCGGCATCTGCCTGATCCTCTCCGGCATCGCCAAGTGGGTCGAGATCCGCACCAAGACCGGCGGCCGCAAGGGCGCCGGCCACCCGGCGGTCCGCGCGACGACCGACACGGCACTGATCGCCGCCCAGGACTGAACCTTTTGGTCGGGATCGCCTTCGGCGATCCCGACCGCGGTCGGCTGACGAGGCGGTCGCGTTCCGCAGAGCGTCCTGCGTCCGCCTAGCGCGAATCGCTGGCACGCGATTCGCACGTTCGCCTTGCGGGCGGTCGGCGATCTGCAGAGTTCCTGTCCGGTGTCCGCACACATGCTGGATGGTCCTATGGATGTCAAGCAGTGAGTCTGGGTGGTCGGAGGTCGGTGGCGAGGTCGTGGAAGACGCGGCGTGCGACGAAGCGCTT
>NZ_RJUT01000007.1:0-276609 GCF_003751395.1 Rathayibacter sp. PhB152 | reverse complement strand
AGATCCAGCAGTGGACACACCCCGCGAGGCGGTCCGTCGAGTAGAAGGTCAGACACCCTCCCGCGCCACACCACCATTCTCAATGTCGAGTAGCCGCGCAGCGGCGTATCGAGACCCTCCCTTGATCAGCAGTGCGGTTGAATGACGCTCGCACCGCAGCTGACGCCGCGCCTCGGGCAGCGTCGGATCTCGATACGCGCGCTCCGCGCGCTACTCGATCAGCATGGACGGCCGATGCGCGACCGCAGGAACCGCGTCCGCCCCATGCTCGTCGAGTAGCCGCGCAGCGGCGTATCGAGACCCTCCCTCGATCAGCAGTGCGGTTGAATGCCGCTCCCACCACCACCGCTGACACCGCGCCTCGGGCATCGCCAGATCTCGATACGCACGCTCCACGCGCCACTCGATCAGCATGGGCGGGCACCCGCCGGAGCCGCTCACCCGCAGGGCAGAGCGCCGCGACCGAGAAACGCGTGCCAGCGTTTCTCGGCAGCGCGACGGAACCCGCTCTGCGGAACGCGCCACGTCGACAGGCCGACTGCGCTGAGCCGCGCGGGGAGCGGCTCAGAGATGGACGCGCACATCGTCAGCGTCAGCTGACGATGTGCATGGCGCGCGCCGCCTCCGAGATGGAGCCGGTGAGGCTGGGGTAGACGGTGAAGGCGCGGGCGACCTGGTCGACGGTGAGGCGGTGCTCGACGGCGAGGGCGAGGGGGAAGATCAGCTCGCTGGCCTTGGGGGCGACGATGACGCCGCCGATGACGGTGCCGGAGCCGGTGCGGGCGAAGACCTTCACGAAGCCGTCGCGGATGCCCATCATCTTGGCCCGGGGGTTGGCGGCGAGGGGGAGCTTGTAGATCTCGCCCTGGGCGAGCCCCTCCTCGATCTCCTTCTGGCTCCAGCCGACGGTCGCGATCTCGGGCTGGGTGAAGATGTTCGCCGCGACGTTGCGCACCTCGGTGGGGTTCACCGCGTCGCCCATGGCGTGGAAGACGCCGGTGCGGCCCTGCATCGCGGCGACGGAGGCGAGGGGCAGGAAGGTGGTGCAGTCGCCGGCCGCGTAGATCGAGGGGACGCTGGTGCGGGCGACGCGGTTGACGCGGATGTGGCCCGACTCGGTGAGCTGGACGCCCGCCTCCTCGAGGCCGATGCCGGCGGTGTTCGGGATCGAGCCGACGGCCATCAGGCAGTGCGAGCCCTCGACCACGCGGCCGTCGGACAGCACGGCGCGGACACCGGTCTCGGTGCGCTCGACGCGGTCGGCGCGCGACTTGGACAGCACGACCATGCCGTTGCGCTTGAAGACGTTCTCGATCACGGCGGCGGCGTCCGCGTCCTCGCCGGGGAGGACCTGGTCGCGGGAGGAGATCAGCGTGACCTTGGCGCCGAGCGCGCGATACGCGGAGGCGAACTCCGCGCCGGTGACGCCCGAGCCGACCACGATCAGATGCTCGGGCACCGTCTTGAGGTTGTAGAGCTGGGTCCAGCTCATGATCCGCTCGCCGTCGGGCGCGGCGGAGGGCAGGATGCGCGGGCTCGCGCCGACGGACACGACGATGGTGTCCGCCTCGATCCGGTCGAAGTCCATGCCCTCGTCGCCGGGCGCGGTCGCGACGATCAGCGCGTTCGAGCCGTCGAGGCGTCCGTCGCCCTGCACGATGCGCACGCCGTGGTGCACGAGGTTCGCGCGCATGTCCTCGGACTGCTGGCGGGCGAGCCCGAGGAGGCGCTTGTTGACGGTGGCGAGGTTGACCGCGACCTCGGGGCGGACCGGCTTGTTGGTCTGCTCGTGGCGGGTGAAGAACTGCACACCGAGGTCGGCGGCCTCGCCGATCGCATTGGTGGCCTCGGCGGTCGCGATCAGCGACTTCGACGGCACGACGTCCGTGATGACGGCCGAGCCGCCCACGCCGACCCGCTCGACGAGGGTGACCTCGGCGCCCAGCTGGGCTCCGGCGAGGGCGGCCTCGTAGCCGCCGGGTCCCCCTCCGAGGACGGCGATCCGCTGCGTGCGCTCGAACTCGTAAGGCATGCCTCCCATTGTCCTCCCGTGCTGGGAGTTCGCCCAATCGACGCGGGTCCGGGAGGGTCCGCGGGCCTCGCCCGTCCCCGCGTCGCGCGTGGATAGGGTGGGGGAATGGCTGACCAGACCCCCAATCCGCTCGACTCCGCCGACGCCGATCCCTTCGCGATCGCCGCCGAGGCCGCCGCCCAGATCGCCGACGCGACCGGCGTCGAGAAGCACGACATCGCCCTCACGCTCGGCAGCGGCTGGGGCAAGGCCGCCGATGCGATCGGCGAGACGACCGCGACGGTCCCGGCGACCGACATCGTCGGCTTCACGAAGTCGGCCGTGCACGGCCACGGCGGGAGCCTGCGCTCCGTGCTGCTGCCGACCGGCAAGCGCGCGCTGATCATCGGAGCCCGCACCCACTACTACGAGGGCTACGGCGTGCGCCGGGTCGCGCACAGCGTCCGGGTCGCCGCAGCGACCGGCGCCTCGGTGATGATCCTCACCAACGGCGCGGGCGGCATCAAGGAGCACTGGACCCCCGGCACCCCGGTCCTGATCAGCGACCACATCAACCTCACCGCCGACTCCCCGCTCGAGGGCGCGACCTTCGTCGACCTCACGGACCTCTACTCGGCCCGGCTGCGGGCGCTGGCCCGGGAGACCCGCGCGGACCTCGACGACGGCGTCTACGTGCAGTTCCGCGGCCCGCACTACGAGAGCCCGGCCGAGGTGCAGATGGCCCGGATCATCGGCGGCCACATCGTCGGCATGTCGACGGCCCTCGAGGCGATCGCGGCGCGCGAGGCCGGAATGGAGGTGCTGGGCATGTCGCTGATCACGAACCTGGCGGCGGGCATCCAGAAGACGCCGCTGAGCCACGAAGAGGTCCTCGAGGCCGGACGGAACGCCGAGGACGACCTCGCCCGTCTCCTGGCCGGGATCACGGGCACGCTGTGACGGCGGACGTCCGCGCGCGCGCCGAGGACTGGCTCGCCCAGGACCCCGACCCGGAGACGCGGCAGGAGCTCGTCGACCTGCTGTCGGCCGACGCGGCCGGTGACCCCGCCGCCGCCGCCGAGCTGGCGGACCGCTTCCACGAGCGCCTCGCCTTCGGCACCGCCGGGCTCCGCGGCGCGATCGCGGCCGGATCCAACCGGATGAACCGCGTCCTCGTCTCGCAGGCGGCCGTCGGGCTGGCGGACCACCTGCTCGCCCAGGGCCTCGAGCGCCCGCTGATCGTCATCGGCTACGACGGGCGGAGGAACTCCCGCGTCTTCGCCGAGGACTCGGCCGCCCTGATGGCCGGCGCCGGTGCCGACGCCGTGCTGCTCCCCCGCCTGCTGCCGACTCCCGTGCTCGCCTTCGCCGTCCGCCACCTCGGCGCCGACGCCGGAGTGATGGTGACGGCGAGCCACAACCCGCCGCAGGACAACGGCTACAAGGTCTACCTCGGCGGCGACGACGACGGCTCGCAGATCGTGCCGCCGGTCGACTCCGCGATCGCCGAGCGGATCCTCGCGGTCGCGACCGAGCGCCGCGTCACCGAGCTGCCGCGGGGCGAGTACCGCATCGCCGACGAGTCCGTCGTCGACGCCTACATCGCCGCGACGGCGGCGGTCGGACGGCAGTCGGCGCCGCTCCGCGTCGTCTACACGGCGATGCACGGCGTGGGCTGGGAGACCGCGCACCGGGTGCTCTCCGCCGCCGACTTCGACGAGCCGGCCGTGGTCGTCGAGCAGATCGATCCCGATCCCGCGTTCCCCACGGTGGCGTTCCCGAACCCCGAGGAGGCCGGCGCGCTCGACCTCTCCTTCGCGACCGCCCGCTCGGGCCGCGCCCAGCTGATCGTCGCCAACGATCCCGACGCCGACCGCTTCGCCGCGGCGATCCCGGACGCGTCGCTCGAGGACGGCTTCCGTCGCCTCTCCGGCAACGAGGTGGGCGCGCTGCTCGGCTGGCGCGCCGCCGAGCGCGCCCGCATCGCGGGCCGGACGGGCGGCGCGCTGGCCTGCTCGATCGTCTCCTCCCCCGCGCTCGGTGCGGTCGCCCGCGACTACGGGCTGGAGTTCGCGGAGACGCTGACCGGCTTCAAGTGGATCTCGCGCGTTCAGGACCTCGTCTTCGGCTACGAGGAAGCGCTCGGCTACCTCGTGAACCCCGAGACGGTCCGCGACAAGGACGGGATCTCGGCGGCGCTCGCCTTCCTCGATCTCGCCTCGTCGCTCGCCGCCGAGGGCCGCACGATCGCCGACGAGCTCGACGCCTTCGCCGAGCGCTTCGGCCTCTTCGGCTCGGAGCAGATCTCGCTCCGGGTGACCGACCTCTCCGAGATCGGCCGGATCATGGCGGGGCTGCGCAGCGCTCCGCCGGCCGCGATCGGCGGTCTGGCCGTGCAGCGCACGGAGGACCTGCTCGCGGCGGGTGGAGCGCTGCCGCCGACGGATGCACTGCGGTTCACCCTCGACGGCGCCCGTCTGATTGCGCGGCCGAGCGGCACCGAGCCCAAGGTGAAGCTCTACCTCGATGCGTGGTCGCACGAGACGGACGCCGACGCCCGGCGCGGCGCGGTCGCCGCCCGCCTCGACGCCCTCCGGACAGGAGCCGCCGAGCTCCTGCGCTGAGCGATGGTCAGCCGCGGTCGGGGACGTCCGCCAGCGCGGGGTCGGTGTCGCCGGTGTAGATCGGCTGCGCCCGGTCGAGGAGGAAGTCGGACACGGCGGCGAGGCTGCGCTCGCGAGCCCGCACCCACGGGGCGTGCCCGCCCTCGGGGATGTAGACCGTCTGCGCGCCGGGGATCGCCTCGGCAAGGGCGTGCTGGCCGCGCCAGTCGACGAAGTCGTCCTGCGCTCGCACGACCAGCGTGGGCACGTTCACCGTGCGGAGCTGCTCGAGCGTCATCGCCCAGTGCGCCAGGAAGTCGTCGGTCAGCAGCAGGTTCGAGAAGAAGTTGATGCCGCCGGGTTCGCCCAGCGACGCCGCCGCCACTCGCCTGCCGGCGTCCTGCGGGAGCAGGTTCACGGCGGCGTCCGGGCCGACCGACCGCAGAAGCGCCACTCCGGCGGCCGCGCGCAGCTGAGCGCCCAGCGGGAGAGGAGTGGGCTCCTCCGCTGCGGTCTCCGCCGGCTCTGCCGGGTCTTCGACCGGCCGCGCGTCGGCTGCCGCCTGCGCCTCGGCGACCGCGCGCCGTCCGTCCTCCGACGGGTCGTAGGTCCCGGAGGAGAGGAGGACCGCCTTCTCCACGTGCTCGGGGTGCTCCGCGGTGTAGGCGGCGGCGAGGTAGCCCCCGGCCGAGTGGCCGACGAGGATCACGCGATCCGCGCCCGTCTTCTCCCGGACGGCGTCGATGTCGGCGACGGACCGCTCCAGCGAGTAGTCGTGGATCGGCAGGTCGTCGGAGTAGCCGGCGCCCGGCTGGTCGAACAGGTAGACGTCGTGGCCGGTCTCGGCGAGGGCGGGCAGGAAGTCGAAGTCCAGGGCGGAGACATAGCCGCCGGGGCCGCCGTGCACGTACACGATCGGGACCTCGGATCCCCCGGGAGTGGGAGCGGGGGTCTTCCAGTACGCGACGTGCGAGCCGGTGGAGAGGTCCCAGTACTGCGGGGCCACCGGGCCGAAGCCGACGGACGACCCGCCGACCGGCGCGAGGACGGTTCCCCCGGCGAGCGCGCCGACGGCCGCGGTCGCGACCGCGGCGACGATCAGCGGGGTGCGCAGGCGCACCGACCGGCGGACCGGCCGAGGCCGACGCGGGAGCAGGCGCTGCACGGCCGAGACCAGCAGGAAGACGAGAAGCAGGGACAGGACCACCCAGACGACGATCGCGAAGGGCAGGGACGCGGCGAGCGCGAACGCCGCCGCGACCGTCGACAGGGTGAGCCCGAGGACGACGGCGACGGCCGCCGCGAGGACGGACAGGAGTCGGCGGAGCAGCGGACGCGGACGCCGCGAGGCGTGCCGGAGACCGGGTGAGGAGGAGTCGGACGGGATCGAGGACATGGGTGGATCGGCTCCTGGGAAGGGGGCGGGCGGAGAGGACGGATTCAGCGAAGGACGAGCGACACGGACGGCGAGGACCGGGTCCGGGGCACGCCGCAGCGCCGCCCCACGGGTCGGCGGGGCGGCGCAGCGAACGGGCGGGGGTCAGCCGGCGCGGTTGACGACCGCGGCGAACGCCCCTGACGGGATGGCCGTCCCGGAGCCCAGCGGAGACACCACGCCCACGGTGGAGGGAGTGTCCCGGTCGACGGACCAGTGGTGCAGACCGGCGAGGCCCTGCGTCTTCACGAAGTCGGCGATCGTCTCGAAGTCCGCGACGGAGGTGACCTCCTCGGTTACGTCGTTGACGCCGATCATCGCGGTCAGCTCGAGCTTCGAGTAGGGGATGCCGTGCTTCTCGTGCACGTTCCGAGCGGCCTGGACGGCGGACGCCCCCATGTCGGTCCTCCCGGTCGTCGAGTCGATGACCGCGTTCGCGGCGGTCGCCGACCCGTAGTCCATGGCCATCAGGTTGACGGTGTAGTGCTGCAGGCCGGAGGCCTTGATCGCCTCGACGGTCGTGACTCCTACGTCGGTCAGGCTGTACCTCGATCCGTCCGACGCCGCCGCGGTGGGCAGGGTGAACTGGAACCGGAGGTCCGGGTACTTCACCTCGGCCGCGGCAGCGGCGTCCGCGAGCTCCCGGATCTGAGCGGCGGTCTGCCCGCGCTCGATGTCGAAGTCGATGCCGATCAGGTTCTTCGAGGCGTAGCGGCTGATGAAGGAGTCGAGCTGCGCGGCGTTCGCGGTGAACACCGCCGAGGCTCCTCCGGTGGCGAGCACGTAGTCCACGTCCGCAGCGACCAGCTGGTCGATCGAGCTGCGGAACTCGTCCGCCGTGACGCCCGCCCAGTTCGGGGCGTCCCCGGCGCCGGAGGCGAAGGCGAGCGTGACCGCGCTGCTGCCGGTCCGGCTCGCCCAGGAGTCCGGACCCACGAGCGGGACGACCCGGCCGTCGACCGCGGTGCGCAGCTGGTGGGTGTTCCAGTCCATGTTGATGGTGATGTCCTTGTAGCCGGAGCGCAGGACGGCAGGGGACGTTCCGGTGACGGGCGCCGCGCTGCCGGGGCCCTTCGCGGGATCCGCGGCGGCGGACGGCGCCGACGTCGGCACCGCCGTCGTCGCGGGGACCGGAGTCGTCGTCGGGGCCGGGGTCGAGGTCGGGGCCGGAGTCGAGATCGGGGCGGGGGCGACCGCGCTCGCGGGCTGCCACACCTTCCCGGAGCCGATCGCGCCGGACTCGGTGCGGGGGTCCGCGCCGCTGGTCCACCAGCCGGCGGTGTAGAGCTTCCCGTCGCGCACGACCTGCTGGCCGCCGGTGTAGGTCGCCGACGCACTCCAGGCCGCGACGCCGGGGAACGGGTCCGACGCGGCGGCTGCCGGCGCGGGCGCGGCGGTGGGCACCGCGGCGGCGACGGGCGCCGGGGCGCGCACGGGGGTCGGCGTCGACACCGGAGCGGGCACGGCGGTCGGCGTCGGCGCGGGCGCCTGCGTGGCGGACGGCGCGCTCACGCCGGCGGTGGGCTGCCACACCCTGCCCGTCCCGACCGCACCGGAGACCAGCAGCGGGTCCTCGCCCCGGGTCCACCAGCCGGCGGTGTACAGCTTCCCCTGGCGGGTCACCTGCTGTCCGCCCGTGTAGACCCTGGTCGCGCTCCACTCCGGGGTCGCAGAGGAGGCGGCGGCCGCCGACGGGAGGGAGGACGGGGTCCGAGCGAGGGCGGGTCCCGCTCCCAGAACAGCACCTCCCGCCAGGAGCCCGAGGGTGGTGAGCCCGGCGATCGTGCAGCGGATTCGAGTGCGCACTTCAGTCCTCTCGATTCGGTGAAGAGGCTCGGAGACGGAGCCACGTCGGAGAATCGCACGGACGTTCCGACCCCGCCGTCCTGGCGCGGGACCTGGCGCACCACATCGTCAGCGGGAGGGACGACTCCCCAGCTGCTCGCCGCGCCTCCAGAGCCACTCGACCGGGCCGACAGCGAAGCGGCGGAGCCAGAGATGCGCGGCGAGCACGACGATCGCCGCGATCAGGACGAACGCGCCGATCGTCACCGGCACCCGCCACGGGGCTGCGGTGACCGCGAGCCCGAGACCCCAGCCGTAGAACAGAGCACCCCCGAGCAGGTTCTGCAGGAGGTAGGCGCTCAGAGCGACCCGGCCGACCTCGCGAGCGCGACGCGCGACCCAGCCGTCGCTCCCCCGGCGCAGGCCGAGCTCGGCGAGGAGGGCGAGCAGTCCGAGCGCCACCAGCGGAGCGGCGAGATAGCGCTCGGCCAGCAGACCGGCCGCGCTCCCGGTGAGGCCGAGCGCCAGGTCGACAGGGGCCGCGAGCGCGCCGAGGACCATCAGTCGCCGCCGCAGTCGCCGGCCCTCCTCCTCGAAGAGGCCGGCGCGCAGCAGCTGGGCGCCGAGCAGGAACATCGCCAGGCTGAGGACGCCGATCAGCACGGGTTCCGCCCGGAAGACTCCCGTGTTCTGCAGCCGGAAGAGGGCGAGGCCGAGGAAGGAGGCGTCCGCGTACGGGCTGCGACCGGTGGGACCCTGACCGGCACCCGGCTGCGTCGCCACGAGCGCCACGAGCGCCGAGATCAGCAGGACGTGCAGCGCGCCGAGGACGACCACCGTGCGCCGCTGCGTCCGCGGCCGGGTGAGCAGCAGCCACGCCACCACGGCCCCCGTCACCGCGTAGCCCATCAGCACATCGAACTCCGCGATCAGCACGTAGTTGACCGCCCCGTCGAGCAGGAGCAGCGTCGCCCGCCAGAGGTAGCGGCCGGGCCAGCGCCGACCCCGGCGGACCGCCGACGCGTGCTGGATCGCCAGCCCGATGCCGAAGGTGAGCGAGAGCAGGGCGAGGAACTTCCCCTGCGCCAGAGCCATCAGCACCAGCTGCACGGTCTGCGCGCCCGGGGACGTCCCGGGTGTCACCGGCTCGCTGAGCATCCCGAGCAGTCCCCAGGGGTGGGAGAACAGCCAGATATTGGTGCCGAGGGTCCCGATGATCGCGACGCCGCGGACGATGTCCAGCGAGTCGATGCGCCCTCCCGCCGTCTCGGGGACCGGCAATACAGTCGTATTGGTCATGGTCGAGAGCGTAGCCTGCTCGAGCGGACGGATCGAGAGGAGCGCACGTGGCCGATCGGCGCGAGAGCAGGAGCGACATCCTCTCGGCGGTCGTCACCGTCCTCTCGACGCGCGGGGCCGATCAGCTCAGCATCCGGACCGTCGCCGCTGAAGCAGACGTCTCGGCAGGCGCCGTCCAGCACCACTTCCCGACCAAGCAGGCGCTGCTGACCGGCGCGATGGCAGCGGTGGAGGAGCGGTTCCGCCGGCGGATGCTCGACCTGCGGGAGGAGGAGCCGTCGGCGGACGCTCGTCTCCGCGCCTTCTGCGAGGCGATCGCCTGCGTCGAGGACGCCGACGTCCCCGACGCCGTCGTCTGGACCGCGTTCGCCTCACGCGCCGGCACCGACCCCGAGATCCGCGCCCTGCACACCGCCGGCTGGTCGCGCACGGAGGACGTCGTCCTGGAGCTGCTGCACGCCGCGCACCCCACGGCGCCGCTCGGCCCCGACGACGCCGCGCTCCTCCTCGCTGTCCTCGACGGCATCGCCGTCGCCCGCGCCGCCGAGCAGCCGACCCGCCTCTCCCCCGCCCGCGCCCGAGCCCTCCTCACCCGCACCCTCACCCTGCTGGCCCCCTGACCCGCCGCCCCGCCGCCCGCCTCGCGAGATGCCACTTGTGCACGCCTCCCCCGGCGTGTCGCGCACACAAGTGGCATCTCGCGACCCGGACCGACCTCGCACCCACCAGGAACGAGCACCTTCGAGGCAGAGCGCGCGATCGAGAATCGCGTGCCAAGCGATTCTCGACAGCGCGACGCGACCCGCTCCACGAAACGCACCACATCGAGAAGCCGACTGCGCTGAGCCGCGCGGGGAGCGGCTCAGAAAGCGGCACTCGGTTGATCCGCCTATCGGCGGATCAACCCAGCGCCCGCTCGATCTTCGCCGTGATCTCGGTCTGGTCGAGGTAGTTGTCGATGACGACGACTTCGGCGAAGGTCTTGCCGATCCTGCCGATCAGCTCGCGGGAGGTGAGGATGACCTGCGCGTCGGCGGCGAGGGCGTCGACGGAGGCGAGGTCGGAGGCGACGACCTCGGCCTCGAGGTCGAGGGCTTCGAGGGCGCGCTCGGCGCCGAGCTTGAGGATGGCGGAGGTGCCGATTCCGGCGCCGCAGAGGGTGACGATCTTCATGCGCTTCTTCCGTGATGCGGGATGTCGTCGGTGAGGACGGCGTTGATGCTGCGGACGGTGCGGGCGGCGGCGAGGGCCGCGACCGCGTCCGGCTTGCTGAGGACGTCGGCGAGGCCGGAGACGAAGCCGACGTGGCCGTGCGCCTGGGTGGCGGCGATGCCGATGACGACCGAGACCGGGTCGTTGGTGCTGTGGCCGAAGGCGACGGGGTCGGCGAGGGTGACCACCGAGATCCCGTCCGCGAGCACGTCGTTGCCGGGGCGGGCGTGCGCGAGGGCGAGGCCGGGGGCGATCACGATGTAGGGCCCGAGCACGTCGACCTGCTCGACCATCCGGCGGGAGTAGGCCGGGTCGACCGCGCCGCTGCGCTCGAGGGCGCGGCCCGCCTCCATGACCGCCTCGCGCCAGCTGGCAGCGGGGTGCCGCAGTGCCACCGCGGCGTCGGAGAGCGGGTCGAGGGGCATGCTCAGGCCGCCTCGAAGCCGGCGCTGATGGTCTCGATCAGCTCGCGACGCTCGTCCAGCGGCAGGAAGCTGGCCTCGGCCGCGTTGACCTGGAACGCCTCGAGGTCGTCGAGGTCGTACCCGAACGCGTCCGAGAGCAGCGCGAGCTCGCGGCTGAGCGTGGTGCCGCTCATCAGGCGGTTGTCGGTGTTGACGGTGACGCGGAAGCCGAGCTGGTAGAGCAGGTCGAACGGGTGGTCGGCGAGCTCGGTGCCCCACGCGGCGATCGCCCCGGTCTGCAGGTTCGAGGACGGGCTGAGCTCGAGGGCGATCCGCCGGTCCTTCACCCACTCGGCGAGCTCGCCCAGAGTCACGTAGCTGGCATCGTCGTCCTGGCGCTCGATGCGGATGTCCTCCGCGAGCCGGACGCCGTGGCCGAGGCGCAGCGCGCGGCCGTCCAGGAGCGCGGAGCGGATGCTGTCGAGTCCGTCGGCCTCGCCCGCGTGCACCGTCGTCGGGAAGTGCGCCGCGGCGAGGAGCTCGAAAGCGGGGCGGTGCCGCGACGCGGGAAAGCCCGCCTCGGCTCCGGCGATGTCGAAGCCGATCGCGCCGCGCTCGCGGTGGCGCAGGGCGAGCTCGGCGATCTCGAGCGAGCGGTCGGTGTGCCGCATCGCGGTGATCAGCTGGCCGACGCCGAGCCGCGAGCCGTGCGCGGCCGCCTCCTGGACGCCCTGCTCGAGTCCCTCCTGCACGGCCTCGACGGCCGCATCGAGGGTGAGACCGGAGCGGAGGTGCTGCTCGGGCGCCCAGCGGATCTCGCCGTGCACCACGCCGTCGGCGGCGAGGTCGAGCACGAACTCGCGGGCGACGCGCTCGAGCGACGAAGCGGTCTGCATGACGGCGATCGTGGTCTCGAAGGTGGCGATGTAGTCCTCGAGCGAGCCGGAGTCGGCCGTGCTCGTGAACCAGTGCTCGAGGGCCTCCGGGTCCTCGGCGGGCAGGGCGACGCCGGTCTGCGCGGCGATGTCGACGATCGTCTCGGGACGGAGTCCGCCGTCGAGGTGGTCGTGCAGCGACACCTTGGGCAGGTCGTCGATGAGGATGCCCTCGCCCGGGAGGAGGTACTCCTCGTGGCTGCTGCCGATCTCGGTGCTGTCGGTCACGGTGCTCCTCCGGTGGGACGACGGTTCGCCGACCACCTTACGGTGCCGCCCGCGCCGCCCTCCGCCGAGTCCACCACCCCGTCCGGGTCAGGCAGGGTGCGCGCGCAGACCGGGCCACCTCCGGCACGCGGAAACAACTCCGGCACGTCGAGACCTTCGGATTCCACGAGCCGGGGCCGGTTCCACGAGCCGGACATCCACTCGGCTCACCTCCGGCACGCGGAGTCACCTCCGGCACGCCTGAACCAGCGGATCTCACGAGCCCGGGCCGGTTTCACGAGCCGAAGCTCCTCTCTGCTCACCTCCGGCACGCGGAAACAACTCGGGCACGTCGGAACCTTCGAGTTCCACGAGCCCGACTCGATTGGACGAGCCGGACCTGCACCCGGACCACCCTCGGCACGCTGAAGCAGCTCCGGCACGCCCTGACCAGCGGAGTCCACGAGCCGGACTCGACTCCACGAGCCGGACGTCCGCCCCACCCCCGCCACGCGGAAACAGCTCCGACACGCCGGAATCCGTGGATCCGACGTGCCGGAGGCCGTTCCGCGAGCCGGAGCTCGACCCGAGCGGCGGCGACGGTCAGGCGATGCGCTCCGCCACCAGTGGGCCGCCGTCGAGGACCGCGTCGCCCTCGTCGCCGATGCGGTACGCGCCGTCCAGCGCCTCGAGCGCGCGGGAGAAGCGGGACGGCTCGTCGGCGGAGAGCGTGAAGAGCGGCTGACCGGCGCGGACCCGGTCGCCGGGCTTCGCGTGCAGGTCGATGCCGGCGGCGTGCTGCACCGCGTCCTGCTGGCGCGCGCGCCCCGCGCCGAGGCGCCAGGCCGCGATGCCGAAGGGCAGCGCCTGCTGCTCGACCAGGACGCCGTCGCGCTCGGCGAGCACGACGTGCGTCTCACGGGCGACCGGGAGAGCGCCGTCCGGGTCGCCGTCCTGCGCGCGGATGACGGCACGCCAGGTGTCCATCGCCGCACCGCCGTCGAGCGCGCCCTCGACGTCCGCGTCGGGCTGCCCGGCCAGCGCGAGCATCTCGCGGGCGAGCGCGAGGGTCAGCTCGCGGACGTCCGCGGGGCCACCGCCGGCGAGCACCTCGACGGACTCGCGGACCTCGTTCGCGTTGCCGATCGCGAGGCCGAGCGGCACGTTCATGTTGGTCAGCAGCGCCGTGGTGCGGACGCCGGCGTCGTTGCCGAGATCGACCATGGCGCGGGCCAGCTCGCGCGAGCGCTCGATGTCGGTCATGAACGCGCCGGAGCCGAACTTGACGTCGAGGACCAGGGCGTCGGTCCCCTCCGCGATCTTCTTCGACATGATCGAGGAGGCGATCAGCGGGATCGCCTCGACGGTGCCGGTGATGTCGCGCAGGGCGTAGAGCTTCTTGTCCGCCGGGGCGAGACCGGAGCCCGCCGCGCAGATCACGCCGCCGACGGTCCGCAACTGCTCGAACATCTCCTCGTTGCTGAGGTCCGCGCGCCAGCCCGGGATCGCCTCGAGCTTGTCGAGCGTGCCGCCGGTGTGACCGAGGCCGCGGCCCGAGAGCTGCGGCACCGCGACGCCGAAGGAGGCGACCAGCGGCATCAGCGGCAGCGTGATCTTGTCGCCGACACCGCCGGTGGAGTGCTTGTCGACCGTTCGCTTGCCGAGGCCGTCGAAGCTCATCCGCTCGCCGCTCGCGATCATCGCGAGGGTCAGATCGCGGATCTCGTCGCGGTCCATCCCGTTGAGCAGCACGGCCATCGCGAAGGCGGCCATCTGCTCACCCTGGACGTAGCCGCGGGTGTAGGCGTCGATCAGCCAGTCGATCTGCGCGGTCGAGAGCGTGCCGCGGTCGCGCTTGGTGCGGATGACGTCGACGGCGTCGAACGCCTCGACGGGGGTGGACGGGGTCATGCGGGGTCCTCGGTTCAGGAGTGGGAGCGGGAGGCGGCGGGGCGGGACTACTCGGCCGCGTACGCCTCGAGGGTGCGCGGACCGAACGCGTCGGGGATGACCTCGTCGATCGTCTTCACGCCCGACACGGTCTGCAGGAGCATCCCGTCCGCGGAGTGCTCGAAGAGCAGCTGACGGCAGCGCCCGCAGGGCATCAGCACGCCGCCCTTGCCGTCGACGCAGGTGAAGGCGACGAGCCGGCCGCCGCCCGTCATGTGCAGCGAGGACACCAGCGCGCACTCGGCGCAGAGGGTCAGGCCGTAGGAGGCGTTCTCGACGTTGCAGCCGGAGATCACCCGGCCGTCGTCGACCAGGGCGGCGACCCCCACGGGGAACTTCGAGTACGGCACGTAGGCCTTGCCCATCGCGTCGAGTGCGGCGGTGCGGAGCGCGTCCCAGTCGATGTCGGTCATCGGTTCCGTCCTCACGATTTCAAGTAGGGCTTGCCGGCGGCGGCCGGACCCCGCGACTGCCCGACCAGGCCGGCGACCGCGAAGATCGTCACCACGTAGGGCAGCATCAGCATGAACTCGCTCGGCACCGGCGAGCCGATGACGCCGAGCACGTTCTGCAGGTTGGTCGCGAAGCCGAACAGCAGCGAGGCGAGGGTGGCCTTGATCGGGTCCCAGCGGCCGAAGATGACCGCCGCCAGGGCGATGAAGCCCGCGCCCGCCGTCATCTCCTTGCCGAAGGCGCCGACCGCGTCGAGCGTGTAGTACGCCCCGCCCATGCCGGCGATCGCGCCGGCCAGCGAGACGTTCCAGAACCGCGTCCTGGCCACGTTGATGCCGACCGTGTCCGCGGCCTGCGGGTGCTCGCCGACCGCGCGGAGCCGCAGGCCCCACTTCGTCTTGAAGAGCCCCCACCACACGGCGAAGATCGCGAAGTACATCAGGTAGACGATGATCGTCTGGTTGAACAGCACCGGGCCGAGGATCGGCACCTGGCTGAGCCCCGGGATCGGCAGCCGGTCGAACTTGACCGGCGAGTTGAAGACGGCGGCGTCGCTGGTCAGCACCTGCGAGTAGAGGAAGCTCGTCAGCCCCGTCACGAGGACGTTGAGGACCACTCCGACGATCACCTGGTCGACCAGGTACTTGATCGCGAAGGCGGCGAGCACGAACGAGACCAGCACGCTCGCGATCATCGCCGCGAGCAGGCCGAGCACCGGCTGGCGGGTCAGCGAGCCGACCATCGCCGCGGTGAAGGCGCCGGCGAGCAGCTGGCCCTCGATCGCGACGTTGACCACGCCGACGCGCTCCGAGATGACGCCGCCGAGCGAGCCGAAGATCAGCGGAGTCGCGAGCCCGACGGTGCCGAGCAGCAGACCCGGCAGCGGCAGGGTCGCGCCCGCGGACGCCCAGACCAGGAAGCCGACCAGGAAGACGAGCGCGAACAGGGCCGAGAGCCAGAGCGGCAGGCGGCGGGCCGAGCGGGTGAACGCGACGGCGACCGCCGTCAGACCGACCAGGACGACCGCCACGACCACGCCGGTGGCGCGGGTCGGGAACGGCAGGTCCGGCAGGGCGAAGAAGTCGTTGCCGGAGGCCAGGCGGAACGAGCTGGTGCCGTCGCGGCCGAGGGCCACGAACAGGATCACGGCCAGCAGCGAGAAGATCCCGAACGCGATCGGGGCCTTCCAGCTGCGGACGGCGACCCGGGACGCGGTCCCGGGGGCACGGGTGACTGCGGTGGTCATGCGGACACCTCCGTGGTGCGGCGCGTGCGGCGCTTCGGGGCGACCCCGGGCGTCGGGAGGCGGAAGATCGCGCGCACCAGGGGCGGCGCGGCGATGAAGAGGACGATCAGCGACTGCACGACGAGGACCACGTCGATCGGCACGCCCTCGGCGGCTTGCATCGAGTAGCCGCCGGCCTTGAACGCGCCGAAGAGGATGCCGGCGAAGAAGACGCCCCAGGGACGGGAGCGCCCCAGCAGCGCGACGGTGATCGCGTCGAAGCCGATGCCCGCGTCGATCCCGGCGGTGAAGCCGGTCGTGACGGTGCCCATCACCTGCGCGCTGCCGGCGAGGCCGAGGAGACCGCCGGAGAGCAGCATCGCGTACACGTAGCTGTTCTTGACGTCGATGCCCGCGACCCGGGCCGCGTGCGGGTTCTCGCCCACCGCGCGGAACTTGAAGCCGATGCTCGAGCGGTTGAGCAGCCACCAGACGAAGACGGTCGCGAGGATCGCGAAGACGAAGCCGAGGTTCAGCGAGTAGCCGGACCCGAGCAGGTCGGGGAAGACCGCCGTGTCCTTCATCCCGGGCGACTTGGGGTTGTTCGAGCCCGGCGCCTGGAGCGCGCCCGGCGTCCGCAGCAGATACGAGACGAAGTAGAACGCCACGTAGTTGAGCATGATCGTGAGGATCACCTCGTGCGCGCCGGTCCGCGCCTTGAGCAGGCCGACGAGCCCGCCCCAGAGCGCACCGCCGAGGATCCCCGCGGCGAGCGTGATGATCAGGTGCACGCCGAACGGCAGGTCGAAGGAGAAGCCGACCCAGCCGGCGCAGGCGGCGGCGATCAGCATCTGGCCGCGGCCGCCGATGTTGAAGAGCCCGACCCGGAAGGCCAGGGCGACGCCGAGGCCGCCCGCGATCAGCGGCGTCGCGAAGGCGAGGGTGTCGGTCAGCGGCTTGATGCCGTTCGCGAAGCCCTCGCGGCGGAAGTTGTAGACCGAGCCCTGGAAGAGCGAGGAGTACGCTCCCGCGACCGACTGCCAGATCGCCTGCAGCGTGTCGAGCGGCCGGGCGAAGAAGTAGCCGGCGGCCGACTGGACCTCGGGATCGGTGGCGGCGATCAGCACGCCGCCCGCGATCAGCGAGAGCAGCACGGCCAGCACCGACATCAGGGCGGTGCCGGAGAGGATCTCGCGGAGGACCCGCGAGGCCCCGCTCTCGATCGGACCGGGCCGCGCCTCCTGACCCGGCTTCTGGCCCGGCTCGAGGCCGGACGCCCTCTCGGACTCGGCGTCCGGATCGACGGCGGGCAACTGCGCGTCGCTCATGCGGCCGCACCCTTCTCGGCGGGCGACTGCCCGGCCATCATGAGCCCCAGGGTCTCCCGGGGAGTGTCGGCGGGGACGATCCCGATGATGCCGCCCTTGTACATGACCGCGATGCGGTCGGCGAGCGCGGCGACCTCGTCGAGCTCGGTCGAGACGACGATGACGGGCACGCCCGTGTCGCGGGTCTCGACGATGCGCTTGTGCACGAACTCGATCGAGCCGACGTCGATACCGCGGGTCGGCTGCGCGGCGATGAACAGCCGCAGCTCACGGCTGAGCTCGCGGGCGAGCACGACCTTCTGCTGGTTGCCGCCCGAGAGACGGCCGACGTGGGTCGTGATGCCCTGTGCGCGGACGTCGAACTCGCGGACGCGCTCCTCGGCGAACTTCTCGAGCTCCTTCAGCCGCAGGCCGAGGCCCTTGACGAAGGGGCCGCTGTCGCTGCGGTCGAGCATGAGGTTCTCGGCGATGGTGAACTCGGCGACGAGACCGTCCTCGGTGCGGTCCTCGGGAACGAAGCCGACGCCGGCGTCGAGCACCCGGCGGACGGACAGGCCGTCGAGCCGGCGGCCGTCGAGGGTCACCGTGCCCTCCACCCGCTCCTGCAGCCCCATGATCGCCTCGGTCAGCTCGGTCTGGCCGTTGCCCTGCACGCCGGCGATCGCGAGGATCTCGCCGCGGCGGACCTCGAACGAGACGTCGTCGACGACGGCCTGCCCGTTCCCGTCGCGGACGGTCAGGTTGCTGACGACGAGGGCCTCGTCGCCGGCCCGGGCCGGCTCCTTCTGCACGGTGAGCTCGACCGCGCGGCCGACCATCAGCGACGCGAGCTCGGCGTTGCTCGCCGTGGGCGCGGCCTCCCCCACCACCTGGCCGAGGCGGATGACCGTGATGCGGTCGCCGACCTCGCGGACCTCGCGGAGCTTGTGGGTGATGAAGACGATCGCGGTCCCGGAGGCGCGCAGCTGGCGCATGATCGCGATCAGCTCGTCGGTCTCCTGCGGGGTCAGCACGGCGGTCGGCTCGTCGAAGACGAGGACCTTCGCGTCGCGGGAGAGCGCCTTGATGATCTCCACCCGCTGCTGCACGCCGACGGGCAGGTCCTCGACGATCGCGTCGGGATCGACGTCGAAGCCGAAGCGGTCGGAGATGTCGCGGACGCGGGCGCGCGCGGCCGCGAGATCGAGCCGGCCGCCCGACTTCGTCTCCTCGTGGCCCAGCATGACGTTCTCGGCGACCGAGAAGACGGGGACGAGCATGAAGTGCTGGTGCACCATCCCGATGCCCGCCTTCATGGCGTCACCGGGACCGGAGAAGCGCTGGACGACGTCGTCCAGCAGGATGTCGCCCTCCTCCGCCTGGTACAGGCCGTACAGCACGTTCATCAGCGTCGACTTGCCCGCGCCGTTCTCGCCGAGGAGGCAGTGGATCTCACCGGGTTCGACGGTGAGGTCGATGTGATCGTTGGCCACGAGAGCGCCGAAGCGCTTCGTGATGCCCCGCAGTTCGAGCTTCATGGGTCCAATCTAACTTTCGGTGCGACGTGCCAGTGCGCGGGGACCGGCGGGACAGCCGACGAGAGGCCGGTGGGCCCGAGCAGAACTCGGGCCCACCGGCCTCTTCGTCAGTGCGCTGCGGACGATCCGGAGATCAGGACGCGGCGGGAGCGGACGGCGACTCGACGGTGATCGAGCCGTCGATGATGCCCTCCTTGATGGTGTCCAGCTCGCCCTGCAGGTCGGCCGGGACCTTCGACTCGAAGTCGTGGAACGGCGCGATGCCGACGCCGTCGTTCTCGAGCGTGCCCACGTACGGGGTCGCGTCGAAGGCGTCGGCGCCCGCGGTGGAGGTGACGTCGGTCGTGCCGGCCTCGATGCCCTTGAGGATCGAGGTCAGGTACAGGTCGCCGCCGTCGGGGTAGGTCTCGTACAGGTCGGCGTCGACACCCACCATGGCGATCTCCTTGCCGGAGTCGCGGATGGCCTCGATGGCCGACTGGAAGATCGGGCCGCCGACCGGGAGGATGACGTCGGCGTTCTGGTCGATCAGGGACTGCGCGGCCGACTTGGCCTCGACACCGGCGGCGAAGCCTCCGGTGAACGAACCGGTCTGCGCGGCGACGTCCCAGCCGACGACCTTGACGTCGGTGCCCTTCTGCTCGTTGTGGTACGCCACGCCGTCCGCGAAGCCGTCCATGAAGATGGTGACGGTCGGGAACTGCTGGCCGCCGTAGGTGCCCACGACGCCCGTCTTCGAGTACGCCGCGGCCGCGTAGCCGGCGAGGAACGCCGACTGCGAGGTGTCGAAGGTGATCGGCTTGACGTTCGGCAGGTCGATCGACGCGTCGTCGATGATGGCGAAGTCGATGTCGGTGTTCTCCTCCGCCGCGGCCGAGGTGGCCTCCGCGAGAGCGAAGCCGACGGTGATGATCAGGTTGCAGCCCTGGTCGACGAGGCTCGTGAGGTTGGGGGCGTAGTCCGTCTCGGACTCCGAGGTGACGGTCTTCGGGGTGACGCCGAGGTCCTCGGACGCCTTCACGAGGCCGTTGTAGCCGAGCTCGTTGAACGACTTGTCGTCGAACCCGCCCGCGTCGGAGACCATGCAGGGCAGGAAGTCGCCACCGGCGGCGGCGCTCGAGCCGCCCTCCTCGGGGGCGGAGGCGCAACCGGCGAGAAGCGCGGTGACGCCCAGAGCGGCGAGACCGCCGAACGCGGCCTTACGCGTGGTGATAGTCAAGATTCGTCCTCCAAGATTCGGCCCCGCGCGCACGATCGGCACTGCAGGGCATCGATGACCTCACGTTACCCAAGGTGTCGGAACGCTCAGCCGCCGCGGAGGGCCAACTCGGGAAGCGTTACACAGTGTTGATCTTGGGGAGGAGCCGCGAGCGGCTCCTCCCCCGCGGTCGGCCACCAGGAGTGGTGCGTTCCGCAGAGCGGGTCGCGTCGGGCTGGCCGGAATCGCTGGCACGCGATTCCGGCTCGCGGCCCTCGACCCTGCGGGCGAGGGCGTCCGGGAGGTGGCCCTCCTGGATGGCTCCGCAACCAGCAGGTGAGGGCTCCACTTCCTCGGGCGCGCGTCCACCCCATGCTGATCGAGTAGCGCGCGGAGCGCGCGTATCGAGATCCGACCACGCCAGAACGTGAGCCTGCAGAGCCGCCCTGCTGGGGACGGCGGTCTCGATACGCCGCTGCGCGGCTACTCGACCAGCAGGGGAAGGGCGCGACTCCGCTCAGACATGCCGTCGCACGACCATGCTGATCGAGTAGCGCGCGGAGCGCGCGTATCGAGATCCGCCCACGCCAGAACGCGAGTCTGCAGGCCCGCCCTGCTGAGGACGTCGGGTCTCGATACGCCGCTGCGCGGCTACTCGACCAGCATGAGGAGAGCGGGCCGCGGGCTACAGGACGTCGGTGCGGCCCGAGAGGCGGAGGGCGTCGACGACGCCCTTCACCTTCTGGGCGTTCTCCGTGGTGGTGACCAGGAGGGCATCGGGGGTGTCGACGACGACGATGTCCTTCACGCCGATCAGCGCGATGGTGCGGTTGCCGCCGCTGACCACGATGCCGGTCGCGGAGTCGGCCAGAACGCGGGCGTCCTCGCCGAGGATCGCCAGGTCGGAGCGCAGGCCGCTCGCGTGCAGCTTCGCGATCGACGCGAAGTCGCCGACGTCGTCCCAGGAGAAGTGGCCGGGGACGACGGCGAGCTTGCCCTCCGCGGCGGCCGGCTCGGCGACCGAGTAGTCGATCGCGATCTTCTCCAGGCCCGGCCAGATGCGGTCGACGACCGCACCGCGCTCCGGGGTGTCCCACGCCTCGGCGAGCTCGAGCAGACCCGCGAGCAGCTTCGGCTTCGAGCGGCCGAGCTCCTCGAGCAGGCGGTCGGCGCGGGCGATGAACATGCCGGCGTTCCAGAGGTACTGACCGCTCTGGACGTAGGTGCGGGCGGTGTCGGCGTCGGGCTTCTCGACGAAGGAGTCGACGGCGAGCGTGTGCGCGGCGCCCTCGATGCCGAGGTGGTCGCCGGTGCGGATGTAGCCGAAGCCCACCGCCGGCTCGGTCGGCGTGATGCCGATCGTCACGATGAAGCCGGCGTCGGCGGCGACGACCGCCTCGGCCACCGCGTCGTGGAAGAGGTGCTGACCGCTGATCACGTGGTCGGCCGCGAACGAGCCGATGATCACGCCGGGCTCGCGGCGCTCGAGGATCGCGGCGGCGAGGCCGATCGCGGCGGAGGAGTCGCGCGGCTCGCTCTCGAGGACGACGTTCAGGTCCTCGAGGCTCTCGAGCTGCTGCTCCACCGCGGCGCGGTGCGCACGGCCGGTGACGACCATGATCCGGTCGGCACCCGAGATCGGGGCGAGGCGGTCCCAGGTGTCGCGGAGCAGGGTCTGGCCCGAGCCGGTGAGGTCGTGCAGGAACTTCGGGGCGTCGGCCCGGGAGAGCGGCCACAGCCTCGAGCCGATCCCGCCTGCCGGGATCACGCTGTAGAAGCGGTCGAGCGGGGCGCGGCCATCGGTCTCAGGTGATGTCATGTCCGCAGGATACAAGGGCGCCCGGACGTGTCCGTCCGTTCACCCGGGCGCGCTCCCGCGTTCACACGGCGCCCGTAGCGTCCGGAGGGTGAGAGTCGCGGTCGTCACGGAGAGCTTCCTCCCGTCGTTGAACGGTGTCACCACGAGCGTCCTCCGGGTCCTCGACGAGTTCGCGGCGCGCGGGATCGAGGCCCTCGTCGTCTGTCCTGCCGCGGGGGCGCCCGGGCACTACGCCGGCCACCGCGTCGTGGAGCACCCGGCGATCGCCTACCGCGACTTCCCCGTCGGGATCCCGACGCTCGCGCTCACCCGCGAGCTCGCCGCCTTCGAACCCGACGTCGTGCACGTCGCCTCGCCCTTCCTTCTGGGGGCGCGGGCCATCGCCTCGGCGAACCGGCTCGGAGTGCCCAGCGTCGCGATCTACCAGACCGACGTCCCGCGCTTCGCCGCCCGCTACGGGATCCGCGGCGCCCGGGCCCTGGCCTGGCGGGTGATCCGCCAGATCCACGCGGGCGCCGACCTGACGCTCGCCCCGTCGACCAGCGCGCTCGACGACCTCGCCGCGGCCGGCATCGAGCGCACCGCGCTCTGGGGGCGCGGCGTGCAGAGCGACCGCTTCCACCCGCGGATGCGCTCCTCCCCCTACGCCGCCGAGGTGCGGGCGCCGGTCGCCCCCGGCGACGCGCTCGTCGGCTACATCGGCCGCCTCTCCCCCGAGAAGCGCGTCGAGCGGCTGGCCTCCCTCTCCTCCCTTCCGGGCGCGGACCTGGTCGTCGGCGGCTACGGCCCCTCCTCCTCCCGGGTCGCGGCGGCGCTCGGCTCCTCGGCGCGGATGCTCGGACGGCTCGACGGGGAGCGACTGCCCGCGGTCTTCGCGGCCCTCGACGTCTTCGTGCACACCGGCACCGAGGAGACGTTCGGCCAGACCGTGCAGGAGGCGCAGGCCTCGGGCACGGCGGTCGTCGCCCCGCACGCCGGCGGCCCGACCGATCTGATCGAGCACGGCGTGGACGGGCTGCTCTACGCGCCGGAGAGCGATTCCGATCTGCGTCGGCAGGTCGAGCGGCTGCTGGACGATCCGGGGCTCCGCTCGAGGCTCGGCGAGGCGGGCCGGCGCCGCGTGCTGCACCGCACCTGGAGCGCGCTCACGGACGAGCTCCTCGCGCACTACGCGACGGTCGGTGCACCGGTGTCGATGGCCCGCGGCAGCTAAGGCTCGCCTAAGCCGCGGCGACCGGGCCCGGCGCTTAGAATCGTGGAGCGAGTGTTCTCGCCGCTCCTCCGCCCCGCCCGCGTCCTCGAGTCGCGGGTCCGGTCAGGCCGACGGAGCAGTCAACCAGGGAGGGTTGTTCGTGTCAGTTTCAGCTGCTCAAACCCTCGCACCCCGGAAGCAGGGGAAGATCCGCCGTCCGGCCGGAACCCTCTACCGCGGTCGCGAAGGCATGTGGTCGTGGGTGCTGCACCGGATCACCGGTGTCGCCATCTTCTTCTTCCTCCTCGTGCACGTCCTCGACACGGCCCTCATCGCCGTGAGCCCCGAGGCGTACAACGCGGTCATCGCCCAGTACAAGAACCCGATCATGGGCCTCGGCGAGACCGGCCTCGTGGCCGCGATCGCGTTCCACGCCATGAACGGCCTGCGCATCATCCTCGTCGACTTCTGGAGCTGGGCCACCCGGAACCAGCGCCTGCTCTTCTGGGTCGTCATCGGCCTGTGGGTCGTGCTGATGCTCGGCTTCGCGCCCCGCCACCTCATCAACGTCTTCAGCGAGGGAGGTGCCCATTGAGCACCGTCGCCGCACCGCGGACTCCGCACGTCCCGACCCGCTCCTCCGGCACCAACTGGGAGAAGTGGGGCTGGATCTACATGCGCGCCTCCGGCGTCGTGCTGATCGTCCTGATCTTCGGGCACCTGATCTTCAACCTGCTGCTCGGCGACGGCATCAAGGCCATCGACTTCGGCTTCGTCGGCGGCAAGCTCGCCAACCCGTTCTGGCAGTGGTGGGACGTCGCGATGCTCTGGCTCGCGCTCATCCACGGCGGCAACGGCATGCGCACGCTCGTGAACGACTACGCGACCTCGCCGCTGCTGGCCCGCGTCTTCAAGGGCGGCATCGTCGTCTCGGTCGTCGCGCTGATCGCGCTCGGCACCTACGTCGTCTTCGGCTTCAACCCCTGCCCCACCGGCGGGGACCCGAGCCTGCTGCCCTCCTTCTGCGCCGCCTAGGCGCCCGGTGCCGCGCGGTCCGTCCGCGCGGCACCGCCACGCCACCGGGAGCGCCCCTCCCCCACTCCCGCCCTTCCACCCCGTTCAACGGAGCAGTCACCCAGTGAGCACACCAGGCCACGTCCACAGCGGCGGCGCTGATCAGAGCGCCTTCACCCAGACCCTCGGCGCCGACGGCGTCCACTACCACCAGTTCGACGTGGTGATCGTGGGAGCCGGCGGAGCGGGCATGCGCGCCGCGATCGAGGCCGGGCCCAAGGCGAAGACCGCCGTCATCTCCAAGCTCTACCCGACGCGCTCGCACACCGGTGCTGCGCAGGGCGGCATGGCCGCCGCCCTCGCGAACGTCGAGGAGGACAGCTGGGAGTGGCACACCTTCGACACCGTCAAGGGCGGCGACTACCTCGTCGACCAGGACGCGGCGGAGATCCTCGCGAAGGAGGCCATCGACGCGGTCATCGACCTCGAGAACATGGGCCTCCCGTTCAACCGCACCGAGGACGGCAAGATCGACCAGCGCCGCTTCGGCGGGCACACCCGCGACCACGGCAAGGCGCCCGTGCGCCGGGCCTGCTACGCGGCGGACCGCACAGGCCACATGATCCTGCAGACGCTGTTCCAGAACTGCGTCCGCCTGGGCATCAACTTCTACAACGAGTTCTACGTGCTCGACCTCGTGATGACCGAGGTCGACGGAGTCAACAAGCCCTCGGGTGTCGTGGCCTACGAGCTGGCGACCGGCGAGTTGCACGTCTTCCAGGCGAAGGCGATCATCTTCGCGACCGGCGGCTTCGGCAAGATCTACAAGACGACGTCGAACGCGCACACCCTCACGGGCGACGGCGTCGGCATCATCTGGCGCAAGGGCCTCCCCCTGGAGGACATGGAGTTCTTCCAGTTCCACCCGACCGGCCTCGCCGGGCTCGGCATCCTCCTCACCGAGGGAGCGCGAGGAGAGGGTGCGATCCTCCGCAACGCCTCGGGCGAGCGCTTCATGGAGCGCTACGCCCCCACCATCAAGGACCTCGCGCCGCGCGACATCGTCGCCCGCTGCATGGTCCAGGAGGTGGCGGAGGGCCGCGGCGCCGGCCCGCACAAGGACTACGTGCTGCTGGACTGCACCCACCTCGGCGCCGAGGTGCTCGAGACGAAGCTCCCGGACATCACCGAGTTCGCCCGCACCTACCTGGGCGTCGACCCGGTCGTCGAGCCGGTGCCGGTCATGCCGACCGCGCACTACGCGATGGGAGGCATCCCGACGAACGTCAAGGCGGAGGTCCTCTCGGACAACACCACCGTCGTCCCCGGCCTCTACGCCGCCGGCGAGTGCGCCTGCGTCTCGGTGCACGGCTCGAACCGCCTCGGCACCAACTCGCTGCTCGACATCAACGTCTTCGGCAAGCGCAGCGGCAACAACGCCGCCGACTACTCGCAGACCGTCGACTTCACCCCCCTGCCCGAGAACCCGGCCGGCGCGATCCGCGACATGCTCGCCTCGCTCCGCGGCGCCACCGGAACCGAGCGGATCGCCTCGATCCGCAAGGAACTGCAGGACGAGATGGACAAGAACGCCCAGGTGTTCCGCACCGACGAGTCGCTCGAGCAGGTCACCGGCACCATCCAGCGCCTGCGCGACCGGTTCCGCAACATCTCGGTGCAGGACAAGGGCAAGCGCTTCAACACCGACCTCCTGGAGGCGGTCGAGCTCGGCTTCCTCCTCGACCTCGCCGAGGTCGTCGTCTACTCCGCCCGGAACCGCAAGGAGAGCCGCGGCGGCCACATGCGCGACGACTTCCCCAAGCGCGACGACGAGAACTACATGCAGCACACGATGGCGTACCTCTCCGGTGACGCCCACTCCTCCGACGCGGGCGACCACATCCGCCTCGATTGGAAGCCCGTCGTGATCACCCGGTACCAGCCGATGGAGAGGAAGTACTAGTCGTGTCGTCCGCCACTCTCGAGCAGCCCCCCGCCGCCCCCGCGGCCCCGGAGGCGTTCACCGTCACGTTCATCATCCGCCGCTTCGACCCGGAGCAGGACACCGAGCCGCGCTGGCAGGACTTCGACGTCGAGATGTTCTCGACCGACCGCGTCCTCGACGCGCTGCACCGGATCAAGTGGGACCAGGACGGGTCGCTGACCTTCCGCCGCTCCTGCGCGCACGGCATCTGCGGCTCCGACGCGATGCGGATCAACGGCCGCAACCGCCTGGCCTGCAAGACGCTGATCAAGGACCTCGACATCTCGCAGCCGATCTACATCGAGGCGATCAAGGGCCTGCCCCTCGAGAAGGACCTCGTCGTGGACATGGAGCCGTTCTTCGCCTCCTACCGCGAGGTGCAGCCGTTCCTGATCGCGAACACTCCGCCCACGAAGGGCAAGGAGCGCGTGCAGTCGGTCGCCGACCGCGCCCGCTTCGACGACACCACCAAGTGCATCCTCTGCGCCGCGTGCACGTCGTCCTGCCCGGTGTTCTGGACCGACGGGCAGTACTTCGGCCCCGCCGCGATCGTGAACGCGCACCGCTTCATCTTCGACTCGCGCGACGACGCGGGCGGAGCGCGCCTGGACATCCTCAACGACAAGGAGGGCGTCTGGCGCTGCCGCACGACCTTCAACTGCACCGAGGCCTGCCCCCGCGGCATCCAGATCACTCAGGCGATCGCCGAGGTGAAGCAGGCCGTCATCCGCGGCCGCGCCTGACGCCTCCTCCCCTGTTCGGCCCGTCGTGATCCTCGGATCCGACGGGCCGTTCGTCGTTCCCGGGCCCGGCGGTGCACCTCCGGCACGTGGAAGCAGCTCCGGCACCCCCGAAACAGGCGGATCCGGCGTGCCGGACGCCGTTCCACGAGCCGAACCTCCACGCGGTCCAGCCCCGGCACGCAGAAACACCTCCGGCGCGCCCGTCTGGGCGGATCCGGCGTGCCGGACGCCGTTCCACGAGCCGAACCTCCCTCGGGTCAGCGGGTGGCTCTCCTGACGACTCCTCCACAGGCGAGGACCCGTGCGGACTGTCCCCCGGGTGAGCGGTCGGCCGTCCGCGCGCCCTCCTCGCCGGGCAGAGTCGGCGCATGCAGTACGGAGTGCACCACATCGGCTACCTTCACGCGATCGGCGTCGACGCCACCGCCGCCGTGCGATCGGGGGCGCTGCGCCGCATCCGCCGCGGCTGGTACGCGTCGCCGCAGGCCTCGCCGGAGGAGCTCCGAGCCGCCGAGGCGTGCGGTTCGCTGTCCTGCATCTCGCTGCTCGCGGAGGCGGGAGCCTTCCGCCCGCCCGACACCCGACTCCACCTCGCGATCACCTCCAGTTCGCGTCCTCGGCCTCGCGAACTCGGCGAGGACGTGGTCACGCACTGGAGTCGGCGCGTACGACGGGCGGAGTACCGTTCGATCCGGGAGACCCGGATCGACGCGCTGACGCAGGTCTTCCTCTGCCAGCCTCTCGAGTTCGCCGTCGCGGTCGCCGACTCCTGCCTCCGACTGCGCCTCGTGCGGCACGACGCCCTCACCCAGGTGCTGGCGTCGCTCCCACGCCGATTCGCCGTCGTCGCGGAGTTGGTGAACGCCCGCGCAGAGTCCGGAACGGAGTCGATCACCCGGGTCCGCCTGCAGCTCCTCGGGATTGTCTGCGAGATCCAGGTCGAGATCGAGGGGGTCGGCCGAGTCGACCTGCTGATCGACGGCTGGCTGCTCATCGAGGTGGACGGCCGCAGCTGGCACGACGACCCGCAGGCCTTCCAGCGGGACCGGGACCGCGACCGAGCCGCGGCCGAACGCGGCTACACGACCCTCCGCTTCACCTACGCCGATGTGATGCATCACTGGCCGCGCACGCGCGACAGCATCCTCGCGGTCCGCGCGCGCGGCCCTCAGCGCTGAGTCCGCGCCTGCACGGCAGCCGCGCCCCCGCGCGGCACCCGCCTCGGCTCGCCGGACCCGCTCCGACCCGTCCGGCCGACGCGATCCCAGGTGCTTGAGACCCGATCCGCGAACCGGAGAACGCCGCAGCCGATCCCGGCACGGGAGAACCCGTCCGGCGTGCCGGAAGCGAGCGATTCCACGAGCCGAGGGTCGTTCCACGAGCCGGAGGTTCCGCGGCCGCCCCTCGGGCACGCGAAACCGGCTCCGGCACGCCAGAAGTGAGCGATTCCACGAGCCGGAGGCGGTCTCACGAGCCGGAGCTGGTTTCGCGAGCCGGAGCTGGTCTCACGAGCCGGAGCTGAGACTGCCGGCCGTTCGACACGCGAGAACAGCTTCGGCACCTCGAGAGTGCCCGATCCACGAGCCGGAGGTCGTTCCACGAGCCGAACACCCCGCGGCCGACCGTCGGCACGTGCAAGCGACTCGGGCACGCCGAAAACGACCGGTTTCGCGAGCCGAGGGTGGTTTCGCGAGCCGGACAGAGGAGGGCCGAACGTCGGGCACGTGAAAACAGATTCGGCACGCGAGAAACAGGCGAATCAACGAGCCGAGGGGCGTTTCACGAGCCGGAGAGGAGGCCGCCGATAGTTCGGCACGCGAAACCGACTCCGGCACGCCGGAAGCGAGCGATTCCACGAGCCGGAGGTGGTTTGACGAGCCGGAGAGCAGGCCACCGATAGTTCGGCACGCCAAACCGACTCCGGCACGCCGGAAGCGAGCGAATCCACGAGCCGAGGGGCGTTTCACGAGCCGGAGAGCAGGCCGCCGATCGTTCGGCTCGCGAAAACGACTCCGGCACGCCGGAAGCGAGCGAATCCACGAGCCGGAGGCCGTTTCACGAGCCGAAGAGCAGGCCGCCGATCGTTCGGCTCGCGAAAACGACTCCGGCACGCCGGAAGTGAGCAATTCCGCGAGCCGGAGGCGGTTTCGCGAGCCGGAGGTTCGGCGGAGGTTCGGCGGGGGCGTCGAGAGAGTCGGGTGGAGGTCAGGGGCAGGCGGGCCCGAGGGCGCGGCGGGCCCCCGGGGCCGCCGTGCCCCGGGGGCCCGCCGGCGCCCCTACGCTGGAGGGCATGACGGAGGCGGCGACCGAGGCACCGCGCGGCATCCCGGCGCTGTTCGAGCGGATCATGCGGACGAGGCCGGTGCGGGTGATGCTGCACTACTCCGATAGCGGCGGGCCGCTGTTCGCGTCGGGGCTCGCGTTCCAGGCGCTGTTCGCGATCTTCGCCGCGCTGTTCGTGTTCTTCGCGGTCTTCGGCTTCGTCCTGCGCGACAACGCGGCGCTGCGCGACTCGCTGCTGCAGCTGCTCACCAGCTCGGTGCCCGGGCTGATCGGGGACAAGAACGCGCTGGTGTCCATCGACACGCTGCTCGACTCCACGATCCTCGGCTGGACCGGAGTGATCGCCGCGGCGGGTCTGCTCTGGACGGCGCTCAACTTCCTCGGCAGCCTCCGGCAGGCGGTGCGGATCCTGTTCTCCCTGCCCGGTCCGACCGTGCTGTTCGTGCTGCTCAAGCTCAAGGACGCGGGGCTCGCGCTCGTGTTCGGCGCCGTCCTCGTCGTCTCCGCGGCGCTCTCGGTCTTCTCGACCTCGTTCGTCGACGTCGCGTTCGACGTCCTCGGGATCGGCAGCGACTCCACCCTCGGCCGGGTCACCGGCACCGTCGTCGGCCTGCTGATCATGCTCGCGCTCGACACCGCGACGCTCGCCGGCTCGTTCCGGATCCTCAGCGGCATCCCGATCCCGTGGAAGAACCTCTGGGTCGGCGCTTTGATGGGCGGGATCGCGCTCGGCGCGCTCAAGGTCCTCGGAACCCAGCTGCTGGGCGGAGCCTCGCGCAACCCGCTGCTCGCCTCCTTCGCCGTCCTGATCGGTCTGCTGATCTGGTTCAACCTGGTCTGCCAGGTGATCCTGATCGTCGCCTCCTGGATCTCGGTCGGCATGAGCGACGCCGGCATCTCGGCGCGCAAGCGCACGCCGGACGAGATCGAGCGCGAGCGCGAGGAGCAGCTGCGCCTCGCCCGCCGCACCCTCGCCGAGGCGGAGCGCGAGCGCCTGCGCGCCGCCCTGCCGGACGCCTCACTGCTCAAGCGCCGCCGCCTGGAGAAGCAGCTCTCGCGCCTCGAGGACGAGCTGGCCGACGCGGCCGCCTGACGCCGCGACCCACGCTCCCCTCGACGCCGATGCGGCCGCCGGAGCCCTGGCGCGGAACGACGTCTGTCGAACATGTCCGTTTCTGTTGACAACGGACACGAACGGGTCTAAAAAGATGTAAACGCAGATCCGAGGTCGACACCGACATCGCGGACGAGGCGTAGCATCTCGCGAGACGACGGAGTCCACATGTACGCACCGGAGCGGCACCAGGCGATCCTGGACCGCGCCCGCACCGACGGGCGGGTCGAGGTCCGCGACCTCGCGCAGTCCCTCGCGGTCACGCCCGAGACCATCCGCCGGGACCTCACCAGTCTCGAGAAGCGCGGCCTGCTGCGCCGGGCCCACGGCGGCGCGATCCCCGTCGAGCGCCTGGGCATCGAGCCCGAGGTCGCCGCCCGCGAGGGCCACCTCGCCGCGGAGAAGGACCGCATCGCCACCGCCGCGCTGGCCGAGGTCCCCGACGGCGGCTCGATCGCCATCGACGCCGGGACCACCACGGTCCGCCTCGCGGAGCTGCTCCCCCTGGACCGCCGGCTGACGGTCGTCACCCATTCCCTCCCCGTCGCGGTGGCGCTCGTCGGCCGGCCCAACATCGACCTCCACCTGCTCGGCGGGCACCTGCGCGGCGTCACGCAGGCCGCCGTCGGGCCGTGGGTCGCCCAGGTGATCCCCACCGTCTCGGTGGACGTCGCCTTCATCGGCACGAACGGCATCAGCCGGGAGCGGGGGCTCACCACCCCCGACCTCGACGAGGCCGTCGTCAAGACCGCGCTCATCGCCGCCGCGCGCCGGGTCGTCGTCCTCGCCGACCACTCCAAGTTCGGCCGCCAGGACTTCGGGCACGTCGCCCCGCTGTCCGCGATCGACACCGTCATCACCGATCGAGGGGTCGACGACGAGCTCGCCGACGACATCGAATCGGCAGGCCCGGAGGTCGTCCGCGCATGATCGTCACCGTCACCGCCAACCCCAGCATCGACGTCACCCTTTCGACGAGCGGCTTCGCCGTCGGCGAGGTCAACCGCGCCCACGGCGTCCGCCGCGACCCGGCCGGCAAGGGCGTCAACGTCGCCAGGGCCCTCGCCCGCAACGGCGTCGAGGCCACGGCGATCTACCCGGCCGACGCCTCCACCGGCCTCGACCTGCGCACCATGCTCGAGGCGGCCGGAGTCGCCTCCGCCAGCGCCGCGATCGCCGAGCCGATCCGCACCAACATCACCGTCGTCGACGACGCGACCGGCCGGACCACCAAGATCAACGAGCCCGGCCCGGCCGTCACCCCGGAGGAGGCAAAGGCGCTCTCCGACCTGATCTGCGACCACGTCGTCTCCGCCCCGCGCTGGCTCGTCGCCTGCGGCAGCGTCCCGCCCGGACTCGGCGACGACTTCTACCCCGCGCTCGGCCGCCTCGCCACCCACTTCGGCGTCCCCCTCGCCGTCGACACCTCCGGAGCACCGCTGACCGCGATCATCGCGGCCGGCACCGCGACGCTGGTGAAACCCAACCTCGAGGAGCTCGAGGAGCTCCTCGGCCGCTCCCTCGCGACCGTCGGCGACGTCGTCGACGGAGCCCGCACACTCCTCCGCCTCCCGGACGCGCGAGCGCTCGTGAGCCTCGGAGAGCACGGCGCCCTCCTCGTCACGGCGGACTCGTCGTGGTGGGCGGGCGCACCCCCCGTCGTGCCCCTCAGCACCGTCGGCGCCGGCGACAGCACCCTCGCGGGCTACCTGTCGGCGACCGACGCCTCGGAGGCGGACCGTCTGCGGACGGCCGTCGCCTGGGGCACCGCCGCCGTCACCCTCCCGGGCAGTGAAGCCCCGGGTCCCGACTCCCTCCGCCTCGACGACGTCTCCGTCGTCGAGAACCCCGACCCCACCCTCCCGATTGGAGAACTGAGCGCATGACTGCTCTCACCGAGGCGTCGACGGTCATCGTCGACCTCACCGCCGCCACGAAGGACGACGCCACCGCGCAGCTCGCGAAGACGCTCGCCGACGCCGGCCGCGTCACCGACCTCGACGGCTTCCTCGCCGACGTCCGCGACCGCGAGTCGCAGATGGCCACCGGCATGCCCGGCGGCATCGGGATCCCCCACGCCCGCTCCTCGCACGTCGTCTCGCCCAGCGTCGCCGTCGGCATCGCGAAGTCCGGTGTGGACTTCGGCGCCCCCGACGGCCCGGCGGACCTGATCTTCCTCATCGCCGCCCCCGACGGTGCCGACCAGGCCCACCTCAAGATCCTCGCCCAGCTCGCCCGCAAGCTGATCCACGAGTCCTTCACCGGATCCCTCCGCGCCGCGTCCAGCGGCCAGGAAGTCGCGGACATCATCGCCCGAGAGGTCGTCGTCTCGTGAAGATCGTCGCCGTCACCAGCTGCATCGCCGGCATCGCGCACACCTACATGGCCGCCGAGGCCCTCGAGCAGGCCGCCAAGAAGAAGGGCTACCAGATCCAGGTCGAGACCCAGGGCGCGGCCGGCTCCGACCCGATGTCCGACCAGACGATCGCCGACGCCGACGTCGTGATCCTCGCCGCCGACCTCGAGGTCCGCGGCAAGGACCGCTTCGCCGGCAAGCCGACCCTCGAGGTCGGCACCTCGGAGGCGCTCGCCAAGGCCGCGGACGTCATCGACCGCGCCGCCGCGAAGGTCCAGGACGCTCCCGCCGCCGCCTCGACGGGCGCCCCGCGCTTCGTCGCGGTGACGAGCTGCATCGCCGGCATCGCGCACACCTACATGGCGGCCGAGGCGCTGGAGCAGGCCGCCAAGAAGCGCGGCTACCCGATCCACGTCGAGACCCAGGGCGCCGCCGGCTCGGACGAGATGACCGCGAGCGACATCGCCGCCGCGGACGTCGTCATCCTCGCCGCCGACCTCGAGATCCGCGGCAAGGACCGCTTCGCCGGCAAGCCGATCCTCCAGGTCGGCGTCGCCGAGGCGCTGTCGAAGCCGGACGAGGTGCTCGACCGGGCGCTCGCCCTGCGCGGCACCGGCACGGCTCCGTCCGCCGCCCGCTCGACTCCGGCCGCGGCGCCCGCCGCCCCGAAGAAGGTCGGCGTCGGCACGCGCATCCGCCAGAACCTGATGACCGGCGTCTCGTACATGATCCCGTTCGTCGCGGCGGGCGGTCTGCTGATCGCGCTGTCGTTCCTCTTCGGCGGCTACCAGATCGTCAGCTACACGCCGCAGCAGATCATCGACAACGGCTTCAACATCGCGAACATCACCGACTGGGCCGGAGTGATGTTCCTGATCGGCGGCGCGACCTTCGCGTTCCTGGTGCCGGTGCTCTCGGGCTTCATCGCCTTCGGCATCGCGGACCGCCCCGGCATCGCGCCCGGCTTCCTCGGCGGTGCCGTGGCGGTCACCGTCGGCGCCGGCTTCCTCGGCGGCCTCGCGTCGGGCTTCATCGCCGGCTACGCGGCGCTCTACATCTCGCGGATCAAGCTGCCGGCGGCCTTCAAGTCGCTGATGCCGGTCGTCATCATCCCGCTGATCGCGACCTTCATCACGGGCTTCCTGATGTTCGTCGTCCTCGGCGCCCCGCTGCGCGCGCTGAGCGAGGGACTGTCGGCCTGGCTCTCGGGCCTCACCGGCGGCAACCTGATCATCCTGGGGATCATCCTCGGCCTGATGATGGCGTTCGACATGGGCGGCCCGGTCAACAAGGTGGCCTACGCCTTCGCGACCACCGGTCTCGCCTCGGTCCCCGCGGACGGCGACCCGAACTCGGTGCAGTTCAAGGTGATGGCGATCGTGATGGCGGCCGGCATGACGCCGCCGCTCGGCCTTGCCCTCGCGACCTCGCTCCGCAAGCGCCTGTTCACCGACGCCGAGCGCCAGAACGGCAAGGCGGCCTACCTGCTGGGCGCCTCCTTCATCTCGGAGGGAGCGATCCCGTTCGCCGCGGTCGACCCGCTGCGCGTGATCCCCTCCGCCATGATCGGCTCGGCCGTCACCGGCGCCCTCGTCGCGCTGTTCGGCTCGACGCTGCGCGCCCCGCACGGCGGCATCTGGGTGACCGGACTCGTGGGGCAGCCGCTGCTCTACCTGGTCGCGATCCTCGTCGGCATGGTGGTCACGGCGGTCTGCGTGATCATCGCGAAGAGCATCAAGCGCGCGCCGATCGTCGCCGAGGTCCCGGAGCCGGCCACGGCCCGCCCCGTCGCCGTCTGATCGGCACCGACCGACCGTCCTGAGCGGTCCCGCCGGCGGTCCCGTCCTCGCGTCGCCCCTCTCCTCCGAGGGGGCGGCGCGGGGCGGGGCCGCCGGCTTCTGCGTGTCCGGGGTGCACCGCATCGCCGCTCCCCCGCGTGCCGCTCCGTGTCGGCGGTCCTCCGTAGACTGCTCCGGTGACTCGAAAGCCGCTCCGCATCGCCTCCGTCAACGTCAACGGTGTCCGCGCCGCCTTCCGCAAGGGCATGGGCGACTGGCTCGCCGCCCGCGACGTCGACGTCCTCGCCCTGCAGGAGGTCCGCGCCTCCACCGACGACCTCACGGGGCTGCTCGGCGACGAGTGGGACGTGCTGCACGACGAGGCGACCGCCAAGGGCCGCGCCGGAGTCGCGCTCGCCTCCCGCAAGCGCGCGACGATCCACCGGGTCGCGCTCGGCGCCGACGACTTCGACTCCGCGGGCCGCTGGCTCGAGGCCGACTACGAGGTCGGCGACCGCACCGTGACCGTCGTCTCCACCTACGTGCACTCGGGCGGCGTCGGCACGCCGAAGCAGGACGAGAAGATGCGCTTCCTCGACGCGATGATCGAGCGACTCCCCCAGCTGCAGGCGCACAACCCGCTCGCCGTCGTGATGGGCGACCTCAACGTCGGCCACCGCACCCTCGACATCAAGAACTGGAAGGGCAACGTCAAGAAGGCGGGCTTCCTCCCCGAGGAGCGCGCCTACTTCGACCGCTTCGTCGGCGCCGAGGGCGAGGAGGGCTACAACGCCGGAGCCGGGATGGGCTGGGTCGACCTCGGCCGCCGCTTCGCCGGCGAGGTGCCCGGGCCCTACACCTGGTGGTCGCAGCGCGGCCAGGCGTTCGACACCGACACCGGCTGGCGGATCGACTACCAGCTCGCGACTCCGGAGCTCGCCGCCCTGGCCCGCAGCTACGAGATCGACCGCGCCAGCGCGTGGGACACCCGCTGGTCCGACCACGCCCCCGTCGTCGTCGACTACGAGCTCTGACCCCCTTCTCCCCCGGCGCCGACCGCGCCGCCGTCACTCACGAGGCCTCACCATGACCCCCAGCACTCCGGGCGCGAAGCCCGTCATCTTCTCCGGCATGCAGCCCTCCTCCGGCTCGCTGCACCTCGGCAACTACATCGGCGCCCTCACCCAGTGGGTCGCGATGCAGGACGACTTCGACGCCCACTTCTGCGTCGTCGACCTGCACGCGATCACCGTGCCGCAGGAGCCCGCCGAGCTGCGCGCGCGCACCCGCGCCACCGCCGCGCAGTACATCGCGGCCGGCATCGACCCGGAGCGCTCGACGCTGTTCATCCAGTCGCACGTCCCGGCGCACGCCGAGCTGGCCTGGATCCTGAACACGGTGACCGGCTTCGGCGAGGCCAGCCGGATGACGCAGTTCAAGGACAAGTCGGCGAAGCAGGGCGCGGAGGCGGCCTCGGTCGGCCTCTTCACCTACCCGATCCTGATGGCCGCCGACATCCTGCTGTACCAGACCGACGCCGTGCCGGTCGGCGAGGACCAGCGCCAGCACCTCGAGCTGACCCGCGACCTCGCGGGCCGCTTCAACACGCGCTTCGGCGAGACGTTCGCGATCCCGGAGCCGTACATCGCCAAGGAGACGGCGAAGATCTACGACCTGCAGAACCCCGGCGCGAAGATGTCGAAGTCCGCGGAGTCGGACGCGGGCCTCCTGAGCGTGCTCGACGAGCCGAAGGTCACCGCGAAGAAGATCATGCGCGCCGTCACCGACACCGAGTCCGAGGTGCGCTTCGACCGCGCGGCGAAGCCGGGCGTCTCGAACCTGCTCACCGTCTACTCCGTCCTCGCCGGCCGCACGATCGAGTCGCTCGAGCAGGAGTACGCGGGCCGCGGCTACGGCGATCTCAAGAAGGGCCTGGTCGAGGTCGTCGCGGCGACCTTCGATCCGATCCGCGCGCGCACCGCCGAGCTGCTCGAGGACCCGGCCGAACTGGACCGGGTGCTCTCCCGCGCGGCGGACCGCGCCTCGGAGACGGCCGAGCGCACGCTCGCGACCGTGTACGAGCGGGTCGGCTTCCTGCGCCGCAGCCGCTGAGCCCTCGATGATCCGGCTCGCCCTCTTCGACCTCGACGACACGCTCTTCGCGCACGCCCGCGCGGTGCGCGAGGGGATCGTCGCGTACGCGGCCACGCTCGGCGACGCGTACGCGGGCGAGGCGGGCGCGCTGCAGCGGCGCTGGTACGCGCTGGAGGAGGAGCACTACCACCGCTACCTCGCCGGCGAGCTCGACTACGAGGGTCAGCGCCGCGCTCGCGCCGTCGCGTTCGCCGCGGACGCGGGCGTCGAGCTGACGCCGGAGCAGGCGAGCGAGTGGTTCGCCAGCTACCTGGGGCACTACGTCGCCGCGTGGACGCTGCACGACGACGCCCTGCCCGTGCTCGATCGACTCGAGGCGGCGGGCGTCCGGATCGGTGTCATCACCAACGGCGATGTGGACTTCCAGACGATGAAGACGGACGCGATCGGTCTGACGGAGCGGGTCGAGCACCTCGTGGCGTCGGGCGAGGTCGGCGTGACGAAGCCGGACGCGCGGATCTTCCACGTCGCGTGCGAGCGCTTCGGCGTCGCTCCGGCCGACGCGCTGTACGTCGGCGACCGGCTGGGCACCGATGCGATCGGCGCGGCGCGCGCCGGGCTGCGCGGGGTGTGGCTCGACCGGGTCGGCGGGCCCGAGCACGGGCGCGAGCTGCCGGCGGAGGCCGTCGAGCTCGGGGTGCGGCGCATCGGCTCGCTGGACGAGCTGGACGCGATCGCGGGGCTGGTCGGCTGAGCGGCCGCGGTCCGGCGTCCCGGCACTTGCGGAGCGGTCCGTCGCCCGCCCAGAAGTCACCCTGCTGATCGAGTAGCCCGCGCAGCGGGCGTATCGAGATCCACCTGCGCCGGAAGACGAGCCTGCAAACCGCCCTTCTGAGAACGGTGGGTCTCGATACGCCCCTCCGGGGCTACTCGACCAGCATGCGTGGACTCGCCGCACGGTGTCCATGCTGATCGAGTAGCCCGCACCGCGGGCGTATCGAGATCCACCTGTGCCGGAAGGACGGGTCTGCACACCCGCCGCGCTGAGGACGTGAGGTCTCGATACGCCCCTCCGGGGCTACTCGACCAGCATGCGTGGACTCGCTGCACGGTGTCCATGCTGATCGAGTAGCCCGCGCAGCGGGCGTGTCGAGATCCACCCGCGCCCGAGGACGAGACTGCAAACCGGCCTTCGGAGGAGGGTGGGTCTCGATACGACCCTGCGGGGCTACTCGACCAGCCTGATGAGAGATCGGCGCACGGTGGGCGCTGACGCGGGTCGGCGGGCCGACGCCTCCGGCTCTACTGCCCGCCGCCGGCCTCTCGGCCCGTCTGGGCGGCGGCGGGCGAGGTCGCAGCGGCACGCTTCCTCCGTCTGTGCCGCAGCTCGAGGGCGAGCGCCGCGATCGCCACGACGAGGAGCACGGCGGAGGTGCACAGCGACACGATCCCGAGCGCGCTCGGCGATGCGATGACCGCAGGGGCGTCGAGGGCGACCCGGACGAGGCCGTAGAGACCGAGCACGACGAGGACGACGAGGTCGGAACGGGATCTCACGACAGCCACTGCCGTCCCAGGAGTCGCCTGCTTGCTGTTGCGATTTTCATACCGGTATGTCTAGCACCGACGCAGACAGGAGGGGCCGGAGGCGCGTGCCGAGCCCCGCCAGTGGCGCACAGCAGCGATCGTCGAGCCGGTCGGCGAGTCGCGCTTGACAGACGTGAGCTTCGGTCGGTTACCATCCGCGTATGGCTTACGACCCACGACCGATCCGCTCCGACGGAGACGCGACGCGCTCCCCCGATTCCGGCGACCGCGGCTCGCGAACGGCGCTCTCGACTCCGTCCCGTTCCGCCGACGCCGGCACGCGAGCGACCGCGGTGGATCGACGCGGAGTCGCCCGGGCCGTCCTCCAGTGGGTGACGGGTGATCGGGTCGACGCTCGACGGGTCGTGCGCCTCGCCGACCGGCGGTGGCGAGGAGCGGTGGAGCCACTGCTCGGGCCGGAGGACGTCCTGCTCCTCCCGGCCGAGAGCGCGACCGACGACCATGTGACCTGCGAGGCCCCGACCTGCGACGGCGTGGCCGTCCTCACCTACCGCGGTGGACTCGACGAGCCGGGAGACGTCGCCTGGTTCGGCGAGCTGCGGGTCCAGACGGAGGACTACGCCTCGATCGCGTTCCTCCCGGTCACCGGTGCGACGACCGCACGGCTCCGCGATGCGCACGGCTGGCAGGCGTATCTGGAGGACGCCGACGCCGCCCGCGCCTCCGGCAGGCTGGTCCCGCAGCTCCTGGGAGCCGCGGTCGCCGTGAGCGGTCTGCCGCTGACGGACGACCCCGCTGCCGGACCCGTCTCCGCCGTCGATGTCGACCAGGACGGGGTCGCGAGGCTCGGTCCGGACGGGCTGGTCCTCGGCGACGCCCGAGACCCCGACGGTCTGGCGGCCGCCCTCGGCCGGACACACCGTCCGCTCGACCGGCTCGCCGTGCTGGGCGGCGATGTCGCCGACGACATCGCGCGCCGCCCCTGGCTGGCGCTGTACCGCGCCGGCCTCGCCTTCGCCGCCGCCGACGACACCGGCCCGGCGTGGTCGGTGGCCGGGCTCGGAACGTCCCTCCGACCGGACGGGGAGGTGGCGACGCTCACGCGCTCCGATCTGATCCTCCTGCACCGGGGCGACAAGCGCGTGCTGGTGGAGCCCCGGACTCTGCGGCGGTTCGCCCTCGCACCCGCCACCGCGGTCGTCGTCGAGCGGCTGCTGAGCGACGGCCCGGACGACGAGACGCGCACGCCGGCCGACGAGGCCTTCGTCGCACGGCTCGTCGAGCGGTTCGAGCACGCGGGCGTCCACCTCCGGAGAGGAGCGTGACGGCCTCGCCGGTCGTCGTGCCCCTGGTCTCTCCGACGACGGCGGCCACGACCGCTGCGGCGGTGAGCGCGTCGGGGACACGCGTCCGCTTCGCCGACGGCGTCGAGGCGATCGACCTCACCAGCGGGCTGTGGAACGTGCCGTTCGGCTACGGCCGGCCGGAGTTCACCGCCGCCATCGCCGCGGCTCTGACCGAGGCCTCCTACCTTTCCCTCTTCCGGCGGAGTCACCCCTGGGCGGAGCGGGCGGCCTCGGCACTGCTCTCGGCCGTCGGCGACTCGCTCCCGGACGCCTCCTTCCGGCGCGTCCTCCTCACCACCTCGGGCGGCAGCGCGAACGATGCGGTCATGAAGCTGCTCCGCCAGCGCGCCGCGCTCCTCAGGCGACCGGAGCGCCGGCTGGTCGTCGGCCTGTCCGGCAGCTACCACGGGCTCACCTACGGCGCCCACGCTCTGAGCGGCGACGAGCTGGGCCAGGACCTCTACGGCGTCGACCGCTCGGGGGTCCGGCACGTGGCGCACGACGACCCGGACGCCCTGGAGTCGCTCCTCCGCCGCGAGGGACGGCGCATCTGCGGCATCGTCGTGGAGCCCGTCCTCGGCTCCGGCGCTCTCCCGCTCTCGGACGCACTCCTCGCGGTGCTCGAGCGCGCGTCCCAGGACGGCGTCCCCGTCGTCGCGGACGAGGTGGCGACCGGCTTCGGCCGCACCGGCCCGTTCCTCGCCTCCTCGCGCTGGCCGTTCGCGCCCGACGCGGTGGTCCTCTCGAAGGCGCTGACGAACGGCACGCTCGCGGCGGCCGCCGTGGTCGTCGGCGAGCGGCTCCTCGCCGAGATCGATGCCGCGGATGCCCCGTTCGTCCATGCGGAGACGCAGGCGGGGACCCCCGCGGTCTGCGCCGCCGTCCTGCAGAGCCTCGCGCTGCTCCCCGAGCTGCTCGGAGCCGACGGCTTCCCGCGCGTGAGCACCGGCCTCGACCGGGCCGTCGCCGCGCTGTCCGCGCATCCGCGGGTGCTCGGATCCTCCGGTGCCGGGTCCTTCCGGGCCCTGCGGATCGAGGGGGTCGCCCACGCCGAGGAGGTCCTCGGCCTGGTGGAGGACATCCGGCAGCGCGGAGCGGTCGTGCATCCCGCGCCGGGCGGGATCCAGTTCCTCCCTGCGGCGGTGTCCAGCGACCACGACCTCGCAGACATCCCGCGCCTCATCAGTGCGGCGCTCGACGCATGAGCGTCCGCAGCACCGATCTGCGGTCCGGTCTGGCGTCGGATGCGGCGATCACCGGCTCCCGGCGGACCCTCTTCGTGCTCGACAGCACGCTCGTCCGGTGCGGAGCCGTCGAGCCCGAGCGACTGCGCGGACCGGTGGTCGTCCTCGACGTCGCGTCCGAGCAGGGTCGTCTGCTCGACGCCGTCGACCGCGACCTACGCACTGTCCGTCCCGACCGCCTCGTCGGCATCGGCGGCGGCAGGCTGCACGACGTGGCGGCGCTGGCGCGCCTGTTCGCCGTCGACCGCGCCCTCCGATCGCGCCTCGACGGACTGCTGGGCAGGCACGGAGGCCTTCTCGCACCGGACCTCCCCGCGTCGACGGAGGTGCCCCGTCTCGTCCTGGTGCCCACGACGATCGGGCCCGGCAGCGAGACGAGCGCCGCGGCCTGCCGCGAGATCGGCGGCCTCCGCTCCGTCGTGGTCGGCGAAGCGCTCCGGGCCGATGCCGCCGTGCTCGACGCCGAGCTCACGGCGACGTTGACCCGCTCGTCCGTGCTCGAGGGCGCGGCGGAGGCGGCCCTGCGGCTGATCGGCTCGCGGTCCGGGTCGCCCGCCGACCGCTCCGCCGACGATCGGTCGAGGCGACTGCTGGGGTCGCTGGGCGAGGCCGGCGGCCGCGTCGCCGAGAGCGCCGGGCTCGTCCGCCGCGCCGACCGCGCGACGCTCGCTGCGGCGAGCGCCGGCAGTCACGGCGTGCTGCGCTCGGCGACCGCGGATCCTTTCGCGGCGACGCACTGGTACCTCGCGAACGAGGTGAGCAGTCGCGCGGGCCTGCGGAAGGTACCGGCGACGATGCCGCTGCTGCCCGTCCTGTGGAGTCGCGACTCCCCGGAGCGTCGCGCGCGGCGACGGGCCGTCTGGCAGTGGTTCGCCGCTCCCCTCGGGCTCGACGCCGATCCCGTCGTCGGCAGCGCCCAGTGGTCCGAGCGGTGGGGCATTCCCGTCCCCGCCGTCGACGACCGCGCCCTCCGCGACGCGGCACTCGCGATCGTCGCCCGCTGGGGCCGCTCGGCGCTGCCCGGCCTGGCGCTCGACGACGCCCTCCGACTCCTGCGCGCGGCGTTCCTGCCGGCGCAGGCCCCTCGACGTCACGAAGGAGGTGAACACATGAACACACAGAACGAACTCGCGTTCCACGAGCTGGAGGCGGCGGTCGCTCCCGACTGGGAGTCGGCGGCGGCGGGCTTCATCACCGGCCTCGCCGTGGCGGCCGTCTTCATCGGAATGCTCACCTGACCAGGAACGAGCACGAGACGACGCACCCCATCAGCCCCTCAGGAAGAGGAGAAGACATGCACCCATCGGCAGACCTGCGATTCGAGGAGATCGAATCGATGGCGGCGCCCGACTCGGACTGGTACATCGCCGCCAAGCTCGGAATCGCCGTCGGGCTCGGGCTCGGCGCCATCGTCCTGACCTAGCGCCCGATGTCCCGATCCCGAGCACACCTCGAAGGAGGTGAGCAATGACGAGAGCAGATCTGTTCGAGGAGATCGAACCCGCGGTCGCCCCGGCCGACGGCTGGCGGGTCGCCGACACGGGACTCAAGATCCTCGTCGCCCTCGGCGGCATCGTCCTGGTCGCGACCTGAGCGATTCAAACCGGCGGTTCCGGGCGCGCGAGCGCCCGGAACCGCCCTCACCCCTGGAGCGACCATGCAGCACCCCTCGGACACACAGCCGCTCACCGCGGCGAGCGCCGCCCTCCTCGGCGCCCTCACCACCGTCCCCGCGACTCCTGAGGACCTCTACGGACCCGCCGGGTCCGTCGTCTACGAGCACTTCACCGCCGACGACCGCAGCGAGATCAGCCCCCTGCTCGCGGCGGTCCGCCGGACCGAGGGGCCGATCCTCGAGCTCGCCTGCGGCGGCGGACGCCTCACCGTGCCCCTCCTGGGCCTCGGCCGTCCCGTCGTCGGCCTCGATCTCTCGCCGACGATGATCGACATCCTCCGGTCGCGGATCGCGGCGCTGCCCGCCGCCAGGATCGCCGACGGCTCCCGGGCGCTGGTCGGCGACATGACCTGCTTCCACCTTCCGGACCGGTTCGGCGCCGTCGTCCTCGGGGCGACGTCCGTCGCTCTCCTGGACCGCGCCGGCCGGCACGCGTTCTTCCGAGCCGCCCGCGAGCACCTCGGAGCGGACGGCGTCCTCCTGATCACCGCGTCGAGCCCCGACCACGCCTACATCGCCGGAAGCCGCAGCTCGCGCATCCGCGCCGTGCCCGGGCCGTCCGGCGGACCGGGAGCGGCCGTCGTGACGTCCGCCGTCACCCCCGACGGTCTCCACCGGGACGTCGAGGTCGTGCAGCTCGGTCTCGATTCCGAGGGGCGTGCGGCGGCACGCTTCTTCCGCTCGCGGGTGAACGTCGTCGACGCCGACCAGGTCGCGGTGGAGGCCGAGCGCGCGGGACTCCGGCTCGTCGCGAGGACGGCGCTGGTGGAGACCGAGGACTCGACGCTGTTGCAGCTGGTCCGGGCATGAGCGATCCCGCGCCCCGGCTGGCGGACACCGTGACGATCGACGAGCCGATCGCGCCCGGCGCTCCGTGGATCCTCTCGGTGCGGGGCGTCCCGCGCGCACGGGTCGGCCCCGCGGTGGCGACCTTCGCCGCCGGGCTCCGCCCGAGCGCGCACGAGACGGACGAGACGGACGGCACCAGGAGCACGCCGCTGACGGACGAGGAGACGGCCGCTCTGCTCCGCGAGTTCGCGGCGGCCGGGCTCCTGGTCGGCTCGGAGCGCCGCGAGCCCCGGTCGCGCCGGCTGCAGCTCCGGCCGCCGGCGAGTCTGCAGCTGACCCTGCTCGATGCGACGCAGCCGGCGCTCGCGCTCGCGCGGCTCCTGCGGAGGCGGCCGGTCCGACTGCTCGCCGTCGCCGCGGTCGGCGCCGTGCTGCTCCTGGGCACCGCGAGCGCGATCGCGCACTCGGCGGAGATCGCCGCCGTCCTCAGCGAGCCGCTGCCCCTGCCCTCGCTCCTCGCGGTCTCGGTCGCGTTCCTGCTCGCGGGAGCGGTGCACGAGGCCGGTCATGCCGTGTCCCTCGCGGCCTTCGGTGGACGGCCGCGGCGTGCCGGGGTGATGATCTTCTACCTCGCGCCCGCGTTCTTCTGCGACGTCACCGACGGCTGGCGCCTGGGCGACCGGCGCTCCCGCGCGGCGGTCGCGCTGGCCGGCCCGGCGGTGCACCTCGTCCTCGCGGCGAGCGCCGCTACCGCACTGCTCTGGGCGCCGACGGGCCGGCCTGCTCTCGCCTGTTTCGTCGTCGCGGCCGCGCTCAGCGCGGTCACCAACCTCATCCCCCTGGTGCACCTCGACGGCTATCTCGCCCTGGTCGCGGTCCTCGACCGGCCGTTCCTGCGCAGAGCCGCAATCGGAGCCGTCGGCGACGCCGTCCTGCGCCTGCTGGGTGGAACCGCGCCACGCGCCTCGCCCTGGCTCGTCCTGTTCGGGGTCGGCTGCCGCGGCTTCGCCCTGCTCCTGGTCGGCTGGGCCTACGTCCGCAGCGTCCCCGTCCTGATCCTCACCGAGCCGGGGGCGGCAATCGCGCTGGTGTTCGCCGCGGCGCTCCTCGGCGCGCTCGTCGTCTCCGTCGTCCGGTTCGCGCGAGCCGCGAAGGAGGCGCGAGTCGGAGCACTCCGGGTCGCCGTCGCGTCCACTGTCCTCGCCGCCGCTCTCGTCGGCGTCGCAGCCCTCCCCCTCGAGGAGCGCATCGAGGCCGGCTACGTCGTCCGCAACGGCGAGGCCTTCCTCGTGCGGACCTCGGCCGACCCGAGGATCGTGCCGGGCATCCCGGTGCGGCTGACCAGCAACGGGATCGCGGTGCGGTCCCCGCGGTCGACGGCCGTCATCAGCGGTCCCGCGGAGCCGCTGCTCGCCCCGATCGCCGCGCTCGCGCCCCTCACCGGGCTCGACGACGTGCCCGCCGTCGGCTATCCCCTCGCCCTGCCCGACTCCGCGAGCACTCCCCCGGTGGGCGGCGCCTCGGTCTCCCTCGGCGGCGGCACGATCGGTGGCGCGGTGCTCGACCTCGTCGCCGGGGACGCGCTCCGCCGCCTGGGGGTCGGCCGGTGACCGCCGGGAGTGCGCTCGAGAGCGCTTTCGAGCACGCCCTGCGCGCGCTCACCGTCGTGAGGGACGGCGACACGGTCCTCGGCTGGCGAGGCAGGAGCCTCTCCGGTCCCGTCCGGCGCCGCGGTGAGCCGCTCTGGCTCCGCCTCGTCAGCTCCCCCTCGGCGCTCGCCCACGGGACGTGGTGGACCGGCACGGCGGACAGCGCCGTGCTCCCGGCCCTGCCCAAGCCGGTCGTGCTCGCCGTCGAGGAGTGGGACCCGCCCTCCGTGGAGGGGTTCCGGCTCCGCGCCGAGCTGATGACCCGCCTGCCCGGTCGTGCCCTGTCCCCGACGGCGGAGCTCGCGCCGGGGACCGACATCGATCCGGCGGTCTGGGTCGAGCTCGGCGGGATCCTCGACGCGCTCGCCGCCGTCCCGACGCTGCGGGAATCGACCGTCCCCGCCACGGTGGACCGGCTGCTGCACAGCTTCTTCGGCGACCGGTTCCCGCGCGGCACCCCGTGCTGGACGACGGCGCACGGCGACCTGCACCCCGGCAACCTGCTCGTCGCACCGCTCGGTCTCGCCGACTGGGAGGCCTGGGGGCGCGGACCCGAGCACCTCGACGTCGCGACCCTCTACGTGCACAGCCTCGCCGCCCCGGACGCCCGGCGCTCCCTCATCGAGGTGCTCGGCGAGCGGCTGCACTCGGACGCAGCACTGCCCGCCCTCGCCTTCGCCGCCGCGAAGGTGCTCGCGCGATCGGTCTCCGGCGACTACCCGACGCTGGTCGACCCCGTGCACCGGCTCCTCGACGACCTGACCGCCCGACCGTTCGGCGCCGGCGGCACGACCGCTCGACGACGATGACCCCCCTCCCTCGAAAGGTCCGCCCATGAGCTCTGCGCTCGACTTCCAGCACTTCACCAAGACCTTCCGCGGCCGCCGCGTCGTGGACGACCTCAGCTTCTCCGTGCGGCAGGGGACGGTCGTCGGGCTCCTCGGCCCGAACGGCGCCGGCAAGAGCACGGCGCTCCGCGGGCTGGTCGGACTGCTGCGCCCCGATTCCGGTGAGGCCCGGATCGGCGGCCACCGGTTCGCGGAGCTGCGCGCTCCCGCGCGGGTCGTCGGCGTGCACCTCGACGGCCTCGGCTTCGAGAACGGCATCACCGGCCGTCGGCACCTCGCGATCGTCGGCCGCGCGGTCGGCGCACCGCTCTCCCGCGTCGACGAGCTGCTGGAGACGGTCGGCCTCGCCGAGGCGGCGCGGCGGCCGGTCCGCGGCTACTCGACCGGGATGCGCCAGCGCCTCGGTCTGGCCACCGCCCTCGCCGGAGATCCCGAGATCCTCGTCCTCGACGAACCGGCGAACGGGCTCGACCCCGAGGGGATCCGCTGGCTGCGGCGCCTGATCCGCGCCGAGGCCGAGCGCGGACGGACGGTCCTCGTCTCCAGCCACCAGCTCGCCGAGCTCGAGCACACCGTCGACGAGGTCGTCGTCCTGCGGCGCCGGATGCTCTTCCACGGCCCGCTCGAGGACCTCACCCGCTCGGGCGGGCGGAGTCTCGAGGACGGCTACTTCGACCTCGTCGACGGCGAGGCCGGCCGATGACCGGGGCCGGCGCGCTCGCACGGGCCGAGATCCTGCGCTCCCGCAGCGGCTCGTCGTTCCCGGTCCTCCTCGTCTACGCGATCCTGATCCCCGTCTTCGCCCTGAGCATGCCCGGCACGACGGATCGGCTCAGCAGCCTCGACGACGCTCCGGCGAGCCGCTTCGTCTTCGGCTTCGCGGCCTGCGCCGCCCTGGGCGCGTGCTTCTACGGGTCCTACGCCTACACCCGGGAGACGTACTACCACTCGCTCGACCGGACACTGCTGCTCGGCAGCCGGGACGCGATCCTGGCGGCGAAGGCGCTGGCCGGCGCGGTCTCGGGCGCGGTCTTCGGGGTCGTGGCGGTCGTGGGCTGGTGGCCGATCACCACGGTGGTCCTGGCGACGGCCGGCCGCCGGGTCACGGTCGACGCATCGCTCCTGTCCGCCTCGCTCGGCGTCGTCCTCGCGTGCGCCCTCAGCGGCGTGCTGGGCGTGGGCGTCGGCTACACGGTGCGGAACTACTACGCCTGCATCCCGATCGTGCTGGTCCTGCCCGCCGCCCTGGCCGTGCCGCTCCTCGGCGTCGCCCGCGGCGCCGGGCGGCTGCTCCCGATCGGAGCCGTCGCCGGAGCGACCGGGGCGCCGGTCGACGGGATGCTTCCGGCGCCGCTCGCGCTGGCCGTCCTGGCCGCCTGGGCGCTCCTGGCGATCGGCGGCGCACGGCTCCTCGAGCAGCGGCGGGCGCGGTGACGGACGCGGCCGCGAAAGCACCGTTCACCCGCGCCGTCACCGCCGAGTTCCGGCGCGTGGTCGCGAGCCGGACACCGCTCTGGGGCCTGGTCTTCGGACTGCTGCCCGTGCTCCCCCTCCTCGTCGCCGTGTCGCAGGTCGATCTCGGCGCGCTCCCGCCCGGAGAAGCGGCCTCACTCGAGCACGCGATCACGGCGGCGCTGCTGCAGGGCGGCGTCGTCGGCGCGGCGGCCTTCGGAGCACTGCGGACGGCGAGCGCCTTCGAGAAGGGGATCCTCGCACGCGACGTGCTCTCGTCGGGGCTTCGGCCGGCGCTCGCGGCCCGGTTCCTGGTGGCGGCCGGTGCCGGTGCGGTGCTCGCGACGGCGGCGGTCGCGATCGGAGTCGCCGGCGTCGCGATCGTCTCGGCGGGAAGGGTCACTCCGAATGTCGGCGTCGTGGCCCTCGTCCCCGTGGCCGGTGTCGGTGGCGCGATCTGGGGTGCGCTGGTCGGCACGATCGTCCGGGCACCGCTCTTCGTGCTCTTCGCGGCCCTGGTGCCGCTCAGCGCCGCGACCTTCGCGAGCGGCACCGCCCTCGAGGACGTCGTGCCCCTCGCCGCCCTGTCGGCGTCCGCGTCGCCCACGGTCGCGGCCGTGCTGGCGGGCCCGGCCTGGCTGCTGGTGCTCGCGCTCGTCGCGGTCGCGACGGGGCGTCGGCGCCCGCTGCTCTGACGGAGCTCCGCCGGGCGGGTCTCGATACGCGCTGCGCGCTACTCGACCAGCATGTCTGTGGGCGCTCCTCGCGCTTCTTGGCCGCGCGGCCCGCGCAGCGCGCGTCTCGAGATCCACGCACGAGGGCCCGCGCACGGTACGTGCGCAGGCCCTCGTCGTTCAGTGGTGCGGTACTACTGCACGTCCTCGTCGACCCAGTCGAAGGTCTTCGTGACGGCCTTCTTCCAGAGGCGGTACTGGCGGGCCGCCTCGTCCTGGTCCATCTGGGGGGTCCAGCGCGAGTCCTCCTGCCAGTTCTGGCGCAGGTCGTCCAGGTTCTCCCAGAAGCCGACGGCGAGGCCCGCGGCGTACGCGGCGCCGAGGGCGGTGGTCTCCGCGACGACCGGCCGGACGACCGGGACGCCGAGGATGTCGGCCTGGAACTGCATGAGCAGGTTGTTGGCGATCATGCCGCCGTCGACCTTGAGCTCCTGCAGCGGAACGCCGGAGTCGGCGTTGACCGCGTCCAGGACCTCGCGGGTCTGGAACGCCGTCGCCTCGAGCGCGGCGCGGGCGATGTGCCCCTTGTTGACGTAGCGGGTGAGGCCGACGAGCGCACCGCGCGCGTCCGCTCGCCAGTACGGCGCGAAGAGACCGGAGAACGCCGGGACGAAGTACGCGCCGCCGTTGTCCTCGACCGTCGCGGCCAGTGCCTCGACCTCGGGGGCCGAGCCGATGAGGCCCAGGTTGTCGCGCAGCCACTGGATCAGCGAGCCGGAGACCGCGATCGAGCCCTCGAGCGCGTAGTGCACCTCGCCGTCGCCGAGCTTGTAGCCGATCGTCGTGAGCAGCCCGTTCTTGGAGTGCACGATCTCGGTGCCGGTGTTGAAGATCAGGAAGTTGCCGGTGCCGTAGGTGTTCTTCGCCTCGCCCGGATCGAACGCCGCCTGGCCGAAGGTCGCGGCCTGCTGGTCGCCCAGGATGCCCGCGATCGGGACCTCGCGCAGCAGCGAGGAGGACTCGACCTGCCCGTAGACCTCGGAGGAGGAGCACACCTCGGGGAGCATCGACTTCGGCACCCCGAAGGCCTCGAGGATGTCGTCGCGCCACTCGAGCGTCTCGAGGTCGAGGAAGAGGGTGCGCGAGGCGTTGGTGACGTCCGTCTTGTGCACGCCGCCGTCGACTCCGCCGGTGAGGTTCCAGAGGACCCAGGTGTCGGTGGTGCCGAAGATCAGGTCGCCGGCCTCCGCCTTCTCGCGGGCGCCCTCGACGTTCTCGAGGATCCAGACGATCTTGGTGCCGGAGAAGTAGGTCGCGAGCGGGAGCCCGACGATCGACTTGAAGCGGTCCGCGCCCTCGTCGCCGGCGAGCCGGTCGACGATCGACTGCGTGCGGGTGTCCTGCCAGACGATGGCGTTGTAGACGGGCTTGCCGGTGGTCTTGTCCCAGACCACCGCGGTCTCGCGCTGGTTGGTGATGCCCACGGAGGCGATGTCGTGGCGGGTCAGGTCGGCGCGGGAGAGCGCCTGGCCGATGACCTCGCGGACGTTGTTCCAGATCTCGATCGGGTCGTGCTCGACCCAGCCCGCGCGGGGGAAGATCTGCTCGTGCTCCTTCTGCCCGGTCGAGACGATCGAGCCCTTCTTGTCGAAGATGATCGCGCGGGACGACGTGGTCCCCTGGTCGATAGCGATGACGTAGTCAGCCATGAATGATTACTCCTTCGTAACGGGTGAAGTGGAGTGCGGATCGCGAGCCGCAGCGGCCCGCGAGTCCGGTCGGGGGATCGGCTAGAGGATCGGCAGCAGCGCGGTCGACGCGAGGCCGGCGAGGACACCGCCGACGATCGGGCCGGCGACGGGCACCCAGGCGTAGCTCCAGTCGCTGGAGCCCTTGCCCTTGATCGGCAGCAGCGCGTGGGCGATGCGGGGACCGAGGTCGCGGGCCGGGTTGATGGCGTAGCCGGTCGGGCCGCCGAGGGAGGCGCCGATCGCGATCACCAGGATGGCGACGGGCAGGGCGCCGAGCGCCGCGAGTCCGCCTGCGTCACCATTCCGGCCGAAGCCGATGACGACGAAGACGAGGACGAAGGTGCCGATGACCTCGGTGACGAAGTTCCAGCCGTAGCTGCGGATCGCAGGACCCGTGGAGAAGACGCCGAGCTTGTTGGCCGGGTCGGGCTCCTGGTCGAAGTGCTGCTTGTAGGCGAGCCAGCAGAAGACGGCGCCGAGGATCGCACCGATCATCTGGGCGAGGATGTACATCAGGATCGAGACGATGTTGACCGGGACGTTCGAACCGAACTCCGTCGCTCCGCTGGCCACGAGGCCGAGCGTGACGGCCGGGTTGAGGTGAGCACCCGAGTTGTAGGAGACGATCACACCGGCGAAGACGGCGAAGCCCCAGCCGAAGTTGACCATCAGGGTCCCGCCGTTGAGACCCTTGCTCTTCACGAGCGCGACGTTGGCGACCACGCCGCAGCCGAGGAGCACGAGCATCGCCGTTCCCACGACTTCCGCGAGGAACACCACTCCGAGATTGTCCACGTTGACCTTTTCCTTTTCATCGGTCGGAACGCGCGAACGCGCCCGCGACGGGCATCGATGCCCGACGGTGTGAAGTTATCGGCGCCCCGTACCGGGGACAAGGAACGCCGCGTGCACGTTTGTGCGTTGTGACGACGGAAGTCCCGGCTCGAGATCACTCCTCGAACCGGGACTCCCGTCGATCCGCGCCAGTCGCCCCGCTAGGAGGCTGCGACCGCCGTCGGCGCCTGCACCGAGGTGCCGCCGACATCGACGCCGTTGTACTTCTTCAGGTGCTCGATCGTCGCGTCGACCTCCTGGGCGCGCTCCGCCTCGTCCCAGCCGAGGACCTCGCCGGTGTGCTGGGCGAGCTCCTCGAGCAGCTCGCGGCTGAGGCCGCCGGTGAAGGCGTGGTTCGTGCGGCGCATGACGAGGTCGATCAGGTGCACGACGCTCTCGCGCTGGGCGAGGTAGCGGATCTCACCGGTGGTGAAGTCCTTGTCGAAGTCGAGCGCCTCGTCGTGGCCGTCGGCCAGGGCCTCGATGACCTCCTGGGCCCGGGTGCCGTAGCGCTCGAGCAGCTGGCCGGTGCGGGCCGAGGAAAGACCGGAGCGGTGCTGGCTGATCCACTGGGCGCGCGAGGCGTCCGTGCGCGGGAAGCCCTTGCCGCCGCCGATCGCGGTCTTGACGGTCGAGACGCGGCGGGTGACGCCGATCCGCTTGAAGACCTCGTTCGAGAGGTGCTCGGACAGGGCGCGGAACGTCGTCCACTTGCCGCCGACCAGGCTCAGCACGGGGGTCTTCCCGCCGGGGAGGGTCGAGGGCTCGATGCGGTAGTCGCGGGAGACGAAGCCGGGGGTCTCGTCGTCGTGACGGGGCAGCGGGCGGATGCCGGAGAACTTGAAGACGATCTGCTCGCTTGTGACCGGGATGGAGGGGAACACGTGGTTCACCAGGTCGAAGAAGTAGTCGATCTCCTCCTCGGTGCAGACGGCCGGCTCGTTGGGGTCGGCCTCGATGTCGGTGGTGCCGACCATGACCCGGCCCTTGAGCGGGTAGATCAGCACGATGCGGCCGTCGCTGTGCTCGAAGAACATCTCGCGGCCCTCGCAGGCCTCGACCAGCTCGGGGTTGTCGAGGACGATGTGCGAGCCCTTGGTGCCGCCCATGAACGTCGTGGTCGTGCCGAGCGCCGTGTTGGTGAAGTCGGTCCACGGCCCGGAGACGTTGACGACGACGTCCGCCTGGAAGGCGAACTCCTCGCCGCTCTCGCGGTCGCGCAGCAGCACGCCGCCCTCGGAGGTGCCGACGGCCTCGACGTAGTTGGCCGCGCGGGCCTTCGTGCCGCCGACGAGCGCATCGCGCAGCACGTCGAGCGCCAGGCGCTCGGGCTCGTGCACGGAGGCGTCGAAGTAGGTGGCGGTGTACTTGATCTTCGGGTCGAGCTTGGGCAGCTCGTTCAGCGAGCGCTTGCGGCCGTGGAACTGGTGGCGCGGGACGACGCCGCCGTCGCGGGAGAAGAAGTCGTACAGGGTCAGGCCGACCTTGATCAGCAGCGCGCCGCGCTCCTGGGGCTTGCCCGACTTGTGGGTGAGGAAGCGCAGCGGCGCGGCCAGGATGCCCGAGAACGTCGAGTAGATCGGGATGGTGGTCTGCAGCGGCTTCACGTAATGCGGGGCGATCTTGAGCAGGCCGTTGCGCTCGTGCACGCCCTCGTTGACGAGGCGGAACTCGCCGTTCTCGAGGTAGCGGATGCCGCCGTGGATCATGTGGCTCGAGGCGCTGGACGCGCCCGAGACGTAGTCGCCGCGCTCGACGAGAGCGACGTCGACGCCGTTCAGCGCGAGCTCGCGGAACGTCCCGATGCCGTTGATGCCACCGCCGATCACGAGGACGGTCGCGCGGGGGGTGTCCCGCAGTGCGGAGACGCTCTCGCGGAGAGAGGAGCTTCCGGGAGTTCCGACAGACTGTGCCACTTCGTACTCGCCTTCGTGTCGTAGGTGTTGCGTCGAATGCCTCGTGCGAGTGTGGCCGCCCCAGATGGACGGTTGATATCGCGAGGGAATACAGCCATCCTTGACCCGACAACACATCCGGTCAAGACGGGTGGAAATACGTGCAAGGAGTGGCAATGACCCCTGTCCGACCGGTCGTCGAGCTGGACGAGACGACGCACGCGACCCACCCGGACAAGACGCGCGACGCGCTCCGGGCCGCGCAGCTGTACTACATGCAGGACCTGACGATGGATGCCATCGCGCACGAGCTGCACACCTCGCGCTCCTCGGTGTCGCGGCTGCTCTCGCACGCCCGCGCGACGGGACTGGTGGACATCCAGATCCGCTCCCCCCTCGACCGGGCGAGCGCCCTATCGGCGGAGGTGCGCGCGCACTTCGACATCACGGCGCACATCGTCCCGGTGCCCGATCACACCAGCGAGATCGACCGGCTCGAGCGCGTCGCGCTGTCGGCCGCGCGGATCCTCGGGCCGTTCATCGACTCGAACATGATCGTCGGCATCGCCTGGGGCTCGACGATGAGCGCGATGAGCCGGCACCTGATCGCGAAGGAGACGCACAACACTCAGATCGTGCAGCTCAACGGCGCGGGCAACACCGAGACCACCGGCATCAACTACTCGAGCGAGATCCTGCGCCGCTTCGGCGACGCCTACGCCGCGAAGGTGCAGCAGTTCCCGGTGCCGGCGTTCTTCGACGACCCGATGACCAAGAAGGCGGTCTGGCGCGAGCGCTCGACCAAGCGGGTGCTGGAGCTGCAGCAGCGGATGGACGTCGCGCTCTTCGGCCTCGGCTCGCCGTTCGCGGCGGTGCCCTCGAAGGTCTACATCGGCGGCTACCTGGAGCCGAGCGACTTCACCTCGCTCAGCGCGTCCGGCGTGGTCGGCGACGTCGCCACCGTGTTCTACCGGGCCGACGGCACCTGGGACGACATCCCCATGAACGAACGTGCAAGCGGTCCGGACCTCTCCACCGTGCGCCGCGCCTCCCGCCGCATCTGCGTCGTCTCGGGCGCCTCGAAGCTCCCGGGCCTGCGCGGCGCCCTCGCCGCCGGCCTCCTCACCGACCTCATCCTCGACGAGGGCACGGCCCGCGCCCTGATCTCCGGCTGACCCCCCTCCCCCTCCTCCCCCTCTCCGCGAGATGCCACTTATGAGCACGACACGCCGCAGAATCGCGTCATAAGTGGCATGCCGCGGCGAGGGTCAGAGGCCGAGGGCGCGGCGGACGCGGGCGGCCGTCGCCTCGGGGCGGTCGACGAGGCCGGAGAGGCGCACGCGGATGTGGCGGTAACCGAGCGCCTGGATCGCCTCGCTGCGCGCGATGTCCCGCTCGTACTGCCGCGTGTCCGTCCGGTGCTGATCGCCGTCGTATTCGACGACGACCCACTGTTTTCGATAGAGCAGATCCACCCGCGCGACGAAGACACCGTCCGCGTCGTACAGCTCGACGTTGAGCTCAGGCTCAGGCAGCCCCGCGCGGACCAACAGCAGCCGGAGCAGCGTCTCCTTCGGCGACTCGGAGCCGACCCCCCACGAACCCGACCGCCTCCCGAGCGCGCCGGCCGCCCCGCCCGCGATACCGTGCCGCCCTAGCCGCGAGTATCTCGAGATCGACGCGGAGGCCGCGGCGACCGAGCTCCTCGTCGGGCCGCACGAGAGCATCCCCGAGGACGACCAGCTCGTCGAGCGACCGCGAGTCGGCGAGATGGCAGAAGGTCGAGGCGGGATCCGTCACCGGATGGCCCGCGTCGACGACGGTCACCGCCTCGTCCCAGAGATGGTGCGACTTCACGCCGACCCGACGGGCGGCGCGCATCGGCGGCGTGACCGCGACGTGCAGCGGAGTGGTCTCCGTCGCCCGCCGGTCGGGCAGCCGGAGCAGATGAGCGGCGGTGACGTGCGAGAAGAACTCGCCCGGCCGCATCACCGCGGCGAACGCGGTGATCCTCTCCCCGTAGCTCATCGGCGCGACCGCCGCGCGTGCCCCGCGGAACACGGCGACCGGGTACTCCGCCACAAGCCGGTGCCGCGCCAGCTCGCTCGTCGACGCGTTCACGATCCCTGTCTCTGTGTCGTCCTGCATGCGAGGACCCTGCCGCACCCCGCGCTCCCCCGCGCGCGTTGTCCACAGCCCCCTCCCGCGAGATGCCACTTATGAGCACGACACGCCGAGCAATCACCTCATAAGTGGCATCTCGCGGAGGGCGGCAGGGCTGGGGAGGAGGGTCAGGACTCGCGGGCGTGGGTGTCGAGGAAGGCGTAGACCTCGGCGTCGTCGATGCCGGGGAAGGTGCCGGAGGGCAGCGGGGCGAGGACGTGCGCGTGCAGGCGGGCGCTGGGCCAGGCGTTGCCGTCCCAGCGCTGGGCGAGCTCGGCGGGGGCGCGGCGGCAGCAGGACTCGTCGGGGCAGCGGGACTGCTCGCGGCGGTCGGTGTCGCGGCCGCGGAAGAAGCGCGCCTCGGCGAAGGGGACGCCGACGGTGATCGAGAACTCCTCCGTCGCGGTGGTGCCGGTCTGCGAGGCCGACCAGAAGGTCCCGGCCGGCGTGTCCACGTACTGGTAGTACTCCGTCGTGCGGTTGGTGCGGCTGAACGCCGAGCGCGCCGACCAGTACCGGCAGACCATCTGCCCCTCGACCGCGCCGGTGACGTCGGTCGGCAGCGGCAGGCCGTCGTTCTCGTACGCCTTCTGGATCGAGCCGTCGCCGAGCACGCGGAGGAAGTGCATCCGGATGTCGAGGTGCGAGGTCAGCAGGTTGGTGAAGCGCAGCGCCGCCGCCTCGTGCGTGACGCCGAAGCCGTCGCGGAAGTCCTCGACCGAGATGTCCCGGTCGCGCTTCGCCTCCTCCAGGAACGCCACGGCCGGCTCCAGCGGCATCAGGCAGGCCGCCGCGAAGTAGTTGATCTCGAGCCGCTGCCGGAGGAAGTCGGCGTAGGTGACCGGGCGCTCGTGGCCGAGCAGCCGGTGCGCCATCGCCTGCAGCGCGAGCGCCCGGAGCCCGTGGCCGCCGGGGATCGAGGCGGGCGGCAGGTAGATCCGCCCGTTCGCGAGGTCGATCACCGAGCGCGCCGAGTGCGGCAGATCGCCGACGTGGATGATCTCGAAGCCGAGGTGCCGCGCCATCTTCGAGACGGAGCTGTGCGTCAGCGCGCCCCCGCGGTGCCCGACCGTGCGGAGCATCTCGCCGGCGACCGCCTCGATCTCGGGCAGGTAGGCGTTGCGCTCGCGCAGCTGGAGCCGCTGCGCCGTGTTGGCGCGCCGCGCCTCCTCCGGTGTCGCGCTGGCCTCGCTCTTGCGGCGGGCCAGCTCGCGGTAGACGCCGAGGAACGCCTCGAGGACGGGCGTGGTCAGGCTCTTGTTGACCTTGAACTCCGGCAGCCCGAGCGAGCGGTAGAGCGATCCTTTCTGCACCCGCGCCAGCTCGATCTCGAGGGCGGCGCGCTCACTCGGCGGCTCGTTGGAGAGCAGCGCGGCGAGCTCGACGCCCAGCGCCGTGGCGAGCGCCTGCATCAGCGAGAGCCGCGGCTCGCGGCGCCCGGTCTCGATCAGGGAGAGCTGGCTGCCCGAGACGCCCACGCGCTCGGCGAGCTGCCCGAGGGTCAGCCCGCGGCGGGTCCGGAAGTGCCGGATGCGCTGCCCGAGCAGGGCGGCATCGGTCCCGGCCGAGGGGCCGGCGGCGGGGGCGGTGGTGTCGGTCACGGCGAGCTCCAGCGGTCGGTTATGACGAAGGCGCAAAAACCGCGGTTCTTGACGGTTAAGGCCTCGCAAATACCCCTCGATCCTCCTCCATCCTGGCTTCAGGCGCCAGAGAGCGCCCCTCGCACCGTCGGATCACGACCGCCACGAGGACCGACTCCCCACCCCGTCGACGACGACTGCACTGAAAGCGGAGCCAGCATGAGCATCTACAGCAACACCCTCCTCCTCGAGACGACCACCATGACCGCGCCGACCCCGGTCGCCGCGCCGGTCGTGCCGCCCGCCCCGCTAGCCCTGCGCCGCTGGGTGCGCGAGACGGCCGCGATCCTCCAGCCCGACGCCATCGAGTGGTGCGACGGCTCCCCCGCCGAGTGGTACCGCCTCACCGCCCGGATGGTGGACGAGGGGAAGCTGATCGCCCTGAACCCGGAGTGGCGGCCCGGCTCGTTCCTCGCCCGCACGGACCCCGACGATGTCGCCCGCGTCGAGGACCGCACCTTCCTCTGCACGACGAACGAGTCCGACGCCGGCCCCACGAACAACTGGCGCGAGCCCTCCGCGATGAAGGCCGAGCTCGCGCCCTTCTTCGCGGGCTCGATGCGCGGCCGGACGCTGTACGTCGTCCCGTTCTCGATGGGCCCGGTCGGCGGCCCGCTCTCGCAGCTCGGCGTGCAGCTGACCGACTCCGCCTACGCCGTGCTCAACATGCGGATCATGGCCCGTGTCGGCGCCGAGCCGCTCGCCGCCTTCACCGAGGAGACCGCCTTCGTCCGCGGTGTGCACTCGGTCGGCTTCCCGCTCCGCGACGTCGACGGCGCGACCCGCGACGACGTCGCCTGGCCCTGCAATTCGACGAAGTACATCACGCAGTTCCCCGAGACGCGCGAGATCTGGTCGTTCGGCTCCGGCTACGGCGGCAACGCCCTGCTGGCCAAGAAGTGCTTCGCGCTGCGGATCGCCTCGGCGATGGGCCGCGAGGAGGGCTGGCTCGCGGAGCACATGCTCCTGATCCGGATCGTCTCGCCCGAGGGCCGCAGCTACCACGTGGCCGCCGCCTTCCCGAGCGCCTGCGGCAAGACGAACCTCGCGATGCTGCAGCCGACCATCCCCGGCTGGCGCGTCGAGACACTCGGCGACGACATCACCTGGATGAAGAAGGGCGAGGACGGCCGACTCTGGGCGATGAACCCCGAGACCGGGTTCTTCGGCGTCGCGCCCGGCACCGGGCAGAGCAGCAACCCCAACGCCGTGCACACCCTCTGGGGCAACACGATCTTCACCAACGTCGCACTCCGCGAGGACGGCGACGTCTGGTGGGAGGGCCTCACCGACGAGGTGCCCGAGCGGCTGACCGACTGGCGCGGCGAGCCGTGGACGCCCGCCTCCGAGACCCCGGCCGCGCATCCGAACGCGCGCTTCACCGCGCCGGCCCAGCAGTGCCCGACCCTCTCGCGGGAGTGGGACGCCTTCGAGGGTGTGCCGCTGGACGCGATCGTCTTCGGCGGGCGTCGGGCGAGCAACGTGCCGCTCGTCACCCAGGCCACCTCGTGGCAGCACGGCGTCTTCCTCGGCGCGACCATCGCCTCCGAGAAGACGGCCGCCGCGGAGGGGACGGTCGGCGAGCTGCGGCGCGACCCGTTCGCGATGCTGCCCTTCTGCGGCTACAACATGGCCGACTACTTCGCGCACTGGCTCGCGGTCGGCGCGGACCTCGGCGAGAAGGCGCCCGCGATCTTCCAGGTCAACTGGTTCCGCAAGGGCGCCGACGGCTCCTTCCTCTGGCCCGGCTTCGGCGACAACGCCCGGGTCCTGCAATGGCTCGTCCGGCGGATCGAGGGGCTCGCCCAGTCGCGGCCCAGCGCGATCGGCGACCTGCCGCTGTCGATCGACACGCACGGGCTGAACCTCTCGGCCGCCGCGAAGGAGGAGCTGTTCTCCGTCCCGGTGGAGGCGTGGCTCGACGAGTGCGCGCTGACGGAGGCGTTCTTCGCCCGCTTCGGCGACCGCCTGCCGCCCGAGCTGGCCGCCGAGCTCCGGGCGCTGCGGCTGCGGCTGCTCGCCGAGGAGCTGCCGGCCGCGCACGCGGCCTGACCCCGATCCCGCCGGCCGCGCGCCGGCGCCCCCTGTGGCCCGCGGAGGGGAACCATCCCCTTCTTCGCATCCCCCTCCGCGGGTCCACTCCCCCCGCGCGGCAGCGACCGCGCCGCCGCCTTCATGCTGATCGAGTAGCCCCGCAGGGGCGTATCGAGATCCACTGTCTCCTGGCAGGTGGGTCTCGATACGCCGCTGACGCGGCTACTCGACCAGCATGGAGGGCCCCCTCCTCCGCACGACCAGACGGGCACCATGGACGACCGCATCACCCTCCGCTTCCTCGCCGCGCCGCAGGACGCGACCGCCGACGGCCGCAGCGCCCAGGCCGGCCGCGTGCTCGAGTGGATCGACAAGGCCGGCTACGCCTGCGCCGTCGGCTGGAGCGGCGGCTACTGCGTCACCGCCTACGTCGGCAACGTGCACTTCACCCGGCCGATCGCCGTCGGCAATCTGATCGAGGCGACCGCGCAGGTCATCCACACCGGCCGCACGAGCATGCACGTGCTGGTGCGCGTCGCCCAGGCCGACCCGCGCACCGGGCGCTACGAGGAGGCGACGCACTGCCTCCTGATCTTCGTCGCCGTCGACGAGGAGAAGCGCCCGCGCCCGGTGCCGGAGTGGAGCCCCCGCACGATCGAGGACCTCGCCCTGGCCGAGGGCGCCGCCGCCCGCATCGACGGCCGGCGCGCACTGCACGAGGTGATGCGCGCGCAGGAGTACACGGAGGCGGGGACCGGCCCGCGGATCGTCTTCCGCTTCCTCGCCGCGCCCGGAGACGTCAACTGGGGCGGCAACGCGCACGGCGGCATCGTGATGCGCTGGATCGACGAGGCCGCGAACGCCGTCGCGCAGGGCTGGAGCGGCCGCGACGCGGTCGCCGTCTACTCCGGCGGCATCCACTTCTACCGGCCGGTGCGAATCGGGCACCTCGTCGAGGTGGAGGCGCGGCTGATCCACACCGGGCCGCGCTCGATGCACCTCGCGATCCACGTGCGCTCCGGCGACCCGCGGACCGGCGAGCTCGAGCTGACGACGCAGTGCATGAGCGTCTTCGTGGTGCGCGGCGACGACGGGGCGGCCGAGGCTGTGCCGGCGCTCGAGCCGCGGAGCGACGAGGACCGCCGCCTGGACGAGCACGCGCGGGAGCTGATCCGGCTGCGCGCCGAGCTGCCGGCGCTGCCGGTCGGCCTCGCGGCGACGCTCGCCTGACCGGTCGGCACTCCCGGGTCGCTAGGGTCGGAGCGTGAAGATCCTCGTCGTGAACGGCCCGAACCTGAACCTCCTCGGCACCCGCGAGCCCGCGGTCTACGGCTCCGACACGCTCGCGGATGCGGAGGCGCTCGCTGCCCGCGCGGCGGAGCGGCTCGGCCTCGAGATCGAGTTCTTCCAGAGCAACTCGGAGGGCGCGATCATCGACCGCCTGCACGCGGCGCGCGGCACGGCCGCCGGCCTGCTGCTCAACGTCGGCGCCTACACCCACACCTCGATCGCGATCCGCGACGCCGTCCTCGCCACCGAGCTGCCGCTGGTGGAGGTGCACGTGAGCAATGTGCACCGGCGCGAGGAGTTCCGGCGGCACTCCTACCTGTCGGACATCGCTGTCGCCGTGATCGTCGGCGCCGGCATCGCGGGCTACGGCTACGCGGTGGACGTCCTCGCACGGACCCTGGGGGCGACGGCTCCGGACGCGTAGCTCCGGGGCGGGCGCCGGGGCGTAGCGTCGGGAGCATGACGCCCTCCGACGCGACTCCCTTCGCCTCTCCCGCCGAGCTCGGCCGCTCGTTCGGCTCCGCCGTCGACGCCTACGATCGCGGCCGCCCGGGCTACCCGGACGACGCGGTGGACTGGCTCGTCGGGCACGCGCCCGCCCGCGTGGCCGGCGCCTTCGTGCCCGAGCGCGCGCGGGCGGCCGGCGCGGACGCCTCCGACCGGGTGCGCGCCGCGGACCTCGGGGCCGGCACCGGGAAGTTCACCGCCTCGCTGGTGGCGCGCGGTCTCGACGTGACGGCCGTGGAGCCGGACGCGGCGATGCTCGAGCGGCTGACCGCGCAGCTGCCGTTTGTCCGGGCGCTGGCGGGGACCGCCGAGGAGATCCCGCTGCCGGACGCGTCCGTCGAGCTGGTCACCGCGGCGCAGTCCTGGCACTGGGTCGACCCCGAGCGCGCGAGCGCCGAGGTCGCGCGGGCGCTGGTCCCGGGCGGCGTGCTCGCGCTGGTCTGGAACATCCGCGACGAGTCCGTGCCGTGGGTGCGGCGCCTCGGCGAGGTCGCCGGCTCCTCGGCCGCCGAGCGCTTCGAGACGGTGCAGCCGCCGCTCGGCTCCGCGCTGGAGCGCGTCGCCTTCGCGCAGTTCGAGTGGGCGTACGAGCTCGACCGGCCGGCGCTGCTCGACATGTTCGCCTCGCGCAGCTACGTCATCGCGATGCCCGAGGAGGAGCGCGCCGCGGTCCTCGCCGCCGTCGGCGAGGTCGTCGACGCGCTGCCCGGCGACCGCTTCGCCATGCCCTACGCGACCCGCGTCACCATCGCCCGCCGCGCCTCGTAACAGTTCGATCCATGCTGGTCGAGTAGCCGCGCCAGCGGCGTATCGAGACCCACGTCTGCAGAACGGTGGATCTCGATACGCCCCTCCGGGGCTACTCGATCAGCATGGAACAGCCGCCTCGCGGGGCGGACCATGCTGGTCGAACAGCCGCGCGAACGGCGGGGAATCATGCTGGTCGAGTAGCCCCGCAGGGGCGTATCGAGACCCACAATCCTCAGCAGGGCGGGTCTGCAGACTCGCGTTCCGACGGTGGGGGATCTCGATACGCCCGCTGCGCGGGCTACTCGATCAGCATGGATTCCCCTCCGTACGAGGGAATCCTTCCCAGGAGACCCCCGCGTCAGACCTCGTTCGGGTCGCCGCCGACGCGGCCGGCGCGCTCGAGCGCGGTGATCGCGTCGCGCTCGTCGGACGTCAGCTCGAAGCCGAAGACGTCGATGTTCTCCACGATTCGCGCCTTCGTCGAGGACTTCGGGAAGACGATGTGCCCGCGGTCGAGGTGCCAGCGCAGCACGACCTGCGCAGGCGTGACCCCGTGCGCCTCGGCCGCGCCGGTGATCACCGGCAGCTCGAGCAGCGGGTACTTGTTCTGCCCGAGCGGCCCCCACGCCTCCGTCGCGATGCCGTGCTGCGCGCCGAACGCGGTCACCGTCGGCTGCTGGTGGTACGGGTGCAGCTCGATCTGGTTGACCGCGGGGACGACCTCGGCCGCGGCGAGCAGCCGCTCCAGGTGCGGCACGAGGAAGTTCGAGACGCCGATCGAGCGGGTGCGGCCGGCGGCCCGCAGCTCCTGCATCGCCTCCCAGCTCTCGACGTAGCGGTCCTGCTTGGGCTTGGGCCAGTGGATGAGGTAGAGGTCGACGGCGTCGAGGCCGAGCTTCTCGAGGCTGGCGTCGAGCGCTCCGGCCGCCGTGTCGCGGCCCTGGTCGTCGTTCCACAGCTTCGTGGTCACGTACAGCTCGTCGCGCGCGATCCCGGAGGAGGCGAGCGCCCGCCCGACGCCCTCCTCGTTGCCGTAGATCGCGGCGGTGTCGATGTGCCGGTAGCCGGCCTCGAGCGCCTCGGAGACGATGCGCTCCGTCTCGGCGGGGTCGACCTGGAAGACGCCGAACCCGAGCTGCGGGATGCTCGTGCCGTCGTTGAGGGTGAGGGTGGGGATGCTGGTCATCCCTCCACCCTGCCAGCGGCCCCCGACACCGGGTACCGGGTTGCGCCCGGCGACCGGCGTCGGCGCGGGCGACTACCCTCGAAGGGCGCTCGCGAGGGCGCACCGATTCCGAGGAGGACCGCACGTGAGCATCATCGCCGCCGCAGACGGATCAGCGCTGGGCAACCCCGGCCCCGCGGGCTGGGCCTGGTACGTCGACGACGAGCGCTGGGCGGCCGGCGGCTGGTCGCACGGCACCAACAACATCGGCGAGCTCACCGCGGTCCTCGAGCTGCTCCGCGCCACCGCGCAGGAGAGCGAGCCCGTGCACATCCTCTGCGACAGCCAGTACGCCATCAAGGCCTGCACCGAGTGGCTGCCGGGCTGGAAGCGGAAGGGCTGGCGGAAGGCCGACGGCAAGCCGGTGATGAACGTCGAGATCATCAAGGCGCTCGACGAGGAGCTGCAGGGCCGCGCCGTCACCTTCGAGTGGGTGAAGGGACACGCCAATCACCGGATGAACGAGGCCGCGGACGTGCGCGCCCGCGCCGCCGCCACCGCCTACCAGCGCCGCACGGCCGTCGACGCCGGCCCGGGCTGGCCGGGAGCGGCTCCCGCCGTGACCCCCGCCGTCGACACCGAGGACGCCCCCGCCACGCTGTTCTGACCCGACGCGCCGCGCTCAGGGCAGCCGCAGCATCCCGGTCGCGACGAGCTCGCGCACCCGCGGCAGCACGGAGTCGAGCACGGCGGCCTCCTCCACCTGCAGGAGCGAGGCCACCGCGGCCGTGATCGCGGCCACCGACAGCTCGCCGTCGCAGGCCCCGACGACCGCGGCCAGAGCCGTATCGGCCTCCTCCACCCGGGCGAAGCCGCCGCCCTGCCGCAGCCGGAGCACGGTCGGGTCGTCGTTGCCCGGCCAGTAGTGCCGCTCCTCGGTCACGTCGCCGGCGACGACGAGCGCCTGCCGCGCGAGGTCGGCGTCGTCGAGCACCGACAGCGCGTCGAGCGCGTCGAGGCAGTGCGCGAGGTGCCCGCCCAGCCCCGCGGTCGCGAACGCCGCATCGAGCCGCTCGAGACGCCGGATCGGCGCCCGGGGCGACGCGGGGAGCCGCAGGGTCACGTAGCCGAAGCCGACGCCGGTCACGCCGCGCCGCTCGAAGTCCTCGAGCCAGGCGTCGACGAGCGCGTCGGACTCCGCGCCGCGGGTGGTCCCGCCGTCGCGGATCCAGGTCTCGGCGTAGATCGCCGGATCCTGCTGCTCGCGCTCCACGATCCAGACGTCGAGCGGCGAGGCGGTCCCGTCCATCCACGCGGCGAGTCCGGCGTGCCCGGGTTCGAGCGCCTGCTCGAGCGGGCTGCGGCCGTCGGCCAGCCACGCGCGGACCCGGTCGAAGGCGTCCGCCTCGGCCCGGTACTCCCAGTTGCCGAGCAGCTGCGCGACACCGCCCGGCACCAGGTGCTCGGCGGCGCCGACGATCACGCGGCGGACGATCTCGTCGCCCTCGAGGCCGCCGTCGCGGTACTCGTAGGCGGGGACGCCCGCGGTCCGCGGCGTGATCACGAACGGCGGGTTGGTGACGATCTGGTCGAACCGCTCTCCCGCCACCGGCTCGTAGAGGCTGCCGTGCCGGAACTCGATCGAGTCGATGCCGTTCAGCGCCGCGTTGAAGGCGGCGATGGCGAGCGCGCGGTGCGAGACGTCGGTCGCGACCACGCGGGCGGCGTGCCGGGAGGCGTGCAGCGCCTGGATCCCGCAGCCGGTGCCGAGGTCGAGCAGGCTGCCGACCGGCCGCTGGATCATCAGCCCGGCGAGGGTGAGGCTCGCGCCGCCGACGCCGAGCACGTGGTCCTCGTCGAGCGGCCGGCCGAGCGCGAGCTCGCCGAGATCGGAGGCGATCCACCAGGAGGCGGCGCCGTGCAGGTCGACGAGGTCGTAGGGCCGCAGGTCGAGCGCGGCGGTAACCACCGCTCCGGCCTCGGAGCGCACGAGCTCCAGCTCCAGGGCGCCGTCGAGGCCGAGCGACGGGAACGCCGCCTCCGCCTGCTCGGTCGGGACGGGGTCGGCGAGGAGGAACAGCCGGGCCAGCGTGGCCAGCGGACCGTGATCGCCGCTGCGCTCGAGCGCCCGCCGCGCCGGGACCCGGTCGCCGCGGTGCAGCGCCTCGCCCGCGGCCTCGCCCCACAGCTCGCGGACGGCGTCGACGCGGTAGCGGGCACGGGAGAGGTCGTCGCCGAGGAGCGCGATGCGGGCTCGGTCGAGCTGGTCTGCTGGCTGCACCGCTCCATCCTCGTGCACACCCGGAGCCCGGACGGTGCGGCTGCGGCGCAGAACATCAGCTGCGAGCCGAGTTCGTCGCTCATCGCCGATGAAGGACCTTCTCAGCTGATGTTCTGCGCGCAATACGATCGACTCATGCCCCTCACCGGAGAATACGAACCGAGCACGTCCGCCTGGGCCCGCGAGCAGGCGGAGCTCTACGAGGCCACCGGCGGCGCGGAGGGCAACCTCCTCCGCGGCAAGCCGATCATCGTCCTGACCACGGTCGGCGCCCGCAGCGGCAAGCTGCGCAAGACCGCGCTGATGCGCGTCGAGCACGACGGCTCCTACGTCGTCGTCGCCTCGAAGGGCGGCGCGCCCGAGCACCCGGTCTGGTACCTGAACATGGTCAAGGAGCCGCACGTCGAGCTGCAGGACGGCCCGGTGAAGAAGGACTACACCGCGAGCGTCCTCGAGGGCGACGAGCGCGCCGCCTGGTGGGAGCGGGCGGTCGCGGCCTGGCCCGACTACGCGGAGTACCAGACCAAGACCGACCGGCAGATCCCGCTGGTGCTGCTCACGCCCTGGTCCTGACCCGGCCGTCCGTCACTCCGGAGCGACGACCGTCGTCTCCGGAGTGTCGTCGCCCATCTCCGGAGGCTCGCCCTCCGGCTCCACCCGCGCCGCGATGAGCGCCAGCACCCGCGGGTGCGACAGCAGCACGAAGTGCCCGACCACCGACACCGCGATGTTCTCGCGCGCGCCGGCGAGCCGGCTGCCGCCCGGGATGTACTGGTCGCGCATCCCGTAGATCGAGACGATGCGGCGGTCGGCGTCGCGCTCGGCCAGCAGCGTCCGGATCACGGGCCGGTGCGGGCCGAACTCGCGCAGCGCCCGGGCCGGCGCGATGCGAGCGAGCGGTGAGCCGTTGAACGGCGTCGAGACCGCGATCATCCGGTCGATCCGGCCCTCGTCGCGGTCGTCGACGACCATCATGTGCTTGCCGATCAGGCCGCCCTTGCTGTGCGCGACGACGACGACCCCGCGCAGGTCGTGCTCGCGCAGGTACTCCTGCCCGAGGGCGGCGGACGCGACGATCGGCCGGGTGTTGTAGCCGAGCGCGGGCAGCACGTGGATCGGATGCCCGGCCGCGTGCAGCCGGTCGGCGATCGGCCGCAGGAACTGCCAGGTCTCGTAGATCCCGGGGATCAGCAGGACGGGCGCGCCGTCGCCCGAGGCGTAGCGCGAGACGTCCCAGCCCTCGCGCAGGTGCGTGAACCGCGAGCCGTAGGCGTAGCGGTAGTCGCGCAGGTACGCCGCGCGCAGGGAGGCGGAGGAGCGCCGCGGGCGCCCCCGCTCACTCGCCGGCATAGGCCGCTTCGAGGGCGGCGACGTCGAGCTTCGTCATCCCGAGCATCGCCTGCAGCGCCCGCGCCGCGCCCTCCGCGTCGGAGCCGCCGAGCACGGTCGCGAGCGCGGTCGGCACGATCTGCCAGGAGAGCCCCCACCGGTCGCGGAGCCAGCCGCAGCGGCTCTCCTCGCCGCCGTCGGCGATCAGCGCGTCCCAGAGCCGGTCGACCTCGGCCTGGTCCTCGACCGAGACCTCGATCGAGACCGCCTCCGTGAACGGGAAGCGCGGGCCGGCGTTCATCGCCCGGAAGAGCTGCCCGTCGAGCTCGAAGGTCACGACGGTGACGGTGCCCGGCGAGGGCGAGCCCTCGGGCAGCACCTCCGTGCTCAGGATCCGCGAGTTCGGCACGAGCTCGGTGTAGAACTCGGCCGCCTCCCTCGCCTGGTCGTCGAACCACAGGAACGTGCTGACTGCACCCATGCCGGCCTCCTCGTCGATCCCCAGTGTGCCCCGTCGCGGGCCGGCAGGGTCAGAGCGGATTCACGCCGAAGGCGGTCGCGAGCTTGTCGATCTTCTTCGCCCGGCCCAGGCGGGGCAGGTCGCTGCCGTCGCGGATGACGCGGCCGCGGGCCTCGAAGTCGTCGAGGAAGTCGCGCGCCCAGGCCACGTCGGACGGGGTCGGGCTGATGACCTCGTTGATGACCGCGAGCTGCTCGGTGTCGAGGCAGAGCTTGCCGGTGAGGCCGAGCGAGACGGTGAGCGCGGACTGCTCGCGCAGCACCGGGTGGCTGTTGGAGACGGTCGGGCCGTCGATCGGGCCGGGCAGGTCGCCGATGCGGGAGGCGACGACGAGGCGCGAGCGCGGGTACGCCATCGCCAGGTCGTCGGCGCTGGTGCCGGTGTCGCGGCGGTAGTCGCCGCTGCCGAAGGCGAGGCGGAAGGTGCCGCGGGCGCGGGCGATCGAGACCGCCTCCTCGATGCCGAGGGCCGACTCGACCAGCGCGAGCACCGGGGTCGCGCCGCCGAGGCGGTCGAAGGTCTCCGTGACGTGCTCGCCGGCCTCGGTCTTGGCGAGCATGACGCCGGCCAGGCCGGGCAGGCCCTTCAGCGCGTCGACGTCGTCCGACCAGAACGGGGTGGAGTGGTCGTTGATGCGCACCCAGGCGCGCTTCTCGCCACTGAGCCAGGCGGCGACGTCGGCGCGGGCCTCGGGCTTGGCCTTCGGGTCGACCGCGTCCTCGATGTCGAGGACGACCTGGTCGGCACGCGAGGCGTGCGCGGCGTCGAAGGTGTCGGTGCGGGTCGCGTTGACGAGCAGCCAGGAGCGGGCGATCTCGGGGGCGACGTCGCGCCCCTTGCGCTTCGGGCCGGCCTCGGCGGAGGGGGTGGAGGTGGTGGGCAGCGTCACGTGAGCAGGTCCTTCCGGTGGCGCGGTCTTCGCACCGCGAGCCCCGCCGCGCAGCGACGGTGCCGGGGTCCAGGGTAACGGCTCGGCGCGGAGGGGACGCGTCAGCGCCGCTCCCAGAGGGTGATCGTCGCGGTCGGCACGGTCGAGGCGGGGCCGGCCTCGAAGCCCTCCGCCGCGAGCCAGTCGAAGGCCGCCGGGTCGGAGGCGGGAGCCGCGGTCCAGACGCGCTGCTCGCCCGCGAGGGCGGCATGCAGCGCCGCGTCCTCGAGCAGGACGTCGGAGTAGGTGCCCGTCGTGGCGTACGAGCGCTGGAGGGCGACGTCGTCGAGCCCGGCGAAGGCCGAGGGGTAGGCGGCGAGGGCGATCCGCGGCCGCAGCGACACGGTCCCGCTGTCGCCGAGGAGGAACGCGTCGCCCGGGCGCGCGCCGGCCTGGATCGTCTGCGCGAGGGCGCGGAGGTCCTGTCCGGCCGGCTTGCCGGTCTCCGTCCGCATCAGGACGAGCGCCGGCAGCGCCGCGACGGCGAGGGCACCGACGAGGACGCCCGCCGTCACCGGCCGCCAGGAGGCGAGGGCCAGCCCCAGCGCCATCGCCAGCGCGGGCGAGCTGAGGCTGAGGTAGCGCGGGGTGAACATCGGCTCGATCAGCGCGGTGCCCAGGAGCAGGACGGCCGCGGGCAGGAGCAGCCAGACGGCCAGCACGAGGACGAGCGGGGATCGGACGGCCCGCGTCCGCACTGCCGCGACGGCCAGCAGTCCCACGGCGAGCGCCGCCAGCCACCACGCCGAGCCGAAGAACGACTCGACGACCACTGTGTAGGCGTTGACCGGCTGCGAGCGGAGCCAGCCGATCTGCCCGCTCTGCCCCGCCGCCGTGAGGATCACCGGACTCGCGACGCCGACCGACAGCACCGCGCCGAGCACGCCGGCTCCGAACGCCCTGCCACGACGAGGCCCGACGGCCGCCGCGAGCAGCGCGAAGGCCGGCAGCACGAGCACGCAGTAGAGGAAGACGGCGTTCGCGAGCCCCGCCACCGCGACGAACGCGACCCAGCGCAGCACTCCGCCGTCCCGCGCCGCTCGGACCACCAGCACCGCCGCCCAGACGACCAGCGCGGTCGCGAGCGCGGAGGAGCGCGCCTCCGTCCCGTTGAACGACGTCCGGGGCAGCAGCCCGAAGACGATCGCGGCGAGCAGCGCGGCCCGCGGCCGGCCCAGCGAGCGCAGGAGCACCAGCACGCCCGCCGCTCCCGCCCCCGCCGCGAGGGCGGACGGCGCGCGCACGGCCAGCTCCGACTCCCCCGCGATCGCGATCCAGCCGTGCATCAGCAGCGCGTAGACGACGTGCACGGCGTCCTTCTGCTGCGCGAAGGCGAGCAGCTCGGGCAGCGGCAGCCGCGCGAGGCGCAGGGTCGCGGCCTCGTCGTTCCAGTAGGAGGGGATCCAGGAGCCGACCAGGGTCAGCAGCGTCGCGACGACGAGCACGAGACCCGCCGGGATCGACTCCGCCCCGACCCCTCGGGCCCTGCTCCCCCACCGCACCGTCCCACCGTAGGGGCGGCCGGCGTCGCTCAGAGCCCGGCGCGCTCCGCGAGGCCGGCCGAGAACGCGGCCTGGCCCGCGTGCTGGGTGTCGTCGTCGATCACCGAGACGAGCCGGACCGCGAGGGTCACCGGCGGGTCCCAGTCCTCGTCGACCACGCGGGCGAGGTCGGCGTCCTCGAGGGTGTCGAGGTAGGCGAGCGTCTGCTCGTGCACGGCGTCGTAGTACTCCGCGAGCAGCTCAGCCGGCACCGCGGCGAGCGCCGCGACCTCGGCCGGCTCCATCCCGTAGCCGTTCGTCTCCGCCGCGAACGGCAGGCCGGAGCGCTCGTGGAAGCCGCCGGAGATCCAGATCTGCTCGCGGTCGGCGAGCGGGGCGAGGTGGTCGTCCTGCACCCGGGTCAGGTGCCAGACGAGCCAGGCGGCGGAGTTGGCCTGCGCGTCGGCGCGGAAGCCGAGCCGAAAATGGGTGCTGTCGTCCAGAACGGCGTGCACGGTGCCGTGCACCCGGTCGAAGGCGTCGCGGAGGAGGTCGATGGCTGCAGTCATCCCGCCAGTCTGCTCGGCGCGCCCGTGCCACGTCACCTCCTGCGGAGTGCTCGGAGGATCCCCGGAGGCGGGTGCCGGATACTCGCAGCGTGACCTCCGGAACCTCGAACCTGGCGATGAAGCCGTGGCTGACCTCCTACGCGGAGGGCGTCCCGGCCGAGATCGACCCGCCCACGCAGACGCTCGTCGATCTGCTCGAGGACTCGGTGGCCCGCTACAAGCGCGGCATCGCGCTCGAGTTCTTCGGCGCTGAGACGAGCTACGCCGAGCTCGGCGAGAAGGTCGCCCGGGCCGCGGAGGGGCTGCGCCGCCTCGGCGTGCGCGCCGGCGACCGCGTCGCCCTGGTGCTGCCCAACTGCCCCGAGCACGTCATCGCGTTCTACGCGGTGCTGCGGCTCGGCGCGATCGTCGTCGAGCACAACCCGCTCTACACCCCGCGCGAGCTGCGCCGGCAGTTCGAGGACCACGGCGCCCGCGTCGCGGTGGTCTGGAACAAGACGGCCGACGTCATCGCCGCGCTGCCCGCCGACCTCGGCGTCGAGCGCGTCGTCTCGGTCGACCTCACCGCGTCCTTCCCGCTCGGCAAGCGGCTCGCGCTGAGGCTGCCCCTGGCGAAGGCCCGGGAGGCGCGCGCCAAGCTCACCACGAGCCCGCGCACCCGCTCGCTGATCCCCTTCGACCGCCTCCTGGGCGGCCGCCGGATCGCCCGCTCGCACCCGCGACCGGCGCTCGCCGACACCGCGCTGCTCCAGTACACGAGCGGCACCACCGGCACGCCGAAGGGCGCGATCCTCTCGCACGCCAACCTCCGCGCGAACGCGATGCAGGGCCAGGCCTGGGTGCCCGGGCTCCGCGAGGGCGACGAGACCTTCTACGCGGTCCTCCCCCTCTTCCACGCCTACGGGCTCACGCTCTGCCTCACCTTCGCGATCAGCATCGGCGCCAAGGTCGTGCTCTTCCCCACCTTCGACGTCGGCCTGGTGAAGGCCGCCGCCAAGAAGTCGCCGCCCACCTTCCTGCCCGCCGTACCTCCGGTCTACGACGCGCTGGCCCGCGCCTCCGAGCGCGGTGAGCTCGGCCTGCGCGGCATCCGCTTCGCGATCTCGGGAGCCATGAGCCTGCCCGTCGCGACGGTCGACCGCTGGGAGCGCGCCAGCCGCGGACTCCTCGTCGAGGGCTACGGGATGACCGAGAGCTCGCCGGTCGCGCTCGGCAACCCGGTCGGCCCGAGCCGCCGGCCCGGCACCGTCGGCGTCCCGTTCCCGAGCACCCGGATCCGCCTGGTCGACCCGGCGGACCCCTCCGTCGACCGCGGCCCCGGCGAGTCCGGCGAGCTGCTGCTGCAGGGGCCGCAGGTGTTCCAGGGCTACTGGAAGCGCCCCGAGGACACCGCGGCGACGCTGCTCCCCGACGGCTGGCTCCGCACCGGCGACATCGCCACCGTCTCGGCGGACGGCTTCGTCACGATCGTCGACCGGGCGAAGGAGCTGATCATCACCGGCGGCTTCAACGTCTCGCCCTCCGAGGTGGAGGGCGTGCTCGAGTCGCACCCGGACGTGGTGCGCGCCGCGGTGGTCGGCCTGCCCCGTGTGGAGGGCGGCGAGAGCGTCGCCGCCGCGGTCGTGCTGCGCGCCGGGACGGTCGTCGAGGCCGAGGCGCTGCGCGACTTCTGCCGATTGCACCTGACGGCCTACAAGGTGCCGAAGCGGGTGGTGACGGTCGACGCGCTGCCGACCTCGCTGATCGGCAAGGTGCTGCGCCGCGAGGTGCGCGAGACGCTGCTGGGCTGAGCCGGCCGGCTCGCCCTCTGCCCGGTCACGGCTCGATGGGTCACAGCCCGATGGGTCACAGCCCGATGAAGGAGAACGACATGACGCGATTCGTGCAGTACACCGAGAACGGCGGCCCCGAAGTGCTCGAGGTCATCGAGGCGCCCGAGCCCGAGGCCCCCGAGGGCGGTGTCGTCGTCGCGATCCGCGCCGCCGGAGTCAATCCGATCGAGTGGAAGATGCGCTACGGCATCCGCCCCGGTCCGCCCTTCCCCCGCCGCCTCGGCTCGGACGGCGCCGGTGTCGTCTCCGCCGTCGGTGCGGGCGTCTCCGGCTGGAGCGTCGGCGACGAGGTGATCGTGAGCAGCGCGGTCGGGACCTACGGCGAGTCCGTCGTCGTCGCGCCCGAGAGCCTCGACCGCAAGCCCGCGGGCCTCGGCTACGAGGAGGCCGCCGCGCTCGGCGTCCCGATCAGCACGGCCTACCAGGCGGTCGTCTCGCTCGGTGTGGCGGAGGGCTCGGTCTTCCTCGTGCACGCGGGCGCGGGCGCCGTCGGCCAGGCCGCGGTGCAGTTCGCGGTGGAGCGCGGCGCCCGGGTGATCGCTACCGCGAGCCCGGCCAACCACGAGCGGCTGCGCGAGCTCGGCGCCGAGCCCGTCGCCTATGGACCCGGCCTCGAGGAGCGCCTGCGCGCGGCGGCTCCCGGCGGAGTGGACCGCGTGCTCGACGCGGCGGGCACCGACGAGGCGCTCGCCGCCTCCCTCGCCCTGGTCAGCGACCCGCAGCACGTCGGCACCGTCGTCGTCGGCGCGCGGGCGGCCGAGTTGGGCATCCGCGCCTGGATGGGCGGCAGCCCCGTCCCGCTGACCGACGAGGAGAAGGCGCTGCGCCGCGAGGGCATCCCCCGCGCCGCGCAGCTCGCCGCCGACGGCCGCTTCTCGATCGAGCTCGGCCCGCGTTTCGCCCTCGACGACGTCGCCGACGCCCACCGCCTCAGCGAGGACGGCCACACTCGCGGCAAGATCCTCCTCGTCCCCTGAACCACCACGAGCACCCCGCGCACCTCATGCTGATCGAGCGACCCGCGCACACCATGCTGATCGAGTAGCCCGCGCAGCGGGCGTATCGAGATCCACCACCGTCAGAACGCGAGTCCGCAGACCCGCCCTCCTGGTGACGGCCGGTCTCGATACGCTCCTGCGGGGCTACTCGACCAGCAAGAGTGCAGTCGTCTTCGTCAGGGCGACCCGCCCCAGGATGCTGCTGCATGCTGATCGAGTAGCCCGCGCAGCGGGCGTATCGAGATCCACCCGCCGACGAAGGAGTCCCCCATGACCACCGACGACACCACCCCCGTCATCCTCGGCGGCGCCCGCACCCCCTTCGCCCGCTTCCAGGGCGTCTTCGCCCCGCTCTCGGCGGTGGAGCTCGGCGCCGCCGCCGTCCGAGCGGCCCTCACCCGCTCCGGAGCCCACCCCTCCGACATCGACGCCGTGATCCTCGGCCAGGTCATCCAGGCCGGTGCCGGCCAGGGCCCCGCCCGCCAGACCGCGATCCGCGCCGGCCTCGGCTGGGACGTCCCCGCCACCACGATCAACAAGCTCTGCCTCTCCGGCCTCACCGCCGTGATCGACGCCGCCCGCCTGATCCGCACCGGCGAGGCGTCGGTCGTCGTCGCCGGCGGCCAGGAGTCGATGACGAACACCCCGCATCTCCTGCTCGGCGCCCGCTCCGGCCTGGGCGTCGGCGCGCGGCCCCTCGAGGACGCGCTCCTGCACGACGGCCTCCTCGACCCCTTCGACGACCGGATGATGGGCCGCGTGACCGACGACGGCAACGCCGAGCGCGGGATCCGCCGGGAGCGCCAGGACGCCTACGCCGCCCTCTCGCACCAGCGCGCGGCGGCGGCCCGCGACTCCGGAGTCCTCGCCGAGGAGATCGTGCCGGTCGAGGTCCCGCAGCGCCGCGGCCCGGACCTCCTGGTGTCCGACGACGACGGCATCCGCCCCGAGACCACCGCCGAGATCCTCGCGGGCCTCCGCCCAGCCTTCAGCCCCGAGGGGACCATCACCGCCGGCAGCTCCTCCCCGATCACCGACGGCGCGGCCGCCCTCGTCATCGCGAGCAAGGGCTGGGCCCTCTCGCGCGGCCTGCCCTGGCTCGCCGAGATCGCCGAGCACGGCCAGGTCGCCGGCCCCGACAACTCGCTGCACTCGCAGCCGTCCGCCGCGATCCTCCGCGCCCTCGCCCGTCGCGGCGGCACCGTCGCCGACCTCGACCTGATCGAGATCAACGAGGCCTTCGCCTCGGTCGTCCTGCAGTCCGCCGACGACCTCGGCGTGCCGCCCGAGTCCGTCAACCTCGACGGCGGCGCCATCGCCCTCGGCCACCCCGTCGGCGCCTCCGGCGCCCGCCTCGCCCTGCACCTCGCCCTCGCCCTCCGCCGCCGCGGAGGCGGCCTCGGCGTCGCCGCCCTCTGCGGCGGCGGCGGCCAGGGCGAGGCCCTCCTCCTCCGCGCCTGACGACCCCCCGCGCGTCCCGCGAGATGCCACTTGCGCACGCCTTTCGCGGCGTGTCGCGCGCACAAGTGGCATCTCGCGGAAGGCGCCGTGCGCGGGTGCGACGTCAGCGGGTGCGGAGGACCCTCGGTGCCCGGAGGAGGGCCAGGACCGACAGCGCGAGCGAGAGGCAGTGAGCGTCGAGAAGCGGGCCGCTCATCAGGAAGACGACTCCGGCCGCCGACACGGACATCCCCCCGACGAGGATGACGAGGCCCACGGCGAGGAAACAGGCGTGCAGGATCGTGCAGACGACGGAGGTCCGCCACCACGCCGTCCAGCGGCCCAGCAGCGGCGGAAGCGTGACGAGCGCCCACAGCGCAACACTCGGCAGGCCGAACAAGGAGCCGTCGACGAGGACCGCGATCAGCGCGATCGCGACGAACGGGCTTGCCACGACGGCGGCGACCAGCTGCAGGAGTTTCGACTGCAGAAGCAGGCTCGGACGGAGCGGACGGCGGGCATCGAGGTCGTGCTCTTCGATCGCGGCGCGGGCGATGACGGCGGGATCGCCGAAGGACTCGACGAACCCCTCCTCGTCTCCCGCCCCCGCCGCGTGCTCGGCGGCGTCCTGCAGGAGGCACCGCTGCGAGCGTCGCGGCAGGACGGCGAGCTCGCGTCGCAGCTGCGCGTCGTAAGCGCGCCGAGCGGTCCCGGTGGTGTGCGTCGTCGTCATCGGTTCGTCTCCAGGAGGTCGTCAACGGTGCTGCGGAACGGCGCCCATTCCGAGCGGAAATCGTCGAGCCGTGCCCGACCCGCTGGGGCGAGCGAGTAGTAGCGCCGCTGGCGTCCCTCACTCGGGTCGGTGAGCTCGGTCGACACCAGTCCGCTGTCGCGCAGGCGGGAGAGGAGCGGGTAGAGCGTGCCCTCGCCTGCGATCAGGCCTGCGCGGCTGAGGGTGAGGGCGAGCTCGCGCCCGTACTTCGGCTCCCCGGCGATGGCCGCCAGGACGCAGAACTCGAGAACCCCCTTCCGGAGGTTCGCGAGGATCTTCTCGGTATCGGTCGCCATGCCCGCAATGATGCCTTGCATTGCAAGGCCTGGCAATACCCAGCTTACGCACCTGGCAGATCCCGACGCCAGGCGGGCTCTCGCGAGATGCCACTTGCGCACGCCTTTCGCGGCGTGTCGCGTGCACAAGTGGCATCTCGCGGAAGGGGTCAGCCCGCCCGGCTACGCTCGCGGGATGAGCATCCTCAGCGCGGACGGCCTCGAGTTCGTGACCCAGCGGCACCTGGCCACCCTGTCGACCCCGTGGCAGCAGGGGCGCCTTCACGTCGTCGCCGTCGGCTTCACCTACGAGGACGGCGTCGTCCGCGTCATCACCTCGCGCGAGAGCCAGAAGGTGCTGAACGTCCGCCGCGCCGGCACCGCGACCGTCAGCCAGGTCGACGGCATCCGCTGGCTCAGCCTGGGTGGCCCGGCCTCCATCGAGGAGGAGCCCGAGGCCGTCGCGTACGCCGTCGAGCTCTACTCGCAGCGCTACCGGACGCCCCGCGAGAACCCGCTCCGCGTCGCGATCCGCATCGACGTCGACTTCGCCCTCGCCTCCTCGGGCCTGCGCGCGGACTAGCCCCGTGCACTCCCCCGACGCACTGCGGGCCGACGGCACCGTCTCGTCGCTGCGGACCTACCGCTACGTCCGGGTGTCGCTCGTGGCCGCGGTGCTGTTCCTCGGCGTCGGAGTGACGTGGCACCTGGTCACGCTCGGCCCGCTGCGCTCGATCAGCGCCGCGTACTACACGCCGGTCCGCTCGGTCTTCGTCGGCTCCCTCTTCGCCGTCGCCGTCGGACTGGTGGTCCTCGCCGGGCGCAGCGTCCGCCGCACGCTGCTCGTGATCGCCGGCTTCACGGCTCCCGTCATCGCCCTGGTGCCCGCGCCGGTCCCCTCCGACGAGCTGGAGCTGCTGACGGGCACCGGCTGCCCCGCGGGCGTCGCGCGCTGCGTCGCCCCCGGCACGGAGGACGCGATCGCCGTCGGGATGCTCGCCTACCTCGTCGTCGCCGCGGCGGCCCTGGTCGCCTCGCTCGCCTTCCTCGCCGTCGACCGCGCGCTCGACCGCGGCGCCTGGCTGCGCGCCGGCGGTGCCGCCGTGCTTCTCGCCGGCCTCGCCGTGTTCTCGACCACCCCGGCCTTCGCCGACCTCGGCCACTACGCCGCCGCCGCGCTCTTCTTCCTGCTCATCGCCGCCGTGGCCGGCATCCATGCCCACGCGGTGCGCTCTCAGGGCATCCGCGGACCTGGCTCGCTCCGCGCCTACTCGCTCGCCTACTCCGCGCTCGCCGTCCTCCTGACCGCGGTCGACGCCGCCGCGATCGTCCTCCTGCTGACCGGCCGGGCCTCGGCGCTCCTCGGCGAGCAGTGGCTGCTGATCGTGGAGGCGGTCGCGCTCGCTCTCTTCACCACCTTCTGGATCCTGCAGACCGTCGAGAACTGGCGCGACCCGGACGCGGCGGCCCGCTGAGCAGGAGCCACCCGGAACTTGCGTATTCTCTGTGGCGGTTTGCGGGTGAGACGAAGGAGCCAGAGTCCCTCTGAGGCGCGAGGGTCTGCCGACCCGCTTGCGGACCGACTAGACGCGGCCACACTTGTCCGGCCAGGAGTGACCAGAAGTGCGTAAGTTGAGAGGGTGGCTTCGTCGCCACCCAGAAACTTCGTCTTCATCAGCGCCGGAAGGACCGACCATGGACATCGACAACGAAGAGCAACTCAAGCAAAGGCTCGGTATCGACTCGTGGCGGAACTTGTCGAGGGAGAAGTTCGTTGATTTCGCCTCCGAGCTACCTAACATGAGCGAGGAACTCGCACTGAAGGTCATCGAGCAGTTCCCGGACTTCAAAACTCTTGTTCTCGACTCGTTCTCCGTCGTTCGAGACCAGGCTTCGGAAGCGGCCAAGTCGAACTGGAAGAGCCAGAAGAAGGTTCACAAGGCATTTGCCGACTATCGCGCAATGCTGTCTCGGGAACTCGATCGTGAGAACCTCAGCTCAGCTGACCGTTTCGCGGTGATGCAACTCTTCAAGACCGCGATCGACGACGAAGCACTCAAAGACTCCGAGCACAAAGCCTTCGTCCTTCACGCCCTCAGCATGGTCGCTGCGGTCGGTGTCGTAGCGGTGGCAGCGGGAGCTGCCGTACTCGGCGGCCGTACTCGTATCGGTGGCGGGTCCTGATCTCACGGTCGAAGCTCGTGCCCCACCCAGTCCTTTGCGGAGTGGCTGCGTAGCCTCGGTATTTGAGAGGAGCGGTCGCGTAAGACGCTGCCCTGGTCACACGGTGGACCACGACCGCGAACGACTTTCCTGCGACCAGCGTCCGGCAATCAAGCAGGCCAGGCGACGATCGATGCGATACTCATCGTCGTCTGACTCTTCGTCACTCTCTATTGGATCCGGCGTCCGGTAGCGTCTCATCAATGAGCGACAGACCCGACCGAACTGCCGACAACTCTTGCATTGACGTCTAGAAGAGGCACGGGAAGTCTCCCGGCGCTGTCAGCGCTCCGCGGCGTAGCGGAACAGGAGCTTCTCCCGCACGAGGAGCGTCCCGGCCGCGCAGCCCGCGGCCGTCGCCGCCGAGGCCAGGACGAGCAGGCGAAGGCAGCCGTGCAGCAGGGCCGCCCGATCGCCGGGGCTCTCGGGCAGAGCGAGAACGAGCACGCCGACCGGGATCACGGCCCAGGCAGCGGCCAGCCAGAGCGCGTTCTCGGCCAGGAGTTGCACCAGCAAAGCCGATCGGCGGACGCCGATGTGGAGCGCCGAGGCCAGCTCGAGGCGACGGAGGCGGACGAGTACCGCTCCGAGCACGACTCCGAACACTGCGGCAGTCGGCACCGCGAGAAGGGAAGGTCTGGTGCGGACGGCCTCGCCGACGTCGTAGGGCTCGCCCAGTCGGGAGTTGAGCCGGCTCACGGACGGCTTCTCAGCCGGACTCGGAGCGACTGCGGTGAGGAGGAACGACGCCGTGGGTGACTGGACGAAGGGGACATCGAGCCAGCAGGCGTCGAACATCCCTTCTGTCGGGACGACGACGAGGACCGACCAGCCGAGTCCGGGCAGGCGGCCGTCGTCGGGGTAGTCGAAGATCCCCGCGACCGCGACGGGACCCGCCGTCGTCGCCACCGACCGCCCGACGTCGGTGCCGAGCGAGACCGCGACCTCACGGGAGAGGAGTAGACCGGCGATCGCGGGATCGAACCGGTGCGGCAGGAGGTCGACGAAGTGGGGCGTGACGTTCCGGCTCGGGACCGTCGTGGACGGCAGCGCCTCGAAGACGACCCCTCCGCCGTCCGACATCGCGCCGGCCGCTCCGGCCCCCGCCACTCCGGCGAGCCTCTCGCAGGCCCTGCCGGAGATGCCGTGCGTCGACGTCACCGTGCTGATGGTCGCGCCGGCGGAGTGGAACGCTCGGAACTCGGACACGATCGACCTCACCGTCATCGCGTCGTAGAGGCATAGCGCTCCGATGACGACGACGAACGACACCAGCGCGAGGATCGGCCTGCTCGTGCGGGCGGCCGTGCTGCGGAGCGCCTCGGTGAGGACGGACGAGAGCCGCACTAGGGCGCCAGCTCGATGGCCGTCTCGCAGGCGGCCGCTGCGCGTGGATCGTGCGTCGCCACGACGACGATGCTCCCGCCGCTCGAGACGTGGCCGAGAACCTCGATGACGGTCTCCGCACTCCTCGAGTCGAGCTGCGCGGTCGGCTCGTCGACGAGCAGCAGGTCGGGGGCGGAGGCGACCGCCCGCGCGAGCATGAGCCGCTGTGCCTCCCCGCCGGAGAGCCGCGCGAACGGCGTCGCGGCGCGCTCCGCCAGACCGAAGGTGCTGAGCAGTGCCTCGGCGTGGACCTGGGCCGACCACCGCCGCTCGCCCCTCGCCAGGAAGGGGAGGACGACATGGTCGAGTGCCGAGCGCCTCGCCGTGCCGTGCGGGTTCTGCAGCACCCGGCCCGTCCGCGCGATGCCGCAGGTCCGGACAGTTCCGAGCGAGGGCACGAGGGATCCCGCCAGAATCCCGAGCAGCGTCGACTTCCCCGAGCCGGAAGGACCGGTCAGTGCATAGGTCCGCGACGGCAGGAGGAGTCGGCTCACCGGAGCGAAGAGCGGTGCGCGGGCGTCGAACGAATGACTCACCGCCACCAGCTCGACGAAGACCGCGCCGGAGTCGAGTGACTCGCCGGACTGCCGATCGCGACCGTTCAGCATCCTCCCGACCTCTCCGGAGCGGTGCTGATCCGCGCGGGCGGCTCGGGCGAGGCGAAGCGGACGAAGGACTTCCCGAGCTCGGATGCCACGACCTCGACGGCGACCGCCTCACCTCCGGCCAGCACGCAGCCGTGGCGCCCCTCGAGGGCGTAGATCGCGGCCGGAGGGACAGCCCAGGTCTCGATCGGCTCCGCCAGTTCGAGGGTCGCGTCGAGCACGACCGTGGTGGTGCTGTCTGCGGCGCGCTCACCTTCGCCCGCCCCGGAGTCGACGGCTCGCGCCGCCTGCTCGAACGCCGCCGACGACCGCACCAGGTGGAGGTCCTCCGCAGAACTGATAGCCCCGAGACCATCCACGGCCAGCCGATGCTCCGCGACGAGCACGACGCGCTCACCGGGCAGGAGGTCACCGGGGACGGGATCGACCGAAGCCGCCGTCACCGGCGACCCCAGCTGGGCGATCGCCGCGCCGGACTCTACCGTGGTGCCGAGCTCGACGAAGCATCGGGCCACCTGAGCCGTCGGGGATGGCAGCCAGACGAGGCTCTCCCTCGAGATGACGTCCGGCTCCGTCGCCGCACCCAGCTCGCGCAGCCGCGTGTCGACGAGCTTCACGGACGTCTGCCCGAGGACGCCGTCCGCCCGGACCGCGTGACCCAAGCGGCGGAGTTCGTTCTGGAGCGCGAGGACGTCGTCTCCGGTGTCGCCGACGCGGAGGTCCCGGTAGAGCGGTGTCGTCGTCGCGATGCTGAGGAGCCGCGAGCCGTCGACCGCGAGCACGCTCCCCCAGGAGTCGATGGCGGCCCCGGGTGCGCAATCCAGCGCCGTGATCGTGCCGGAGCGCCGCACCTGCAGCTGCTCTCGTGCGCCCTGCTCGACCGCGATCTTCACGGCCCGCGCATCGACCGTCGACTGGGCCGTCGGCTCGAACTCCGCAGGAGCGGCGGTCGGGAACGCGACAGACGGCGGCACCTCCGGCGTCGCCGCCACGGCCAGAGTGATCGCGACGGCGGCGCCGGCGAGGACGACGGCCGCGAGGACGACGAGGCCGGGTCCCCCTCGTTCACCCATGCTCGAAGAACGAACGGATCGCGAGCAGTGGCCGGTCCCCGACTGCGAGCAGACGGCTCACGAGCCGAGTCCCAGGGGATCGATTCGGCACCCCTGCAGCGACTCCCGCCCCGCGGCCTCGTCGACGAAGGGGAAGTCGTCGCGCGACGCGTCGTCCGCGTAATCACCCTTCGAGTAGGAGGAGGGCACGACGCCGGAGCGGGCGAGGCACTCGACGATCAGCGTGGTCTCGTCAGCTCGATCCGGGTTGCGATGGGTCCAGCTGTAGAGGGCGCCGATCTCGGTCTCGCCCGAGCTGCGGGAGCAGCCCTTCACATCTTCGTTGGCGGCGTCGGCGTCGGTATCCGGAGCGAACGTCAGGTGGAACGACCCGTCGAGCGCGTACTCGTCGATGCCGTAGCCGAGGTCCGCCACGCACCTGGTGAAGCGGTCGATCATCTCCGCGCGCTCCTGCTCCGAGACCACGCCGTCCTCGATGACGGACCTGGTGAAGTCGTCCGTCGCCCGGCCGTAGGAGGCGGCGAACTCGGATGCCCACGGACCGCTGAAAGCGGGGACCTCACGGGCGGGAGCGGACCCGTCGGCTGACCGTCCGTGGGCTACGCATCCGGCCAGGCCGAGCGCCAGCACTGCGCCTCCTACGACGAGTCGTTTCATCTTCGACATGAGGGGCGGACGACCTACTCGAGGACGTCGTAGTAAGCAGTGTTGCCCGAAGCTCGAAGAGGCGACCAGTGCGCTACGGCGAGCGTCGAGGACGGCTGCCAACCGCTGTACGCGCAGCCGCCGTGACCGCAGGCCGTCGCCTTGTGGCTCTTTCCACTGTGCTGGTACTCGGAGTAGACCTGACCGCCGCTTCCGTAGATGCCGCCGGAGCGGGTTCCGTGATCCCAGACCCCGCCCTCGGAGGGACGCTCCGTCACGGCGGAGGCGCTGACCGCGCCGCCCGCGAGGATGCCTCCTGCCACGAGGGCGCCCACAACCATCGCCGTCGTCCTGCGTCGAACCATTTTCTGCCTGCTTTCCAGCACCGTCGGCGCCGTTCGTCGAATGATGTTCTAAGAGCACCATACGCGTCTGGTCGACGCATTCAGCAGATGGCGCGGGACGCAGTGACGGCGGGCGTGGGAACACGGACGCGAGGCGCGCTCGGCGCGGCAACCCGAGCCGGCACGGCGCGACGAGATGCACAAGAACCGCCCGCTCGAGCGATCCCGCCCCCGAAACGACGGAAGGCCCGCTCTCTCGAGCGGGCCTTCCGTGTGGTGGTGGATCCGAGGGGATTCGAACCCCTGACCTCTTCATTGCGAACGAAGCGCGCTACCAACTGCGCCACGGACCCGTGCCTATCAAGCCGTCACCGGCCCGAACAACTCGTCCACATTAGCACGTGGCCGAGGGGCGGAGGACCGGTCAGGCTCCGCGGCGGCGCTGCAGGGCCTGGTCGAGGTCGATCGCGTCGACGCCCTCGACGACGCCCATCGAGGCGAAGCGGGAGGACGGGCGGGGCGCCTCGGGGACGGGGACCGGGCCGGTCGCGCGGGGCGAGCGGATCGGCGCAACCTCGGGGGCCGCAGCAGCGGCGCGCTGGGCGATCTCGGCGTCCGCGGCGGCGGCGCGGAGGCGCTCCACGGCGTCGATCGAGGCCATGGCGCTGGCCGCGACGGTGCCGCGGGACAGGTAGAGGGGCTTGGGCAGCGGCTGCGGCGTCCAGCGTGTCTCCTCGGCGGCGGCGGCCTCCTCTTCGGGGGCGGCGTCCTCCTCGGCGAGCTCGGCCTCGAAGACCTCGGCGCGGCGGCGGGCCACCTCGGCGGTGCTGGTCGAGACCGCGGCGGGCGCGGCGCTGCGCTGCCGGCCCGGAGCGAGCAGGATCAGGGTCCCCAGACCCGCGGCCAGCAGCAGTACGCCGACCAGCGGAACGACGCCCGCACCGCCGAACGGCAGCATGACCAGCCCGACGAGGGCGACGACGAGGCCGATCAGCACCGTCAGCGCCGCGCCCTGACGCCAGCGCATCGCGCCAGGAGCCGTCCGCGTGCTCTGCCGCGTGCTCGCGGACGCCCGCCGCAGCGCTTCGCGCGCCGCCTTCTCCGCCTGTGCCAGCTCCATCGCCTGTGCCTTCTCTTCGGCTCGTTGTTTGGTCTCGGTCGCCCGGAGGGTGCGCTGCTGCAGCGCGACCTCGCGGGCCGTCGCCTCCGCACGCACGTGCTCGGGCACCTCGGCGGTCTCGGCGAGGATCCGCAGGGTCTGCTGGAGCCTCACCGCGTTGCGCTCGGTCGCGTAGAACGACCGCCGGCGCATCCACGCGGGGATGAGGTAGGCGACCCACAGAACGGCGGCGAGCGCCCAGACGACGCCCCCACCCAGCCAGTCGCTACTCATGCGACCAACGCTAGGAGCACGGGGCGCTCCCGTCCGTCATTACGGGTAGGTGTGTCCGTGCGGATCGCGGATCAATCGGCTCCCCGTCGGGGGGACACCGGCGCCGTCGGGCGGTCCGGAGAGCCCGGATCGGCGGGACGCGCGCTGGTCGGCGTCGGTCGGCAGGCCGACGTCGCTCGGCACGGAGCCGTCGAGGTAGCGGCGCAGGACACCGCGCGGCACCTCCTCCGCCACGAGGGCGAAGCAGAAGTGGTCACGCCAGTCGCCGTTGATGTGGATGAACCGGCGGCGCAGGCCCTCGTAGCGGAAGCCGAGCTTTTCGACCACGCGCAGGCTCGGCCGGTTCTCGGGGCGGATGCAGATCTCGATCCGGTGCAGGCCCAGGTCGAAGAAGGCGTGGTCGGTGGCGAGCGCGACGGAGACCGGGGTGATGCCGCGGCCGGCGTAGCGCTCGGAGACCCAGTAGCCGATCGAGCCGGAGGAGAGGGAGCCGTAGCCGATGTTGGAGATGTTGAGCTGACCGGCCAGCTCACCGTCCCAGTCGATCAGGAACGGCACGCCGCCGCCGGCGCGCGCGTTCTGCTGCAGCGAGCGGATGCTGGCCCGGACGTCGAAGGCCGCGCCGCCGCGGGGGTCGGACGCCTCCCACTGCCGCAGCCAGGCGCGGTTCGCGATCAGCTCGCGCTCGAGGGGGCGGGCGTCCCGGACCCGGATCGGGCGGATGGTGACACGACCCTCGGTGAGCGTCGGTATCGGCAGCGGCATGTGCTGACCCTACTGCGCGGTCGCGGCGGTCGAAGGGGGTGGACCGGAGCGCCGGAACGCGGCAGGGGCGTTCGGGACCGGAGCCGCCTGCATGCTGGTCGAGTAGCGCCGCAGGCGCGTATCGAGACCCACGTCCACCAGTGCACCGGGTCTGCATACACGGCTGCTGGCGACGGTGGATCTCGATACGCCCGCTGCGCGAGCTACTCGATCAGCATGCGGGGGCCCCGAAGCGTGCCGCCCGAAGCGCAGCGCCCGCGCAGCGGGCCCCGTTCAAGGACGGGCGCCCGCCCCGCGGGCTCCTCGCTCAGAGGCCCGCGACGAAGTCCTTCAGCCAGGGCTTGAGGTCGACGCCGAGGTCCTCGCGGTCGGAGGCGAGCTGCACGATCGCCTTGATGTAGTCGAGCTTGTCGCCGGTGTCGTAGCGACGGCCGCGGAAGACGACGCCGTAGACGCCGCCGAACTCGGCCGGGTCCTGCGCCATGCGCTCGAGGGCGTCGGTCAGCTGAATCTCGCCGCCCTTGCCGGGCGCGGTGTGCTCGAGCACGCCGAAGACGTCGGGCTTGAGGACGTAGCGGCCGATGATCGCCAGGTTCGAGGGCGCGTCCTCCTTGGAGGGCTTCTCGACCAGACCGGTGATGCGCACCACGTCGTCCTCGTCGGTGGCCTCGACCGCGGCGCAGCCGTAGAGGTGGATCTGGTCGGGGTCGACCTCGAGGAGGGCGACGACCGTGGTGTCGCGCTGCTCCGCCACGTCGATCATGCGGGTGAGGAGCGGGTCGCGCGCGTCGATCAGGTCGTCGCCGAGGAGGACGGCGAACGGCTCGTCGCCGACGTGGCGCTGCGCGCGCGAGACGGCGTGGCCGAGGCCCTTCGGCTCACCCTGGCGGACGAAGTGCACGTCGGCGAGGTCGCTCGCGTACTGCACGTGCGCCAGCTTGGCGTCGTCCAGCTTCTTGGCGAGGTTCTGCTCGAGCTCGGGGACCGAGTCGAAGTGGTTGGCGAGCGCGTTCTTGTTGCGCCCGATGATGACGAGGACGTCCTGGAGTCCGGCGTCCGCGGCCTCCTCGACCACGTACTGGATCGCCGGCTTGTCGACGACGGGCAGCATCTCCTTGGGGATGGCCTTGGTCGCCGGCAGGAAGCGGGTGCCGAGACCGGCGGCGGGGATGACGGCTTTGCGGATTCGAGTGCCCATGGGGCGCCATACTAGCGGCGGCCGTGGTCGGGCACGTTTCGGCCCGGAGAGGGGCTTGACCGCCGTGTACCCCGCTCGTGGACAGAGCCACCGCAGGACTCCTCACGATCGCGATGCTGCACTCCTCGCGATCGTCATCCGTCCCTCTTCAGGATCGCCGTTCCGGCCGCGAAAGCCGTCCGACACCCCGGATCTAGACTGGGCCGCATGCCAGCCGACATCACCCACGAGAAGCGGGCGCTGCGCGCCGAGCTCCGTGAGCGCCGACGCACGCAGACCGCGACCGCCCGCGAGCAGGCCACCCTGCACCTCACCGAGCACCTCGAGGAGCTGGCGACCCGGGTCGGCGCACGGTCGATCGCCTGCTACCTCTCGGCGCCGGACGAGCCGAGCACCCGCCCGTTCCTCGGCTGGGCCGAGAGTCGCGGGATCCGGGTCCTCTTCCCCATCTCCCGCCAGGACGGCCTGCTCGACTGGGCAGTCGGCGACGGCCACACCGAGACCCAGGGCCTCTTCGGCATGCCGGAGCCGGTCGGTCAGCTGCTCGGCCCGATCGCGATCAACGACGTCGACCTGATCATCGTCCCCGCCGCCACCGTCGACCGCTCGGGCATGCGGATGGGCTGGGGCCGCGGCTACTTCGACAAGACGCTCGGCTCGATGGAGAAGTGCCCGCCGGTCTACGCCGTGGTCTTCGACAGCGAGTTCGTCGAGCACGTGCCCAGCGAGGTGCACGACCAGGCGGTCGACGGCGTCGTCACCCCCTCGGGCATCGTCGACATCCCGCGCTGACCCGCTCCCCTCTTCCCCCACTCCCCCGCCGCCACCCGCCTCAGGAGCACCAGTGCCCACCTACTCCTACCGCTGCACCCAGTGCGGCAACGCCTTCGACATCCAGCAGAAATTCACCGACGACACCCTCACGGAGTGCCCGAGCTGCCAGGGCGCGCTGCGCAAGGTCTTCAGCGCGGTCGGCGTGACCTTCAACGGGTCGGGCTTCTACCGGACCGACTCGCGCGCTTCGGGGTCCGGGTCCGGCTCCGGCTCGAAGGAGTCGAAGGGCGAGTCGGGCGGCGGGTCGTCCACTCCCGCCTCGACCGGCTCGGGCTCCGGCGGATCGTCCTCGGGCGGCTCCGGCTCGTCGTCGGGCTCCTCGGGGTCGGGATCCTCCGGCTCCGGCTCCTCGTCCTCGACATCCGGCTCCGGCTCCGGCTCCTCGGGCTCCTCCTCCTCCAAGCCCTCGTCCTCCGGGTCGGGCTCCTCCTCGTCCCCCTAGGGCCGCCGCTCCCCCGGGAGCGACACCGCCTCCGCGCACCTCACTCCGCCCGCCCGAAGAAACGGAACAGATCATGATCAACGGCTTCAAAGAGTTCATCCTCCGCGGCAACGTCATCGACCTGGCGGTCGCCGTGGTCATCGGCGCCGCGTTCACCACCATCGTCAACGCCATCGTCACCGGGATCTTCAACCCGATCATCGGCGTCATCTTCGACGCCTCCTCGCTCGAGACGCTCGTCTGGACGATCCGCCCCGAGGGCAACGGCCAGGAGGCGTCGGTCATCGCCTGGGGCAGCGTCCTCTCCGCCCTGATCCAGTTCGTGATCGTCGCGTTCGTGCTCTACTTCGCGTTCGTCCTGCCGATCAACCACCTCAAGAACGCCGCGTTCAAGAAGAAGATGGACGACGCCCCGGCCGCCGAGGACAAGGCGCCCACCGAGCTCGAGCTCCTCGCCGACATCCGCGACCTGCTCGCCAACGGCGGCACCGCGACCACCGCGAACTCCGGCAAGCACGTCGACTGACCAGTGTTGACGGCGGAGGGGGCGGCGATCGCGAGGTCGCCGCCCCCTCACCGCGTCCGGCGATGTCCCCGGAGCGCACTCCCGCGGCGTCCGCCGTGTCAATTCTTGTTAACGGTAACAAAGTGCTCGCGTGTCGCCCTCGCGAGCCTTTAGTGTGTGGTTCCTCACCACCCGTGCGACGGAGCACCGGCACCCTCACCCCCGAGGGCCCGCGGCCTCGTCGCCCTCTCGACGACGAGGAATCCTGCATGAGACGATCACGATCGACGTTGCGGACCGCTCTGGCGACCACGACGATCGCAGCCACCGCGCTGCTCGGAGCCGCCCTCCCGGTCTCCGCCTCCGGAGCGACGGCCCAGCCGCTGCTCCACTACAGCTTCGACACCGCGCCGACCGGCACGACCGTCGCCGACACCAGCGGCAACGGCTACAACGGCACCCTGCGCGGCAGCGGCGCCACCGTCGCCGCGGGCGCGCTCAGCCTGCCGGGCGGCTCCGCCGCCGCGGCCCCCTACGTCGACATCCCGACGGCGGGCCTGGTCGGCAAGAAGGACCTCACGGTCTCCACCTGGCTGTCGAACCGGACCGGACCCGCGAACACCGCGGCCGCGTTCCTCGGCGCCCCGGTCGCGGCCGGCGCGTCCTTCTCCTCCGGCTACTACCTGCTCAACCCGACGAACCCGGCCGGCTTCGTCAAGTCGGTCGTCACGAACGCGACGAACGCCGGCGCCCCGTGGAGCACCGAGGTCGGGCCCGGCTCGACGAACGCCGCCACGACCGGCCTGCGCACCCCCGCCGGCTACTCGCTCTACACGACGGTCATCGACGGCACCAACGGCACCCTCTCGGTCTACGTCAACGGCACCCGGATCGGCCAGAACGCGATCACCCGCAACGTCTCGTCCTTCGGCGCCTCGCTGGTCGGCTACCTCGGCCGCTCGACCTACAATGACGCCGGCTGGAACGGCCTCGTCGACGACTTCGCGGTCTACGACAGTGCGCTCACCGCCGACGCCGTCACCGCGCTCTACTCGTCGCAGGCGATCGACCGCGCCGTCGCCTCCGTCAGCATCCCGACGACCGCGACCGCCGACTTCGCGCTGCCCACCAGCAGCGCCGGCGTCGCCGTGACCTGGCGCTCGAGCAGCGCCGCCATCGCCGTCTCCGGAGGCAACGCCGTCGTCACGCGACCGGCCGCCGGCTCCCCCGACGCCGCCGTGACGCTCACCGCCACCTTCACCTCCGGCAGCGACACGCGCACCGTCGACTACCCGGTGCTCGTCACCGCGCAGCTCGCCGACGCCGACAAGGTCCAGCGCGACCTCGACGCCGTGACCGTCGCCCAGGCCGGCGACGTCCGCACCAACATCTCGGTGCCGACCCGCGGCGCCCTCGGCTCGGCCATCGCCTGGAGCGTCGTCGGCTCGAGCGCCGCGACGATCCGCGACGGCAGCACCGCCGACAGCCGCACGATCGTCGTCGAGCGCCCCGCCGCGGGCAGCCCGGCCGTCGATGTGACGGTCCGCGCGACCGCGACCAGCGGATCGGTGACGCGCACCCGCGACTTCACCCTCCGCCTCCAGCCGCTGCCCACGGGCACGGACGACACCGAGGCCTACGTCTGGGCCTTCTTCACCGGGGAGGGCGCCGGCGCCGAGCGCGTCAGCCTCGCCGCCTCGAAGGGGAACGACGCCCTCGACTGGAACACCCTGAACGGCGGACAGCCCGTCTTCACCTCCGACCAGGGCACCAAGGGCCTGCGCGACCCGTTTATCCTCCGCTCGCACGAGGGCGACAAGTTCTTCATGCTCGCGACGGACCTGAAGATCGACGGCCTGGCCGGCGGCTTCGACACCGCGCAGAAGTCGGGCTCGAAGTACATCGAGGTCTGGGAGTCGACCGACCTGGTGAACTGGTCGGCGCAGCGCCACGTGAAGGTCTCGACCGACTTCGCCGGCAACACCTGGGCCCCCGAGGCGTACTGGGACGACGAGCTCGACACCTACGTCGTCTTCTGGGCCTCGAACATGTACCCGACGACGAACGCGGCCGACCGCACCGCCGTCACCTACAACCAGATGATGTACGCGACCACCGACGACTTCGTCACCTTCTCGGAGGCGAAGCCGTGGATCGACGTCAAGCGCGGCACCGGCCGCGGCACGATCGACTCGACCATCGCGAAGGACGGCGACACCTACTACCGCTTCACCAAGGACGAGGCGTCGATGACGCTCCGCGAGGAGAAGAGCACCGACCTGCTCGCCACGGTCAGCGGCTCACTGCCCGGCACCTCCGGACCCGCGGACGAGTGGACCCTGGTCAAGGAGCGCGTCGCCTCCGGCCTGCCCAACGGCGAGCCGAACGGCACCTTCACCAGCGGTGAGGGCCCGAACGTCTTCCCCGCGAACGAGGGCGACGTGAACGGCCTCGACTGGTTCCTCTTCATCGACCAGCCGGACTACCACGCGGGACCGAACCACTACATCCCGTTCGGCACCGACGACCTGGCCGCCGACGCCTGGCAGCCGCTCGGTGCGAAGCTGCGGGAGAACCTGCCGCAGAACTCCGACGGCGGCAAGCCCCGCCACGGCACGGTCATCCCGGTGACCCGCGCCGAGTACCAGCGGATGCTCGAGGCCTACGCCCCGGCGATCGCCGTCACCTCGGTCGCTCCGGTCGCGGTCTCGACCGCCGCCGGTGTCGCTCCGGTGCTGCCGAGCGCGGAGCTCACGACGGCGGACGGCGCGAAGCGCACCGTCGCCGTGACCTGGGACGCCGTCGCCCCCGCCTCCTACGCCGCCGCCGGCACCTTCACGGTGCGGGGAGTGGCGCAGGACGACTCGCGGATGCCGGTGACCGCCACGGTCACCGTCCAGTCATCGCTGAAGCTGACGGCCGCGGCGACCACCCGCTGCGTCGCCGGCAAGGTGGTGCTGACGGTCGTCGCGACCAACGGCGACACCGTCCCGATGGACGTCACGGTCACCTCGACGGCGGGCACGAAGTCCTTCGCCGGCGTCAAGGCGGGCTCGAACGCCTCCGCCGCCTTCACCGTCCGGGCCACCCAGCTCGCGGCCGGCGAGGCGACGGTGACGGCGACCGCCACGGTCGGTGGCAAGTCCGTCACCTCGACGGTCAAGGCCCCCTACGCGGCCCGCACCTGCGGCTGACCCGCTACCGCGACGACGACGGCCCATCGTGCTCCGGCACGGTGGGCCGCCGTCGTCCGCGGCCCGCGAGATGCCACTTGTGCGCGCGACACGCCGTGAAAAGCGTGCACAAGTGGCATCTCGCGAGAGGGGTCAGTAGTGCGGGGGGACGTCCTGGCGGAGGCGGGCGTCGTTCGGGCCCGTGTCGGGGCGCAGGGCGGGCGCCTCGGGGTCGGGGACGACGGCGTCGTGCGGCGAAGGGTCGGTGCCCGGCTTCGCGGGCAGGGTCGCCCGCCGGCCGCCGCGCGAGCGCCGGAGCGGTCGGTCGGCGCCGGCGGGCGCGGCGGCCCGGGAGTCCTCGGGCACGCTCAGTCGGCGGGCAGGGGCGTGATCGGCTGCGTCTCGTTCGACGCCGGGGCGGCGTCCTCGACGATCGGCGCGCCGGCGCCCACCGGCACCTCGATCGGACCGGTCGACGTCTCGTCCTGCGGGGCGCCGATCAGCCCGGCGACCCGCGCGGCCACGGCCTCGGGATCGGCGAACAGCTCGAAGTTGTGCACGCGGAGGTAGTGCCAGCCGAGGCGGCGCAGCAGCTCCGGGCGCAGCCGCAGCGAGACCCGGAGGCTCTGCGTGCTGACGTCGCGGTCGGTCTCGACGACGACGGCGCGGGTGCCGTGCGCCGCGACCAGCGCGAGCTTGCCCTTGTGCCCGATGTTGACGCGCAGTCCGCGGCGCTCGAGACGCGCGGCCAGGTCGACCAGCATCGGCTCGGAGTAGTCGTCGCGGTCGCTCGGCTGGACGCGGTCCTCCGCCTCCTGGAGCACCTGGGCGAGCGCGACCATGCCGTAGCGCATCCGCGACTCGTCGATGTCGCCGGGGCGGAAGCAGGAGACGATGTCCATCGAGCGGCGGGCGCGGGTCATGCCGACGGCGAGCAGGCGCTCTCCGCCCGGCTCTGCCAGCGCACCGAAGTTGGAGAGCAAGCGCCCGTGCGGGGTGCGGCCGTAGCCGATCGAGAAGATGACCCGGTCGCGGCTCTGCGCGACCGACTGCTCGAGCGTCACCACCGCGAACGGCTCGGGCCGGTCGCCGAGGATGAAGTCGTTGAGATCGGCGCGCTTGGCGAACGCGGTGAGCACGGCCTGCTGCACCCGGACGGCGTGCCGCGGGCTCGCGGTGATCACCATCAGCGACTCGCGCGGGCGGATGACCGCGTGCTCGAGCACCAGCTCGACCACCTTCGCGACCTCGGCGTCGACGGACTCGACCGCTCCGGAGTCGTTCTCCGGCATGCCGTGTCCGCTGGCGATGTAGTGGAAGCGGAGCGAGTCGTGCCCGAGGAACGAGCCGGCCCACGGCAGCGAGTCGATCCGGCCGCCGTAGAAGCGGCGGTTCACCAGCTCGGCGAGGTCCTCGCCGCCCGCGCGGTAGCTGCGGGTGAGCGTGACGGTGTTGAGCAGCTCGCCGAGGCGGGCCAGTGCCGACTGCGCGTGCAGGGCCTCGACGTCGGTGCGCGAGGCGGCGCTGCCGAACTCGACGGTCTCGTCGACCCGGAGCGAGAACGGCGTCGGCGTCTGCGTCACCGGGTCGCCGAACGCGACGACCTGCTTGGCGCGGCGGATCGCTCCGACGTTCTCGGCGAGGGTCGTGGCGCCGGCGTCGACGAGGAAGACCGCGTCGAAGGTGGTCTCGGTGCCGATGCGGTGCACCTCGTAGGGCGAGGCGAGCCAGGCCGGAGCGAGCACGCGGGAGAGGTGCGGCGCAGCCTTCTGCAGCTCCTGAGGCGTGGTCGAGGCCTCGGAGCGGAGCAGCGCGCGCAGGGCGTCGCGCTCGAGCTGCCAGTCGACGAGCCCGATCTTCCAGGTCTCCGAGAGCTTCCAGGCGAGCAGCTCGGCGCTGGAGGCGGCGTGGGCCTCGTCGACGAGCTTGAAGTCGGCCTCGAGGCGGTCGAGCACGCTGGTGTTGCCGCCGAGCAGGGCGCGCTCGTCGGTCAGCATGATCTCGAGCGCCGAGCGCCACCAGGCGAGGTCGAGCTCGATCGCGACCAGCTCGGCCGGCACGTGGCGGCGCGAGAGGTCGGTCAGCAGCGGGTCCAGGCCCCACTCGCGCAGCGTCGAGAGCAGCGTCGTGCGCTCCTGCAGGTTGGCGAGCACCTCGCTGTCCTCGGCGAGCCCGGAGACCATCGAGACGAGCTCGGCGAGCGGGAGGGACGCCAGCGGCGTGCTGCTCCCGCGCCGGCCGAGCGGCTCGTCGAGCCGGCCGAGCTGGTCGGACACCTGCTGGAAGGCGACCTGCACGTCGGCCACGCCGACCGGCACCTCGGGGACGGTGCCCGCGACGGCGTAGCGCTGCCAGAGCGTGCGCTGCTGCTGCACGCGGCGCAGCGACGCGTTGAGGTCGGTCACGTGCGCGCCGGGCCGCATGTACTCGCGGGCGAGCTTCTTCAGGCGGCGGCGGTTCGTCGAGGACATCTCGGCGGCCTCGCGGCGCGGCGAGGTGGCGACGATGAGGTCCTGGATCGAGCGGTCGAAGACGGCCGGCTGGAACTTGTCGAGCGTCTCGCGGACGTCCTGCAGCAGGCGCAGGTAGATGCCGAGCTCGGCGACCGACTCGAACGGGCGCATGCGCGTCTGCGCGATGACGTCCTGGGCGCGGTCGAGCAGGCGCGGCAGGTCGCGCAGGTGCAGGCGCTTGGCCAGCTCGTGCGCGGCCTCCGCGTCGGCGGTGGAGTCGAACTGCGCGCCGTACCAGGGCGAGTCGCCCGGTCCGTAGCGGAACTCGCCGAGGCGGGCCGACTCGATCAGCATCCGGGTCGCCTCGGGCCGGCTGTGCGCGAGGGCGGTGACGGCGCGGCGGTCGAGGCGGGCGGCGGTCGACGGGGGCGTGCGCAGCTGCGAGAGGCGCGCCAGCTCCTCGAGGGCCTGCAGCGCGGAGACGCCGAAGCTGGGGTCGCGGCGCGAGAGGGCGCCGCGGTAGTCGAGCAGCACCTTGCGCAGGCGCAGCAGCGCGTCGTCGATCTCGCTGACGGAGGGGCGCGCGGCCTTCTCGTTGCGGCCGATCGACTGGATCAGGTCGCGGCGGAGCGTGCGCGGGCTGACGGCGATGCCGCCGAGGCCGGCGGAGAGCAGCCGCTGATGGATGCTGTCGAGGCTCGAGCGGCGGGCGCCGACCACGAGGACGCGCTTGTGCTGCGCGGCGAGCGCGCCGATCGCGTTGACGATCGTCTGCGTGCCGCCGGTGCCGGGCAGCGTCTTCACGACGAGCGAGTTGCCGGCCGCGATGTTCGCGATGACCTGCTCCTGCTCGGCGTCGGCGTCCAGGAGGAGGTTGTCGGTCGCCGGCGGACGCTCGTCCTGCGGGATGATCGACGCCACCTTCTGCGACTGCTGCAGCGCGCGCTTGGCGGCCGGGTTGCCGGCGACCGCGTCCAGGACGGGGTGCTCCAGCATCCGGGCGTCGCGGAGCATGTCGCCGGCGACGTCGGCGAAGCTCGACACCACCAGGCGCGGGTGCACGGCGAACCAGGGCAGGTGCGAGGTGAGTCCGCGCAGCTGGTCGATGACCGGCTGCGGCTTGAAGACGCCGCTCTGCACCGCGAGCTCGACGAACTGCTCGGGGTCGATCGTGATGCCGAACTGCTGCTTGAGCGCGCGGGCGAGCTGCGGGTTGAAGTAGGGCTGGCCCTTGAGCTTGAGCTCGAAGTCGCGGCCGTAGCGGCGGATCGCGAGCGGGCGCAGGAGGACGGGGGCGGTGAACTCCGTCTCGCCGGCACGCCACTGGGCGAGGCCGATCGCGAGGTGCACGCCCTCGATGCCGCGGACCGAGCGCAGCTCGATCCCCTTGTCGGTGATGGCGGCGGCGGCGTTCTTCGCGGTGCGCAGCGCCAGCTCGTCGCGGATGAGGGAGGAGAGCAGGGTCGTCTTGCCCGAGATGAACGGGGGCAGCCCGCCCGGGTGCGTGGTGGACAGCTCGATGCGGGTGCGCGGGGAGTCGACGAAGTGCAGGAGCGGCGAGGGGCCGCCGACCTTGGCGAGCTCCTCCCGCCAGGACTGCCAGACCGGGTCGGCCGCGTTGCCGCCCTGGTAGCCGGCCTCGCCGCTCGTCACCTGGACGGGCGTGGTGGCGTTGGAGGGGAGCTGGAGGGCGGACGCCTCGCGCGGGTCACCGGACTCGGGGGAGGTCGCCACCGGTCCGGCTCCTGGGAAATCGTCGACACGTTGCACACGGACACCCTAAGCCGGGGATCTGCGAAAGGCCGTAGCGACTCGGATCGGCCGGACGACCGAGGCGTCACCCGCGTCTGGGGGTCGTGCGGGTCGGTCAGGCCGCGGCGCGAGCGAGCCCCTCGTCGCCGGGTCGCGCTCCGCGATCGGGCCAGACGCCGAGCGGGGGCACGCTCTCGACGCGGCGCTCGCCGTCCGCGACGACGACGCGGCTCTCGACGCGGTCGTGCCCGCCGGCGACGGCCACGGCGATCATGACGGCCTCGGCGTGGTCGCGGGTCAGGTGCCCGAACGCCGCGCGCAGGTCGACCGGGCGGCCGGTGGCGAGCGACAGCGCGATCCGGGCGACCGCCTCCTCGGAGAGGTCGAGCAGGTGCGCGCCGCGCTCGAGGACCGCCAGGTCGACCGCCGATCCCGCTGCGCTCTCACGGACCCACGGCAGTCCCGGGCGGGCGCAGCCGGTGCGCAGGAGCAGCTCCTGCGCGAGGGCGACGGCGGGGGTCGCGGTGGACGGGACGGCGGGCGCGGCGGTCACGAGGCGGCTCCGGTCGGCGCGGACGGCCCGCGGCGGCTCTCCCGGCGGGCGGCGCGGACCGCCACCGAGGTCACGGCCGTGAGGACGCAGATCAGCCCGACCAGCGCCGGCGCGAGCCAGCCGAGCACGCCCGCCCGCTCGACGGTGGGCCCGACGTACGACCACTGCGTGAGGCCGTGGACGAAGAGGGCGAAGAAGCCGAGGGCGACGCCGGTCAGCGCGGTGACGAGATCGGCCGGGCGGAGGACCTCGTCGTCGTCGGTGAACGCGGCGGGAGGCGCGGCGGCGGCCGGGTCGGTGGCCGGCAGCGCGAGGGTGCCGGTGGACGGAGTGGACATGGAACCGATGGAACCAGGCGATGGCCGTCTCCGGCGTCCTCCGCTGGCATGATGGCGCGCGCCGTTCGACTCACGTCGCGCGGCGTCGCCCGAGCGAGGATTGGAAGCGCAGGAGGTAGCCGTCGGGATCGGTGACGAGGACCTGGCGGACGCCCGCCTCCTCCTCCCCCGCGCGGTACCAGCGGGTCTCGGCAGGGGTGAACAGGGGCACTCCTGCCGCGTCGAGGGCCGCCGCGACGGCGTCCGCGTCGTCGACGCGGATCTGGAGGTTCGCGCCGCGGCCGAGCGGGCGCTCCAGCGGCGCGGTGATCCAGTCGCGGGTGCTGCCGATCCGGTCGAGCATGACGTGGGCGCCGCCGCGGACGAGGTACGCGAAGCCCTCCTCCGGCCGCGCGTAGCGGACCGCGAAGCCGCAGGGGCCGCACCAGAAGGCGAGGCTGCGCTCGAGGTCCTCGACGAGGAGCTCGGGGACGAGGTCGGGCTCGACGGCGGAGTCGGGCTCGGCGGCGGGATCGGCGGCGGTCACGGCGCCATGCTGCCACGGACCCGCCGCGGATCGAGGGCCGGGCTAGGGTCGACGGCATGGGGGCCGGGAGCACGGATGTCGGGGACGACGGAGATCACGAGCGCGCCGCGCAGGCGACCGGTGAGCGACCGTCAGGGGAGCCGGAGCGCGCAGGATCCCGCACGACGTCCGACGGGCCCCCGCGCTTCCCGCTCAGCCTGGTGGTCGTCGTCCCGGTCGGGATGCTGGTGCTCGGCGGCCTCTTCGGGAGCGTCCTCGCCCTGAGCGTTCCGTGGCTGCCGATCGCACTGACGCGGGCGGGACTGCCCTACGCCGTCCTCGCGCTGATCGTCGCCGTCGTGCTCCGCCTCCGGGCCGTGCGCGCCGTGCGGGCGGACCGGTCGGAGCCGCTCGACCCGGTGATCGCCTCCGGCCGCAGCCTCTCCCAGCGGGCGACCCGGGCCACCGCCGCCACCCTGCTCGCGATCTGGCTGATCGTCGCGACGGCGTTCGCGCTGCAGACCGAGCCGGGGCTCTTCGTCCTCGCCGGCGGGCCGGTGATCATCGGGGCGCTGCTGTCGATCGTCGCGAACGCGCCCCTGCTGTACTCCCCGCGGATCGCCCGCTCCGAGGTCGCCGTGGTGCTCGCGCACGCGGACGGCCGGCGGCGGATCCTCGCGAACTGGATCCTCGCGCCCCTGTCCTGGTTCGCCTACGCGATCCCGGTGCAGCTCCTCGGCATCTGGAACGTCTAGCGCGCCTCGGCGGTCTCCGGCGCGGTCTTCGTGCGGCCCGGCAGCAGCAGCAGGCCCGAGACGCCGACGACGATCAGCAGGATCGCCGCGACGGTGACGAAGGCGGACAGCGCCAGCACCGGCATGATGACGGTGAGCAGGCCCGCGATCACCGAGGCGATGCCCGCGGCGATCGGCAGCCACACCGGGCCGGCGACGGTGCGGCCGCTGGTGATGCTCGAGACGCCGTCGAGGATCCAGCCCAGGCCGATCACGAGGCCGAGGATGCTCAGCGACTCGAACGGGTTCGACAGGCAGAGGATGCCGGCGACCAGGATCAGGGCGCCGAGCAGGCCCGCGAGCCAGCGAACCCGGTTCTGCAGGCGCGTGGCGGTGAAGGCCAGCAGGAGCCGGAAGACGCCGGCGGCGATCAGGTGGATGCCGAAGACGATCGCGACGGTGAGCAGGGTAGGGCCGGGGATCAGCACCGCGATCACGCCGAGGGCGATGGCGATCAGCGAGACGCCGATGATCCAGCTGCGCTCGACGGCGGTGCGGGAGAGGGCGGGAGACGGAGTCGCGGCGGCGGCGTTCTCGGCCGTGTTCTCGGGCATGAGGGTCCTCTCGTCGGGGGCTGACCCCTCGAACGCTAGGGCACTTCCGCCCCGCGGCGAGCGGGACACGGGGGCGGTCGCGCTCGGCTCGCGCGCCCGCTACCCTGCGGCGGCGGCGACCCCGGTCAGTGCCGGCGGCGCGCCCCGGTGCCGCGGGCGGCGCGGTGGCGGCGGACGCTGCGGACGACGAGCAGCAGCACGACCACGCCGATCGCGCCGTAGATGATCGCGTCGAGCACGCCCGCGTACTGGTCGACCAGCTCGTACTGGGTGCCGAGCGCTGCGCCGAGGCCGATCAGCAGGCCGTTCCAGACGCCGGAGCCGAGGATCGTCAGACTCGAGAACAGCAGCAGGTTCATCCGCTCGGCGCCCGCGGGCAGCGAGATCAGACTCCGGACGCCGGGGATGAGCCGGCCGAAGAGGACCGCCCAGGTGCCGTGGCGGCGGAACCAGCCGACGGCCTTCTCGAAGTCCTCGCGGTCGACCAGGGGCAGCTTGGACAGCAGGCGGATCGAGCGCTCCGTGCCGATGCGGTAGCCGAGCCAGTACAGGATCAGGCCGCCGAGGTAGGCGCCGAGGGTCGCGGTGATCACGACGAGCACCAGGTTCATCCGCCCCTGCTGGGCGAGGAAGCCCGCCAGCGGCAGCACCAGCTCGCTCGGGATCGGCGGGAAGACCGTCTCGATCAGCGTCAGCAGACCGACACCGGCCTCGCCGAGTGCCGCGATCACGCGGGCGGCGACGCCGACGAGACCGGAGAGCTCGTCGATGCTGTCGGTGGAGGAGGCCGCCGTCACGGTGGCAGGGGCGAGGGCGAGGGTCGCGATCGTCATGACTGAGAAGCTACTCAGTCCCGGGGCTCCGCACCTGGGAGATCGGGGTCGGCGCCGGACCCCGCGTCAGGGGCTGCCGGTGCCGGGTCGAGGCCCGCGTCAGGGGCTGCCGGTGAGGACGACCTGCTCGGAGCCCTGCAGGCGCACCTCGACCGAGGCGATCTCGGCCAGCGGCAGACCGGTCGAGAGGCTCGGCTCCACCGTCGAGCCGGGCGTGCTCGTCCACGAGCCGATCGGCTCCGTGGAGCCGGCCGTGTCGGTCACGTACATCACGTAGCCGACGGACGCCGCGCCCCCGGTCGCCGCGCCGCTCTCCTCCCAGCTGCAGTCCATGTCGATCCGGGTGCCCCACGCCTCCGGAACGAAGCGGACCGACGCCTCGACCGGGACGCCGGGGGCCGCGGCGAGCGCCACCGTGTTCTCGACCACCGTGGGCGGGGCGCCGACCACGAGCGGGAGGGCGATCGCGGCGGCCGCGGAGACCCCGGCTGCAGCGAGCACGAGGCCGGCGATGCGGAAGCGGGTGCGGCGGCGGAGCGCGTCGGTCGCGCGGGCGAGGTGCGCGAGCAGGGCGGGCGGGGCGGACTCCTCGACGCGCTGCTCCGTCTCGAGCAGCGCGAGCCCCTCCTCCTGCGGCAGATGCGCGAGCAGGCCGGGGATCGCGACGAACTCGCCCAGTGCCTCGCGGCAGCCCGGGCAGCCCCGCAGGTGCTGCTCGTAGGCGCGGCGGTCGGCGGGCGAGAGCGCGCCGAGGAGGTACGCCGCGTCCCAGTCGCGGAAGGCGTCGTCGCGGAAGGCGTCGTCGCTCTGCTGCTCGGTGCTCACGGTTCGGTCACGCCTTTCTCCTGCAGGGCGAGCTTCAGCGCCCGCATGCCGTAGTGCATCCGCGATTTGACGGTGCCGGGCGCGATGCCCAGCAGCCCGGCGATCTCGCTGACCGTGCGCCCGCCGTAGTAGGCGTGCACGATCACCGCGCGGTGGTCGTGGCTGAGGGTGCTCAGCGCCTCCGAGAGCAGCCAGGCGTCCAGCACCTGGTCGGTGCGGTCACCGTGCGCGCGCTCGGGCACCTCGTCGGTGCCGAACTCGCGGTTGTGCCGGGCGCTGCGGCGGTCGTCGATGACGATGTTGCGGGCGACGGTGTAGAGCCAGGAGCGGGCCGCGGCCTCGCCCTGGGCCAGGATCTCCGGGTGCTTCCAGGCGCGCAGCAGCGCCTCCTGCACCACGTCCTCCGCCAGCTGGCGGTCGCCCGTGAGCCGGAGGACGAACCGCCACAGCGCCGCCGAGTGCTCGTCGTGCAGGGCACGCAGCATCTCGGCCTGATCCTCGGACATCTCCACCTCTCCTCCTTCAACGTAGAGGGGCGTCGTCCGGTTCACTCGCGGCCCCGGTTCGCGCGGGGCGCCGCACTCTGGTACTCCGGAGCGGTGACCTTCCCCGATGCCGCCGACGCCGCCCGTGTCCGCACCTTCCTCCGCGACCATCGCGCGCGCATCCTCGACGACGTCCGCCACCTCGTGATGATGGAGAGCCCGAGCGACTCGCTCGAGGCGCTCGACGAGCTGCACGCGTTCCTCGTGCACTGGGTCGGCGAGCGGCTCGGGCACGCGGGCGAGCTCGAGCACCTCCGCGAGCAGGACTGCCCGAGCGCGTCGAGCTGGACGTTCCCGGGCAGCGCCCCGGGGCGCGGACCGCGAGGGTCCCGCCCGTTCGTGGCGCTGGTGGGGCACTACGACACCGTCTGGCCGCTGGGCACCACCCGCGGCTGGCCGTTCGCGATCGACGGCGACCGCCTCAGCGGCCCGGGCAGCTACGACATGAAGGTCGGCCTCGTGCAGATGGTCTGGCTGGTGCTGGCGCTGCGGCACGCCCGACTCGCGCACCCGGCCGTGCGGCTGGTGATGAACGGCGACGAGGAGGTCGGCAGCCTCACCTCGCGCAGCTTCCTCGAGCACCAGAGCCGCGGGGCGGAGGCGGCGCTCGTCTTCGAGGGGGCGATCGGCACCGCGGTGAAGACCGCGCGCAAGGGCATCGGCAACTTCGTGGTGGACATCGTCGGAGTCGAGGCGCACGCGGGCGTCGAGCCGGAGAAGGGGGCGAGCGCGATCCACGAGCTCGGCGCGCTGATCCCGCGCGTGCTCGGCATCGCCCGGCCCGAGGCGGGGACGACCGTCAACATCGGCGTGGTCAAGGGCGGCAGCCGGGTGAACGTCACGACCGCGAAGGTGCGGCTCGAGCTCGAGGTGCGGATCCGCGGCGCGGCCGAGGCGGCGCGGGTGGAGGCCGAGATGAACGCGCTCGAGGCGTCGGACCCGCGGATCCGGATCGAGGTCCGCGGCTCGTGGCAGCGGCCCGTCTTCGAGCGGACGGCCGCCGTCGGCGCGCTCTACCGCCGGGCCGAGCGGGTGGCGAAGACGATGGATCTGCCGCTGACCGAGACGGCGGTGGGCGGCGCCAGCGACGGCAATCTGATCGCCGCGCTCGGGATCCCCGTGCTCGACGGACTCGGCGCCCCTGGCGAGGGCGCGCACGCTCGCGGAGAATCGGTGAGCATCGAGGGGATGCTCGAGCGGACCGCGCTCGCGGCACTGCTGGTGGCGAGCTTCGCCGCGGAGGGAGACTGAGATGGTCCTGTACGAGTCGCGCCCGGTCGGCGTCGTGATCGACGCGCCGGCGGACGAGGTGTACTCCTTCGTCGTCGATCCCTCGAACCTGTCACTCTGGGCGGCGGGGCTGGCGCAGGCCTCCGTCGAGGAGGTGGACGGCCACTGGTTCGCCGACTCGCCGATGGGCCGGGTCGAGATCGTCTTCGCGCCGCGGAACCCCTACGGCGTGGCGGATCACCGGGTGATCACCGAGGGCGGCCGGGTCTTCGACAACCCGCTCCGGATCCTCGCCAACGGCGACGGCGCGGAGGTCGCCTTCACCGTCCGCCGGTACGACGGGATGACGCTCGAGCAGTGGGACGAGGACTGCGACCGGGTCGCGGCGGACCTCGAGACGCTGCGAGGGCTGCTGGAGCGCGCGGAGGACTGAGCGGGCGGGACCGCGGGTCTCCTCCCCAGGAGCGGACCTCGCGGAGCCGTCCACCGGTCTTCGGGCCCGCCGCGATCGGGCGCCGATCCTGCACTACATTCGACAGGATCCGGCGTTCGCCCGGGCCTTCCGCGCGAGAACGAGGGACGTCATGACCTCTCCCGAACCGACCACCCGGCCCGCCGGCGGCATCGAGCTCAACGGTCTCGACACGATCCAGGAGTCGGAGCGGCACGGTCGCCCCCGCGACCTGTTCTGGCCGTGGTTCGCGGCCAACGTCTCGGTGCTGGGGCTGAGCTACGGCTCGTTCCTGCTCGGCTTCGGCCTGTCCTTCTGGCAGGCGACCGCGGTCGCCGTGATCGGGATCGTCGTCTCCTTCCTCTTCTGCGGCTTCGTCGCGGTCGCCGGCAAGCGCGGCTCGGCCCCGACGATGGTGCTCAGCCGCGCCTCCTTCGGCGTCGACGGCAACCGCCTGATCGCGGTGATCTCCTGGCTGCTCACGGTGGGCTGGGAGACGGTGCTCGCCTCGCTCGCCGTGCTGGCGACGGCGACCGTCTTCGAGGAGTTCGGCTGGGACGGCGGCGTGCTGACCAAGGTCGTCGCGCTGATCGTCGTCGCGGCGCTGATCGTCATCGCCGGGATCGCCGGCTTCCGGCTGATCATGCGGCTCCAGCTCGCGATCACGATCGCGACCGCCGTGCTGACCGTGGTCTACGTCGTGCTCGTGCTCGACCGCATCGACCTCGCCGCCGTCGGCAGTCTGCCCTCGGGCTCGGCCGGAGCCGTGATCGGCGGACTCGTCTTCATGATGACCGGCTTCGGGCTGGGCTGGGTGAATGCGGCGGCCGACTACTCGCGCTACCTCCCGCGCACCGCCGGCACCGCCGGGGTCATCGGCTGGACCACGATCGGCGGTGCCGTCGCGCCCGTCGTGCTCGTGGTCGTCGGGCTGCTGCTCGCCGCCTCCTCGACGGAGCTGTCCGACGCGATCGCGGCCGACCCGATCGGCGCGCTCGCGAGCATCCTGCCGACCTGGTTCCTGCTCCCCTTCATCGTGGTCGCCCTGCTGGGGCTGATCGGCGGCGCGGTGATGGACATCTACTCCTCGGGTCTCGCGCTGCTCAGCACCGGCCTCAAGGTGTCCCGGCCGGTGGCCGCCGGCATCGACGGCGTGCTGATGGTCCTCGGCGCGATCTACGTCGTCTTCGTCGCGGGCGACTTCCTCGGCCCGTTCCAGGGCTTCCTCATCACCCTCGGCGTGCCGATCGCGGGCTGGCTGGGCGTCTTCCTGGCCGACCTGATCCTCCGCCGCCGCGACTACGACCAGGAGGCGCTCTACAGCTCGCGCGGCCGCTACGGCAGCGTCTCGATCGCACCGGTGCTGCTCGTGGTGATCGGCGCCGTGATCGGCTGGGGCCTCGTCGTCAACTACTCCCCCGGCTTCGAGTGGGAGGGCTACCTGCTCGGCCCGATCGGCGGGCGCGACGGCGAATGGGCCGGGGCGAACCTCGGCGTGCTGGTCGCCCTCGTGATCGGCTTCGCCGGCACGCTCGTCCTCTCGCGCTCCGCAGTGCGGCGCCAGGAGGCCGACGCGTGAGCCTGCTCGTCGCGATCGACCTGCAGCACGTCTTCGCCGACGCGGCCTCGCCGTGGGCGTCGAAGGAGTTCGACCGTGCGGCGGAGGGGACGACCCGGCTGCTCCCGTACTTCGGCGAGCGGGTGGTCACCACCCGCTTCGTCGCCCCACCCCAGCCCCGCGGCGCCTGGATCCCCTACTACCGGGACTGGCCGTTCGCGCTCGTCCCGGACGAGGATCCGCTCTACGCGCTCGTCCCCGGCTTCGAGGGGCACCGCACGATCACCGCGCCGACGTTCGGCAAGTGGGGCGCCGAGCTCGAGGCGCTGCTCGACGACTCCCGCTCGATGGTGCTGACCGGGGTCTCGACCGACTGCTGCGTGCTGGCGACGGCGCTCGCCGCGGCCGACGCCGGCGTGCAGGTCCGGATCGTGACCGACGCCTGCGCGGGCGCCTCCGAGGCCGACCACGCCCGCGCGCTCGACGCGATGGCGCTGTTCGGGCCGCTGATCACCCTGACGACCGTCGACGAGGTGCTGGCCGACGTCCGTGCCGGAGTGTGAGCGCGCGGGAGGTCTCGCGACGACGGCCTGCGGACCGGCATGATGGCGGGATGTCCTCCACCGACGTCCGCGACAACGCGGCGCCCCGCATCCTCGTCATCGGCGAAGCCCTGATCGACATCGTCGAGCGCGACGGCGAGAGCACCGAGCACGTGGGCGGCTCGCCCGCGAACGTCGCGCTCACCCTCGCCCGCCTCGGCCGCGAGGCGACCCTCGTCACCGACATCGCCGACGACGCGCGCGGCCGCCGCATCGCCGAGCACCTGGGTGCCTCCGGCGTCACCGTGCTGCACGGCGACGCCGCGCGCACCTCGACCGCCCGGGCCCGCCTGCAGGAGGACGGCTCCGCCGAGTACGACTTCGATCTGTCCTGGAACCCGCCGGCCGCCGATCCCTCGAGCGCGACCCACGTGCACACCGGCTCGATCGCGGTCTACCTCGAGCCGGGAGGCTCCGCGATCGTCGAGCTGCTCGAGGCACTGCCGGCCGGCGTCACCGCGAGCGTCGACGCGAACATCCGCCCCGCCCTCGTCGGCGAGCACAACGACGCACTGTCCCGCTTCGAGCGCGTCGCCGCGGCCTGCGAGATCGTCAAGCTCAGCGACGAGGACGCGGAGTGGCTCTACCCGACGATGCAGCTCGACGAGGTGCTGACCCGCCTGCTGGAGCTGGGCGCCCGGCTCGCCGTCGTGACCCGCGGCGGCGAGGGCCTGCTGCTCGCCTCCGCCGTCGCCCGGGCCACCGTCCCGGCCGCCCGCATCGTCGTCGCCGACACCATCGGCGCGGGCGACTCGGCGATGGGCGCGATCCTCGACGAGGCGTTCCGCCAGGGTCTCGGCGCCCCGAACGGCCTGCTCCTCGACGAGCCCTCCCTGCGCGCGATCGGCCACTGGGCCGCCCGCGTCGCCGGCATCACCACCTCCCGCTCGGGCGCGAACCCCCCGACCCGCGCGGAGTTGTAGGGGACGCGCGGGGCCGCCGGGCCCGGGCTCACGTCGTCCCACGACACCGCTCCCTGCGTCCTTGAACACTTCGGTGCCGGACGAGGCCATTGGCGTACGATTTCGCCATGTCCCCCCACCGGTTGAGCGAGAGCGCCAAGGCGTCGCGCATCGTGAGACCGTCTGGGACGTCGTCCCAGCGTCGCGCCGCCGCATCCGCTGCGAGCGGGCGCATCGTCGCTCGAGCGGCGGCGTCGGGGCGACTCGCTGTTTCCGAGGGCAGGAACGCGGCGACGGAAGCGGCTCGCGGCCGCAGGGCCGAGTAGGTGCCCGCGGGTCGACCGGCGCTCCCTCGCAACGTGTACTCGTACGAGGATCCCGCGCTCGTTCTTCCCGCTGAAGTCGCACTGGACACGTCCTTCGTGGTGAACGTCCTGGTCACCACCGAGCCCCTTCATGCCGCGAGTCTCGGCTTCATGCTGGATCTGGTGGAGAACAACTCCACGGTCTTCTACAACCGGCTGCTGGAGCTGGAGCTGGCCGAGATCGCGTTCAAGATCGCCGTCAAGGAGCAGCACGGAGCGAAGGCGTGGCCTCGACTTCGCGCCGACGGCCGAGTCCGCCGTCGTGCCGGTCGGCTCTGCAAGGAGCTCTTCGACGCCTGGGGTGACCTGCTGACGACGGTGCCCCATCTTCGGGTCGAGCTCGACGAGGTCGCCGACCTCGTCCTGACGACCATGACCGCCTACGGCTTGGCGTCCTACGACGCCGCTCATGCCGCCACTGCCGCCTACGTCGGCGCGAACGGATTGGTCGCGAACGACGCGGGTTTCGGTCAGGTCGATGCAGCGGAACTGGCTCTCTACGTCGATGCCTCCCGCGTGCGGTCGTGTCGGCGCCGCCGCGGCGGTCGTTGAGGCGGCTGAACCGCTTCGCGTCTCGGTGATGAGGCAGAGGACGCGGCGGCGGCCCTCCATGCTGGTCGAGTGGCCCGCGGGGGCGTATCGAGACCCGCCGTCCTCAGCAGGGCGGGTCTGCAGACTCGGGTTCTGACGCCGGTGGATCTCGATACGCCCGCTCCGCGGGCTGCTCGGTCAGCATGTGGGGACGATCAGCAGAAGGTGGCGGCATTCATGCTGGTCGAGTAGCCGCCGCAGGCGGCGTATCGAGATCCACCCCTGCCGGACGCGTGGATCTCGATACGCCCGCTGCGCGGGCTACTCGATCAGCATGTGGTCGCCCGCTGCGCGGGCTACTCGATCAGCAGGGGGACGCCCGCTCCGCGGACTACTCGATCAGCAGGGGGACGCCCGCTCCGCGGACTACTCGATCAGCAGGGGGACGCCCGCTGCGCGGACTGGGCGATCAGCAGGAGGGCGGCCGTTGCAGCGGGGTCGCCGGCGGGTCGATACTGGGCCCTCCTCGACAGGAAGGCGCCGTCATGTCCACGAGTCTCAGCCCCTACATCGGCTTCCGCGACAACGCTCGCGAGGCGATGGAGTTCTACCACTCGGTCTTCGGCGGGGAGCTGCAGTCCAGCACCTTCGCGGACTTCCACGCGAGCGAGGATCCGGCCGAGCAGGACCTGATCATGCACTCGCAGCTGGTCACGCCGAACGGGCTGATCCTGATGGCGTCCGACACTCCGGGCTCGATGACGTTCGAGGAGGGCGCGCGCATCACCGTCGCGCTCTTCGGCGACGACGACGCCGAGCTCGGCGGCTACTGGGAGGGTCTCGCCGCCGGCGGCTCGGTCCAGGAGCCGCTGACCACGTCGCCCTGGGGCGACCGCTTCGGGATGCTGACGGACCGGTTCGGCGTGCACTGGATGGTCAACATCTCCGCCGCGTCCGCCTGAGCGTCCCGATCGCCGCCCGCGCGGGCGCAGAATGGAGGGACCGCCCGGTGTCCGGAGCGGTCCCCTCCCTCTGACGAAGGCGGCACTATGACGATCACGCTCGGGTACAAGGCATCGGCGGAGCAGTTCGGGGCGCGCGAGCTCGTGGAGCTGGCCGTCGGCGCCGAGCGGCACGGCTTCGAGAGTGCGGTGGTCTCCGACCACTTCCAGCCCTGGCGCCACACCGGCGGCCACGCGCCGTTCTCGCTCGCCTGGCTCGCCGCGGCCGGCGAGCGCACCTCGACCATCCGGCTCGGCACGTCGGTGATGACGCCGCACTACCGCTACAACCCCGCCGTCATCGCGCAGGCGTTCGGCACGCTCGGCGTGCTCTACCAAGACCGCATCATGCTCGGCGTGGGTACCGGCGAGGCGCTGAACGAGGTCGCCACCGGCTACCAGGGCGCGGGCGAGCAGAGCTGGCCCGACTTCAAGGAGCGCTTCGCCCGGCTGCGCGAGGCCGTGCGCCTCATGCGCGCCCTCTGGGCCGGGGACCGCGTCTCCTTCGACGGCGAGTACTACTCCACCCACGAGGCGTCCATCTACGACAAGCCCGAGAACGGCGTCCCGGTCTACATCGCCGCGGGCGGACCCGTCGTCGCCAAGTACGCCGGCCGCGCGGGCGACGGCTTCATCTGCACCTCGGGCAAGGGCATGGAGCTCTACACCGAGAAGCTGCTCCCCGCTGTGGAGGAGGGCATCGCGGCGGGCGGACGCGACTCCGCCGCGCTCGACCGGATGATCGAGATCAAGCTCTCCTACGACCCCGACCCGGCGCTCGCGCTCGAGAACACCCGCTTCTGGGCACCGCTCTCGCTCACTCCCGAGCAGAAGCACTCGCTGACCGACCCGGTCGACATGGAGCGCGCCGCCGACGAGCTGCCGATCGAGCAGGTCGCCAAGCGCTGGATCGTCGGCTCGGACCCGGACGAGACGGTCGCCCAGATCAAGCCCTACGTCGATGCGGGCTTCAACCACCTCGTGTTCCACGCGCCGGGCGACGACCAGCAGCGCTTCTTCGACGCGTTCGAGCGCGACCTCGCGCCGCGCCTGCGCGCCCTCTGATTCCGTCGCGACCGGCCGGCGCCGTGCCGCCGGCCGTCCGACCCTCCCGCGCCCCGACCCGTCGGCGCCCGCCGACCGACCCCTCCGGAAGAGCCGCCTCCGCATGACCGTGCCCACCCTCCTCGCCCGCCTCGCCGAGGGCGAGCCGATCACGCGCGAGAGCGCCGAGGTGCTCCTGGAGGCGCGCGGCGACGACCTCGACGCGGTGCTGCTGGCGGCCGGGCGGCTGCGCGACGAGGGGCTCGCCCGTCGCGGCCGGCCGGGAGTGATCACCTACTCCCGCAAGGTCTTCGTGCCGCTGACCAAGCTCTGCCGCGACCGCTGCCACTACTGCGTGTTCGTCGAGACGCCGGGCGGCCTGGCGCTGAAGCGCGAGTCGACCTTCATGGAGCCGGAGGAGATCCTCGAGGTCGCCCGCGCCGGCGCCGCGCTCGGCTGCAAGGAGGCGCTGTTCACCCTCGGCGACCGCCCGGAGGACCGCTGGCCCGTCGCCCGCGCGTGGCTCGCCGAGCACGGCTACGCCTCGACGCTCGAGTACGTGCGCGCGATGGCGGTGCTGGTGATGACCGAGACCGGCATGGTCACGCACCTGAACCCCGGCGTGATGTCCTGGGCCGAGCTGCAGCGCCTGCGGCCGGTCGCGCCCTCGATGGGGATGATGCTCGAGACGACGGCCGAGCGACTCTGGTCCGAGAAGGGCGGCGTGCACTACGGCTCGCCCGACAAGGACCCGGCGCTGCGGCTCCGCGTGCTCGACGACGCCGGGCGCAGCCGGATCCCGTTCACCACGGGTGTGCTGCTGGGCATCGGCGAGAACACGGCGGAGCGGGCGGACGCGCTGTTCGCGATCCGCGACTCGCATGCGCTCTGGGGCCACGTGCAGGAGTGCATCGTGCAGAACTTCCGCGCCAAGCCGCGGACCGCGATGCAGAACGAGGTCGACCTCGAGCTGCAGGAGTACGTCGCGAACGTCGCCGTCGCGCGCCTCGTCCTCGGCGCGGACATGACGATCCAGGTGCCGCCGAACCTCACCGACGAGCAGGAGCTCGGGCTCCTCCTCCGCGCCGGGATCGACGACTGGGGCGGGGTCAGCCCGCTGACCGCGGACCACGTGAATCCGGAGCGTCCCTGGCCGAACATCGACGACCTCGCGCGGCTGACCGCCGACTCCGGCTACCGGCTGCACGAGCGCCTCACCGCGCATCCGCGGTACCTGAGCGACGCGGAGACCTGGATCGACCCGCGGGTCGCGCCGTACGTCCTCGCGCTCGCCGACCGGGAGTCGTGGCTGGCCGACGAGGCCGCGCCGATCGTCCCCCGCGCGTACGAGGAGGAGCTGCCGCCCGCACCGCGTCCGGCCGCGCCGACCCTCGCCGCCGTGCTCGAGCGCGCGAGCGCCGACCCGGCCGGCCTCGACGACGCCGACTACCGGGCCCTGCTCGCCGCCGACGGCGACGACCTCGACGCGCTGGCCGCCCTCGCCGACGACGTCCGGCGCTCCGCCGTGGGCGACACCGTCACCGTGGTGGCCAACCGCAACATCGACACCGCGCTCTGGGGCGCCGGCGGGCTCACCGTCGAGACCCTGGAGCAGCTCGCCGACGAGGCCGTCGGGCTCGGCGCCACCGAGCTGTGCCTCCAGGGACCGCTCGCGACCCCGGGCGAGGACCACCTGCTGATCGTGCGCACCCTGCACGCGCGGCACCCCTCGCTGCACCTGCACGCGTTCCGGCCGGGCGAGATCCTCGACGCCGCGACGAGCACCGGTCGGACCTCCGCCGAGATGCTGGCCGTGCTGCGCGAGGCGGGCGTCGACTCCGTTCCGGGGACCGCGGCGCGGATCCTCGACGATCGGGTGCGCGCGATCCTGAGCGAGGGCGCGGACCCCAGCGTCGCCGAGTGGCGGGAGTCGGTGACGACCGCGCACCGAGGCGGCCTCAAGTCGACCGCGACCATGGTCTACGGGCACGTCGAGACCCCGCAGCAGCAGATCGACCACCTCCGTGCGCTGGCCGCGATCCAGGACGAGACGGGCGGCTTCACCGAGTTCATCGCGATGCCGTTCGTGCCCGCCGAGGCGCCGGCGGCGGTCGTCGCGCAGACCCGCGGCGGGCCGACCCGGCGCGAGACGCGCGCGGTGCACGCCGTGGCGCGGCTGCTGCTGCACGGGCGGATCGACCACGTGCAGACGGCCTGGACGAAGCTCGGGCTGCAGCTGTCGCAGGAGCTGCTGCGCGGCGGCGCGGACGACCTCGGCGGCCTGCTGCTCGACGGCGCGATGAGCCCGGAGGCGGGCGCCGAGGCGCACCGCTCCCTCGACATCGCGACCGTCGCGCGCCTCACCGGCGAGATCGGCCGGCCCTGGCGCCAGCGCACCACCGACTACGGACACGTCGCTCCCGAGCGCGCGATGGTGGTGCCGACACCCGGCAGCACGGCGACACGCCGGCTGCGCCTCCCGGTGCGCGAGGCCGGCCGCGTCTCGTGACGCGGTCGTCGGCGTACCTCGAGCGGCAGGCGGCGCTGATCCGGGAATCTTCGCTGACGGTCGGCGACGACACGGTCCGCCTCCACTGCGGTGGTGAGCCGGCGACGGACGTCGTCCTGCTCGTGACCGGGCCGGGGCGCGGTGCCCGGGCCGACGGGGCGCTGCTGCTGCCCATGCTCGCTCGCCGGCACCGGGTGGCGGCGGTCGAGCTCGCCGACCTGCGGGATCCGCTGCGCGACGCGCCTCGTGCCGTCACCGCCGCGCTCGACCGGCTCGGCGCCGAGCGGGCGGTGGTCGTCGGCGTCTCCCTCGGCGCCTGGGCCGCGATCACCGCCGCCGAAGCCGACCCGCGCGTGGGCGCCCTGGTGCTGGCCGCCGGCTGGCTGCGGCCCACCGAGCGCCTCCTCGCGGTCGCCCGGCTGTGGGAGTCGCTGGCGGAGCTGCCCGACGCCCTCGCGGACCTGGCGCGCGTGATCGGCGTCCGCACGCTCGCCGACCTCGGACCCGGGCGCGCTGCTCCCCTGGCCGCCGACGCCGCGACCGCCGCGCTCCTCGCCGCGGCCGCCCGCGCCGACGCGACCGAGGCCGCGGCCCGCCTGCGCGTCCCCGCGCTGGTCGTCGGCTGCGCCGCGGACGCCGTCGTCGGCGTCGGGGGGGCGGAGGCGCTGCTCGGGGCGATCGACGACGCCCGCTACGCCGTGATCGACGCCGGCCACTGCGTGCTGGCCGAGCGGCCGGCCGAACTGCTCGCGCTCGTCGAGCGCTTCGTCGCCGACCCGCACCGGGACCCGGCCGGGTCGACACTCCCCCGGACGATCGTCTGATGGCGACCTCGGTCGACGTCGTCGTGGTCGGCGCGGGATTCGCGGGCATCGGAGCGGCGGCGCGCCTCGCCCGCCGCGGCGGCGTCTCCTTCGCGGTGCTCGAGCGGGCCGAGCGCGTCGGCGGCACCTGGCGCGACAACCGCTATCCGAACGTCTCCTGCGACATCCCCTCGCACCTGTACTCGTACTCGTTCGCGCCCGAGGCGGACTGGTCGGCGTTCTACGCGCCGGGTGCGGAGATCCAGGCCTACCTCGAGCGGGTCGTCGAGCGCGAGCGGCTCGCGCCGCAGCTGCAGCTCGGGACCGAGGTGCTCGAGATGACCTTCGACGAGGACATCGAGCGCTGGCGGGTGCGCACCTCGCGCGGCGACTTCGATGCGGCCGTGCTCGTGGTCTGCGCCGGGCGGCTGTCGGAACCGCGCCTGCCCGACGTCCCGGGGCTGGACCGCTTCGCGGGGCCGGCCTTCCACTCCGCCCGCTGGCGCGACGACGTCATCCTGGACGGGGCTCGCGTCGGGATCGTCGGCTCCGGCGCCTCCGCCGTGCAGATCGTGCCGCACCTCGCGGAGCGCGCGGCCGAGGTCGTGCTGTTCCAGCGCTCGGCGCCCTACGTCGTGCCGCGTCGGAACCGCGCGTACCCGCCGGAGGAGCGCCGCACGCTCGCGCGCGTGCCGGGCGCCGTCGAGCGCCTGCGCTCCGAGCTGTTCTGGCGCGCGGAGCTCGGCTTCGCCGGCCGCGTCGGCGTGCCCGACGCCATCGACCGGCTGCGGGCGGAGGCGCTCGGCCATCTCGCCGCGCAGGTCGCCGACCCGGAGCTGCGCGCGGTCCTCACGCCGGACTACGAGATCGGCTGCAAGCGGGTGCTGCTCTCGGACGACTACTACCCCGCGCTCGCGCAGCCGCACGTGCGCGTGGTGCCCTCGCCCCTGCGCCGGATCGAGGGCTCGGCGGCGATCGGCGACGACGGTGCCGCCCACGAGGTCGATGCGCTGGTCTTCGCGACCGGCTTCCACGCGACTCGCCCGCCGTTCGCCCGCCGGATCCGCGGCCGCGGCGGCGAGCTGCTGGCCGACCGCTGGGGCGACGGGATGTCGGCGTACGAGTCGACCGCCGTGCACGGCTTCCCGAACCTCTTCGTGATCAACGGCCCGAACGCGAGCCTCGGCCACAACTCCGCGGTGCACATGATCGAGTCGCAGATCGACTACGTCCTCGCCGCACTGGAGCACCGCACCGTCGCGGGTGTCGACCTCCTGGAGGTCACCGCCGAGGCCGAGGCCGCCGCCCTCGCCCGCCTCGACGCGCTCAGCGCCGACACCGTCTGGACGAACGGCGGCTGCGAGAGCTGGTACGTCGACTCCGCCTCCCGCCGCCTCACCCTGCTCTGGCCCGACTTCGCCTTCGCCTTCCGCGAGGAGCTCGGCCGCTTCGACCCGTCGGCCTACGCGCACTGACCACGCTGACACGCGGTGGATGCGGTGCGGACATCATGCTGATCGGGTAGCCCGCGCAGCGGGCGCATCGAGCGGAGGTGGCGCCTCCGGCGCCATCGCAGGGCGGGGAAGAGGCCGACGTGCATGCGGTGGTGGGTCTCGATACGCCCCTGCGGGGCTACTCGACCAGCATGTCTGCGGGTGTCTCTTCCAAGTAGATCCACCAGCACCAGAAGCCGAGCCTGCAGACCTGCCCTGATGAGAGCGCGGTCCGGCCTCACGAGGTGTTCTCTCTTATCCGCAATGCCCAGATCGCGAAACGCGACTGCAGCGCGCTCAGAGCGTCCGGGCTCACTCCGTACTCGCGGACCCGGTCGGGAGTGAGTCTCTCTGCGCGGTCGAGCTGCTGGGCGAACATCAGCGGCTCGAAGCCGGGATCGCGTTCGCGCGCGGCGCTCAGAAGCTGTTCATCAGTCGATCTGCCGGAGGAGCGGATCGCGTCGACGTCCAGGAAGTCGCGGGCCTCCGCGCGGCTGTAGAGCGCACTCACCTTGTTCCCGACGGCGTCGTCGACGCTGAGGACCGGCCCGATCTGCAGCAGCACGGGGTCGTCCTCACGCCAATCCATCCCCAGGTCGACATCGATCCGCTCGCCGCTCGGGGTCTCGACGTGCAGCCTGGCGAACTGCGCGGACCGGCGGCTCTCCGCGACGATGAAGCTCGCTGCCCGAAGCCCGTCGAGCACTCGATCGACGGCCTGTCCGAAGGCGCGCGTGTCGGTGTTGGACGTGAAGAGGTCGATGTCCTCCGTCGGGCGGTCTGTGATGCCGTGCTCCCGGATAGCACCCGACCCGGCGAGCGCGAAGGAGGCGCCGTCGAGCATCGTGAGGAGCAGCCGGGTGACCAGACGCTGAAGCTCCCGATTCGCCTTCTCCACCTCAAGCACCCGCCAGTTCGGGGAATCGCGTCTCCCAAAGCAGGCGCACTCGGTCGGGCAGGTCCAGCTCCTTCCACAGCGACGCCAGAAGCCCCCGGTCGAGAAGAGCCTCCTGATCCTCGGAGGTGCCCTCGGTGAGCAGAGCCTGGTATGCCTTCGCAACTCCTCCGGGCGTGCGCAGATCGACGGTCACCTCCGGTCCCCAGTGCACGTGGTGAGGGAGCTCGATCACTCCGGCTGATGGCCCGACCAGATCATCGAGCGCCAGCGGCAGCTCGTACGGCTTCACGTCGCGGTAGAAGACCCGCTCCTGAGCGGGGGCCTCCTTCGCGAGCGCCCGGGCCACCGAGGACTTGCCGACGCCGAGGGCCTCGGCGATCTGCACCACGCTGCTCCCCGACGCCCTCATCCGCCTGGCTTCGCGGAGCCGCGGCGGCGTCATGACCGAGGGACGCCCGCCGACTCGGCCCGCTGCCCTGGCTCGATCGAGGCCGCGGCGCGTCTCCTCGCTCCTCGTGCTCGTGCCGACCCGAGCAAGCGCCCGGACCATCGCGAAGGACGCGCGGCCCCCCGGCGCCGCTGTGTCGATCACCGGCTCGGAGAGCGTTCTGAGCTCGGCACCGCGCACCTCCAGGTCCTGGACGATCTCGAGGACGAGTCGCTCCGTGCCGCCGAGGCAGTCGAGCCCGCGGACGAGAAGGGTGTCGCCCGCGCGGAGGCTCTCGACGCAGATCAGCCACTGCAGTCGCTCGGCGAGGCCGCTCCTGGCTGAGCGGTCGATGAAGACCTGCTCGGCGCCTGCCGCCTGCAATTCCGAGACCTGCTTCGAACCGTCGTCGTCGGATCGCACGGTCCTCGCATAGCCGATGATGCTGGTCATCGCCGTCTCCTCCTGCTCTGTCCCGAGGGTATCCCGAAAACGATCGATCGACGTTCCGGGACGCGTAACGCCCCCTCAGTGACGGACCATCGAGGGTGCGCCCGCCGCGCTCTCCGACGCGCGATCATGGAGCCACCCGATCCCCGCTCGACAGGACCCCCGCCATGCCGTCCGACGCCGCTCCGCCGCCCCCGCCCGCGCTCGACCACGAGGTCGCGGCCGCCCTGCTGCGGGAGCGCTACGGGCTGCACGGCGCGCTGCGGGAGCTGGGCAGCAATCAGGACCGCAACGTCCTCGTCGACACCGGCGACGAGCGGCTGCTGCTCAAGATCGCGAATCCCGCGACGCCGAGAGGGCGGATCGAGGCGCAGACGGCGGCCGTCGCGCGGCTCGCCGAGAACCTCGAGGGCGTCCGGCTCCCGCGCGTGCGCCCCGACCGCGAGGGCCGCACCCTCCACGAGATCGACCTCGGCGGCACGACCGCCGCGGCCCGGGTCCTCGATTTCGTCCCCGGCCGGACCCTCTCCGGCTCCGGCTACCTCTCCTCCGCCGTCGTCCGGGCGATGGGCGACCTCGCCGCCCGGGTCGACGTCGCGCTCGCCGAGCAGCCGCTCGACGGCCTCGCGGAGACCGACCAGTGGGACCTGCGGCGGGCGGGCGAGGTCGTCGACGCGCTGATCGGCCGGGTGCCGCGGCGCTCCGCGCGGGCGATCCGGGCGGCCGTCGACGCGGCGCTGGCGGTCGTCGATCCGCTCGCCGCCGCGCTCCCGGTGCAGCTCGTGCACGGCGACCTCACCGACGACAACGTCGTGGTCGACGCGGGCGTCCTCCCCGACGGCGTCATCGACTTCGGCGACCTCGGCGCGGGCTGGGCGGTCGGCGAACTCGCGATCACGCTGTCCTCGCTCCTGCACCACGCGGACGCCGACGCGGCCACCGTGCTCCGCGCCGCCACCGCGTACGACGCCGTGCGCCCGCTCGCCGGCGCCGAGGTCGAGGCGCTGTGGCCGCTCGTCGTGCTCCGGGCGGCGGTCCTCGTCGTCAGCGCCCACGACGTCCTGGCCGGCGACCCCGGCAACGACTACGCCCGCGAGAACCTCGAGCACGAGCGGCTGATCCTCGACCGGGCGACCGCCGCGCCGCTGCCGGTGCTGCAGGCGCTGGTCCGGCGGGCCCTTCGCCGGCCGAGCGCACCGGCCGCACTCTCCCCCGCGGTCCCCGTTCTCGACGCCGTCGACGCCGTCGTCGTCGACCTCTCGCCCGAGAGCCCGGCGCTCGACGCCGGCCGCTGGCTGGACGACGACGCCGAGCCCGCCCTCGCCCGCGCCGCGCTCGCCGGCGGCGCCGGGGCCGCGGTGCTGCGCTACGGCGAGCGCCGTCTGACCCGCGGCCGCCCGCACACCGCGCAGGAGCCCGAGACGACCGCTCTAGTCACCGAGGTCCACCTCGCCGCGGAGACACCCCTGGCCGCGCCGTTCGACGCGGAGGTGGGCGGCGGCGTCCCCGGCGGAGTCACCCTGCTCGCCGACGGGGTCCGTCTGCGGCTCGACGGGGTCGACGACGCTCCCGCCCCCGGCACCCGGGTGGAGGCGGGTGATCCGGTCGGCACGGCCCGCGGACTCCTGCGCGCCCACGCCGCACCGCGCGCGCTCGACACCGTCGACCTCCCGCCCTTCGCGAACGCGCACTGGGCCGACGCCTGGCTCGACGTCCTCCTCGACCCGACCCCGCTGCTCCTGGGACGCGCCCTGCCGGCGCCGCAGCCGGACCCCGAGGTGCTCGACCGGCGGCTCGCGCACCTGGCCGAGGCGCAGGAGCACTACTTCGAGTCCCCGCCCACGATGCTGCGCGGCTGGCGCGAGCACCTCGTCGACGACTCCGGCCGCGTGCACCTCGACGTGCTCAACAACGTCACCTCGATCGGCCACGCCCACCCGCTGCTCGTCGAGCGGGTCGCGCGGCAGTGGCGGCTGCTCAACACCAACTCGCGCTTCTCCTACCCCGCGATCGGCGAGTTCTGCGAGCGGCTGGCGGCACTGCTGCCGGACGGGCTCGACACCGTGCTGCTCGTCAACAGCGGCACGGAGGCGGCCGACCTGGCGCTGCGGATCGCCCGCGCCTGGTCGGGCCGCGACGACGTGCTGGCGGTGCGGGAGGCGTATCACGGCTGGTCGGGCCTGTCCGATGCGGTCTCCACCTCCGTCGCCGACAACCCCGACGCGCTCGCGACCCGGCCGCCCTGGGTGCACACCCTCGACGCCCCGAACAGCTACCGCGGCACGCACCGCGGTGCCGAGGCGCACCGCTACGCGCCGGAGGCGGTCGCCCGGATCGAGGAGCTGGTCGCGGCCGGCACTCCCCCGGGCGGCTTCATCGCCGAGACCTTCTACGGCAACGCCGGCGGCATCCCGCTGCCCGACGGCTACCTCGCCGCCGTCTACCCGGCCGTCCGCGCCCACGGCGGGCTGTGCATCGCCGACGAGGTGCAGGTCGGCTACGGCCGCCTCGGCGACTGGTTCTGGGGCTTCGAGCAGCAGGACGTGGTGCCCGACGTCGTCGCCGTCGCGAAGGCGATGGGCAACGGCCACCCGCTGGGCGCGGTCGTGACGACCCGCGAGATCGCCGACCGCTACCGCTCGCAGGGCTCGTTCTTCTCCTCGGCGGGCGGCAGCCCGGTCAGCTCCGTCGTCGGGACGACGGTGCTGGACGTGCTCGCGGATGAGCGGCTGCAGGAGAACGCGCGGACCAGCGGCGCGCACCTCCGCCGCCGGCTCGAGGAGCTCGCCGAGCGCCACCCGCTGATCGGCGCCGTGCACGGCGGCGGGCTGTACCTGGGCCTCGAGCTGGTCCGCGATCGGGAGACGCTCGAGCCGGCGACCGCGGAGACGCGCGCGATCTGCGAGCGCCTCCGTGAGCGCGGCGTCATCGTGCAGCCCACCTCCGACCGCCAGTGCGTGCTCAAGATCAAGCCGCCGCTCTGCTTCACCGTCGAGAGCGCCGACTTCTTCGCCGACCAGCTCGACGAGGTGCTGACGACGGGCTGGTGAGCGCGCCGGCGGGCGGGGCGCCGCCTCACGCCCGCGCCCCGCCCGCCAGCACCCGCCGCACGATCACGCGCTCGCAGAGCGTCCACGTCGTCGTGACCGTGAGGTAGAGCGTCGCCGCGAGCGGCACGAACGCCGCGAACACCACCGTCAGGAACGGCATCCAGCTGAGCACCCCGGTCAGCTGCGCGACGGCCGCGGGTGTCCCGTCCGGCACCGGGGTGAGCGCCGCCTGGCGCAGCGCGACCCGGCGCGCCAGCCACGAGACGAGCGCGATCACGCCGAGGAGCACCGCGAAGACACCGAGCTGCGCGGGCTCGCCGCCGCCGAGTGCCGTGACGAACGAGCGCCCGAGCGGCACGTCCAGCAGTCGCGCGTCGAGCAGCGCGTTGCCGTGCCCGGCGATGTCCGGGTGCACGAACAGCCCGTAGAGCAGCGAGACCACGGGCGCCTGCAGCAGCACCGGGAGGCAGCCGGCGAGCGGCGAGGCCTTCTCGTCGGCGTAGAGCTTCATGGTGGCGCGCTGCAGCGCCTCCGGATTCTTCGCGTGCTTGCGCTGCAGCTCGCGCAGCATTGGGGCGAGGCGGCGGCGGGTGATCTCTGCCCGGCCCTGCGAGATCCCGACCGGGATCAGCAGCGTGCGGACGAGGAGGGTCACCAGCACGATCGCGGCGGCGGCCGAGGCGCCGCCCGCGAGGGGCTCGAGGGCCGAGGCGAGGCCGGTGACGAAGTGGGAGGCGGCGTCGAGCGCCGCCGCGATGGGCGGGAAGTCGTAGAGGTTCACAGGAGTCCTGTCGTCGGGAGGTGAGCGCGATCGCGAACGGTCGCGCCCCCCGAGGCAGAGCTCCGGGCTACGCGACCAGTCCCGGCAGGCCCGGCGCCCGCGAGCGCACGCGACCCGCGGTGCGCGGGTGCTGCGGCGAGGGCTGCGCGGCGAGGCCGAGCCGGTGCTCCCGGGCGCGGCGCCCGATCGACAGCACGGGCCGGCGAGCGCCGACGGCCAGGTAACGCGCCCCGAGGACGAGAGCGGCGACCGCGGTGGTGGTGACGACCAGCACGACGGCGGCGTCGGGACTCGACACGAGCGCGAGCAGCAGGAACGTCCCGCTCAGCAGAGCGAGGAGCTGCTCGAGGTGCGCGCGCACGGGAGTCCTTCCGACCCGACCAGGCTAGCGGCCCGTGCGCCGCGGCGGGCAGGGTAGGCCTCCCGCGCCGCCGCGGCCAGCCGTCGCCCGGCACCGCCGGGGCCGACGATAATCGGGGGATGCGTGAAGACGACGATGTCGATCTGGTGATCGACGCGTGGGCCGACGCCCTGCCCGATCTCGACTTCGCCCCGCTCGACGTCCTCTCCCGCCTGCGCCGGCTCAGCCCCCGGGTGCAGGAGGTGCGGCGCCTCTCCTTCGCGGCCGGCGAGCTCGCCCCGTGGGAGTTCGAGCTGCTCTCGCTGCTGCGCCAGAACCCGGCCGGGACGATGACGCCGTCCGTCCTCTCCACCCGCCTGGGCATCTCGAGCGGCAACCTCGCCAGCCGCGTCGACCGGCTCGGCGCGCGCGGGCTCGTCGTCCGCGAGCAGAACGCCGCCGACTCGCGCAGCAAGATCGTCTCGCTCACCCCGCGCGGCACGAAGCGGGTCGACGACGCGATGCGGCATCTCGTCGCGGCCGAGGGCGAGGTGCTCGCCGACCTCGACTCCCGGCAGATCGGCGTCCTGATCGAGTGCCTGCGCACCATCAGCGCGACCCTCGACCGCCTGGACTGACCGCCCGCTCGTCGTGCGCCGGTCGCGTCGCACCGGCGATACTCGACGGGATGCGGATTCTGGTGGTCGACGACGAGGCGGTCTTCGCCGACGGCGTCCGCCGCGGTCTCGAGGCCGAGGGCTTCTCGGTCGACGTCGCGCACGACGGCGTGGACGGGCTGTGGCGGGCCCGCGAGACCGTCTACGACGCGATCGTCCTCGACCTGATGATGCCCGGGCTCAGCGGCTCCGCTCTCTGCCGCACCCTCCGCGACGAGGGCGACTGGACCCCGGTGCTGATGCTGACCGCGAAGGACGGCGACCGCGATCAGATCGAGGGCCTCGACGCCGGCGCCGACGACTACGTGGTGAAGCCGCTGGAGTACTCCGTCCTGGTGGCGCGGCTGCGGGCGCTGGTGCGCCGCGGACGGCCGGAGCGGCCGGTGGTCCACCGCTTCGGGGACCTGCTGATCGACCCGGCGCTGCGCGAGGTGCACCGGGGAGACGTCGCGATCCGGCTGACCTCGCGCGAGTTCGCCGTCGTCGACTTCCTCGCCCGCCACCGCGACCGGGTGGTCGCCAAGCGCGAGATCCTCGAGGGCGTCTGGGACGACGCGTTCGACGGCGACCTCAACATCGTCGAGGTCTACGTGGCGCGGCTGCGCGCCAAGCTCGACCGCCCGTTCGGCACGGAGTCGATCACCACGCTGCGCGGCGCCGGCTACCGGCTCGTCGAGGGCTGAGGACCGATGTCCCGGCGCCCGCCCTGGAGCATCCGCGTGCGGCTGACCGCCCTGGTCTCCGCCGCGATCCTCGCGGTGCTGGTCGCCGGCTCCGTCGCCTTCACCGCCCTGCTGGAGCAGTCGCTCGTCGACGCCGAGGCGTTCACCGCGAACCAGCAGGCCCGCCAGATCGCCACCGACACCGAGAGCGCCGGGCGGCTGCCGCCGTTCAACACCGACGAGGTCGTCATCCAGCTGCAGCGGGAGGGATCGGTCGTCGCGGTCGCGGACGACGACTTCGTCTACGCCGTGCCGCTGCCGGTCTCCGACGAGCCGCAGATCACCTCGATCGACGGCACCCGCTTCGTCGTCGGCTCCGAGAGTCTCCAGCTCGGCGGCGACCCGGGTGAGACCGTCGTCGTCGCGCGCACCCTGGCCGGGGCCGACGACGCCGCGGGCTCGGCCGTCCGGCTTCTCGCGGTCGCCGTCCCACTCGTCACGGCGGTGGTCGGAGCGCTGGTCTGGTTCGTCGTCGGCCGCTCGCTCCGGCCGGTCGAGCGGATCCGCGCCGACGTCGAGGCGATCGAGGCCGCCGATCTCCAGCGCCGCGTGCAGGAGCCGCCCGGTCGCGACGAGCTCGCCCGCCTGGCCCGCACGATGAACGGCCTGCTCGACCGCCTCGAGCGCTCGCAGGCCGCCCAGCGCCGGTTCGTCTCGAACGCCTCGCACGAGCTGCGCTCCCCGGTCGCCGCCGTCCGGCAGCACGCCCAGGTCGCCCTGCGGCATCCGGAGGCGGTCCCGCTCGCCGACCTCGCCCGCGTCGTCGAGGTCGAGGGCGAGCGGATGCAGCACCTCGTCGCGAGCCTCCTGCTGCTGGCCCGCGTGGACGAGCGCGACGAGGGAGCCGAGCAGGACGTCGACCTCGACGACCTCGTGCTCGCCGAGGCCGCGCGGCTCCGCGCGCTGGGCGTCGACGTGCGCACCGAGGACGTCGGACCCGCTCAGGTGCACGGGCACGAGCCGCTGCTGCACAGCGCCGTGCGCAACGCCGCCGAGAACGCCCGGCGGCACGCGGCGGGCGTCGTCGCCTTCACTGTGCGCGAGGAGGACGGCACCGCGGTCCTGCGCGTCGACGACGACGGCCCGGGCGTGCCGGCCGAGGACCGCGAGCGGGTCTTCCTCCGCTTCGAGCGCCGCGACGACGCCCGCGCCCGCGACACCGGCGGCTCAGGTCTCGGCCTCGCGATCGTCGCCGAGGCGGCGCGCGCGGGCGGCGGCACCGCGCGCCTGCTCGACTCCCCGCTCGGCGGCGCACGGCTCGAGATCCGCCTGCCGGCTCCCCGCTGAGCGCAGGACACCGAGGCTGTTCAGGCTGGCGAAAGGTCCCGCCGGTCACCCTGAAGCAGTGGAAATGCCGACCTACCTCCTCGTCCTCTGGCGCTGCAAGCTCCTCGTCATCGCGAGCGCCGTCCTCGCGGTGATCGTCGCGACCGCCGTGCACTTCACCGTCACCGACGAGGGGCTCACCCTCCGCGGCGACCGCGAGCACAGCGCCGCCGTGACCGTGCTGCTCGGCGGCGGCCCGAAGAACCCCTACGCGGCGCAGATCCCCGGGGTCGAGCGCATCCCGGGCGTCGAGGACGACCAGTTCAGCGACCTCAGCAACACCGCGGTGATCTACGCCTACCTCGCCAGCGGCGAGGAGGTGCGCGCCGCCGTCGCCGAGCAGGCCGGTCCGCTCGAGGAGGGCGACGGCGTCGGCGCTGTCCGCCGCACCACCCAGCCGCGCGGCGACGAGTCGAACGGCGGCCGCTTCACCCTGCCCTTCCTCTCGGTGATCGGCACCTCGTTCGATCCCGCCCGCGCCGTCGAGCTCTCCCGCGCCGCGACGACGGCGCTCCTCGACCGGATCGTGCGGGAGCAGGACGCGCAGGGCGTTCCGGAGTCGATCCGCGTCACCCTCACCGTCACCGACGAGGGCGACGCCGTCCCGGGCGCACTCGGCACGGTCGCGATCCCGATCGCCGGGACCGGACTCGCCGTCTTCCTGGTCGCGTTCCTGGGGATCGTGCTCGGCCACCGATTCCGCGTGCGGCGCGGTCTCACCGCCCCGCTCCCCCGTCGCGGCGGGCCGGAGGAGGACTCCTCCCTCGACGCCGAGCTCGAGTCCGCCCTCGCCGCCGAGAGGCAGGACACGGTGTCCCGTCGATGACTACCCCCGCGCACCTGGGAGGTCAACCCCGTTCGGGAAGGACACCCGCGGACCTAGCGTGAGGACGCACGGTCGAGGCGGAAGCCTTCCGAGCACGATGCACGCGAAAGAGCACCAATGACCCAGATCCCCATTCTTCAGCCCGCACGATGGAGTCGCAACGGAGTCCGGATCGTCGTCGTTCCCGGGGCGGAGCTGCCCCGCTTCCGACTCGAGATCGAACCCGGACGAGCCGTCCTGACCGGGGCCTTCACCGGCCCCTTCGCCACCGTCGAGGAGGCCGAGCGCGCCGCCGAGGCGCTCGCCTCGGCCGCCGACCACAAGCTGTCCGCCTGACGCCTCAGCCGGCGAGCTCGTCCAACCGGCACGTCGGCAGGGCGATCCAGCCCTCGGCCTGCGCGGCCCCCTGGAGCTCGTCCGGCACCGGCACCGTCCGCCCGACAGCGTGGGCGCGGGCGTTCAGTGCCGCGATCACCGCGTCGAAGGCGTCGTCCGAGCGCGCCATCAGCGCCGCCGCGTCGGCCGGCAGCACGAGCCACGGCGCCGCCCGGCGCAGCGCCTCGACGGCGAGCGCCACCGCCTCGGGTCGCGTCTTGTAGCCGGTGGTGTCGACTCCCCAGAGCCGGAGCGCCGCCGCGGGGTACGCCTCGACCAGCCGACCGCCCCCGGAGCGGTCGACGTCCTCGCCCGCCGCCGCGAAGGCGTCCAGCAGCTCCGCGCAGCGCATCGCCGTCATGCCGAGCCGATCGGTCGACACGCTCAGCGGCCAGCGCCCCGTCACCTCGCGCGCGGCGCGGTCGGTCTCCCGGTACGCGAGCCGCCGTCGCCAGTCCCGCCCGGCGAGTGTCCGCGGCGAAACCTCCCGGCGGGTGTGCGCCGAGACGAACGCGGCGAACTCCAGAGGCCAGCCGAACGCGCAGTCGATGCCGATCGTCGTCGCCTCCCGCGAGGCCTCGACGATGTCGTCGTCGGAGGCACCGAGCACCAGCGAGCGGACGACCGCCCGGCCGCCGCCCCACTCCAGCGCGGCGACCGCCGTCCGCACCGGCTCCGCGGCCAGGTCGACACCGATCGTGAGCATCGGATCAGGCTACCCGCCGGGCGCGCCCCGGCCCCGCGCTCGCTACGCTCGTGCGATGACGCCGCCCTCCCCCGCCCTCGGGACGCGCGCGATCCGGATCCCGGTCGCCCTCCTGCGCCTCGCCGTCGCCCTGCTGGTCCTCGCGGCCGTCGTCGGCACCGCCCTCGACACCGCCTCGCGGACGCCGATCGTGCCCGTCAACTTCTTCGGCTACTTCACGATCCAGGGCAACATCCTCCTGGCGATCGTGCTCCTGATCACCGCGGCGGTGACCCTCGCCGGCCGACCGCAGGGACCGCTGCTGACGCTCGTTCGAGGAGCGGCGACGAGCTGGATCCTCGTCGTCGGCATCGTCTACAACACCCTGCTCATCGGCACGGCCGGCGGCGTCACGCTGCCCTGGGCCAACACGGTGCTGCACGTGGTCTTCCCGATCTACGGACTGCTCGACTGGCTGCTCGTCGCCGACCGGCCGGCCCTGCCCTGGCGCCGCCTCTGGGTCGTCACCGTCTATCCGATCGTCTGGCTGGTGGTCGTCCTCGTCCGCGGCGCGACCGACGGCTGGGTCCCGTACCCGTTCCTCGACCCCGCGAACGGCTACGGCGCGGTCGCGATCGCGGTGCTGATCGTCGCGGTCGCGTTCGTCCTCTCCGGTGCGCTCGTCTGGGCGCTCAGCCGGGTGCGGCTGATCGGCGATCGGCCCGCCTGACAGGTCAGGGCTCGGCGGGCCCCGTTCTGGGGCCACGCGCGCACGACCGCCGGTGACCGCGCAGGCCTAACGTCAGGATCGGCGGCCCCCACCGCCGTCCCCCGACCGAGAGCGGTTCCCCTCATGCGCCTCCCCACCTCCCTCCGCCCGCGCCGCACCGGGAGCCGCCGCGTGCGCGCGCTCGCCGTCGGCGCCGTGCTCGCCCTGGCCGCGGCGGTGGTGCCCGCGGGCGCCGCCTCCGCCGCGACCCCGACCCTGTCCGTGCTCAGCCTCGGCGACTCGATCACCCAGGCCTACGGCACCTGCGGCCAGTTCGCGGACTGCCCGCGCAACAACTGGTCCACCGGCACGAACGCGACCGTCAACTCCTTCGCCAGCCGCCTGCGCACCGCCAACCCGGGCACCACGGTCACCACCGCGAACTTCGCGCAGACCGGCGACCTGATCGCCGGCGTCCCCGCCCGGATCGACGCCGCCGTCGCCGCCGGCGTCCGCCCCGACGTCGTCACCCTCCTCATCGGCGGCAACGACCTCTGCTCCGCGAAGAACCCGGTCGCCGCCGACGGCTACACGATGACCACGGCCGCCGCCTTCAGCACCGGAGCGAGCGCCGCGATCACGAAGATCCGCAGCACCTGGCCCGCCGCGAAGATCGTCCTCTCCTCGATGCCGAACGTGGCCGCCGAGTGGGCCGTCGTCAAGGGCGGCTTCGGCTCGGTGATCTGGTCCTCCGGCAACCTCTGCCGCACCACCCGCGGCGTCAGCGCGACCGGCGGTCGCCTCAGCACCACCGCCGCCTCGGCCTCCGCCACCGCCGCGAAGACCCGGACGACGCAGTACAACACCGCCCTGCAGCAGGCGTGCACCGCCGCCGGGACCCTCTGCGACTACGACGGGGGCGCGCTCACCGCGACTCCCGTCACCAAGGCGCTGATCGGCACCACCGACTACTTCCACCCCAGCATCGCGGGCCAGGCGAAGATCGCCTCGGTGCAGTGGTCGGCGTCGAACTTCGGAGCCGCGGGCTAGCGCGGGACGCGGCCGCTCGACGCCTCAGGCGTCCTGCGGCCGCTCGCCCTCGCGGAGCCGGCGCTGCTCCTCGGCGAGCCGCGCGTAGTGCGCCTCCTCGCGCTCGAGGTCGGCGAGCTGCTCCTCGGTGCTCTTCGTCGGCGGCCGCACCACCATGGTCGGCGGCGGCGGCGTCTTCGAGCGACGGGGCCGGCGGGTGCGCCCACCCGGCACGAAGGACGCGCCCTCGCCCTTCTTCCAGTCGTGCCCGAGCAGGAACCAGATCGTCACGCCGATCAGCGGGATGAAGACGATCAGCAGGATCCACACGATCTTGGGCAGATTGCGGACCACGTTGTCCGGCTGACGCACGACATCCACGAGCGCCAGCACCATCAGCACGACGGTCAGCAGCGAGAACAGAAACCCCATGCGTCCGAGGGTACGTCGCCGAACCCCTGAGGATCCTCGCAGTCGCCGTTCCGACGTGCCCGGCGCCGCGGCGGTGCGCCCCGAGACACGCGGTGACCGCGTACCCCGCGCCAGCGGACTCCGAGCAAGGTGCGGTCGCGGCTAGCGTCTCCTCCCGAGCCGAGGGTCGGCATCCGCCGACCGGAGGATCCCCGATCACGGCTGCGGACCCCGGTTCCGCCGCGTCGAGTGGATCCGGGCGCGCCCGGAGGAGTGCGAGTGACGAGCGACGCCCTCCCGACGACGGCGGCCGCAGCGCCCCGGCTCCCCCGGCCCCTCGCCGGCGCACTGCTCGGCAACGCGGTCTTCGGCGGCATCACCGCCGTGGGCGTGCCCGTCGCCCTGAACGCCGCCGGACTCAGCAAGGTGCAGATCGCGGTCTTCTTCGTCGTGAACGCCGCGATCGCGATCAGCTACAACACCCTCCTCGTGCCCCGGATCCGCCGGGCCGGCTACCCGCGGTCCGCCCTGCTCGCGACCTCGCTCGCGGTCCCGGCCGGACTCCTGCTCGTGCGCGCCAGCGGCGGCCACGTCGTCGTGCTCTATCTGGGCGGCGCGCTGATGCTGTTCGTCAGCACCCTCGTGCCCCAGCTCTTCGGCCGCGTCGCCGCTCGGGGCGGCGGTGCGGCTCAGGAGTCGTCGATCGCCCGGCTGCGCGCGGTGCTCATCTCCGGGTACATCCTCGGCCTGATCCTCTACGCCCTGCTCGCGCAGGCGGGTCTCGATCCCCTGCTCGCCGCGGTCGCCGCGGCCGTGCTGACGGCCCTCTGCGCGACCGGCTGCCCGTCGACACCCGCGGCGGAGCCGGACGCCCGCGTCGCCTCCGCCTCGGCCCGCCCGCGCCTCGTCCTCGTCTTCGTCGCGGCCCTCGCGCTGGTCGCGCTGCTGAAGTCGGTCGACACGCTCCGCGCGATCTACCTGCCGCTCTTCGCCGTCTCCTCCGGCGTCCCCGCCGCCCACGTCCCGCCGGTGCTGCTCGCCTCCGCGGTCCTCGAGCTCGCCGCGCTGCCCGCGCTGACCCGGCTCAGCTCGTCCCGCGGCAGCGTGCTCACGCTCGCCGTCGTCGCACTGGCCGGGGTTCTGGCGTTCTCGATCCTGGCGGGCGACCAGTCCTACCCCGCGCTGCTCGTCTCGCAGGCGGTCTACGCGGTCACCGCTGCCGGCTACCAGTCCATCGGCCTGCTCCTGCTCGAGCGGACCAGCGGCGGTGGACCCGGCGCGGGCGCGAGCGCCTACATGGCAGTGGTGCAGATCGGCACCGTCCTCGGCGCCCTGCTGCCCCTCGCGGTCACCGGCTACGACCCGCGGATCTTCCTCCTCGCGGTCGGCCTGGCGGCGGCGGCGCTGCTGCTCGCCCTCACCCTCCGGCTCGCGGGCCACCGGTTCTGAGCCCCCTCCTCCCTTGCCACCCGCCGCCACCACCTCCGCCCGGTGACCGCCGGCCCGATCTGCAGGCGATCGGAGCGCTCCGGAGCCCGCCACGCGGCGGGACGCGCTCCCGCCCCGGGATCACCTGCAGAACGCGCGGCCGGCACCTCCCAGCCGCCGCGTGACACCATCGACGGATGAGCGCGCCGACCCCCGCCCCCGCGAGACGCCGCTTCCTCACCCCGCGCCGCGTCGCTCTGCTGGCCGCACTCAGCGCCCTCGTCGTCGGCCTCGCCCTCCTCGGCCTCGTCGCCCTGCAGTACTCGACCCTCGCCGCGCAGGGCTTCGACGACGTCTGCCTCAACGGCGTCGGCCGCGTCCCCGCCGAGGAGGGCTCGCTCGTCGCCGGCTCCTGGTCCTGGTGGCCGCTCGGCGGCACCTGCCGCTGGGAGCTGCTCGACGGCACCGACGTCGACTCCGCGCCGGACTGGTCGACCACCGCCGTCGCGATCACCGGCGCCGCGCTCGCGCTGCTGGGAGTGGTGGGCACGGCGCTCGCACTCCTCGTGCGGCGCCGCACCCGCTGACTCAGCGGTCGAAGAGGTTCCCGAGCCCGCCGAGATCGGGCATCTCGAAGTTCGAGCCGAAGTCCGAGACCTGCTCGCCGAGCCCCGACACGTGCTCGCCGGCGCCGGAGACGAACTCGCCCGCGCCGCCGGTGATGTCGCCGAACTCGCCCAGATCACCGAACTCGCCGAGCCCGCCGGCCAGGTTCTCGAAGTCCACGCCCATGCCGGCCGCCTGCGCGAGCAGCGGACCGGCGACGCTGCTGAGCACCGCGCCGCCCGCGACCGCCGCGAGCAGTCCGCCCGCGGCTCCCAGGCCGACGCCGGCGACCGCGCCCACTCCGGCACCGGCCAGGGCGCCCTTCGTGCCCGGCTTGGAGAACATCTTCTTCAGGAACCCGGGGTTGTGCGCCTCGCCGCGGGTCGCCGCCCGGGCGAGGTCGTCCGGGGCGGAGGAGCGCGGCTGCTCGTTCGCGGGCAGCTCGTCGCGCAGGCGCCCCTCGACCTGGGCGCGCTGCGCCGGGGTCAGCTTGGCGAACGCGTCGCGGTGCACCTGCTCCAGCTGCTCGGGGTCGGCGGTGCGGAGGAGGTAGTCGTAGCGCGCGATCGCCGCGCGGTCCTCCGGCGCGACGGCGGCGGGCCGGGCGTCCTGCGGGCGGGCCGAGGGGTGCGGCGAGCCGTAGGCGGGGGTGGGCGTGCGGGGCGCCGAGGGGTTCGGTGCGGCCGTGCTCGAGGATGCGGCGCGGGAGTCGCCCGTCACCGCGTTCGCCGCCGAGCGGACCATGTCGCGCCAGTCCGTGCCGCCACCGGTCGAGGACGAGGGGCGCGAGGAGGAGCTCGACGAGCTCTTCGAGTCGAGCGCCTTCGACGCCATGCTGAGGATGCGCTTGAGAGTGCTCACAGGGGACCTTCCGTCGGGTAACAGGTTCGATAGTGGCGGGCCCTCCTGAGCGAAGCCCGGTGGAACGCCCTCCGGAAGCCGAGAACGGCCGCTCCGACCCGGGGATCGCCCGCGCGCTCCGCTGTCAGCGGACTCGGGTCCTCCGGGGAGGCGCCGCCGGAGGATCGCGGGCAGACTCCTGCCATGGAACTGCTCTTCGTGCACGGCGCCCTGGTCCGCGACGGCGACTGGTGGTGGCACCGCACCGCCGAGCTGCTCCTCGAGCGCACCGGTGTCGCGAGCAGCGCCGTCGCCCTGCCCTCCTGCGGCGAGTCGGCGGCGGACCGCGCCGGCGCCGGCCTGGTCGAGGACGCCGCCGCCCTGCGCACGGCACTCGACGACATCGAGGACGACGAGGCGATCGTCGTCGGCCACTCCTACGGCGGCACCGTCATCGCCGAGGCCGGCGCGCACGCCGCCGTCGCCCACCTCCTGTACGTCTCCTCCTACCTCCCCGACATCGGCTCGGCGCAGGGCGACATCATGGCCGGAGAGACGGACCCCGTCTCGATCGCCCCCGGCGACGACGGCACGCTGGGCGTGGCCGGCTACGACGCCGGCTCGTTCGGCCGCCGCTTCCTCCAGGACGCCGACGAGAGCACCCGGCGCGCCGCCTGGGAGCGGGTCACCACCCAGTCGATCGCCGCCTTCACCACCCCGACCACCGCGGCCGGCTGGCAGGGCGTCGACTCCACGTACCTGGTCTGCACCGAGGACCGCAGCACCTCGGTCGGCCTCCAGCGCGTCCACGCCGAGCGCGCCACCCGCTCGATCGACCTGCCGACCGGCCACCATCCCTTCCTCTCCCGGCCCGACCTCGTCGTCGCCGAGCTCGAGGCGATTCTGCGGTCCTAGCCGGCCGGATCCGGAGGCCCGCGCCGGAAGGACGCGCCGACCGAGCTGCGTGACGATCAGACGGTCGTCACCCGTCCGTCACGCGGCCGCCCTCGACCCTCAGCACCTCATCGCTGAGCATCTCGATGTCGCTGTCGCGATGACTGGTGAACACGATGGTCGTGCCCTTCGCCTTCTCGGCGACGAGGATCTCCCGCAGGCGCTCGACCGATTCCGCGTCGAGCGCGTTGAACGGCTCGTCGAGCAGGAGGACCGCGGGGTGCTCGAGCAGCGCCTGCGCGAGCGAGAGCTTCTGCAGCATGCCCAGCGAGAAGTTCCGCGCCTTCAGCGGCGAGGTCGGCGAGAGACCGACCTGCTCGAGGACCTCGTCGATGCGGTCCTCGCCCACCTGCTTGCGGATGGCGGCGAGGTCGGCGAGGTTCTGGCGAGCGCTCCTGCCGGCCAGGTAGCCCGGGCCGTTGATCGAGACGCCGAATCGATCGGGGTAGTCCCGACCCCGGGAGAGGTAGGCCGGATCGATCGCCACGGTGCCGCTCGAGGGTCGCAGCAGTCCGCACATCAGGAGCAGCAGCACCGATTTGCCGGCGCCGTTCGGTCCGACGAGGCCGTAGGTCCGCCCCTCCTCGATCCGGAGGGAAACGTCCCGGAGGATCTCCTTGCGGCCGAAGCTCTTGCCGACCTCGGCGAGGGTGATCACATCCACCGGACCACGACCTTTCTTCGTGCAGTGCGGGCGAGGAAGCCGACGCTTCCCAGCGGCAACAGGGCGAGCAGGGACGCCACGAGGACGGCGATCCGCAGAGGGATCCGGTCATCGCCCAGGCCGTCGTCGGCGAGTCCGCCGAGGAGGAACGGGTTGTGAGGGGAGATCGAGCGGGACAGGACGACGGCGACGGCGAAGAGGCACACGGCGACGAACCTCGGCTGAACACTCGAGAGCGAGCAGCGCAGGACGACCCCGACGCTGCCGTACAGGGCCGCGCACACTCCACCCGCGGCGACGGCACCCGCCACCGCGATCCACTCCTGCGAGGGCGGGACGAGTCCCCGGGCCGCGCAGAGGACGCCGGCGAGCACGAGCAGAGCCGCGACCGTCCACGCCCCGAACGAACCGGCCGAGCTCCGGACGACCTCGCGCCGCAACCGGGCCGCCCGGCTCCCGACTCTGATGAGCTCGTGAAGCTCGCGCTGAGGTGTCGGCGACCCCCGGCCGATCATGCCGGCCAGGAGGAACGGGAGGAAGACGAGCAGGTACTGCATCGACTCCGCGATCGATCCGAGCGGACTCGGCACCAGGAGACCGGCGACCTCGAGGAGGTCCCGGCCGGCGGACGCCTGAAGGAAGGAGAAGAGGACGAGCAGCGCCGAGACGGCCAGGAGAGCGGAGACGGCGACCCGGTCAGCGCGGCTCGAGGCCCGCGCGGCGAGCCGCACCACCAGTCCGACGCCGAGGAGGACGATCATCGGCCTCAATGTCGTCCCGAGAAGGGACGTCCTCTCCAGTCCGACCGCCACGTCGAAGAAGGCGGCCGCGCTGAGGGGCACACTCGGCGGAACGACAGCGAGCACCGAGAGGACGACCCAGAGGAAGAGCCCGCCGACCGACGCCCAGGCAGCGGCGGCCCTGCCGGAGAGCAGGCGGACGGACACCACGACAGCGGCCGTCGCGCAGAGCGACGCTCCGAGGAGGCCGACCTGCACGATCAGGGCCGCGACCGGAGCGAGGCCGTGCGCTCGGAAGACGGCGGCGACGCTCTCCGGAGGCGCGAACGACGTCGGCTGCAGACCCGCACCGCAGACGAGGCAGACGGCGAGGGCAGCCGCCGCCGCCTTCGCGTACAGCGCCGCCAGGCCCGTGAGAGTCCCGCCCCAGGCTCGGAGGAGCGAACCGTGGCGGAGCAGCGCTCCGGGCGAGGCGGTCCGTGTCGCCCGCAGCGCCGCCAGGACCAGCCACAGCGGAACGACGACGAATCCGAGGTAGTAGGGATCGGCGGCCACCGTCAGGAGCAGGTCCCAGACACCCGGCGACCGGCCGGTCGCCGTCTCCTCGAAGAAGCGCGCGTAGAGGGCGTACGACCCTGTGAGACCGAGGAAGACCAGTGCGGTGAGTCTCTGCGCCGTCACAGGAGGTGCCTGCTCTCGCTCGGCCGCCGCAGGATGAACACCCAGAGCGCGGCCGCCCCGAGTGCGGTGAGGATCGTCGGCGACGCTGCGATCGGCCACGGGGACTGCTGGAGACCCGCGGGGAAGACGGAGAACATCGGCGTCAGGGCCGGCCGATGGAGAACGGAGAGGACGACGGTCATCCCGAGATACAGCGCGAAGGGCAGGAGCAGGGCGACGGCCCTGTTCGGGACGAGGACCAGACTCGCCGACGTGAGCACCGAGTAGACCGCCGCCGCGAAAGCGAACCAGAGCGACATCAGCAGCCCGAAGACCAGAACGCTCCCCCCGCTGAGATCGGCGAAAGTCGTGCGCTGCTCGAACGGAGTGACGTTCGAATACACCGAAGCATCGACCCCTGGGTGTCCGAGGAGGGGCCAGGCGACTGAGGCGATGAGGGTCGCTGCGAGACCGTAGAGGAAGAAGACGACCGAGGACAGAAGCCCCGCAGCGACGAATTTGCTCGAGATGAGGGTGGCGTAGGACAGTCGCTGCCGTTCGTTGACGACACCTCTCCTCGCGACGTCTCTCGCCAACGGCAGCGAACCCACAAGGGTGACGAGCAACGGAAAGACGACCGTCATCGGCGAGCCGAGAAGTGAACTCAGAACATCACCGTCGTCACGGAAGACGGAGCGCGCGTCGGCGAAGATCCTCTGGACGATCACCGCCAGCACCACGCTTCCTGCGACGCACAGCGTGACGTGCCATCGCCGTCTGACGAGCTCTCGCTGTACCTGCCCGAGCAGACTGCGAGCGGATCGCCCTCCCCGAGACGTCACTGATGATTCCTTCCGCTCCGCGCCGCGCCGAATCCTGTTGAGACGAGTCGGCAGCTCTCGCATGCCGGGTGCTAGTTGCTGCGCCAGGCTCCCTGAACCTGGACCTGCACGAAGTTGTAGCTTCCGACATGCAGTTGCAGCCTGACCTCGGCGCCCGCGGGAAAACCGTTGGGCAGGTTCGCGTCGTCTCGATCGCGGAGACCCCGCACCTTGTCAGTGCAGACGAGAAGAAGGCTCTGACACAGTTCGACGTCGACGGAGTAGTCGTCACCGACGGTTCCGACGTTCACATGGCCGGCGAGATTCGACACCTCTTTGGTCTGGCTGTTCGTCCACCCGGCGATCTGGAAGCGGGGAAGAGTCTCGTTGAAGGCGATGTTCTTCGTTCCGGCATACGCGGTACCGGTCGCTCCGAAAATCAGCGCGGCCACGAGACCGCCGGTCGCCAGTGCTTTCGTCGATCTCTTCATGTCGGTGACTCCGTCTGTGAAGGGTCCATCTCCGTCGTGAACGCCATACACGTATTGAAGTCGAAGGCGGGTGATGCGGACAAGCGATCCCACTGTTCTGGCGCGAGATCGTGCGCGTGACGGAGGTTCTCCGCACCGAGCCGACCGGAAGGCCCGTCCCAGACCTTCGAAAGACGCAGGCGCTCGGCGCACCGGGATCCACCCCGCCGAGCGAGCCGCCCGTACACTCGCGAGCATGCCCTCCGCGAGCTCTCTCGAGCACCCGATCGGAGCCGTCTGAATGCCCGACATCGAGCTCGTCAGCTCCGACGGCTCCGTCCGCGCCTCGATCAACCCCGTCGCCGCGAGCATCCGGACCCTCGAGGTCCGCGGCCGCGCCCTCGTCGAGCCCTACGCGGGCGACCAGCCGCCCGGCGCCGCGGGCGCGGTGCTCGCCCCCTGGCCGAACAGGGTCCGCGACGGCCGCTGGCTCCTCGACGGCGCCGTCCAGCAGCTCGCGATCACCGACCCGGCGACGCACTCGGCCAACCACGGCCTCCTCGCGACGACCCTCTACCGCGTCGGCGAGCGCACCTCCGACAGCGTCGTCCTGCACGCCCGCCTCGACTCCCCGCCCGGCTACCCCTTCACCCTCGCCACCAGCGTCCGCTACCGGCTGCGCCCTGCCGGGATCGACGCCCGGCACGTCCTCGTCAACGAGTCGAGCAGGAGCGCCCCGGTCGCGCTCGGCGTCCACCCCTATCTCCGCGCCGGCGAGGCGCCGGAGCCGACGATCCGCCTCCCCGCCCGCGAGCGCCTCGTCCTCGACGAGCGCCACCTGCCCACCGGCGAGCGCCGCCCGGTCGCGGGCACGCCCTTCGATCTCCGCGCCGGCGTCCCGGAGCGCGACGCACCCTGGCACGCGAGCTTCACCGCTCTCGATCGCGACCCCGACGGCACGGTCCGCGCCGAGCTCAGCGCCCCGGGCCACGGCCGCACCGCGCTCTGGGCCGACGCGTCCTTCACCGTCCTACAGCTCTACATCGATCGCGACCGGCGCCCGCCCGCGATCGCGATCGAGCCGATGACCGCCCCGCCCGACGCCCTGAACTCGGGCGAGGGGCTCCGCTGGCTGGAGCCGGGCGAGCGCGCCGATTTCCGCTGGGGCATCGACTCCGACTGAGCAGGTTCGTTCAGGCCCGCGCGCACAACACGCGGTGGAGCAGCCACCGAGAAGAGGCGTCGCCCGCGAATCGTCCAGGGGACCCGGCCGATCGCCCATTCCTCCGCCCTCGCCGCGCTCTCTACCCTCGTCCCATGGCAGTCATCGCAGAAGCCTCGCAGCTCATCGCGCCCCCGCCGGCGGCGGCCGACCTCCTCGCGCAGGGCGCGGCGGCCGTCTGGGAGACGACGATCACCCTCCCGACGTACACCCCCGAGGAGCCGGTGCAGCTGCCGATGTTCCTCGACCGCCGCGTCTACCAGGGCTCGAGCGGGCGGGTGTACCCGCTGCCGTTCATCGATCGGATCGCCTCCGAGGCCGTCGACCAGGAGTGGCGCGTCGTCGTCCTCGAGAACGAGTTCGTCCAGGTCGTCGTCCTGCCCGAGCTCGGCGGCCGGATCTACTCCGGCTACGACAAGACCACCGGCTACGACTTCTTCTACCGCAACACCGTCATCAAGCCGGCGCTGGTCGGCCTCGCGGGTCCGTGGATCAGCGGCGGCGTCGAGTTCAACTGGCCGCAGCACCACCGCCCCGGCACCTACCTGCCCACCGCCTGGAGCCTCGAGCGCGCCGAGGACGGCTCGGTCGTCGTCTGGTGCAGCGACCACGACCCGTTCAGCCGGATGAAGGGCCTGCACGGCGTGCGCCTGCGCCCCGGCTCGAGCCTCGTCGAGCTCGACGTGCGCCTGCACAACCGCACCAGCGAGCGGCACACCTTCCTCTGGTGGGCGAACGTCGCGGCGCGGGTGCACGACGACTACCAGTCGTTCTTCCCGCGCGACGTCCGCTACGTCGCCGACCACGCGCGCCGCGCGATCACCGCCTTCCCGGCGGCCGACCGCCCCTACTACGGCGTCGACTACCCGGCCCTCGCGGCCGAGCACGGCGCCGGATCGACGCAGGACGGCCCGCCCGCCGACCGGATCGACTGGTACCGCAACATCCCGGTCCCCACCTCCTACATGGTCGTCCGCACCGACGACTCCTTCTTCGGCGGCTACGACCACCGCGCCGGAGCGGGCTTCGTGCACTGGGCCGACCGCCGCTTCGCCCCCGGCAAGAAGCAGTGGACCTGGGGTGACGCCCCGTTCGGGCACGCCTGGGACGCGCAGCTCACCGACGCCGACGGCCCCTACGTCGAGCTGATGGCGGGCGTCTACACCGACAACCAGCCCGACTTCTCCTGGCTGATGCCCGGCGAGACCAAGACTTTCTCGCAGTACTGGTACCCGATCAGCGGCATCGGAGTGGCGCACCAGGCGACCCGCGACGCGGCCGTGCACCTCGACGTCGAGGCCGGGAGCCTCCGCGTCGGCGTCGCGACGACCCGCCGGTTCCCCGCCGCGACTGTGATGCTGCACGTCGACGGCACCGTCCTGCATGAGTGGACCGTCGACCTCGAGCCCGGGCAGCCGTTGCTAGCCGATCTGCCGACCACCCGCACCGGCCCGGAGGGTCTGCGCATCACGGTCGTCTCGCACGGCTCGACCCTTCTCGACTACGAGGTGCCCGCCGAGTTCGACGACACCGAGCCCGAGATCGCGACGGAGCCGCTGCCGCCCGCCGAGACCGCGTCGGTCGACGAGCTGTACCTCGTCGGCGTCCACCTCGCGCAGTACCGGCACCCCACCCGCTCGCCGCTGCCCTACTGGGAGGAGGCGCTGCGCCGCGATCCCAGCGACGCCCGCGTGCACCTCGCCCTCGCCGACCACGCCTACCGCCGCGGCGAGTACGCCGATGCCCTCGCCAACGCCGACGCCGCGGTCCGCCGCTTCACCGCCCGCAACGGCAACCCCGCCGACACCGAGGCCTTCTACCTGCGCGGGCTGATCCTGCGCCGCCTCGGCCGCACGACCGAGGCCGCCGCCGCGTTCGGCAAGGCCGCCTGGGACGGGAAGTGGGCGCACGCCGCCCTGTTCGAGAGCGCGAGACTCTCCGCTGCCGCCGGCGACCACGCCGCGGCCCTGGAGGACCTCGCCACCTCGCTGCGCCTCGACACCGACGACCTCCGCGCCCGTGCCCTGCGCGCGGTCTGCCTCCGCGCGCTCGGCCGCGTCGACGAGGCCGAGCGGTCCCTCCACGAGACCCTGCGCCTGGATCCGCTCGACCAGCTCGCCCGCACCCTCACCGGCATCGACCCCGCCGACGCGCACGAGAGCATCGACGTCGCGCTCGACTTCGCCTCGTTCGGCGAGACCGGCGAGGCCCGCCGACTGCTCCGCGCCGTCGCCGACGGGAACGCCGGCACCTCGGGAGCGGGCAACGCCGCGCCGATCGCCGCGTACCTCCTGGCCCGGCTCGGCGAGACCGTCGACACCCGCGCGCTCGATCTCATCCGCGCCTTCCCCGCCGGCCTCGACGCGCACGACGCGCTGACCGCCGCAGTCGCGGCGGACCCCGCCGACAGCACCGCGCGGTCGCTGCTCGGCATGCTCCTCTACGACGCCGGCCGGCGCGCCGAGGCCGCCGAGCACTGGCGCCGCGCGATCGCGGACGGCGGCGCCGACGCCGTGACCCACCGCAACGCGGGCCTCACCGCCTACAACGACGAGGCCGACGACGACGCCGCCTGGGCGCACTACCTCCGCGCCCGCGAGCTCGCCCCGCGCGACGCCCGCCTGCTCTACGAGCTCGATCAGCTCGCCGACCGCCTCGGCCACTCCGCCGCCGACCGCCTGGAGCGCCTCGAGGACGAGCACGAGCTCACGCTCTCCCGCGACGACCTGACCGTCGAGTACGCAGGTCTGCTGATCGCGGCGGGCCGCGCGCAGGAGGCGCTGTCGCTCCTCGAGTCGCGCCGCTTCCAGCCGTGGGAGGGCGGCGAGGGTCGCACCCTCGCGGCCTGGGACGCCGCCCGCGCCGCGCTCGGCCTCGAGCCGGCGACGCCGCCGTCGACGCTCGGCGAGGCACGTCCCCGCTTCGACGCCCCGCAGGCGACGCTCGAGGACGGCTCCACCGACTACTTCGCCACGAGCCTGCCCGCGCTGCTGCTCTTCCACCGCGGCTGAGGGCGGGCCACGCGCACGAAGGAGGGCCGGCTGCGAACAGCCGGCCCTCTCCTCGTGGATCCCCTACTTGCTCGAGCCCACCATCAGCCCCGAGACGAACTGCTTCTGGAACGCGAAGAACACGATCGCGGTCGGGATCGCCGCGACCACGGCGCCCGAGGCGACCACGTTCCACTGGCTCACGTAGCCGCCCTGGATGTTCAGCAGCGCCGCCGTGATCGGGAAGTTCGTCTCGGTCCGCAGCACGGTGACCGCCCAGATCAGGTCGTTCCAGATCCAGGTCGTCGCCAGAGCGCCGAGCGCCGCGAGCGACGGCCGGCACAGCGGCAGCAGGATCCGCCAGTAGGTGCGGAGCACCCCCGCGCCGTCGACCTGCGCCGCCTCGAAGATCTCGGCCGGAATCGACCGCATGAAGCCGTGCAGCACGAAGGTGTAGAAGCCGAGCCCGAAACCGACCTGCACCACGATCAGCGCGAAGAGCGTGTCGTAGATGCCCAGGCTCTCGGTGATCCGCGAGACCGGGATCAGCAGGATCTGCGGGGGCAGCAGGTTGCCGGCCAGCATCAGCAGCAGGATCCCCCGGCGGAACGGGATGTGGAAGCGGCTGAGTGCGAACGCCGCCCAGGAGGCGAGCAGCAGCGACAGGAACACGGTGAACACCGTGACGATCAGGCTGTTCACCAGCGCCTCGCCGACCAGCCCGGCCGTGAACACCGTGACGAAGCCGTCGAAGCTGAAGCTCGCCGGCAGGGCGCCGAGCCCGTTGCCGGTGATGTCGTCGAAGCTGCGGACGGCCACGAAGAGCACGAACAGCATCGGCAGCACCCAGAGCAGCGCGACCGGCGCCATGATCGCGTGGAAGATCCACGAGCCCTTCACCCGGCGGCGCGGGAGGGTCGGCGCGGCGAGACCGGGCGCGACCGGAGCGATGACGGCCATCTCAGTCCTCCTCCTTCGTGGCGCGCACGAGATAGCTGATGATGAAGACGATCGCGAGCAGGAAGATGACGACCGCGATCGCCGAGCCGTAGCCGAGATTCAGGACGGTGAAGCTCTCCTGGAACATGTAGGTCGAGAGCAGCTGCGTCGAGTTGTACGGACCGCCGCGGGTCATCGCCCAGACGATGTCGAAGGTGCGCAGCGAGTCGATCACGGTGACCGCGAAGACGACGCCGTTCACGCCCTTCAGCTGCGGCATCACGATCCGCCAGAAGCGCTGCGCCCGCGAGGCGCCGTCGACCTGGGCGGCCTCCTCGAGGCTCGGGTCCACACCCTTCAGCCCGGCCAGGTAGAGCACCATGATGTAGCCGCACTGCCGCCAGACCGCGGCGACCAGCACGGCGTAGAGCGCGAGCGTCGGGTCCGCGAGCCACTGCCGCTCGAGGTCGCCCAGGCCGATCCCGCCGAGGAAGCTGTTGACCACGCCGTCCGGCTGGTAGATCACCCGCCAGAACAGGCCGGTCACCGCGAGCGAGAAGACCATCGGCAGGTAGATCGCGCTGCGGTAGATCCCGACCCCGCGCCGCGGCTTGTTCAGCGCGACGGCGAGCGCCAGCCCGATCGCCACGGAGAGCCCGCCGAAGCCGACCACCCAGATGACGTTGTTGACCAGCGCGGTCGCGAAGATCGGGTCGGAGCCGAGGTCGGTGAAGTTCTCCAGGCCGATGAACTCCGGCTCGCCGATCCCGTTCCACCGGGTGAGCGAGAGGTAGAAGGAGTTGATCGCCGGCCAGAAGACCCAGGCCAGCTCGACCGCGAGCGGGACGAGCAGGAAGAGCCAGACCACCGCGGGCACCCGGGTGATCCGGCGCCCCTTCCCCGAGCGGACCAGCGGGCGGGCCGGCGGCTCCGGCTGCGTCTCCGGCGAAGGGGCGGGCGGCCGCTCCACGGCGGCCGCCCTGGTCGTCCCGGTCACGGGTTGAAGACCTTGTCGGCCGCCGTCTGCCACTCCTTCAGAATGCTGTCGACCTCACCGGGCTGGGCGATGAACTTGGTGAGCGCCGCATCGGCCGTGGTCTGCAGGTCGTCGGAGGAGTCGCGGTTGAAGAACTGGGTGATCTGCTCGGTGCCGGCCAGCAGCGCGACGCCCTTCTGCACCAGCGGCGAGAACACCGAGGTGTCGACGTCGGGCGAGGTCGGCAGGTTCGACGACTGCGAGGCCTCGATGTAGGCGGACTGGCTCTCGGCCCCGGCGAGGTAGGAGAGGAACGCCTTGGTGGCGTCCGCGTCCTTGGTCTTCGCGCTGGCGAAGTAGCCGTCGGTCGGCGCCTCCTCCGCGGTCGGGATGCTCGCGTCGATCACCGGGACGGAGAAGAAATCGAGGTCGTCGCCCTCGCCCTCCGGCATGTTCTGGCTGATGAACGCGCCGACGAGGTACATCGCGTTCTTCTTCTGCACCAGCGGCGTGACCGCGTCCTGCCAGGCGTAGGAGGGGGCGTTCGGATCCATGAACGGCACGATGTCGGCGTAGTACTTCATGACGTTCTTCACCTCGGTCGAGTCAAACGACGACTTCCCGGCCAGGAGCTCCTTGTGGTAATCCGCGCCGTTCACGCGGAGGTTGAGGATGTCGAACCAGCCGGACGCCATCCACGGCGTGGAGCCGATGCCGTTGGAGAGCGGCACGATCCCCTGGCCCTGCAACGTCTCGCAGAGGGCCATGAACTCGTCCCAGGTGGTGGGCACCTCCACGCCCCACTCCTCGAAGGCCGACTTGCGGTAGAAGACGCCCCACCAGTAGTAGTTCGTCGGCAGGAAGATCTGCTTGCCGCTCGCGTCGGTCGAGAGGTCCTTGAGCGCGGCGGAGTAGCCGGCCGCGGCGCCGTCGCCGGTCCAGAGGTCGGAGAGGTCGAGCAACAGGTCCTGCGCGGCGTAGTCGCGGGCGACGGAGCCGGCGTACCAGGTGAGCACGTCCGGCGGATTGCCCGAGGTGAGATAGGTGGAGAGCTGCGCACGGAACTGCTCGATCGCCACCGTGTTGAGGGTGACGGAGCCGCTCGAGTAGCTCTTCACGAGCGCCTCGAGGGCCGCCTTCGGGGCCGGGTCGGAGAGGGAGGACTGCAGGACGATCCCGCCGCCGCCCGCGCCGCCGCCGCCCCCACCGCCGCCCATGCAGCCGGTGAGGAGCGCGGTGCTGCCGAGCGCGGTCGCGCCGTAGAGGAAGCCTCGTCGGGTGAGGTTCGGGAATCGCTGTTCGTTGGTCATGGTGTCCTCCTTGACTCCGTGATGCCGGGGGCCGTGCTGTGCTGTGGTGCCGGTCCTTCTGTCGTGCCGTCGTGCTTGTCGTGCTGGTCGTGCCGTCGCCGGTCCGCCTACGCGGGCGCGGCGAAGATCTCGTTGCACTCGCGCTGCAGGGCGACGTCGTCCCACATCGGGTGCTGGGGAGCGCCGTTCGAGCAGACGATCGATCCCCGGGCGCCGACCCGCCGCGACTCGCGCATCGCGAGCCGGCAGTACTCGGCGCCGATCGGCCCCTCCTCGAAGCGGCCCTCGAGCGGTGTGTAGCCGACCCAGCCCTCGCCGAAGACGAGCGGCACCCCGCGAAGGGCGGCGTGGTCGGCGGCGACGGCGATCCAGATCCTCAGCGTCGAGCGCATCTCGAGGTGGTGCGCGCCGTAGCGCTCGTACAGCCAGCGATCGATCCGCTCGGCGTCGCCCCAGTCGTGCGCGTAGATCTCGCCCTTGCCGACGATCGTCGCGGTCAGCTTCCACTGGTCCCCGACGGGGAGCGTCCACTCGGCGATGGGCGGGGCGCCCTCGAGCAGGAAGGCCTCGGCGGCGAGCTCCTGCTCGAACTCCTCGATCGGGCTGCGCAGCGCGAAGGCGGCGATGAACTCGTTCAGCACGCCGTAGATGTAGGGGTGCAGGACGAGCACGTCCGAGTTCCACGGGATCCCGCGCATCCCGCCGACCGGTACATGCGCGTAGTTGACGGAGCACGGGACGCCGTCGGTCAGCTCGTGGAAGCGGTCGATGCCACGGGTGAGGCGCGGGGTGAGGGCGAGCGTCGCCGCGTCGAGGTCCGCGCGGTCGTAGTCGAGCCCCTCGGTGAGGTGCCCCGCCTGCACCTCGTTGTGCAGCTCGACGAAGGCGATCCGGTCGTCGAGGTCGTGCTCCGCGAGGAAGCCGACGAGCGCCGCGTGCGCCTCCGCGAGCCGCTCGGCGCGGTCCTCCGGCGGCACCGCCATCAGCGCGTCGAACCAGTCGCGCTCGAGCGCGAAGGAGGACGACTGCTGGTACTCCCAGGACGAGACGATGACGAACACCCCGTGCCGCTTCGCCGCCGCGAACAGCGCGAGGAGGTGGGCGCGGGCGTCGATCACGGTCGGCTCGGCGACGTCGTACCAGCGCACCCGTTGCGCGTAGGAGCCGCCGAGCGGCCCGAGCCGGAGCTCCCGGGTGTCGAGCCCGGACCCGAACAGGAGGAACGGCATCGCGCAGATCCGGATGGTGTTGTACCCCCGTTCGACGGCACCGGCGAAGGCCGCGTCGAGGTCCTCGAAGGGCTCGCCCGGTCCGGTGCGCACGTACCAGGAGAAGTCCCAGAGGGTGATGGTGAGGCGCTCGGGGAGGTGATCCGCGAGCGGTACCGGCTGGTAGGGGGACGAGGGGTACTCCGCAGTGAGCATGCCGAAAGCCTAGGCACGCGCGGAGCGCCGACCAATGAAACGTTGCACGCCAAAAGCTGGACGATCCTCTGCCCTGACCTACACTCGTCGGCATGCTGATCCCCGACGGCTTCCTCGGCCAGCGCCTGCATGTCCTCCCGAAACCGCGGGTGGCCGAGGCGCTCGCGGCCCCGATCACCGAGCGCCTGCTCGTGACCGATGCTGGACACTTCCCGCATGCCGCCGCTCACGGCCGCAGCCGCCCCGAGGGCACGCGGGAGGCCGTCGTGATCCTCTGCACCGCCGGCCGGGGCTGGGTCTCGATCGCCGACTCGACCGCTCGGGTGGACCCCGGCGAGGTCGCCGTCATCGCCGCGGGCACCCCGCACCGCTACTGGGCCGACTTCGCCGACCCGTGGACGATCTGGTGGCTGCACGTCGCCGGCGCCGATGCCGCCGCCCTGATCTCCGCCGTCGTCCACGAGCGGACGTCCCCCGTCGTCACCGCGCGCGACGCCTTCTCGGCGAAGACACTGATCGAGCACGCCGTCGCCGCCCTCGAGCGCGACGAGACCGATTCGAGCCTCTACGCCGCGAGCGGCGCCGCCTGGAACCTCCTCGCCCAGCTCGCCTCCGACCGCACCCGCGGCACCCTCGAGTCGGGCGACCGGATCCGCATGGCCCAGGACCACCTCCGCGAGCACCTCGACTCCCCCACCAGCATCACCGAGCTCGCCACCCTCGCCGGCATGAGCACCTCGCACTTCTCCGCCCTCTTCAAGAAGGCCGCCGGCATGAGCGCCGTCGAGTACGTCAAGCGCCTGCGCAGCGCCCGCGCCCGCGAGCTCCTGATCACCACCGACGCCTCGATCGCCGACATCGCCCGCACCGTCGGCTACTCCGACGCCTTCTACTTCTCCCGCCAGTTCCGCGCCATCAACGGCACCAGCCCCTCGGAGTACCGCGCCGAGTTCCACGGCGAGGCACTGCGCTGAGCTCTGCCAGGCCGCAGCTGCGACCACGTCGCTGGCACTCGACCCTCATCACCGGGATCACCTCTCCAGCCGTCTTCGACGCAAAAGTCACCGAACCCTGGAGTCGTCGATGATCACGAGGACGATCGGACGCCGGCCGTGGGCTGCAGAGCTGAGGCGCCCCTGGAGGCACTCGAACTCTCTCGTTGCTGCCGGCGCCGCCACGCCCAGTGATGCGCTGAGAAGCGTGACCTCAGGCGATTGCTTGAAACACGAAGAGCCCGACCAGGCTGGGTCGGGGCTCTTCGCTCGCTACGCGAGGTCAGCAGCGTGACGGGGCCGGCAGTCCCTTCGCGCTGAGGAAGGCGACCGGGTCGTTCGGGGCGCCGTTGATGTAGATGCCGAGGTGGACGTGGTCTCCAGTGGCCGTGCCGGTCCTGCCAGAGATCCCGACGAAGTCACCCTTCTGCACGACCTGGCCGACCGTGAGGGCCGACGGGGAGCGGAGATGTCCGAGAAGCGACACGACACCGTTGCCGTGGTTGATCCTGACGAAGTAGCCGTAGGTGTCGCCGAGGGTTTGACGGCTCTCGATGACGGTTCCCCCGCTGACCGCGTACTGCCGCTGCGCGCTCGATCCTCCGGTGGAAAGGTCGATGCCCTTGTGCCCGCTCGCGTGGGCGGTGGTGTCGTTCGTCTGACCGAAGTAGGACGTCATGCAGGTCAACGGTGTGACCGGGTACTGCCATTGGTCGACCGGCGTCGGGATGGTCGCATTCGGGCGCTGCCAGAGACTGGCGCCCGCGGCGTTCGTCTTCTTCAGGTAGCCGTCGTTGGTCACTCCGGTCCACACGGTGTCGTGGAGGCCGGTGTTCCAGATGGCCGGAGCTCCTCGGCTGGGCTGGATGACGAAATTCCCGTCCGCCTGGAAGGTCGCGAAAGCACCAGGGTTGCCCTGGGTACCGCTGTTGAAGCGGATGTCGTTGCCGTTGCGGAGGACGAGGTTGCCGTCGGCCTGCATCTGAAGGGTATATGCACCGTTCTCGGAGCGGATCAGCTCACCGGAGCGCAGTTCTTCACCGCGTGCGAGCTTCTGCAGGGACGTCATCGTCGCCCAGATGACCTCATTGCCGCCGGCGACGTATTCCACCAGGTTGCCGTCATCCTGCAGGGTCAGACCGCGGCTGGCCGTCCCGTAGTTGCCGCTCTTCCACAGCACCGCGTTCGATGTCGACTGGATCACGACGTGCCCGTCAGTCTGAACCGTCAGCTTCGCGCCGGGGTTGCCTCCGGTGTTGGACGTCCACAGCTGCTGCAGGTTGCCGCGGGTGCGGAGGACGGCGTTGCCGTCGGACTGCATCGAGAAGACGAACCGCCCCGTCGATGACGTGATCGTGTCCCCTCCCAGCATGACACCGCCCGACGGAAGCGTCGCGGAGTAGTTCGCGGCTTGGGCGGCCGGCGCACCGACCACCATCAGCCCCGCGAAGAGAGCGACGGCCGCCCCCACCGCCGCGAACTTGATTCTCAAAGATTTCAAGGTGTTTCCCCCTTTTGTGTGAAGGCTCTCACCATGGCGCTTGGATTCAAGAAATGTCCAACCCGGCGTTGGACCGCGTTTGGGGGGTGAAGGTGATGAGCCAAGTTACCGCGGGACTTTCCGGCGAACAGTGGATACGCTCGCATAATCGAGTGTCTCCGCGCGGGTACCACACAGGCAAGCAAGTCTCTATTGCCGTGCACCAAGAATCGCGCTTAGCCCGCCAACCCGCATTGGGCCGAGAGTCTCGATCGCGACCGTCAAAGGCTGCGCGAAGTCTTTCTAAGGAATATGATTCAGTCGCCGCGCTTCCACTTCTGCACGGTGTTGGTGACATGTCGGCGGTGGCCGCTCGCCGAGCCGACCCGGTCACCGTGCGCACTCGACGGACGGCCCCCGGTACTCGGGCGACTCGAGGACTTCGACCTCTCCGAACCTCGCGACGACGCGATACCCGTCCGCCAGCGCGTCGTCGCGGATCGTGGTCGTCCGCAGGTCCAGTCCGCCCACCGACCCCGCATCCTCCTGAGTCAGGTCCAGGAGAAGGAAGTCCGGAGCCCGCCGGAGAACACCGGGCAGCGACACCCGGTTGCTCCGCGTCAGCAGCGGCACGAGCCGGTCGTCGGCCGCGACGCACGTGCTCGCCGGCACCCTCTCGACCGCAGCGACCTGATCTCCCCGATGCGGCGTCCGCGTCCACGCCTCGCCGGTGACCATCCGCGCCAGCGGGAAGGCCTCCTCGTCGTGGCACACGATCGTCGCGATCACCGGCACGGCGCAGACGACAGCGCCGACGAGCAGAGCCACTAGAGCTCTCCCCGTCGAGGACGGAAGACGCCGCAGGAGCCGTCCTCCCCCGTCAATCGCGCCCAGGACCAGCACGACCCAGACGGGCGAGTCGTAGTGGAACCCGCTCGTCCAGAGCGCGGGCCGGTCGGACAGGAACCGCTCGGCGAGGAGCGGCAGCGCGAGCAGCGACACCGGCGAGAGCAGCGGAAGCAGGAGGAGGGGTGAGAGCAGCCCCAGAAGCGTCATCGTCTTCACGATCGGCGTGAAGAAGAGCCCGATCGCGATCCACGGCCGCCCGAGCATCGTCCGGACCACCTCGCCCCCGTCGGCTCCGAGCGCTCCGTAGTCCCAGTAGGCGTACCCGCGTCCGCCGATCGAGGGGATCACCACCCCGACGACGACCGCGAACGCCGCTGCCCCCGAACACGCCAGCAGCACCCCGACGATCCTGGGTCTCCTCGCCACTCGCAGCAGGCCGAGGATCAGCACCACCGCCCCCATGTCCTCCCGGATCAGGAGGAGGACCGCCGACGCCCCGACGAGCTGTCGATCACTCCTGATGTCGAAGGCGTCGACCGCCCAGGCGAGGATCGGCACCGCGAACGCGACCTCGTGGAAGTCGAAGTCGGCCAACGACTGCAGCGGCCGGCCGAGGAGATACCCGACGGCCAGCAGGCAGCTCGCCCCCACTCCCACGCGCCGGCGCGCAACCCGCCAGACGAAGACGGAGGAACTGGCGATCAGCGCGGCCTGCGCCACGAGCAGCACCCGCGAATCGTCCCAGATCCAGTACAGCGGAGCGAGGACGACGAGGATCGGATGGAAGTGGTCACCGAGCAGGTTGAAGCCATCGCCTTTCAGCGGCGCGAGCGGCGGACGGAACTGCGAGTACGCCCGCACCGCCTGGTCGAAGATGCCGAGGTCGTACCCCGCCGTGAGCAGCTGGTCGGCCCGGGAGATCGAGTAGACCGAGTAGACCCCGAACGCGAGGAGCGCGAGCGGGACGATCGGCGAGCGCAGCCACGCGAGACGCCCACCGCAGACCGGCCGACTCCCGCCGCGCCCCCTCCAGCGCATCCGCACCTCCGCCGACGGCGGACGGCGCACCACTGACCGAGGAACCCGCTGTCTCTGCAGACGACAGTAGGCGAGCTTCCCTCAGCAAAGCCGCACTGGCGCCTGATGCCGCCACACAGTGCCGGGTCGAGCGTGGCCACTGGAGCGCCGCGGACGCAGCCGACGTGCCGCTGGACGGGGTCCGGCGGACGACCGGACGCGACTCGCGGAGAGAAGAGCAGTGGTGCACCTATCTGCAACTAATCAAAAAAGATGGGAGCGCGCGCTGGTGGCTGCCAGGACCGGGATCAACAGGGGTGACGAGCCGGACCAGGCCGCTCCCCCGCTGGGCATGCAGGCCCTGCGTCAGCGCCAGGTGCGGCTGTCCGACGAGCAGAAGACCAAGCTGGCCGCTGAGTACGCGGCCGGCGGAAACATCCGCCAGCTTGCCGCGTCGTGGGGCGTCAGCCGCGAAGCGGTCCGTTCAGCACTCAAGCAGCAGCGCGTCCCGGTGCGTCAGGTGACGCTGACACCTCGGCAGCTGGCGGACGCTGCAGAGCTGAAGACGCAGGGCTGGTCATTGAACCAGCTTGGTGCGCTGTACGGCGTCGATCCGAAGACGATGAAGGCGAGGCTCCTGGCGCGGACTCGAGAATCGGAGTAGAGGCGACCGCGGCCTTGCTGTCGTCCCGCACGTCGTCGGGCTGCTCCATCTTCCAGCGAACGTAGGCGAGCACCGCACGGACAAACTTCTCCTTATCGATGCGGTGGGCGATGGGCACGATCGTCACGTTGCTGGATGCTCCCCCTCCGCGCTTCGAGTGGTGCTTCACTTCCGAGACCGAGGCGCAGGCCGGCGCTGGGCTGCGATGTCGGCGAACGATCTCCTCGCGCTGCTCGTCCGTGACGCCGTGAGCACGGGAGGCTGTGATGAAGGCATCCTCGATGAGCTTGACGCCCCTACTCCGTCGCGCATCGAGGGGTGGGTTGTATCGAGCTCCTTGCGGTGCTGGAGGAACCGTTCCCTGCCGTGGTCTCGGTTCGCCCGCCTCGTGGCCGAGATCGGCGGTGCGTATTGGCTCGCTACCGCGACGCGGAGCAGCACGTCGCGACCACCGCCGGTCTGCTCACGGCGCCGATCATGGAGGGGCACCACGACCCTGACACTGCGATACGATCACGACGCCATCCAACCCCCAACACGCAGGCAAGCACACCGACCGGCTACACGCATCAAGCACACAGCAAAGGAGCCAATCCTCGTGGTCAACTTTCCGGTCCTGCGGTCTCTCGTCATAGCGAATTACAGCTTGTATCCAGGCACGCCCGAGACCCCAGGCCTTCAGGCTGACTTCGAGGTCGACCTTAGCGTCATTATTGGGACCAACGGCCTGGGAAAAAGTACCCTACTCTCGATCGCCTTCAGGCTTCTGACAGGCCCAGTCGACATCCCTGGGGCGACGACCGAAGGTGAGCTGGGCAACGCCCGCCTCGAGATCAAGCGATTGCGACCCTCCGAGCTGAGGTCGTTCGCGTCCCGCGTGACGGATGGCGCAAAAACCGCGACCGCAACCTTGAACTTCTCACTCGGAACGAAGATCTTTCGTGTGACTCGCAAACTATCCGATCTGTCGATCATCGAATGGACCGGAGAAACTACCCCCGCGAACGACGAATCTCTCTTGCAACTATCGCTGACAAGAGAGAGCGGCGTCTCGACGTTCGCGGACTGGATACTAATCCTTAGATACGTATCTTTCTATCTGGACGATCGGCAAGTGCTATTTTGGGACCGTTCAGCACAACGACAGCTGCTTCGCTCGCTCTTCTTATCTCCCGAGGACGCCAAAGACTGGTCCGAACTCGAGAGGGAAGTCCTTGAATCCGATAGCCGCTTCAGGAACTTGCGCAACGTAATTAACTCGGAGGAGAAGCGGCTGTCTAACCTGATACCTCCCGACAGTCCTGAGTATAACAACTTAGGCTCAACGCTAGCCGACCTAACTGACGAGGACGCGAGTGATGCGTCGGCCCAAGAGAACCTAGTCAACCAAATCGCGGACCTGAGCGAACTGCGCGCGAGCGCAAATCTTGAACGCCTAACCGCCGTGCAGGAACTGGATCATTTGAGCCGCGGGTATGAACATGCGAAGCTTGCGGCACTCTCTTCCCAGTTCCCAAGCACGTCTAGCAGCGCTCTATTTATATGGGACCAACTACTCGCCGACGAGACATGCTTAGTCTGCGAATCGCACGTTCCCGCCTTCAAGACAGAACTTGATGCGCGGCTTGCAGCAGGTCGATGCGTCGTTTGTGATTCCACCCGAGTGCAGCAACCTCAGGCCCCCGAAATCCCAGTAGAAATCTGGCACGAGAGATCTGCCCGCGCTTGGCAAAGCCTGCAGGGTCAGCGCGATGCGATCGCCGATCTGGATGACCGCGTCAACAAATTGTCGGACGAGATCGGCGAGGCCCGCTCCCAACTTGTGCAGTTAGAGGTGCGACGAACGCGAAGAGCACAGCAGATCACGACCGTTCGCAATCGGCTCCCATCCGACCACGAGGCATTCATCGAGCAACGCAGCGAACTGCACTCGATGCGGAATGCGCTTGAGGCCAATCGCGCAGCACTTCAGCACGACGCGAGCAAATTTGAAGCTTTTGTCGCCATGAAGACGGTTCAGATTTTGTCTCGGGCGGAAGAGATCAAAGTCCGATTCGACCACTACTCGAAGCTATTTCTATTAGGACGAGGTGAGCTAACATGGTCTCCTCGTGAAGAGCAGATCGGGCAATCGTCTTATCGAGTCAAGTTTCCGGCTTACGAACTTCAGCTTGGTCGTAACGACACACCATCGGTCTCGACACGCTCAGGAACAGGGGATGTTTCCGAGAGCCAAAAAGAATTTATCGACCTTGCCTTCAGAATGGCTCTGATTGAAGTTGCAGGCAGCGCGAGCGGCGCAACTATTCTCATCGATACTCCAGAATCCTCACTAGATTCGGTATTCTCTTTGCGCGCAGCAGATGTATTGGCCGACTTTGCCACTCGCTCCAAAAGCTCTGTAATTATCGCTTCAAATTTAACTGACGGGAAGCTCGTTCCGGAGATTGTCAAGGGTGTACACACCCGCGCAGGGACCTACAAAACACTCAACATGCTTGAGGTAGCCCGCCCAACCCCTGCGGTCCGAGAACTAGGAACTGAATATGCAGAAGCATATAAGAGGCTAACCGACGAAATGAGCCAAAATGAAACCGCGGAATGAGAACTCTCTGAGCGATTCTCGACTTCGGCAGGCTCGCGTGTTGTATCTTCTGACAGCTGCCCACAAGTCGGGGCTCGCTCCGATCGATGCCAATCGTCTTCATCAAGTGGCGTACCTCACAAATGCCCTGTCTCCCGTTTGGGGACTGGAGCCGCTGACCGCCGAACTGTTGAAGCTCTACGGATCACCCTACGACGCGCGCCTGCAACGCGACGTCGATCTACTCGTGGCGGAAGGTCTAGTTCGAGCGAGCTCGCTAGCCTACAATCTGGACGATGCCGGCAACTGGAAGGTATTTGCCCGTTACTCAATAATCGAGGAACGGGCTAGATCGATACTAGCTATGGTCGAGCATTTCCCCGACGAGCGGAATGCGTTTTTAGTCGTGCACGAGGTTTGTCAAGCAATTTCTGCACTTCCTCCGCAAGACGTCGATCGAGCTCTTGGTTTCGACGCCGCTTACGCCAACCCCGCAATTGGTCCAAATAATGTTCTAGATCTTTACGATGAGGACCGGGGCAACAAGTCGTCTAGGTCTGCGGGCCTATTTCCAAGCCCAGCCCGAGGAATCAGCCTCGAGGCGTCTGAGCGGGCGCATCTGTACGTGCGCCACCTACACCGACTGGCGACGCGAAGTGCCTAGCAGCGATGGCGACCCCTGGTCAATTGGCGCCCTCGAACAGACTGTTCTTGAGTATCAAGGCGTTGGGTCTGATGCAGACGTTCCCCGAGAGCTACGGTTTGCGAGATCCATCGCCCGGTTAGTGGCAAAACGGCGTCTTCGACCAGATTCTCATCAGGACCCAAATGCACTCGGGGTCTTGGTACTTGCTCCAGAAGCACCTCTTCAGGTTTTACCCATTTCGACCAGGGTCCACATGCTTGACCAGGCCAACGATCCTCTAACCGGACGGCTTTGGATAACGAATGAGACAGCAGCATTCGGAGACTTTGAAAGTCATAATCGCGACGGTGACGAGTTGTTCTCATGGGTTAGTGAACTTGGGCTCGGAGCTTATCCCGCAATCATCTACGATCCGGTGACTGATGGCGGACAACTTCGCCTTTATATGAGCGGACTTGAACAGCCTGGCACTGTTGACGTATACTCCATCCGATCTATCGAGCCAATCACCTATGAAGCAGTCAGGGAGGTCATAGATGCACTCCACGAAAGTGCACTTATGTCACCCGCCGTTCAATCGGCCGGCGTGAGATTATGGGCAGATGCTGATCGCCATCGTGTTGTCAGAGACGCGGAGGCTCGCATCCATGCGCAAGTACGCGTTGCTCTGCTTGGCGCGTTCCTCAACTATCGAGTCGGCAACGAGAAACCAGTGCCATCCGGCAGATACGATGTAGCAATCGGCTACTTCGATAACGTGGCTTCAACGCTCACCCAATATGGGATCATCGAACTCAAAGTACTACGCTCGTTCGGATCGACGGGTCACGCGTACTCCGCGCACGACAGTTACGTACGAGAAGGGGTTATTCAAGCCGCGACGTACCGCGAGGACGAGGGCGCGGTATGGGCTCAGCTCGCGTGTTTTGACATGCGCATTGAAGCTGATGCGAGTGACGCTTGCATGAGCGCAGCGAACGACTTGGCCGACGAGCAACGCGTAATGCTGGATCGCTGGCAAATATACGCTACGTCGACAGAATATCGACATTCCCGTATTGCTAGTTAGGTTTGCGCGCAAAGTTCATATAAAGGCTTCGGTTGCTAGCGTATGCTAGCTCAGCTGGGTACCACACAGCGCACGCGGGTAGGGCCTGCGGAGACCGCAAGTCTTCTTGTTGCTCATGAATTTTCGATTGGAACACCATTAACACCGATTCTTTAGACCAGCTCGATGCTTTTTATGGTGAATTGGAACTTGCGTTTGAGGTCAAGCCCGCACCGCATCTGGCTCGCTTAGTTACCGCTGACAACAACTCAAATACACGGATTCATCGCTGGTTCAGGATGAAGGAGGCATACTCGGGAGACTTGCTCGAGACACTACTAGATCAGTCGGATTATCCTATGGGAGACGGCTTGCGGCTACTTGATCCGTTCGCGGGCAGCGGCACGACTGCCGTCTCGGCAGGCATGATGGCGCAAAGCGGCGCCCTCCCTCACGTGGAAGTTTACGCTGCCGAAGTAAATCCTTTTCTGCATCTAGTTACAACAGCGAAAACTGCAGCGCTCATTGACCCTCCTCAGGGAACCGCCCGCTTGGCGGAAACTGTCGCGGAACGAGCGCTCTCCGAGAAGGATGGGCTTGCGCCCATCCCGAGGCTCTCTACTTTCCAAAACGCTCAATACTTTCCCACAACGATGCTACGAGAACTGCAAGCATTACAAGCGTCAGTAAACCAGGTGAAGGAAGGCGCGTCTTCGACATCCGCCAGATTACTCCTTGATCTTGCTCTTGCTTCAAGCGTCGAGCCGGCGAGTACTTTACGCAGAGACGGCCGCGCACTACGTCACGTCCCCGCAAAGAGGCCTGTTCGACCAACCACGACTTTCTTGCAAACCTCGCAGATGATGACCGAGGACCTTCGCAGCGCTGCTGAAGCCTTTATCTCGTCCACGACTCTTGCAGACTCGCGCGAGGCGGCGATACCCAGAACTGAGTATTACGACTTGTCGGTCTTTTCACCGCCTTATCCTAATAACATTGATTATACGGAAGTCTATAAGATGGAGGCGTGGCTTCTCGGGCTATACGAGGATTCCCGCGGTTTTACAAACCAGCGACACAGCTCACTCAGGAGCCACAGTAGCTTGAAGTGGGAAGAGGCCTATCACTTCGAGGGACTCGAGTTCGCGGACGATATCGCTTATCTGATTTCTCCGATCATCAATGCGGTTCCGAACGATCGCTACACGTCCGGGAGAGTGCAAGTTGTAAAAGGCTACGTCGACGACATGCTAAAGGTGTTGACCAAAGTTGCGTGCGCACTGAAGCCGGGCGGTCGCGCTTCGATCGTTGTAGGCAACTCGCTACACGGGAAGCCCGATCAAGCATATGTGATCGCTTCCGATTTGCTCATCGCACATCTCTCTCGTTTGGTCGGATTCCAAGTTGAAGATATTCAAGTGGCTCGCTATCCTGCACGCCGTAAGACAAGGTCCACGTTTTTACGAGAAAGTGTAGTAACACTACTCAAAGAGTGAATTCTCTTTCTAGAAGTCCGCGTAGCCCCAGCCGTAAAGACGAGGAGGTCTGCAACACGCGGGCTAGGCAATGGGGGCTTTTGAAGGGAGACGCATGCACGGGCTCGTTTCGCCTACTCTTCGGCGGCGGGGACAAGCCACAGGGCACGAACGAGGCTTCCTCCAAGCCCGACTCCGTGCTGCCGTCGCCCCTTCCCCCGTTGCCTCACATCATCCGCGTTACGACGACCTCGACCACGGGGCGAGAGAGACGACTTTCGAAGTCAATCTGTCGGGCGCGTCCGAGGACCCGCTCCTCTCTATCGTGGAAGTAGAGCTGGAGGTTGCGGCGGCGGAGCGCAAGCGGCTGAGCATTGTCGGGTTTCGGAATTTCGGGGAAAGCAATTCACGGAGCCCTTCGACGAGATCCAGGCACTCAGTCGTGCGGAACAGATACGGCGCAGCGTTCGAGCTGCTCCTCGAATGCATCGCCGCAACGGAGCGAGCTGATGAGATCGAACCAAACGGTCGGGCGTCTGCGTACACCGAGTGGGCTGCCATGACCTTGCGGAAGCAGAAGCGCTAGGGGAGAGGGTTGCGATATTCCTAGGTTTTTCACCGGACTTAGGAACTCTGCGAGAGCGAGCCACCCGAAGCTGATGGACCGTCTCGCCAAGGCGGGGAATCTCCGCGACGAAGCACTGAACGCGCATCCTCCCTCGGCATTCCTGAGCTGCGGCTCTGTGCTCGACGTCGTTCCGAAGATGCGCGGCAGGCGTGGCACGTGCAGGCGGGCGGGCCGTCGCGGATCTGCAGATCGAGCATGCTTTTCTGAGAACGAACGACAGCTCATAGGTCACAAAAACTCAAGCCGCGCGAGAATAGCTCCTATGTTGCGCATCTATCTTGACCAGAACAAGTGGGTCGATCTTGCTCGCGCGGCGACGGGCCACCGGCTCGGAGTGCAGTTCGTAGACGCACTGTCCGAGGCCCGCGCGGCGGTCACGTCCGGCAGGGCGACGTTCCCGCTCGACATGTACCGCTACGTGGAGACCGGAAGACGCCGCGATGATCGCTCGCGCAACGACGTTGCCGGCGTAATGGCTGAGCTCTCGCAGCAGGACACCATCGCCCGCGCCCATGAGGTGCTCCCAGCCGAGATCGACGCGGCGCTACGCCGTCGTTTCGACCACCCGACCCCTCCGAGGCAGCTGGCGGTCTTTGGGCGCGGTCTGTCCCACATCACCGCAGGTGCATTTTCGCCACCCGAGTTTGACCTGAGTCGGCTTCTCGAGGACAGCGCATCCGAACGACCCGGCGCCGTTGCGTTCGCGAAGCGAACCTACGAGCGACTGTTCGAGGAAGGGCTGCTTCGCACAAAGCTCGACGACGACAGCGAGGCCGAAGCAGCGGAGCGGGAGCTTGGGCAACGCTATGTCGACCACGAGAATTCGATTCGAGCCGACCTTCGGCATCAAGGTCTTACCGGAGACTTACTGGAGCTAGCCGTTCGTGCCTCCGATCTCGGAGATATTCGTCCTGCGGTTATCGAAGCACTGGCTCGAATTGACTTAACCTGGAAAGACCTCCCAGCGACCCATCTGCCAAGCGAACTTGTGTCCTTTATGGACGACCTTCCAACGAGGTACGTCACGAACGTAATGCGCTCCTCCAAGCTCCGGCAAGACGAACAAAAATGGGAGCCGAACGATTTCAATGACCTTCTTGCTCTCCCAGTCGCCGCCGTCTACTGTGACGTGCTCGTGACGGAGAAACAGTGGATTCACCGCCTTCGCCAAGGAAAAATCGACAAGCGGTTCAATACGATCTTGCTCAGCAGCACCTCCGACCTCGTCGAAATATTGCAGGGTTGACGCCGTGACACGAGCTGTCGTCTCGCTTCCTGTGGCGTGGGTTTCGTCCGTTCGTGGCGAGAAGTGTGTGTGCAGCCGTGGACGTCGTGGCGCCGAGCTTGGAGGTCTGAACAACTTTCCTCCCCGGTTAGAAAGCTGTCCGACCTGAACGCCTCATGTGGTCCGCGCAACCCGAGGCGGGCCAAGGCACACTCTGGCACGGATGCTTGCAAGATCGAACAGCCGGCGACCCGGCTACCGACGCAGGCGAGAATCAAGACGGCACCCGCCGATAATGACTGTGCGGAGGGTCATTTCAATCAGACCCCTTCGAAATTCCTGACGCCGGGATCCTGCAGATTTACGCGTTCAACCTGCAATTCCAGGCAGGGCCCACGAAAGACTAAGGTTCGCCGGGCTCTGGTGCGCGCGGGCGACCCTCGTGCCCACGGGGACAGATCACTCGACGGGACGTTCGAGGACCTCAATTCAGGACGCCGCAAGGCGCGAGACGACGTCGCGTGAACCGCACTGTCCGCTGGCTGACAGGGCCGCCAGATCACGCCATCCGATCCCGTACCGGTCCCTCGAGAATCGACCCGACCTCCACGACGGAGCGCACGAGCATCGCGAACGCTTCCACACTCACATCATCCGCTCTCTCCCACGTCGAGGGATCAAGGCGCCGGAGAGCTGCCGCGCCGGATAGAGCAGCGGACGCACGCATGAATGGGTAGTCCAGCGAGCGAGAGAGGTTCGCGGTGCACGCCGAAACGATGCAAGGCCGGTCGAACCGAGACACGAAAAAAGCCGTAGCGTCAATGCCATGTGTCCCAGCGAGACAAACACCAACGCGTACGTGATTGAGCTACTCGACGACTTTTTCCTTCGGCCGGCTAGCTCAGCGGAACCTTACGGATCGCTCCGACGCGGTCCTGACGGCGTCATGTTGACTCCTGGTTCGCTTACCGACGAGGACGCGCGGCTGCTGCAGGAGAACGTCGGCGCTATCACATCGTTTGTCAAACAGTTCATCGGGCGAGACATCCTCGCCGAGCGCGCCGGCGGGAGCAACAGATCGGCGCTCGTCCGCGCAACGCTCGATTTTGCTGTGGACGCGCTCGAAAACACCGCTGTCGAGCCAGACGTGATTGAGGTCTGGTCGCGCGCGCTGAAACTCGCGCGCATGCACGGCAAAGCGACCCACGACCAGCTCGTCTTGCTCGAAGCTGGACTCGTCGAGAAACTGCTCGCCCCGCAGCCCGAGCTTCGAACGGTGTGGCTTGCAGATCTCCTGCGCGCGCAGAAGCTCGCGAAGCATTGGGCCGCCGCGATCGCAGTACACCTTCGGAGTCTCGCCGGCGAGGCAACTGACGACGCCAGTGCTTCGTTCTTCTTCCAGGCGGCCGCGGAGTGGCACCACCAGGCGGGCGACGAAGAGGCGGCGTCAGACGACCTATTGTCGGTAGTGCTATGTCGCCAGAGGCTCGCTGCGGCGCTGCTGCAGCAAGGACGGGCGGATTCGTCGATTAAGGCGGCTTCGGAGCTCCAGCTCGCTCACGACGTCGTTCGCCAACTCTCGCGCGCGTATCGTGAGTCTCGCGGCGTGCAGAATCTCGGCGCCGAGCTCGCTGCCAGCATCCGAGTGGCACGTCAAACCACGGTGTCCTTCATGACGTCCCGGGTCACCCAGGTGGATGTCTCTGAGGCCTATGAGCGCACGATGCGCTCCATGACGGGTAGAAGCGATGCTGAAGCCGCTGAGCGCTTCCTAGAGGTTGCAACGCTGCCATCGTTCACCCTCGCACGAGATCGGGCCGAGACCGCGGTCCACGCGTTCCCGTTCGGAAGGGTGAGACGAGAACGTCTGACTAACGACGGAAGACAGGTGGCGAATACCGATGGCGACCAGTTTGGCATCCCTGGCGGAGTCTGGCAAAGGATGGTCGACGATCTCACCGGCCAGGTCGTCGGCACCGTGCGCCGCTTTCTGATGCCCGCCTGGCAGGTCCTCAGCACGGAGCATCGCTTGAGTCGTTCGTACTTCGTTGAGACGGCTCGCTCCAAAGGACTTGTCCCGGGCGAACGCGCACAAATGTACGGGCGAGCACTCTTCTACGGCTTCGACGGCGACTTCATGACCGCGGCGCAGCTGCTCACTCCGCAACTTGAGCACCTAGTTCGCGTCCATCTAAGAGACGCAGGAGTAGCTACAATTGTGCTGAAGGGCGGTATCGAGACAGAAGTTGGGTTGTCCGCTCTTATGGAAAAGCCGGAGTCGACGGAGATCTTCGGGGAAGACGTCGCCTTCGTCATCCGCGCACTCTTCTGCTCGCCCGCTGGGCTGAACTTGCGGAATGAGTTCGCTCACGGGCTCTTCTTAGCGAGTACCGAGTTCTCGGCAGCGGCTATGTATGCGTGGTGGCTCATGTGGCGACTCGCCGCAAGTTCGTTTTCCAACCCGGCGATCAAGGTAGATTCCGGTATCTAGCGCCAACAGTCACTTTATACACAGCGCTCGAGAAATTTTCCGCCGCCGAGAAACTCAAGTGTCGGCGGCGGATAGCGAGCTGCGTAAGATTGATTGGCAGCGCGCGGTCGGCACTTGCCAGATTGGGCAAGCGCTCGCCCTGATTTTGAGACGTCTAAACACAGTGAATGAGCGCAACGACCTACAGTTGTACTGCCAGTGTGGCCCAGATCAGTCCGGCGGTGCAGATTACAAGGCCAATCGTCGCGCCCACGAGCGCCCAGGACGCAGCGGTGAGCCGCGCAGACATTTTCTGATCGAGCCGCGCGCGCTGTTCGATGGCCCATACTTCGAACGTCTGTTGCGCTCCCCAGACCACATGGGCGCCGCCAATCTTACGAAGAAGCAGCGTGATGCGCTCAAGATCCTCCTGCGTCGGTTCGGGAATTTGGTAATCTTTGTTCCTAGGCGTCTTAGTCAATCTTGAGGTCCCTGTCATATACGGTTGAGTAGCGGTAGGTACGCGTCTCTCAGCCGCGTTTCGAGCAGCCTGGCCTGCGCCGCGGTGTCGCAGGCTTGCCACGCCAAGTCACAGCTCAGAAGCCAGGAGCGAATCGCCTCAGCTTGCGGCCTGGTCACCTTCACGCGGTTTGGGCTACTGGTCACCGCAGGCGGGACGCCGAGTAGCAGCTCGCCCACGTTCCGGCGCAGCGACGATCCGGCCAGGCTGCGGCCTGCTCCGAGGTGCTTGCCCCATAGCCTCGCGCGGAGGCTGGATGCAGTACCGACATACACTGCGGTGTCGTCGTGGCGCCACAGATACACACCTGGCTGGTCGGGAATAGACATCCGATCAAGCGAAGCCACCGGACGTGCAGGCTTGCGCAGTAGCAGCGCCCACTCCCCTGTTGACGGCGGATCAGGGGATTCGTGCATGCCGTCACCGTAGACCACTCTCCCCGCCGTAGGTTCCTTCGATGCAGCGGCAGGCAACGTATACGTCCAACTTTCATCTTCGAGTCCCTCCTGCGACCGGCGCGATGAAGATGAGGTACTCAAGCAACGGTCTGCACACGCCCGCGGGCGCGTCGGAGCGGCCCGCCGCTTCCGCGGCCGGATCACTGAACCGCGCGCTGCCCACCCCGGCTTCGGCCGGGGCGGGCAGCGTCGTTTTGCGTTGGGCCAGCGGCCACCTCAAGCGGGCAGCTGGTGCTGCCCCGCGTGTAGCCCCGCGGCAGCTCAGGGAAGACGCTGGCATGGGCTCGTTTCGCTCACTTTTCGGCGGCGGCTACAGGCCAGACGTTGAGGGGGCGACTTCTTCCGAGCCCGACTCCACTGCGCCGCGTCCCCCGTCCACCTCCCCAAACCATCTGCGAGTCGACGACGTCGACCACCTGGCGCGAGACGACAGTCGAGGTCGATCTGTCGGCCGCACCTGAGGAGCCACTCTTCTCAATCGACGAGTTCAGGCGGGAGATCGCTGCTGCTGAGCGCCAGCGGGGGAAGAATGTCCGGTTCTCCCGGGTTCGGGAAAAGTACTTTTCGACGCGCGTCGACGAGATCCAGGTACTTCGACGTGCGGAGCAGTACGATAAGGCGCTCGAGCTGCGGCTCGATAGTCCCTCAATCACCGTCGAGCGGGGTGCCATCGATGTCGTCGACGACGGGTTACTTTCTGGGCCATCAAATCCTCTGAGGTGAGTGTTGCGTTATTGCCTAAAGCCGATGCTAGAGGCGCTCAACGATCATCTCAGGCCAGGCATAACCTACCGCACCTAATGTGCAACTGACTACGACACCGGACAGACTCTACTTCTTCGGCCCGACGGTCGGTAAACCAGTGGTTCTGTAGCGCGCCCGCCGAGAGGCATCGATGTAGGGACGGAACGCCGCTCGGAGCTTCTGGCGGTTCTTCGGCGACAGGTCAATTTCATAGACATCGTCGTCGATCGAGAACCGTACGGTCGAACCATCTGGTGCCAGCAGTCCATCGAGGTCGTCAACAAGGGTCACTTTGATTGCCACTCCCCTAGTGTGCGCCAACCACGGGCCCGGACACAATTGGCCGCGGCGCAGGCAGTTCAGCGAGCACAGCCAGCATCACGATCGGCTCATCAGTGACGAGCGACCGCGTTCACCAGTCCGGGAGCTCGACTTCCCAGGGGTGCCCGGCTGGAAGCCCAACACGGTCGAGCAGCGCCTGGGCGCGCATGCCGGGAGGAAGGAGAACGGGTGCGTCATCGGCGGAAGAGTCCAGCAGATCCCAGCGATCTTCGTACCCGGCCCAGGTGGGCATCGTGATACGTGCCCGGTCGACCGGAGCGTTGCGCTTGCCTGCTGAAGCCGAAGGGTCGGTGAGCCACGCCTGGTGCTGAATCCAGGCTGCAGCCGAAACGACATTTCGCGGAACGATGAAGGCGCGCGGCGACACGATGCGCGTCCCCGACAGCCATACGAAGACGAACCACTCGCGGTCCGTTAGGGCGATCGACTGCGACTTGGTCGTGATAGGCCAGCTCGTCTTCGACCCAGTGTCGTTGGCAGTTTTGACCTGAATCTCAGCCACCCGGCGTTCCCCGGAGGTCTGAACGGCAAGGATGTCGGTCCGCTCCAGGCCGTCCCGCGTGAGGGCTACCGCCCAGTTCATTCGGCTGAGCATCGAGCAGACCCAATGTTCCCCTGCGGACTTCGTGAGCTTTGTGTCGACCATGTGGCCAGTCTCGCTCATCCCGACGTCTTTTCCCAATATGTGCCCGCGTGTACCGATCACGGACAGAAAGCCCCCGCGTCGACAGCGGACCTCTTCCTCAGGGTAAACATCACGTCAGCCCCGTCGTCTGAGCTCCAGCGTCCCACACTCGACGACCAGCGCGGGTCACCACTCGACGACCTGACGAGCCCTGTGCACCGGTGGTGGCTCTTCGTGTAGGTCGCTACCCCACTGTCTTTGACCCTGCTACGGTCAGGGCCACCCGCGCTCCCGGAAGAAGGCAGGCATCGCATGGCCGACGAAGAACTGGAAGCGTTCACTGCATACTCCGGAACGGAATCGCTGGAGGAAATCGCTGAGTACGAAGGCTCCAACGCGTCGAGATTCGCCATCGCCGGCACGCTTGACGCAGGTGTCGGTCTGGACGTCAGCAGACCAATTGTTCCCTTAAAGATCATGGCACGCTTTGGGTTCGACCCCGACCTCCCGCTTCGTGCCCTGCGAATTGACGCAGAAGATCGTCAGGTGTCCGAACTCGATTACGCGGCGGCGATGCTGAGGGAGGGGGCGTCTCCGGACGAGGACCGTCGGCGTACGTGGCGTGATTTGAACGAGTACGCGGATGGGCGAGCTCGGCTGGGTTTTCTTGTGAATGGCGTGGTGAGCACCCTCGAACGTGAGTCCGTGACCGCGTCGGTAGCGACCCTCAACTCACACGTCGGTACACGCGGCGGTCTCGGGGTGCGGTCCGACCGGCCGTGGAACAGGATGATGCGTCGCGGACCGTCCATCGACTTTCCCTGGCGAGATGCCCATCTAGCCTTTCTGCGACCCACACCAGTAGAAGATGACATTGAGGGGGAGACAATCGAATGGGAGGGCTCGTCCTGGGCGGAGTCCGGCCGGGATTCGCTGTCCGACGCAGCACGTTTCGGGCGCACTGATGATCTCCGATATGCAATCATCACCTTTGCTGCATGGCGCGTCGAGCTCGCCCGGCGATCTTCGGATCCGATCGTCCGCGAGCTGGCCGCGGCAGCCTTCCTTCGTCCGTCGGCCTCCATCGACGCCAGTTTCGAGACGGTCGGTCCTCGGCCGCCTGGCGTCGTGACAGCGGAACGCACGTCAACCATGATCCATGGGACCTGGGGCTGGAAGGGAGACTGGTGGTACCCCGAGGGTGACTTCCACGCCTTCATCAAAGGCAGCTCTCGCCCCACACTTTACGGCGGCGGTACGGAGTTCGCCTGGTCCGGGGCGTATAGCGACCAGCAGCGTGAGAAGGGCGGCAAGCGGTTCAAACGGTGGGCGGACTCTATCGGAGGAGCAGCCGGGTTGGGCACCGTCTTCGCCCATAGCTACGGCGCCGAGGTCGTGGCTCGTGCCGTCAACAGCGGCGCCATTGTCGACGAGCTGGTTCTCCTGAGCGCCCCCATCCATGATCACCATCGACTCATGCTCGACCGCGTTCGCCGGGTGATTGATGTTCGACTGAGCAATGACATCGTGTTGGTCCTTGCGCGTGCAGCGCAACGTCTGCCTGAGGGTAAAGGGGTTATAGAACACATCATCGAGCGGCCGTTCTGGAGCCACGGCGCATCGCATCATCCCGTTGTGTGGCGATACGAAGGCATTGCCGCCAGCGTCGGGCTCTGAAGGCGCCATCGACTACATAGATATGGAGTTGCCCTTCCCGACACGCCCGGGTCTGCACCCGGCCAGCGCAATTCGCGCCAGGATGTACAAGTTTGACCTGGCGCTGAGAGGCCGGTCACCATGTGGGACTTCCTCGCCCCGTGGTGTTCTGAGTGCCTGTTGTCCCTCGAGGTTCATGGCTCCTCGTCGCGGCCCTATGGGCGTGGTCCAGCATGCGGAACTCCGTCGATCGCGGGGCGGTTCGACGACTCCGCGACAGAACGCAGCACGCTGGCAGATCCGTCGCGGAAGGGCGACCGCAGAACGGCCATGTCAAAGGTCATATCGATGCACGACGGGAAGCCTTCAGGATGCACTCGGAGCCGGCGCAGAAGAGGGACACGGTCACCCGCCGACTGGTCGCCGCCGTCGAGGTACCCAGGCGGTGTGTTCGCCGTGGCTTCACCTGGCTCGGTTCCCCCGCTACGCCGTCTCCAGGTACGTCCGTGTCCCACAGCTACCGATGATAGGGAGACCGGGCCATGCAGGATCAGACATAGCAGCCAATCTGGAATGCGAGGTGCTGCGCCAGCTGGTGCACTGCCACGCACGACGAAGCGACGGGTCTTGATGATCGCTGGCACTTCAGCACGGCTGAGTGTGTGCCAGCCGCGCGGCTGGTGCGGACGTTCGACACCGCTGGAACGGCGCACTGTTCGGTGAGTCTCTTGAGCTTGAGGTGGTCCTCGGCACGCGGGTGAGGACGACATGTGGGTGAGCATCGGGCCAGGTACTGAGCGTCACCAAATTATTCAGATCAGAGCGTCGAGAGTGCCACCCGGCTCCATTGGGTGCTTGGCGCGGTGTTGCGGCATCTCTAGCTGCACCGGACAGAAAGGGGCCGTCGCGGCTGATCAGTTTTGCGCAGTCCTGATCCCACTCCGGCGGCGTGCAGTACGAAGCTGGCGATTAGCGAACCTCGGAGAGCATCTCAACGCGGTTACGCCCGATCGAGCCGGCGATCTTCTCGATCGAGCGAAGCGTGAGGTTACGCTCCCCTCGTTCGACGCCGCCCATGTAGGTGCGGTGGACGCCGAGCTCGTCGGCGAAGGCTTCCTGGCTGAGACCGAGGGACTCGCGGTGGCGGCGCAGGTTGCGTCCGAAGACCTTCTGCAGCTCACCTCCCATGTCATCGAGCCTCGTGTGGTGCTACTTGAAGGTCTACATACTTATGAGTAGCATCACGACCACGGCGGGCCAGACGGCAGACCTCGAAGCGCGAGGCGAGGTGATGAAATGAGCGGTGGCGACTTCGTTGGGGCGATGAACCCGACTACGCGGCTCTGGCGGCGGATGCGCTTCCAGCGTCTACTGAAGACACTTCGCTGGCGAGGGCCCACACGAAAGTGACCTCCGCCTTCGGAAGCAGCCAGCCCGGGACATCCAACGAGATCTCCCGGGCTGCAGTCTGTTCAGGGAGCCGCGAGATGTGCGGGCGCTGCGCTGCAGAGACGAGGTCTGTGACGCTCAAGTGCGCGATGTCCGTGTCGGTGTAGTCCATGGTGAGCGATAGGCCCTTGGTCGGTTGCGCGATCGCGACGTAGAGGCGGTGACCGCTTCGCGGTGTGATGGTGCGGTAGACGTGGCGGATCCTGACCATGCGACCATCACGGACCGCGTCGTCGCCGATCCCGACAGAGTAGGTCTGGCCGGTTTTACGGGCGCTGCGGCGAATCTTTTTCTCCTCGCCGTCGACGCTGAACTGCAGGAGCTCGAATGCGTCGCGGCTGCTGGCATTGAAGCCGGGGCGCGGTGTCATGAACCAAGTCGAGGTCGAGGGGATGTCCGAGACCAGCTCGTGGAACTCGTCACGATCCGAGGTGCAAGCGAAGCGCTGAACCGGGCTACTGGGGATGACCGAGTACTCCCAGGTCACGGTAACGGCGAACCGAGGAACACCGCCGGCACCCTCGTCTTCAAAAGAGGAGAGCCTGATGCGCACGTCGACGTCGTGCCAACGCTCGCGAGCGCGAACCACGGTGTCACGGAGGTCAGCGTAGATCTCACGAGCAAACGCCGAATCACCAAGGCGGAGGCCGAGGGCGTTCGTAGCGAGCTCATCCAGGAGCGCAGGGGTGGCCACCCGACGGAGATCGTCAGGACTCGAGGCGAACCCGCGGACGACCGCGTCGGTAAAGGCCGGCGCAGAGTCGGAAAGAAGGCGGCGTACCCGGGAATCGTCGCGAGCATCTCTATCACGCTTTGTGAGGAAGTCGACAGCGACGCCAATCAGCCCGGCAACGAGGAAGGCATCCGCTAAACCACTCAAGATTACGCTCACCACCCGTGGAACAGAGTCACTGCCTTCGAACCAATTCACAATCAGGAGGAGGCCAATTCCTGCCGAGGTGACGCCTATGGCAGAAAGCACGACCTTTAGCTGGTAGATACGTATCAGAAGTTTTTGGACCATATATTGAGTAATCATGAAGCATCAAAGCCTATTTGTGAAGGCAAAACTCTCATATGGCTGAAATTCTCAGCGCCAGACGCGCAGGATAGGGTGTATTCACACCAATTCTTTGAGAATTTGCACGACTTCATCAATCTGACCGATAGGTGCCGTCACATTGAATACCTTAAGGTGGGGCGGCAAGCTAAACCTTTGTTCTTCTATCACCTTAAGACCCAAAACTTGACGCACGTCTTCCACGAGAGACGGCGCGTACGTCTCAATAAGAGGAAGCCGGGATGTGCTGACCCAATGATGCGGATCGGCTTGCTCGACACGCGGGAGTGCCAGATTGGCATCCTGCGCGTACAACACGAGAGTCGAAATTGTAGCCGACACTTCACAATTGACGTTATATCTTCGGCAGATGTCGCTTATCGAAAACTCTCTACGGACACCATCCGCATCCCCATCGACTGACATGAAACTTCTGACCGGGCTAAACTTCGAAAAATCCTTGAGTGCGGACTTATCCCTTACGGCGACAAGTGCAGGATAGCCAAATCCACGCAAACCTGACGAGTCTCTGACCAGCATCGTCTGATCATTGGAAACGAACGACAGTCCTCTTTTCATGGCCCGCAATATCAGTGTAGTCTTTCCAGCACCGCGTTCCCCTGACAACAGGAGTCCACTTCCTCCCCGAGCGACGCATCCGGCGTGAACATTGACTCCACCCACTCTTGACTCGGCGTCGGCCTTCGCGAGTGCCCGTATAAATGACAATAATGCGAGCGCAACACTGGTTCGATCCGCAGTAATTGGCACCCACAGGGTAGCGTGTCCACGAATCACAGTTCGAGCGATGCTACTTGTTACTGTAGCGCTCTGCCTAACTTCAATTTGAGCTAGATGAATGAGGGACGAGTTACTGCGAATCTCAGTCCAGAATGGCCTAACGAGTTCGTCAAAATTCAAAAGGACATCACTCTTGGCGCCAACAACACGCACAGATCTGAACTCCGAGCCGAGCCCGAGCCATGCGAAGACCCGGTCCGACTCAGCCATTCGCTGCGCTAATCGTAAACTCCTGCCCATCATAAGGTATTTGCGGCATGACCATCCCCGTTAGCGTCGAGACCTCGTCGCTCATGTGTGTCGCAATGACTCGAAGGCCCGGATGTTGTTCGATGAGCACCTTGATATCACTTAGGCCCATGTGGCCCTTTCGCCCCGTCAGAAAAGAAGTATCGAAGAAAGCCGTCGATACGTTGCTGCAAATATCTCTGATCGACTGACAGAGTTCACTGTCTCCCGAAAATCCCACACTGGTCGTGGAGTCCGATACTTCGAATCCAAGCGCAGTTTCAACAGTGTGCTTCACGATTCTGGGTGTGATCACGTAATCACCGATCGAAATCGATTCGCCGCCTTCTAGCACTTCGATAAAAACCGCACGCGAGTTCTGCATAACTCGTTCTCTTGATTCAGGGTAAGCGAGATCGAACAACTCCACCGTGCGCGCTTCAATTCCGGGAGGGCCTACGATGATAAAATCATTTTCACGGACGTTCCTCAAGCCAAGCTCGAGCAACAGGAACACGATATCAAAAAAATGATCCGCGTGAAAATGCGAAACGAGCAACGCCGTAATTTCCATCGGGACAAATCCGGCTCGTCTCGCGGCCTTCACGCTACCGTTAGGAACATCAATCATTAGATCCCGATTGACGATAAAACACGAGCTAAGGCGGTCGGTAAGTATCGAACCCGTTCCCAAAGTAGTTACGATCATTTGATGCCTCCTTTAACTAAGACCTCAAATAGAGGCGCTATTGTTTCGTTCACAACTTCATAATACGATGCTAAGTACGCCAAAATCAATAGCACAACAGCCCAGAGCGTCATAGAAAAAGAGCGCTTCAGCGCATCGTAGCGATTGCGTAACACCTGAGTCAGAGAAATTGCCTGCGCACTTAACTCGTCTACTGCGCCTTCGGCAGTCATCGCCTTTAGGCGAAGCGAGAGCGAAGCTTGATCAAGTTTGGTAACGGTGCCAAAAAACAGCAACTGATCACGCCGGAATTTCGGACTCTTTCTGGTCCTACGAGTGACACCGCCGATAAGACGAAGCCCTAGGATGAGCGCCATCGCGCTGAGGAGAAGACTAGTAATACCGATGACGACTGAAATCCACGGGGTCGTCGCAGATTGACCGAGGACGAACTGAAAAACAGCTAAGATTAAAGCGCTGTCTGCCGCGGTGAGGACTGTAGCACGACCAATGAGCTGCGATCGGCGTTGCTCAAGAGTTTCTAACAGGAGCTGCCCCATGACGAATGCCGGTTCTTCGCTTAGGGGGAGAGGCGCGACAGCTGCTCTCCGGCGCAGCCAATCGGAGCGAATCATTTCAACTTTCTTCCAGCAACCGCTGAACGGATAAGATCCCGGCGCGACCGGTTGCGATGATCCTCGTATCGAGTCTTCGATTCCATCCTTCTGTATCAGCTAACAGAATTTCGGCGGTTGCAAACCGAATACGTACCAGGAGTTTGACAACCAACGCAAGCTTACTGATCAAGAAGAGCAGTTCATCCTCTGGAGCCAGCAACTCAAGCGCCGAACGAAGTGCGGCAACTTTTAGCCGAACAGGGTGCAACAGTATGAAATCCACGATGATGCCAACTAAGCGCAAGCTGCTCGGGAGAAGGCTGCGAGAGGTTGGATCTAGCGCGATAAACTTGTCATCAACCCGCCAGACATTAGTGCTGAACAAGTTGCCATGGAGATCTACCTCAATTGAAGCTCCGGTGGCGAAAATAGGTTCATTCGCGAGAAATCGGATATTTTCTTCTGCATCCTTGATCAAATCGTGAACAATGATCTGATATTCGGGCAAATACTCGTCGAGATTGGACTGCCGTTTGACGTTATTTTGGAGAGCATCGAGTACTTCCCGCGCTGGATGCTCAGCGACTGGTGTTCGCAGAGCAACTAGATCACACATCGTTTCTCGAAGATGAAGGTCGGCCCTTTGACATTCGCAGCTGTACAGATGTTGGGAGAGCTGGGACTCCGGTAAGAGGCGCCGCATTCGTAAGCAGAGTCCCTGAGCACTCGATCCGGGATAGAACTTCGCGTCGACCTCTGGGGCAAATGCTCGAAGGTACTTGAACTCTCCGGTCAGCCCTTGTCCTACCAAACCCTCCAGTTTTGCGAATTTCAGAACATGGGTATCGGACAGATACAGTTCCGCAAATCGCTTCGATACAACCGTGAGGTGATCTGTTCCGAGTATTGCGGATGCCGCTTCGCGAAGTCGGTCCATCTCAGTAGGTGTGCGCATCATGCTGGACCATGTAGGTCGCTCGCTGCGCCTCTCCGATAGAATTGGAACTCTCGGTAAACCAGTCCCCGTTACAGACACTCGCCATTTTCTCTATTCCGGTTGGCGTACCTCGGAAGACCTCACCATTTGCCTTGACGATACAGAGCGTAGTTGACCCAACACTCATCAGCTCGCGTGCATAAATTCCGCGATTGGTTGCCTCGCTGAGGACAAAGTTCACGGCCGCGTCTTCGTCGAGGGTACTTAGTTTCAGTTTGGACCAGGTCCGAACGGCCTTACCTCTCTGGACTAGTCGCTGCACCCTAACTTGCGAAACGCCTTCCTCGGCAAGCCATCGAACGGTTTCGGAAAGACTTGAGACATTTCTGCTCGTCAAAAGGATACTGACGCGAACGCGCGCACCAGACGTGATCAGGTCCCGGATGTTCGCCTGGAGTACCTCCAAGGGCACTCCTGGGCGGCATCGCTTGAAGATCTCCGCATTTGAGCTGTCCATGGAAAGGTCGATCCAATCAAATGCATCCGCCGCATTCTTCGGGTCAATCGGGAACATACCGCTAGTTCGAAGGAGACTACCAACATCGCGATTCCGAAGATTTCGTCCCATCTCGAACAGGTCAGGTCGAAGCAGAGGCTCTCCACCCCCGAAACCTATTCGTCGAACGCCCGCACGCAATAGATGTCCGAGAACGTGGTCGAGATCGTCAGGGGAGGCTTCGTCGACATGGGACTCTATTAGGCAGTACGGGCATTTTCCGGGACATGCATTTGTGGGCTCAAAACAGACGCTGAGGACGTTTGCGGACTGCATCGTCGACGTGACAGAGTCAGTTTCCGCGACGTATTTGGCGATAGTCTGGGGTGCACCTTCGCTAGAAAGTGGAGGTGCCGGGCAGAACACTTCGGTTAAGCCTTCCCTCTCCTTGCCTACGCTTTGCACTCGAAGGACAGGACGGTTCTCGGGGCTTACATTCAATCTTCCACCTCAGCAATCTTGGGGTACGAACGCTGGTATTCGCGAGTTACACATCTGGCTGGGGTAGGTCAGGTCAAGGAGCGGAGAAAAGACTTTCCGTCTCGCACGAAAAGAGAGTCCGGGAGCTGACAGGCTTTCGGCTCGCGCCGTTTCCGCTGACCGCTTTGTGATGGAGACGGCATCTACCCGCACGGATGGTCGGCGCGTATACATCCGCGGACGTTAGGCGGCCGGCCGGCGACAGTACCGCCCAACCGACGTGGCGTAAGAAACCTCATTTCCGGCCAGGCGAGCGGAGTACCCCACCCGGACCATCCACACCTCTAAAATGTTGCGGACACGTGCGCTGGAGCTGAGTGGCTGTCGGGTTCCAACGATGCACTGCATCGCAACACCTTGCCTGATTTCTGGCTGTAGCACCAGCGTTGAGACGTCGCGTCTCCGCCGGCCCGACTTCCACTGCCCGTAGCTCGCTTCTCGACGGTGACACGTGCTCGCCGGATGGCTCACCACCGCTTCACACCGACGGTAATCTGCATGCTCGTTCACCTAGACGATGGCGTCACTTGTCAATCGGAGTAGCTAGGCGCCGGCCACGAAGGCGGGAACCCATTAAAGGGTTCGTCTCTAACGGTCGCCTGCGCGGGTAATGCACCCCACGTGATCGTAGCTTCCGTCATAAAGTTTCGTTGCGTTTGAAGTTCTGAAACAAGACGAGGATCAGCGAGCTGGGATGCTAGCACCCATTGTGGCCAGACTGGCATTCGCTATTCGACGTCAATCTTGAACAGCCACTTTCCGGCAAGATTTAGCTCGAACTCGTCGACATGCTGAAGCGCCCTCACGTAGCCAGTGCGGTCGCTTGGCGTACTGAACTCGAAGGCTAGGTTCCGCTACGGGTCGCCGAAGCAGCCGGAACCCGCCTGCACCTCGACGGCCTGTCGCCGGGCTCCCTCAACGCCGCTCGACGACCGGGAAGCTACCGACTCGCCCTGTCCGTCCCAGAACTCTTGCCCCTTCTAGGCTGGCCACTCGGCGACGGGCCGCTGCCCGGGCTGCCAGCCGAGCATCCCCGGCTTCTGCCCGCCCCACCTGGACTCAAGGACGGCGGACGAGCCTTCGCGGCGACAACGGCGCCCGGGGTCATTCAATCGGTGGGGAGCCCGATCCAGGACGCGGCATTCCATACGGTCCTGCTTGGTCCTACAGGGTCCGGCAAGTCCACGGCGATGCTTTCGCTCATCGTGGCCGATATGGTCGCCGGCCGTCCTGTGCTCGTCGTCGATCCGAAAGCGGACCTCGTCCGTGACGTCCTCGAGCGCGTTCCCGAGCACCGACGCGGCGACGTCGTCGTGATTGACCCGCTCTCTGATCGGCCGGTCGGGATCAACGTCCTGTCCGGAGCTGACCGTAGCCCCGAGCTGGTCACCGACTCGCTCATGGCGGCGCTGAAGGGGATCTTCGACAACTGGGGCGTCCGTTCCGAAGACGTTCTCGGCTCCGCCCTTCTCACCCTCGCCCGCACTCCCGGCGCGAACCTGCTCTGGCTGCCGACCCTGCTCACCGACTCGTCGTTCCGGCGCAGGATCACCAGCCGCATCGATGACCCGCTCGGTGTCAGCGCCTTCTGGGCGCGGTACGACGCGCTCACCCCGCAGCAGCAGGCCATGGAGATCGGGCCCGCCATGAACAAGCTACGCAGCTTTCTCATCCGCCCGGGCATGCGCGCTGTCCTCGGGCAGTCCGATTCCCGCTTCGACCTCTCGGAGCTGTTCACGAAGAAGAAGATCTTGCTGATCTCGCTCAACAAGGGACTGCTCGGACCGGAGTTCGCGCGGCTCCTCGGCTCCCTGGTCGTGGGATCGCTCTGGCCGATCATCCTCGGCCGCAGCGCCCTACCCCAGGAGAAGCGCACGATCGCGTCGCTCTACATCGACGAGGTCCAGGACTACCTCGCCCTCCCCGCCTCCGGCGACCTCGCCGATGCGCTCGCCCAGAGCCGGTCCCTCGGCGCCGCCTGGCACCTCGCACACCAGTACCGAGACCAGCTTCCGGCCACGATGCGTTCGGCGATCGACACGAATGCTCGCAGCAAGATCGTCTTCGGCCTGGAGCAGGCAGACGCTGCAGCGCTCGCCAAGACCACCCGCGAGCTTGCCACTGAGGACTTCCAGCTCCTACCGACCCACCACGTCTATGTGAATCTCCGGCAGCAAGGTCAGCAGACCGGCTGGTTCTCCGCCGCAACCCAGCCGCCACCGCCTGTCGTGTCGGATGCGATCGAGATCCGCCAACAGAGCGCCGAGCGCTATGGCCGTCCCGTGAGCGAGATCGACGCGGCGCTCCGCCGCGACCTACACCTCGACCCTCAGGCCGACGCCGCTGCGCACGACGCGAGCACCGAGCCAGTCGGGCGGAGAAAGCGCGCATGACGCACGTCTCCCACACCGAGAGACAGAGACTCGTCGGCAGACTCGTCGCTCTCCTGAACACGCCCGTACTCGCCCGACAACCCGCCACATCCGCTCCCCTTGCGGCTATGACTCACCCACCGTTCCGGTGGGTACCAGCCCGCCGCCCGGGACGGCTCACATGAGCGGCCAACGACGACGGACCGGGGCGGAGCAGAGGCCGACCGAGCAGGAACAGGCAGTCCTCCGATTCCTGCTCGAACAGCGCTACGCCACCAGCCGACAACTCGCCCGAGCCGCCCGCGCCAGGTACGGCAGCGACCGCTCCGCCGCCCGCCAAACCAACCGACTCCTGCAGAAACTCGGAAGCATCGGCCTCCTTCATGTCCTCCCCCGCACCGTCGGCGGACACGCGCGCGGCTCCAGCGTCGGCATCTGGACCATCACCAACCGCGGCGCCCGCCTCGCAGGCAACGGCGACGCGAATCCCGAGCAAAGGAAGAAGCGCTACCGACGCGATCAGGACCCGTCCCTCACGTTCCTTGAGCACACCCTCGCCATCTCAGAGCTCCGCGTCCAGCTCGCCGAACTCGACGATGCCCACGAACTCAAGGTCGAGAGCATCACCCCGGAGCCCGCGTGCTGGCGCCCCTACCTTGGTCCGACCGGCCAGCGGATCTTCCTCAAGCCCGACCTCGCCGTCGTCACCAGCACCCCAGACGGGTACGAGGACCACTGGCTTCTCGAGGTCGACCTCGCCACGGAGAACCCCGCACGCATCGTCGCCAAGTGCCGCCAGTATCAGCATTACCGCCGTAGCGGCCTCGAACAGCGACGAACCGGCCTCTTCCCCGCCGTCGTCTGGATTACCCCCACCATCAGGCGACGCGACCAGCTCGCCCGCCGCATCGCCAGCGAAGCCGGCCTCGACGACCAGCTCTTCTCCGTAATCAGCCTCGACGAATTCCAGCCGCTGCTGCGCACCGGCGCCTCCAACTACAACACCAGAAAGGACCACCTCGATGACTAACCCTGAACACCCGCGAACGCCACAAACCACTTCGCCCGAGGGGGTCGCGCCAACCGCGCAAGAACTGAGCGAGGACCCGGCCTTCGTTGCCCAGTTCCCGACGCTCGCTGAGGCCATCGACGCGATCGTCGACGCGCTCGACTGGGACCCCGAACTCATCCCCAACCACGCCCCGGGCAGACCTGATCCAGTACTCGAGATGCTCTACCGCGACGTCTTCGACGTCCGCGAGTACCCAGACCGCGTCCTCATCTACCGACACCACCACTAACCGCTTCCGCGCGCTGACCAATCCCGGAAGCAGAAAGGAGGATCTCCATGACCTCACCAGAACACGAAACACCCCACGAGAAACAACGACCGAAACACCGCCGCGCAGAAGCAGAAGAAGAGATCGCCCACCTCTTCCGCAACCGACCCGGCTGGGAAGACGACCCCTACATCGCCCGCGCCGCCCGCAACCACTCCGGACCGTTCGTCGCTTTCCTACTCCTACCTCACACCGACGTTGAATCTCCGACGCTGGCCACCGAGTTCGCTGACATCTTTTACGCCGAATACGACAGCCTCGACGAAGCAATTGATGACTACATCGACCTGCTCGGCTGGAACGACGGCCTGGAAGTACTGCAGAAGGAATACGGCGTCTCCCCCGACGAAGTGCAATGGAACCGTGCGGCCATCGAATACCGCTTTCGTAACTTCGTCGACATCGTCTACTACCGCGACAAGGTCTACACCTTCCACAGCAAGCGGCATTCCACATATCAATCATTCACAGGGTGGACAGAAAAGAGAACGAAGCATGACAACACCAGAACAACCGCAAGACCCGGAAGACCACGAGTTGCGACCTCGGGAGGGTGTGGACACCTACGACCGAGCAAAGGCCATGACCGCCTTCCTGCAGGTCTTCCACCCTGACACCGACCCGCGCACCTTTGACGCAGAGTTCGAGGACAGCTTCTTCGGCGAGTACACAAGCCTCCGGGCCGCCCTCGACGAGCACATCGATGGACTGGGCTGGCGCGCCGCCCTGACGCATCTCCGCCAGGAGCAGGGCATCGCCGATCACGACCTGCGCTGGAACTACGTATCAATCGAGATCCAATTCCGCGAGATCTTCGACATCGTCCACCACGCTGACCGGGTCTACGTCTTCCACAAATGAGAGACGATTTCAAGCCAGCTACAGGCCAGGCCACGGACGCATCCGTAGCAATTTCCGCAACACCCGCCAACCGGGGGTGGAGACCTGACGATTCGGAACCTCACCGGGCAGCGGAGCAGAAAAGACTCGACTCTGCGCGCGTTCAGAGCGTTAATCAGAGCGCTATGACACTCTCACCGCTTCTCGCCAGCCCTACCCTGAGCCCTCAGCCGGTCGCCCCCGACCCACTCTCTGTGATCGGCGAGATGCTGACGCCGAAGGTCGCGGTCCTGTACCTGCGCGTTTCGACTGCGCGGCAGGCGCAGCGCGGTGACGAAAAGGAAGGCTTCTCGATCCCCGCGCAGCGCGAGGCGAACCAAAAAAAGGCCCAGTCAATGGGCGCCATGGTCGCGAAAGAGTTCGTCGACCGGGGAGAGTCCGCGAAGACAGCCAATCGTCCAGCGCTTCAGGAGATGCTCGAGTACATCCGCGAGCACTCCGTGGACTACGTCGTCGTGCACAAGGTCGGCCGGCTCGCGCGGAACCGGGAGGACGACGTCGAGATCATGAAGCAGCTGACCGCCGCGAACGTCGCGCTGATCTCGGCTACGGAAAGCATCGACCAGTCCCCCTCAGGTGCACTCCTTCACGGCATCATGTCCTCGATCGCCGAGTTCTACTCGCGCAACCTCGCGCAAGAGGTCACCAAGGGCATGACGCAGAAGGTGCAAAAGGGCGGGACCCCAGGCCGGGCTCCGCTCGGGTACCTGAACGTCCGCGAAGTCGACAGCGACGGCCGCGAGAGCCGAACCGTTCGCCCAGATGCCGACCGCGCTCCGCTCATCAACTGGGCCTTCCACCGCTACACCGAGCCGAGCGTTAGTCTGTCGCAGCTCGCGCTCGAACTCGCTCAACGTGGACTCACCACTCGACGAACTCCGCAGGTACCGTCACGAGCGCTCACCGACACGGACCTCCACAAGATCCTGACCAACTCGTACTACCTCGGCCTGGTCTCGTTCTCGGGCGCTACTTACGCCAGCAAGCACGAGCCCCTGATCGATCAAGAGACGTGGGACAAGGTGCAGGACGCACTGCAGTCGCGTCGCTCCGGCGAGCGCCGACGTCGCCACGACCACCACCTCAAAAGCACCGTGTACTGCGGGAACTGCCACAATCGGCTGATCGTGCAGATGACGCGGTCGAAGTCGGGCGAGATCTACCCCTACTTCTACTGCTCAGCACGTCAGGCGAAGCGGAACGACTGCACGCAGAAGGCCGTCCTCATCCACGTGGTGGAGGAGAAGATCGTCGAGGAGTACAAGAAGAGTCTCCGGCTCGACCAGATCGCTCGAGCCGACCTCGAGCGCCTGTTTCACGATGAGCTCGTGGCCACCCGAGGCGACGCCGAGCGCCAATGAGCACAAACCAAGACGAACTTAGAGCGTCTCGAACGCGAGCAGCTGCGACTCCTTCAGGTTCACTACGCAGACGCGATCTCGCCCGACCTGTTCAAGAAGGAGCAGGACCGCATCCGCGCTGAGCGGACGGTCGCCGAGCGGGACGAAGCGAGGCTCACCTAGGACGTGGCCAACGTCGAGCACGCGATCCGGCTCGGCCTCGATGTGACCGCGGAGTGTGCCAGCGCATACGGCGGGGCACCCGACCACGTGAAGAGGCTCGTCAATCAAGTCTTCCTCGCGCGTGTTCGCGTTCACGCGGACGAGACCATCACCGTCGAGTTGAACGAGCCGTTTTCCACGATCGCCTCGACCGCCATTCAGCTCGTTGCACACGAAAAGAGCACCACTCGAAAGAGTGATGCTCGGACCCTCACCAGCTTCCTGGAGGCCGAGATCGGCGCCGTTGCGGCGTTTTTCTCTGGCAAGGGTTCTAGTAACGACACTCTGGTGCCCCTGGAGGGACTCGAACCCCCAACCTGCTCCTTAGGACGGAGTCGCTCTTCCATTGAGCTACAGAGGCCGGTGCCGTCCAGTGTACCGATCACCCGGAGCCGTCGCTCTTGACACGGAACGAGCTGCATGGTTGGTTAGTTACTACACCAACGAACCAACACACCACGAAGCACCGACACCGAGGGAAGGAGCCCCATGGACGACTCCCGCCCGATCTTCCTGCAGATCGCCGAGCAGATCGAGAACGACATCATCGCGGGCGCGCTGCCCGAGGAGGACCAGGTCCCGTCGACGAACGAGTTCGCCGCGTTCCACCGCATCAACCCGGCCACGGCCGGCAAGGGCGTGAACCTGCTCGTCGACGAGGGCGTCCTGTACAAGAAGAGGGGGATCGGCATGTTCGTCGCCGAGGGAGCGCGCGACCGCCTGGTCGAGAAGCGCCGCACGCAGTTCCGCGACCAGTTCGTCGCACCGCTCCTCGCGGAGGCCGCCAAGCTCGGCCTCACCCGCGAGCAGCTCACCGCCATGATCACCGACATCGAAGGAGGATCGCGATGAGCGCGGTCATCGAGGTCGCCGGCCTCAGCAAGCACTACGGCAGCATGCACGCCGTCTCCGACGTCAGCTTCACCCTCGAGGAGAACCGGATCCACGGCCTCCTCGGCCGCAACGGCGCCGGCAAGACCACCCTGATGTCGCTGCTCACCGGCCAGGAGTTCGCGAGCACCGGCAGCATCCGCGTCTTCGGCGAGACACCCGTCGAGAACGCCGCCGTCCTCTCCCGCACCTGCTTCATCAAGGAGAGCCAGAAGTACCCGGAGGACTTCAAGGTCAAGCACGTCCTCCGCAGCGCCCGCTGGTTCTTCGAGGGCTGGGACGAGGAGTTCGCCCAGCAGCTCGTCGTCGACTTCCGCCTCCCGCTCGACCGCCGCGTCAAGAAGCTCAGCCGCGGTCAGCTCTCCGCGATCGGCGTCATCGTCGGCCTCGCCTCCCGCGCCCCGCTGACCTTCTTCGACGAGCCCTACCTCGGCCTCGACGCCGTCGCCCGGCAGCTCTTCTACGACCGCCTGCTCGCCGACTTCGGCGAGCACCCGCGCACCGTCGTCCTCTCCACTCACCTGATCGACGAGGTCAGCAGCCTCCTCGAGCACGTCCTCGTCATCGACGACGGCCGCCTGCTCGTCGACAGCGACACGGAGGAGCTCCGCGGAGCCGCCGCGACCGTCACCGGCAGCCGCGCCGCCGTCGACTCCTTCACCGAGGGCCGCGAGGTCCTCTCCCGCAGCGGAGTCGGCGGCCTCGCCACCGCGACGCTCCCCCACCTCGGCACCGCCGACCGCGACGAGGCCCGCCACCGCGGCCTCGAGCTCGAGCCCGTCTCGCTCCAGCAGCTCGTCGTCCAGCTGACCACCGGAAAGGCCGCCTCATGACCGCCCTCGCCCCGCAGCGCTCCGTCGCGCGCCACCGCCTGCTCAGCATCGTCCGCCTGCACCTCGCGAACCCGGCGACGCTGCTCGCCACCCCGCTCGCGATCCTCGGCGCGATCTTCGTCGGGAGCCTGATCATCTGGCTGCTCGTGCTGCGGATGGTCGGCGTCCCGGCCGCCGGCGGCGACTCCGGCGTGCAGATCACCGGCGGCACGACCTTCATCTTCATCTACATGCTGGTCGTCGCCGTCCAGGCCACCAACGTCACCTTCGCGCTCGCGCTGGGCTACGGCTCGACCCGCCGCGACTACTCCCTCGGCACGGCGCTGACCTTCGTCGGCCTGTCCGCCGCCTGGACCGTCCTCTACTCCACGATGTCCGCGCTCGAGCAGGCGACGAACGGCTGGGGGCTCGGCGGCTACATGTTCCGCGCCGCCGCCTACAGCGACGTCTCCTGGCTCGCCCAGACCTTCGCGACCTTCAGCCTCTTCCTCTTCTTCTTCTTCGCCGGCTCGGCGGTCGCCGCCGTCTTCGTCCGCTGGCGGGCCACGGGGATGACCGTCTTCTTCCTCGCCCTCGGCGCGCTGATCGTCGGCCTGGTCGCCCTGTTCACCCTCACCGACAGCTGGGACTCGGTCTGGCTCGCCTTCGAGGCGATCGGCTTCACGGGCGCCTTCGCCCTGCTGCTCGTCCCGACGGTCCTGTCCGCGGTCCTCGGCGCCCTGATCCTCCGCCGAGCCACCCCGCGCGGCTGATCCGGCCGCAGAACATCAGCTGAGAGAGGGGGGCGTCCGCTGAGGAGCGATGCCCTCCCTTCTCAGCTGATGTTCTGCGGCGAGCAGCCCCGTCCGGACGGCGCCCCGCCGCCCGCAAGGCCCTTCCGCCCCGCGCGCTCGCCTGGAAGCGTTGCAGCATGGCCGCATCCCACACCACCGCCGCTGCTCAGCACGTCTGGGCCGCCCGCGACGACAGTCCGCTCGACCCCGCCACCCTCGACACGATCGATGCCTGGTGGCGCGCCGCGAACTACCTCGCGGTCGGCCAGATCTACCTCCTCGCCAATCCGCTGCTGCGCGAGCCCCTCGCGAGGGAGCACATCAAGCCGCGCCTGCTCGGACACTGGGGCACGGCCCCCGGCCTCAACCTGATCTACGCGCACCTCAACCGTGCGATCACGGAGCGGCAGCAGCCGACGCTCTACATCACCGGCCCCGGCCACGGCGGACCGGGCATGGTCGCCAACGCCTACCTCGACGGCACCTACAGCGAGATCTACTCGCACATCGACGAGACCGAGGACGGCCTGCGCCGCCTCTTCCGCCAGTTCAGCTTCCCCGGCGGCATCCCGAGCCACGCCGCCCCCGAGACCCCCGGCAGCATCCACGAGGGCGGCGAGCTCGGCTACTCCCTCAGCCACGCCTACGGTGCCGCCTTCGACAACCCCGACCTGCTGGTCGCCGCGGTGGTCGGCGACGGCGAGGCCGAGACCGGCCCGCTCGCCACCAGCTGGCACTCCAACAAGTTCGTGAACCCCGCGACCGACGGCGTCGTCCTGCCGATCCTGCACCTCAACGGCTTCAAGATCGCCAACCCGACGGTTCTCGCCCGCATCCCGCACGAGGAGCTCGAGAGCCTGATGCGCGGCTACGGCCACGAGCCGTTCACCGTCGAGGGCGGCTTCGACGGCGAGGACCCGATGCGGGTCCACGAGCGCTTCGCCGCGGTCCTCGACGAGGTGCTCGACCGCATCGCCGCGATCAAGGCGCGCGCCGCGGACGGCGACCTCACCCGCCCAGCCTGGCCGATGATCATCCTGAAGACCCCGAAGGGCTGGACCTGCCCGGCCGAGATCGACGGCGTGCAGGTCGAGGGCACCTACCGCGCCCACCAGGTCCCGCTCGCGAACGCCCGCGACACCGAGGCGCACACCCGCCTGCTCGAGACGTGGATGCGCTCCTACCGACCCGAGGAGCTGTTCACCGAGGAGGGCGGGATCGCCGACCGTGTCCGCTCACTCGCCCCCGAGGGCGACCTCCGGATGAGCGCGACGCCGCATGCCAACGGCGGCCTGCTCCGCCAGACCCTCCGGCTGCCGGACTTCCGCCGCTACGAGGTCGTCGTGCACGAGCCGGGCGGCACCGTCGCGGAGGCGACGAAGGTGCTCGGCGAGTGGCTCGCCGACGTCGTCCGCGAGAATCGGACGAACTTCCGGATCTTCGGCCCCGACGAGGTCGCCAGCAACCGCCTGCAGAGCGTCTACGCCGCCACCGACAAGCAGTGGAACGCCGAGCTCGACCCGCTCGACGACCACCTCGCCCGCGCCGGCCGGGTGATGGAGGTGCTCTCCGAGCACCAGTGCCAGGGCTGGCTCGAGGGCTACCTGCTCACCGGCCGCCACGGGCTCTTCACCTGCTACGAGGCCTTCATCCACATCATCGACTCGATGTTCAACCAGCACGCGAAGTGGCTGGACGGCACCCGCGACATCGAGTGGCGCCGCCCGATCGCGAGCCTCAACTACCTGCTCTCCAGTCACGTCTGGCGCCAGGACCACAACGGCTTCAGCCACCAGGACCCGGGCTTCATCGACCACGTCGTCAACAAGAAGCCGGAGGTGGTGCGCGTCTACCTGCCGTTCGACGCGAACACCCTGCTGTCGGTCTACGACCACTGCCTCCGCAGCGTCGACTACGTCAACGTCGTCGTCGCCGGCAAGCAGCCCGCGCCCGCCTGGCTCACCATGGCGGAGGCGGTGGCGCACTGCACCCGAGGTCTCGGCATCCTGGGGTGGGCGAGCAGCGAGCGCCGCGGCGAGTCCCCGGACGTGGTGCTGGCCTGCGCGGGCGACGTCCCGACGCTGGAGACCCTCGCGGCCGTCAGCATCCTCCGCGAGGCGCTGCCCGACCTCGCCATCCGCACCGTCAACGTCGTCGACCTGATGCGGCTGATGTCCGAGTCCGAGCACCCGCACGGCCTCTCCGACCGCGAGTTCGACGCGGTCTTCACCCCCGACCGCCCGGTGATCTTCGCCTACCACGGCTACCCGTGGCTCATCCACAGGCTGACCTACAAGCGCACCGGCCACGGCAACCTGCACGTCCGCGGCTACAAGGAGAACGGCACGACCACCACGCCGTTCGACATGGTGATGCTCAACGACCTCGACCGCTACTCGCTGGTGATGGACGTCATCGACCGAACCCCGGGCCTCGGCGCGAAGGCGGCGGGCCTCCGCCAGGAGATGCAGGACGCCCGGATCCGCGCCCGCGCGTACACCCGCGAGCACGGCGAGGACATCCCCGAGGTCGCGAACTGGACCTGGTCCGGCTCCCGCTCCGGCAACGCCTCGGAAGCCACCGGCGGCGACAACGAGTAGCCCCGCACTCCGCGAGATGCCACTTGTGCACGCGACACGCCGTGTCGGGCGTGCACAAGTGGCATCTCGCGGCGGGGGGTCAGGCCGCCGCAGCCGTGAGGTAGTCGTCCCACTCGGGCTGGGTGCGCTCGGAACCGCGCACGAGCCAGGAGCCGGCGCGCGGCATCCGCGGCACGGAGCGCAGCTGCCAGCCCATCTCGAGCGGCGTCCGGTCGCTCTTGACGTTGTTGCAGCGGTGGCAGCAGGCGACGAGGTTCTCCCAGGTGTCCCGCCCGCCCCGCGACTTCGGCTGGATGTGGTCGATCGTGTTGGCGTGCTGGCCGCAGTAGCCGCAGCGGTGGTTGTCGCGCCGCAGCACCCCGCGGCGCGAGACCGGCACGCTCCGCGAGCTCGGGATGCGGACGTAGCGCGTCAGCACGATCACCGAGGGCCGGACGTAGTCGCCGGTCGCTCCGTGCACCGGGTGCTCCTCGTCGGCGACGATGATCATCGCCTTCTCGGTCATCAGCAGCACCAGCGCCCGCTTGAACGACACCACCGCCAGCGGCTCGTAGCCGGCGTTGAGGACGAGTGTGCGCATCAGTGACCTCCGTGCTGTCGCACGCCGCCGCACGGAGGCGCCGCGACCACGCGAAAGGGCGCCGTCGTGATGACGGCGCCCTTCGAGGCCGCGGCGCAGAGCCGCACGGTGACGTGGTGCCGTATCCGAGTGTCGGCGGAGTGGAGTGCGGCGAGGAGGATCCCCGCCCGGATCGCGTCGGTCCGCCGCACGCGCGAACGCAGCCCCACGCAGTGGTGCCCGTTCCGCTCGGCCATCCCGGCACTCCGTCCCTCGACGAATCGCTCCGCTCGCCACGCGAGCGGACTGAGGTTCAGATTAACCCTTCGCGCCCGGAACACCAGAGGAACCGGGGATTTCGTCATGCGCAGTTCACACGGTGGGCGGCGGGCCGGCACTGCCGGGAACGCGGAAGAGCCCGCCCCGGTGAGGGGACGGGCTCTCGGCCGGTGCTCGCGGTCGTCGTCAGCCGGAGATGCGGACGATCGTGTAGTTGCTCGTCCAGATCGGCTGCACGCGGACGCTCGCGCCCTCGTACGGCGCGTGCAGGATGTTGCCGTTGCCCGCGTAGAAGCCGTCGTGGCCGGGCATGATCACCAGGTCGCCGGGCTGCGCCTCCGACAGCGGGATCTGCGTGCCCATCGCCGCCTGGCCCGCCGCGGAGTGCGGCATCGAGATGCCGTACTGCGCGAAGACGTACATGACGAGGCCGGAGCAGTCGAAGCCGCTCGGGTCCGCGCCGCCGAAGACGTAGGGCACACCCTGGTACTGCAGCGCCGTGTTGAAGACGGCGGAGAGGCTGTAGCTCGTGCTCGGCGCGCTCGCCGCGAGCTCGCTGGCCGAGGCGCCCTCGTAGGAGTTGAAGCTCTCGGCGGTCTCGGCGCGGGCCTCGGCGACGTCGGTGGTGTCGACGACGGGCTCGACCACCGGCTCCGGCTCGGGCGGCGGCGGCGCGGCCTCGGCGGTGAAGCCGTCCCGGGCGATCGCCGCCTGGACCACTCCCCCGGCGACGGCGACGGTCTGCGCGTCGCCCTGGCGCAGAAGGTCGGCCTGCGAGGCGGCGAACAGCCCGTCGCTCTCGGTGCCGGGCGAGAAGGCGTAGGCGGGGAGCGCCATGGTCGCGACGAGCGCTCCGGCGAATCCGACGATGGCGACCTTGCCGATCGTGCGGCCGCGGCTGCGCTTGCGGGGCGAGCCGGCGGGCGTCGGCACGAAGTCCGTGACGTCGGCCTGGCGCGACGGCGCCGTCGGCACGGCCCGGCGGGCGACGGGGGCCTCGTCCGTGTAGCGGGCGCGGATCACCGGCGGTCGGTTCTCGAAGGAGGACGCGTTGCGGGGGCTGTCCGGGTGGGTGGAGCGGAACCGGTCGGGGGAACCGGCGGGGGTGGTGGGGTTCTGGGGCAAGGGGGAGGACCTCCGACGTCCCGCCAGCCCAGGCAGCTGTCCCGTCTCGAGTGCGCGAAGCATCGGCGTTCACGGAGTCCGAGACGGGAAGGGACGTCGGACACCGCGCCTCACGACCGGGGTTCGGGCGCAGGGCTCCACAGAGCGTAAGCGACCGTTACCGATTTGTCACCAACCGGAGACGAGATCGTGTCCCGCTCCGACCCTCCGATGCTGTAGTGCGCGTGGAGCGGACGTTCAGCTGACGAGGAAGATGTGCGCAGCGACCTCGTTGGGCAGTTCGATGCCCGCCTCCACGCCGTCGATGCGCACGAGCACGTAGCCGTTGAGCGCGGAGAACTCGCCCTCGGCCCCGGGGACGACGCCCGCCTGCTTGAGCTGCAGCAGCAGCTCCGGGTCGACCTGCGCGGGCTCGCCGAGCCGGCGCACGGTACCGCGCTGCGGCTCGGCCGAGCCGGCGACGAAGCGGGGGATGCTGATGACGCCGTCCGCGAAGCGCGACGCCGGGGTGTCCCCCAGCTCGTCGAGCCCCGGGATCGGGTTGCCGTAGGGCGACTCGGTGGGGTGGTCGAGCATCTCGAGGAGGCGGCGCTCCACCTGCTCGCTCATCACGTGCTCCCAGCGGCAGGCCTCCTCGTGCACGAACTCCCAGTCGAGCTTGATGACGTCGTGGAGGAGGCGCTCGGCGAGGCGGTGCTTGCGCATGACGTGGATCGCCTTGCGGCGTCCGTCGCCGGTCAGCTCGAGGTGGCGGTCGCCGGAGACGACGACGAGGCCGTCGCGCTCCATCCGGCCGACGGTCTGCGAGACGGTGGGGCCCGAGTGGCTGAGCCGCTCGGAGATGCGGGCCCGGAGGGGGATGATGTTCTCCTCCTCCAGCTCCAGGATGGTGCGCAGGTACATCTCGGTCGTGTCGATCAGATCCGTCATCTCAGCCTTCCGGTCTCAGCGCGCACAACCTTACTGGGCACCGTGTCCCGTCATCGGCGACGGGGCAGGGCGCAGGGCCTCCGATGGTCGAAGGCGGGGCGGGCCGGGAACCCTAGTATTAACGCATGCCGGACGTCACCATTCCTCGCGAGCTCCTCCCCCACGACGGACGGTTCGGCTGCGGCCCGTCCAAGGTGCGGCACGACCAGCTCGCGCACCTCGCGACGCAGGGCGCGCACCTCCTCGGCACCTCGCACCGGCAGGCTCCGGTCAAGAACCTGGTCGGGTCCGTGCGCGAGCACCTCGCGACGCTCTTCCGCATCCCCGAGGGCTACGAGGTCCTGCTCGGCAACGGCGGCTCGACCGCCTTCTGGGACGCGGCCGCCTTCTCGCTGATCGACCGCCGTGCCGAGAACCTCACCTTCGGCGAGTTCGGCCAGAAGTTCGCGAAGGCGGCGTCCGCGCCGTTCCTCGAGCCCGCGCACGTCGTCTCGGCCCCGGCAGGCTCGCGCAGCGAGGTCGAGATCCTCGAGGGCGTCGACGTCTATGCCTGGCCGCACAACGAGACCTCCACCGGAGTCATGGCGCCGGTCCGGCGCGTGCACGGCGACGAGGGCGCGCTCACGGTGATCGACGCGACCAGCGCCGCCGGCGGCATCGACTTCGACGCGGCCGAGGCCGACGTCTACTACTTCGCCCCGCAGAAGAACTTCGCCTCGGACGGCGGCCTCTGGTTCGGCCTCTTCTCGCCGGCCGCGATCGAGCGGATCGAGCGGATCGCGGCGAGCGGCCGCTACATTCCCGAGTTCCTGAGCCTGCAGAACGCCGTCGACAACTCGCGCCTGAACCAGACGCTGAACACCCCCGCCCTCTCCACGCTGCTGCTGATGGAGTCGCAGCTCCAGTGGATGAACGAGAGTGGCGGACTGGCCTGGGCGTCGGCGCGCACCCTCGAGTCCTCGTCGGCGATCTACGACTGGGCCGAGGCCTCGCCGGTCGCGACCCCGTTCGTCGAGGTGCCCGAGCACCGCTCGCAGGTCGTCGCCACCGTCGACTTCGACGCCTCCGTCGACGCCGCGCTGATCGCGAAGATCCTGCGCGCGAACGGCATCGTCGACACGGAGCCGTACCGCAAGCTCGGCCGCAACCAGCTGCGCGTGGCGACCTTCGTCGCCATCGAGCCGGACGACGTCCGCTCGCTGCTCGGCTGCATCGACCACGTCATCGAGCGCCTGGCCGACTGAGCGACCGGGGAACGGGGAGGCGCGGGATGAGGCTCTGGCTCCGTCCGGACGAGCGCCGCCCCGCTCCCCCGCCCTACGCCTCCGACGACGCGACGGCGCTCCTCGTGGGCTGCATCGTCTGGGTGCTCGCCCTCGTCGGCGTGCTGATCGCCGCGGCGGCCGGCGCGACCGTGTCGCCGCTCGTCCTGTCGACCGTCGTGATCGGTGTCGTCCTGGGGACGATCGGCCTGTTCTACAGCCGCAACCGCCGCTGAGGCGCCGGGCTCGCCGCCTGTCGGAGCGCCGTCGCGTCGGCAGCGGGGCCGAGCGAGGGCGTCCCCGCTCGGCCGGATCCGGTCAGCGTCGGCGACGCCGACGTCCGCGACTGCCGCTGCCGCGTCGTCCTTCGGTGGAGGCGCCGGACGTGCCGTCGGCGTCGACGTCCTCGCCCTGCGACTCGTCGTCGTCGTCGTCCGGATCGTCGTCGTCGGAGTCGTCCGAGTCGTCATCGTCCGAGTCGTCGGAGTCGTCGTCGTCGTCGTCATCCGAGACGTCGTCGTCGTCCGCCTCGTCATCGTCGAGGACCTCGTCCTCGTCCGTCTCCGCCGAGTCGACGACGGTGTCGTCGTCGTACTCGTCGTCCTCGGTCTCGTCGCGCTCACCGCTGGCGTCCTGCGCCGCGCGGTAGTCCGCGAGCCGGACCGACCACGGCACCCAGTCGGGCGCGAGCACGCTGCCCTCGCCCGGCAGCAGCTCGACCTCGAGGACGTTGACGTCCTCGGACTCGTCGATCCTCGACAGCGTCGCCGTCCAGAGCCAGCCCGGGTATCCGCGCATCAGGTTGGTGAACTGCAGCGAGACCACGTGCTCGCCCTGGGCGAGTGTCGCGACGAGGTCGCCGATGGTGTCGGCGGTCGTGATGTCCAGCAGCGCCTCGCGAGCACGGTCCTCCGATGCGGCGAGCACGGTGTCGAGCTCGTAGACGGCCTCGGGCTCCGGCTCTGCGGCGGCCGCTGCGGGCTCGGCGTCCGGCTCGTCTCCGGCCTCGTCGTCGAAGTCCGGCTCCTCCTCCTCGTCGACCTCGTCGCTCCAGACCACGGGCGCGGCAGCCGGCGAGGCCGACGCGCTCGCGGACCACTCACCAGGAGCCTCGGTCGCGGTGGCCGGAGCGTCGTTCTCGGGCGACGAATCGCCGGTCGTCTCGTCGGCGTCAGGCATCCAGCTCGTCCGCAACCCGGCGCAGGAGCGTCGCGATCGTGTGCCCGTGCGCCTTGTCGGGGTAGCGGCCCCGCTTGAGGCCCGTGCCGATCCCGTCGAGCAGCTTGATCGTGTCCTCGACGATCACGGACATGTCGTCGGCCGACTTGCGGCTGAGCTTGACCATGCTGGGCGGGGTGTCGATGATCCGGGCCGAGAGGGCCTGCGCACCGCGCTTGCCGTCGGCGATGCCGAACTCGAGGCGGGTGCCGGCTTTGACCGCGGTCCCGGAGGGCATCGCGGAAGCGTGCAGGAAGACCTCCTGGCCGTCATCGGTGCTGATGAAGCCGAAGCCCTTCTCCTCGTCGTAGAACTTGACCTTGCCGGTAGGCATGCAGAACCCCTCCTGGAAATGAAGCAGCCATCAGTTTAGAGGACGGCACCCGCCCTATCCTTGACCCGTGAAGCCACAGCAGCCCGCGGGCATCGGACGCGCGGAGCGCGTGCTCGCCTACATGTTCGTCGCGATCATCGTCGTGACGGTGATCGCATTCATCGCCGTCCTGGTGGCGCCGATGATGGGCGTCAGAGACTACAGCGGGAGCCTCTGGCAGTTCGTCCTCGCGCTGCCGCTCGTCGGCCTGCCGATCGCCTTCCTGATGATGATCGCGATGCTCGTGGTCGGCGTCCGCCGCCGCCGCTCCTCCTAGCGGGGACCTCTCCGGCTGCGCCGAGCCCTCGACGAGCAGCCGGTCACGCGACTCCCAGACTTCATCCAGGCCACGCGCAGATACTGTCCGCATGGACGGACCCCGCATTCTCATCGTCGACGACGAGCCCAACATCCGCGACCTGCTCACCACGAGCCTCCGCTTCGCCGGCTTCGCCGTGCGCGCGGTGGGCAACGGCGCTCAGGCGATCTCCGCAGTCCTCGAGGAGGAGCCGGACCTCATCATCCTCGACGTGATGCTCCCGGACATGAACGGCTTCGGCGTCACCAAGCGCCTGCGCTCGGCCGGCTACACCTCGCCGATCCTCTTCCTCACGGCGAAGGACGACACCGAGGACAAGATCACCGGTCTCACCGTCGGCGGCGACGACTACGTCACCAAGCCGTTCAGCCTCGACGAGATCGTGGCGCGCATCAAGGCGATCCTCCGCCGCACGATGCACGCCGAGGAGGACGCGGTCATCCGCGCCGGCGAGCTCACGATGGACCAGGACACGCACGAGGTCCTCGTCGGCGACGAGCCGGTCGAGCTCAGCCCGACCGAGTTCAAGCTGCTGCGCTACCTGATGCTCAACCCCAACCGGGTGCTCAGCAAGGCGCAGATCCTCGATCACGTCTGGGAGTACGACTTCAACGGCGATGCGGGCATCGTCGAGTCCTACATCTCGTACCTGCGACGTAAGCTCGACACGCATTCGGAGGAATCGCTCATCCAGACCAAGCGAGGATTCGGATACATGCTGAAGGTCGCGAAGGTCTGACCTCCGCCGCCCCGGCGCCGGCCCCGTGAGGGGGCGGGCGCCCGCACGACTTCGAGGGAGTTCCACCGCCATGCACCAGGGTCTGGCCGAGCGGTGGAACTCCATCTCGCTGCGCACGAAGATCACGGCCGTCACCGTCCTCCTGCTGACGCTCGGCCTGCTGGTCTCCGGCATCGGCACGATGACGATGCTGAAGCCGCAGCTCGTCGCTCAGCTCGACGCGCAGCTGGCCGACAAGGTGCAGAAGGTGGCGACCGACCTCTCCGCGCAGGGCGTCTCGCAGTTCTCCGAGTCGGACGACTACTACGGCGCCGTGTACGACTCCTCGGGGAAGCTCGTCTACTCGAACGCCGGGCAGGGCACCGACCCCGCCTTCCCCTCGCGCTACTCGATCGAGGACGCCCTGAGCGCCTCCAGCGAGCCGAAGGCGCTGATGAGCGTCAACGACCGGATCGAGTACCACGCCGTCTCGACGGTGTACTCCCGCGGGAACGACTACCAGACGCTGCTGCTCGCCACGTCGACGCGCGACATCGACAACATCATGACGATCTACCTGACGATCTTCCTCGGGTTCGGCGTCGCGATCGTCGTCATCGGCGCGATGCTGACGCGGCTGCTCGTCACTACGACGTTCGCTCCCCTGCGCCAGGTGGAGCAGACCGCCGCCGCGATCGCCGACGGCGACTTCAGCCAGCGCCTGGACGGCACCACGCCCAACACCGAGGTCGGCCGCCTCAACCGCTCGCTGAACGCGATGCTGGTGCGCATCGACAGCGCCTTCCGCGACCGCGCCCGCACCATCGACCAGATGCGCCGCTTCGTCGGCGACGCGAGCCACGAGCTGCGCACCCCCCTCGTCTCCGTCCGCGGCTACGCCGAGCTCTACCGGATGGGCGCGCTGCAGACGCCCGAGGCGGTCGGCCAGGCGATGGAGCGCATCGAGAAGGAGGCGATCCGGATGGGCGGCCTCGTCGAGGACCTCCTCGAGCTCGCCCGCCTCGACGAGACCAAGCCGCTGGCCCTCTCCCCCGTCGACCTGATGCCGCTCGCCCGCGACGCCGCGATGGACGCCATGGCCTCCTGGCCGGACCGCGACTTCGGAGTCGAGACCCGCGACGACACCCCCGTCGAGACGCCCGCGCTCGAGATGGACGAGCCGTCCGGCACCGCGACCCAGACCATGGAGGTTCCGGCCGCCGCCGGGCTCACCGGACCGATCGCGGCGGCCGGCGCACGCCTGGCGCGCTTCCGCCGCCGCCCGCGCCGTGTCCCGGCGGAGGACCTCGCGGCGGGCACCGCCCCCGAGCCCGAGCAGGTCGGCGTCCCGGCGCTGGTGATGGCGGAGGAGAACAAGATCCGCCAGGTGCTGACCAACCTGATCGGCAACGCCGTCCGCTACACGCCTGAGGACACCCCGATCGAGGTCGGCGTCGCCGTCGACCGCGCGCGGCGGCTGGCCTTCCTCGAGGTCATCGACCACGGCGAGGGCATCCCGCCGCAGATCCGGGAGAAGATCTTCCAGCGCTTCTGGCGCGCCGACACCTCGCGCACCCGCGAGACCGGTGGCAGCGGACTGGGGCTGGCGATCGTCTCCTCCATCGTCGCGGCGCACAAGGGCCGTGTCGACGTCGTCGAGACTCCGGGCGGCGGCGCCACCTTCCGGGTCGCCCTGCCTCTCCTCACCGTCGACCCGGACGGCGATCCGTCCCCAGCTGCGGCCTGACGGCCCGCGCGGCCGACGCTGTCCGCCCTAGGTTCTCTTCCACGCGCCGAACGGCGCGGACGAGTGAGAGGACCTGACATGACCCACTTCCAGACCGACATCGACGCGATCAGCACCGCGAGCGGCTCGATCCACGGCTCCGCGGACCGCATCCGCGCCGAGGTGGCCGGCATGCTCGCTCTGCTCACCGGCCTCGAGAGCTCGTGGACGGGGCAGGCCTCGGCCGCGTTCCAGGGAGTGGTCGGCCTCTGGCGGACCACGCAGGGGCAGGTCGACGACGGGCTCGAATCGATCGCGCTCGCCCTGGGGACGGCGGGGCAGCAGTACGCGGAGACCGAGGAGGCCAACGCGCGCCTGTTCGCGTTCTGACCCGCCGGCGGCGTCCTCGACCGTCTGCGGACCGAGGACGCCGCCCGGAAATGCCGAAGGCGGCTCCCCCGGAGGGGAACCGCCTTCTGCGTGGTGCGGGTCGGACTAGAAGTCCATGCCACCCGTGGGGTCTCCGCCTGCGGCGACGGGGTTCCGCTCGGGCTTGTCGGCGACGACGGCCTCCGTGGTGAGGAACAGACCGGCGATCGAGGCCGCGTTCTGCAGAGCGGAGCGCGTGACCTTGACCGGGTCGATGATGCCGGCGGCGATCAGGTCGACGTACTCGCCGGTCGCGGCGTTGAGGCCGTGTCCGGTGGGCAGCTCGCGGACCTTGGCGGCGACGACGCCCGGCTCGAGACCGGCGTTCAGCGCGATCTGCTTGAGCGGCGCGTCGATGGCGACCTTGACGATGTTCGCGCCGGTCGCCTCGTCTCCGACCAGCTCGAGCTTCTCGAAGGCGAGCTTGCCGGCCTGGATGAGGGCGACGCCACCACCGGCGACGATGCCCTCCTCGACGGCGGCCTTCGCGTTGCGGACGGCGTCCTCGATGCGGTGCTTGCGCTCCTTGAGCTCGACCTCGGTCGCAGCTCCGGCCTTGATGACCGCGACGCCACCGGCGAGCTTCGCGAGACGCTCCTGGAGCTTCTCGCGGTCGTAGTCGCTGTCGGTGTTCTCGATCTCGCCGCGGATCTGCGCGACGCGACCGGCGATGGCCTCGGCGTCGCCGGCACCCTCGACGATCGTGGTCTCGTCCTTGGTGATGACGACCTTGCGGGCCGAGCCGAGCAGGTCGAGGGTGACGTTCTCGAGCTTGAGGCCGACCTCCTCGGAGATGACCTGGCCACCGGTGAGGATCGCGATGTCCTGGAGCTGCGCCTTGCGACGGTCGCCGAAGCCCGGGGCCTTGACGGCGACCGACTTGAAGATGCCGCGGATCTTGTTGACGACCAGGGTCGCCAGCGCCTCGCCGTCGACGTCCTCGGCGATGATCAGCAGCTGCTTGCCCGCCTGGATCACCTTGTCGACGACGGGGAGGAGGTCCTTGATGTTCGAGACCTTGGAGTTGACGATCAGGATGTACGGGTCCTCGAACACGGCCTCCTGGCGGTCGGGGTCCGTGACGAAGTACTGCGACAGGTAGCCCTTGTCGAAGCGCATGCCCTCGGTCAGCTCGAGCTCGGTGCCGAAGGTGTTCGACTCCTCGACGGTGACGACGCCCTCCTTGCCGACCTTGTCGATCGCCTCGGCGATGATCGCGCCGATCTCGGGATCCGCGGCGGAGATGGAGGCCGTGGCCGCGATCTCCTCCTTGGTCTCGATCGCCTTGGCGCCGGCGACGAGCTCGGCGGTGACGGCCTTGACGGCCTTCTCGATGCCCTTCTTCAGGCTGATCGGGTCGGCGCCGGCCGCGACGTTGCGCAGGCCCTCGCGGACGAGCGCCTGGGCGAGGACGGTCGCGGTGGTGGTGCCGTCGCCGGCGACGTCGTCGGTCTTCTTGGCGACCTCCTTGACGAGCTCGGCGCCGATCTTCTCGTACGGCTCGTCGAGCTCGATCTCCTTGGCGATCGACACGCCGTCGTTCGTGATGGTGGGGGCTCCCCACTTCTTCTCGAGCACGACGTTGCGGCCGCGCGGGCCGAGGGTCACCTTGACCGCATCGGCCAGGGTGTTGAGTCCACGCTCGAGGCCGCGGCGGGCTTCTTCGTCAAAAGCAATGATCTTGGCCATGTGTGTTCTTCGTCCCTCCCGGACGTCAGGGGAATTCCGTCGTTGGCACTCGACTGGAGCGAGTGCCAACAGCGATTCTGGCACTCACCCGGGAGGAGTGCAAGTGACGCCGGCGCCTGGCGCAACGCGAGGAGCCGCCGCCCGCACGAGGCGGACGACGGCTCCAGGCAGGGCGGGGGCCTCAGACCACGCGCACCGATTCGGCCTGCGGGCCCTTGGACCCGGTGCCGACCTCGAACGCGACGTGCTGGCCCTCTTCGAGGACCTTGTATCCCGACATGTCGATGGCGGAGTAGTGGACGAACACGTCCTGCCCGCCGCCGTCGACCGTGATGAAGCCGTAGCCCTTCTCAGAGTTGAACCACTTGACGGTTCCGTTCGCCATCTCTCACTCCCAAAGTGCTGTGCTGCCTGCGACACGAGCGATGCGCAGGTGCCTGATTAGGGAGCATAAGCCAGCGATTCGGCCCGGAATGGGGCGGAAAGCGCCCGTGGGAAAGAGTTGTCCGGGATTCAACATGAATTAAACGTGCCGGAAACAGAACGCCCCCGGGACACGCCCCGAGGGGGTGCTCCGGGGGCGTCCGCGCCGCCGCGCTACTGCGGCGGATAGTCCGAGCCGAGCACGACGACGACGGATCCGGTCTCGACGAAGTCCTGCGTCAGAGCCGGCGTGCCGACGCCGAGCGCCTGAGCGACACCGAGCGCCGCGCCCTCGAGCGCGGGGTCGGTGTAGTAGATCGTCGTGGCCGTCTCCTCCTCGGTGTTCGCGTTCGCGACCGTGGGCACGCTCCAGCCCGCCGCGGCCAGTGCGTCCCCGGCGTTCGCGGCGAGGCCCGCCGTCGCCGTCCCGTTCAGGACCGCGAGCGCGAGGGCCGGGTCGACCGTGGGGGTGACCGCGGGGGTCGCCTCCGTCTCGGCGATGCCGGTGGGCGGCGTGAAGACGTCGTTGAACTGCACCCGGTTGTCGATCACGAGCAGGCCGATGAAGCCGAGCAGCACGATCACTCCGGTGGCCAGGGCCGCCCAGGCCAGCGCGACCGCGCGGGCGTGCGGGGCGGGCGGGCGGCGGTGGGCGCCGACGCGACCCTCGGTGGCCGGGATCTCGTCGAAGCGGTCCTTCGGAGCGGTGGTGGTCATCGTCGGTACGGCCGGCCTTCCGTTCGTGGGCCCGAGCAGCTCGTCTACTCGGGGCGCCCGAGGCGGCGCGCGGCGCGGGCGCCAGCGCGCCCGTCGCGGATGCGCTGCAGCCGCTTGACGAGCATCGGGTCGTGCGCGAGGGCGGCCGGTGAGGCCAGAACCGCGCTGAGCACCTGATAGTAGCGGGCGACCGAGAGGCCGAACCTCTCGCGGATCGCGTCGTCCTTGTCCCCGGCGCGGGCCGTCCACTCGCCCTCGAACTCGAGGACGCGGCGATCCCGCTCGGACAGGACGGCGCCCGTGCTGCGCTCGACGTCCGTGGCCCTGCTCATCCCTCCACAGTAGGGAGGGACGGCTCGGCGGCGGCTGAGGCGCTCCGGTACATGCCGATGTGCGGGATGCCCGCCTCGTCGAACTCGTCGCCGAACGGCTCGAAGCCCGACCGCGCGTAGAGGCCCGCGATGTACGACTGCGCGTGGAGCAGGAGCGGCTCGTCCCCGTGGCGCTCCAGGACCGCGCTCACCAGCCGGTGGGCGAGGCCCTCCCCGCGGCGGTCGGCGCGGGTCACCACCCGCCCGATCACCCGGTGGGCGTCGCGGTGCTCGGGCCGCTCGTCCCGGAGGGTGCGGAGGTAGGCGGCCGTGCCGCGTTCGTCGGCGATCCACCAGTGACGCGTCGTCGGCTCCAGATCGCGGCCGTCGAGCTCCTCGTCGTCGACCCGCTGCTCGCGCAGGAACACGTCGGTCCGCAGCCGCGCGAACGCGTAGACCTCCTCGGTCGTGAGTTCGCTCCACGCCTTCGAGATCACGGAATTCAGCTGCACGGCGGAGAGTTTACGAGAGGAGAGGGGAGCGCCCTCCCCCGTACACTGACCAGGATTCCTAGGGAGACCCATGTCGTCGTATTCCGTGAACAAGACCGACGCCGAGTGGCGCGAGGAGCTCGACCGCGAGCAGTACTCGGTGCTGCGCCAGGCCGCCACCGAGCGCCCGTGGACCGGCGAGCTGCTCGACGAGCACCGCGAGGGGCTCTACACCTGCGCGGCGTGCCACGCCGAGCTGTTCAAGAGCGGCACCAAGTTCGACTCCGGCTGCGGATGGCCGAGCTTCTACGAGTCCATCCGCCCCGACGCGGTGCAGCTCATCGAGGACAGCACCCTCGGCATGGTCCGCACCGAGGTCCGCTGCGCCAACTGCGGCTCGCACCTGGGCCACGTCTTCCCGGACGGCTTCGGCACGCCCACGGGAGACCGCTACTGCATGAACTCGATCGCGATGAACTTCACGACCGAGGGCGAGTGACCGTGTCCGCGACTCCCGTGCTCGAGGCCGTCCTGGCCCGGCGCTCCCGCTCGAAGGTGACCGCGGAGGCGCCGGGGCACGAGGAGATCGCGGCCTACGTCTCGGCCGCCTCGCGGCTCGCGGACCACAGCTCGCTCCGGCCGTGGCGGGTCATCGAGATCCGCGGGGCGGCGCGCGACCGCATCGGGCGCAGCTTCGCCGCCGCGTCCGGCGACAAGAAGGACGCGCGCAAGCACATCGAGAAGACGCACCGCGCCTCCCTCCTCCTCGCGGTCGTCGTGAGCGTGAAGAAGTCGAAGGTGCCCGCCTGGGAGCAGGAGGCCGTCGCCTCGGGCGTCGCGCACCTGCTGAGCCTGCTGCTCGACGAGGCGGGCTGGGGCGTCTTCTGGCGCACCGGCTCCTACACCCGCGCCAAGGCCGTGCGGAAGGCGCACCGCCTGGAGAAGGGCGAGGAGCTCCTCGGCTGGCTGTACGTCGGCCGCCCCGACGGCAAGATCGGCGGGCCGAAGCGGCCGACGCCGGCCGAGCGGCACCTGAGCATCCTCGAGCCGTGATCCGCCCCCGCGGGCCTGAGCCGAGACGGCTTCCGGCCCCGCGATAGGGTGGCCCGGTGCGGAGACGCACCTGCCGACGTGGCGCAATTGGTAGCGCACCCGACTTGTAATCGGGCGGTTACGGGTTCAAGTCCCGTCGTCGGCTCCGAGGCGGTCTCGTGAGCGGCCGATCGGCCGCCCGCTCCTCCACGACACCCTGCTGCTTCAGGCCGTCCGGCGGCAGTCCGGCGTACGGCAGCCCTCGCAGCCTCCGCGTGAGGGGCCTCTCGACCCAGCGGTGGACCACGATCCCGGCGACCAGCGAGACGGCGATCGTGCCGACCACGGAGAGGACTCCCGCTCGCAGGCCGATCAGTGCCAGGGCGGCGGGCACGACCGGCCCGATCAGGGGATGGAAGAGGTACAGGCTGTAGGACGCCTCGCCCAGGGCGAGCAGCGGTCGCCGGAGGACGCGATCCGCGCCACGACGCGATGCGAGCCGCCGGACGAGCGGTTCGGCCAGGACCACCGCGACGAACGCCGCGGTGACGATCCCCTTCCGGAAGAGAGCGTCGCGCTGCCAGGAGATCCCCTCCGGTGCGAGTGCCGCGACGACGGTGAACGCGGCGGCGGCGCCCAGCGCGAGGAGCAGGCCGCGACGCGCGCGCGGAAGCCCGGCGATCCTCCCGATCGCCATCCCGATCGCGAAGTACAGGACGAGCGGATCGAAGTAGACCGCCCACGCCGGCCAGTCCTCGACGGGGCGGAGGAGATGACCGGACGCGACGACGAGCACGACCGTCGACGCGAACACGAGGACGTTCCGCCGCAGGAGCAGCCCGAGGGCGAAGACCGCGTAGAAGGCCGTCTCGAACGTGAGGGTCCAGCCGACGCCGAGGAGCGGCTCCACCGCGCCGTCGGGATTGCGGGCGGGCAGGAAGAGGTAGGACGCGACTCCCGTCCACGGAGTGAGGGCGGCGTGCAGCACGGCCCCGGGCAGGACGAGGATCGACGCGATCTTGAGGGTCGTGGCGACCCAGTACAGCGGGACGATCCGGATCACGCGGCGGACGGCGAAGAACCGCCAGCCGCCCCGCACCTCGAAGGGACCCGCGGTGACCGCCATCACGAAGCCGGAGACGACGAAGAAGACGTCGACACCCGCGGCGGCGCCGTTCCAGACGGTGATCGAGTCGTCGAGGCGCTCGTGCGCGTAGAACGTGGCGTGCGTGATGACGACGAGCAGAGCCGCGACGAAGCGCAGGGCCTGGACGCCCTCGAAGATCGGCGTCCTGGCGGTCGCCGGCGCGACGATCGGCGGCGTGGTCATGGCGGCCCCCCGGTGAGATCGGGTGAGCCTATCCACGAGAGCGAGCGGCCGACGCGGAGGCGCGGAATCGGCTGTCGCGCGATCGCGGGCCGTCCTCCTCCCCGCAGCGCCTCCCCCTGCGGCGACCGGGCTCAGGCCTCCCGAGGTGCACGACGAAGGGCCCCGGTCTCCCGGGGCCCTTCGTGTGCTCCGACCCGTCTCGGCGGGTTCGCGACCTAGCCCGCGGCGGGCGTGGGGGTCGGCGTGGCCGAGGAGTAGGTGTCGGCGGCGGCCGAGAGCACGAACGAGCTGAAGGCGTCCGCGTCGGTCAGCGAGCCGGTGTACGCCTCGCCGTTGACGAGGACCGTCGGCGTGCCCGAGACGGAGGCGACCTCGGTGCCCGGCAGCGGGCCGGAGGTGGCGCGCTCCGTGGCCGCGCGCACCCAGCTGACGAAGGACTGGTCGTCGATGCAGGAGTTCACCGCGGCGGCGTCCTCGACACCCGCGTCGGCGGCGGCCTGCTTGAGCTGGTCGTCGGAGAGGCCGTCGGTGCCCTCCGCGGGCTGCTCGGCGAACAGCGCCGCATTGAAGTCGAAGAAGGAGTCGGGCGACCGGTCGGCGACGCAGGCCGCGGCGTTGGCCGCGCGCTCCGAGTACTTGGTGCCGTTCGAGCGGGTGGTCAGGATGGCGATCGGGTGGATCTCGACCGTGGCGGCACCGCTGGTGACCCACTCCTTGATCTGGTCGCCGTTGGTCTGCTCGAACTGGCCGCAGTAGGGGCAGAGGTAGTCGAGGTACACCCGGATGTCGACGGTGCCCGTGGAGGTGTCGAGCACGCTCGGGGTCGGGGTGCCGTCGGCCGGGATCGCCGGGGTGGTCGAGGCGACGAGGCCCTCGGTGATGAGGACGCCGTCGCTCGCCATGTTGGCGGGGCCCGGGCCGGCCGGGCGGATGCTCGAGGTGACGGCGAAGACGACGACTGCGACGATGGCGATCACCACGATCGCGAGACCGCCCTGCAGGGCGAAGCGGCTGACGCGGTCGCGGCGCTTCTGCTGCTCGCGGAGTCGACGGGCCTTCTCGCGCGCGGCCTCTCGACGCTGGTTCTTCGAGAGACGGTCGTTGGCTCCGCCGATGGTCATGACAAGAACGCTCCGAATGAGAGGGGAAGTGCCGCCGGGCTGCGACTCGCCGGAATCCTACGCGCGAGCCCTGGGAAACCTCCAAACGACGGATACCGCCGGGTCCCGGTGCCCGGCATCGAGCCCCGGCTCCCCGCTCCGGCGCTCCGTGGCATACTGTGACGGTTGGTCGGAGTCGCCCACGCGACGACGACCGTCACTTCCATTCACTCGGATCGTCCGGCACGTACCTGCCGGTGAAGGAGCAAGAACAATGGCGTCCGTAACCTATGACAACGCGTCCCGCGTCTACCCCGGGGCCACGCGTGCCTCGGTCGACAAGCTGAACCTCGAGGTCGGAGACGGCGAGTTCCTCGTCCTCGTCGGCCCCTCGGGCTGCGGCAAGTCCACCTCCCTGCGCATGCTCGCCGGCCTCGAAGAGGTCAACGAGGGCCGCATCCTGATCGGCGACCGTAACGTCACGGACGTTCCGCCGAAGGACCGCGACATCGCGATGGTCTTCCAGAACTACGCGCTCTACCCGCACATGTCGGTCGCCGAGAACATGGGCTTCGCGCTCAAGATCGCCGGCATCAACAAGGACGAGCGCGCCGCGCGGGTCCTCGAGGCCGCGAAGATGCTCGACCTCGAGCCCTACCTCAACCGCAAGCCGAAGGCCCTCTCCGGTGGCCAGCGTCAGCGCGTCGCGATGGGTCGCGCCATCGTCCGCAAGCCGCAGGTGTTCCTCATGGACGAGCCGCTGTCGAACCTCGACGCCAAGCTCCGCGTCCAGACCCGCACGCAGATCGGCACGCTCCAGCGCCGCCTGGGCATCACCACCGTCTACGTCACCCACGACCAGACCGAGGCGCTCACCATGGGCGACCGCATCGCGGTCCTCAAGGACGGACTGCTCCAGCAGGTCGGCACGCCCCGCGACCTCTACGAGAACCCGAACAACGTCTTCGTGGCCGGCTTCATCGGCTCGCCCGCGATGAACCTGTTCCACGCGGACGTCACCGACGGCGGCGTCAAGTTCGGCGACACGGTCCTCCCGATCGCCCGCGAGGCGCTCGCGAAGACCACCCAGAAGGTCGTCACGCTCGGCGTGCGCCCCGAGGACGTCACCGTCTCGACCCAGCCCGGCGGCCTGCCGATCGAGGTCGACCTGATCGAGGAGCTCGGCTCGGACGGCTACCTCTACGGCCACACCGAGGTCGAGGGTCGCCGCACCGACATCGTCGCGCGCGTCGACGGCCGCGTGCACCCGACCGCGGGCGACCGCGTCTACGTGACCGCGAACCACCGCGTGCACATCTTCGACGGCGAGTCGGGACTGCGCCTCTCCTAGGCTCCGCCCCCGCGCACACGCTGCCGCCGTCTCCTCCGAGGCGGCGGCAGCGTTCGTCCGGGCCCCTCCACCGTCCGACTCCCGACACGAACGGCGCGCCATGTCCGGCTCCCTCAACATCACCTCGGCCACGGTCGACCCCGCCCTCCTCGACCTGCCGTGGAACCTGCGGCTGAACGACTGGCCCGACGAGTACATCGCCGCGCTGCCCAAGGGCATCTCGCGGCACACGGTCCGCTTCGCGCACCTCTCCGGCCACGTCGTCGCCGTGAAGGAGACGACGGCGGAGATGTCGCGGCGCGAGTACGAGATGCTCAAGACCCTGCAGCGGCTCGACGTCCCGTGCGTCGTGCCGGGCGCCGTGATCACGAACCGCACCGACGACGAGGGCGACGAGCTGCCCGCCGTGCTGGTCACCCGGCACCTCAAGTTCTCGCTCCCCTACCGCGCGCTGTTCTCGCAGACGTTGCGTCCCGACACGGCCACGCGCCTCGTCGACGCACTGGCGCTGCTGCTGGTGCGCCTGCACGTCATCGGCTTCTTCTGGGGCGACGTCTCGCTCTCGAACACGCTGTTCCGGCGCGACGCGGGCGCCTTCGCGGCGTACCTCGTGGACGCGGAGACCGGGCAGCTCTACTCGGGCGGACTCTCCAACGGCCAGCGCGAGAACGACCTCGAGATCGCCCGAGTCAACATCGCCGGCGAGCTGCTGGACCTCGAGGCGGGCGGGCGCGTCGACGACGACCTCGACCCGATCACGGTGTCCGACGGCATCGTCGCGGCGTACCGCAGTCTCTGGAAGGAGCTGACCGGGGCGGAGTCGTTCTCGACCTCCGAGCGCTGGCGCATCAACGACCGGGTGAACCGGCTCAACGAGCTGGGCTTCGACATCGAGGAGCTCGCGATCAAGACCGACGAGGCGGGCTCGACCGTGCGGATCCAGCCGAAGGTCGTCGACGCGGGTCACCACCAGCGCCGCCTGCTGCGGCTGACCGGGCTGGATGCCCAGGAGAACCAGGCGCGCCGCCTGCTGAACGACCTCGACTCCTACACCGCCACCTACGACAAGCAGGGGCTGGACGAGGAGATGGTCGCCCACGAGTGGCTCGCGCAGGTGTTCGAGCCGGTCATCCGCTCGATCCCGCGCGACCTCAAGGGGCGGCTGGAGCCGGCGGAGATGTTCCACCAGCTGCTCGAGCACCGCTGGTTCATGTCGCAGCAGCAGGCACGCGACGTGCCGCTGGCGGAGGCGGTCACCGCCTACGTGAACGACATCCTGCGCCACCGCCGCGACGAGGCGACCATCATCGCGCCGCCGACCGAGGCGATCACCCTGCCGAACCTCGTCATCGACGGCGCCGGCGACGCCGAGCTGACCGACGAGGACGCCGACGTCGACTGGATGAAGAACGTCTGACCCGGCACGCCGAAGGGCTCGTGCGGATCCCGGATCCGGCGCGAGCCCTTCGTCGTCTGCGGCGCGTGCTGACGCGGATCTCGGTACGCCCGCTCCGCGGCCTACTCGATCAGCATGAAGCGCCCCCTGCTGGCGATGACCGATCAGCATGCGCCCCCGCTCGCCGAAGGCGGCGCCCCTTCGGCCGTCGTTCGCCGCGGGCGGCACCCCTTCATGGTGGTCAAGTAGCCGCGCAGCGGCGTATCGAGACCCACCGTCACCAGCAGCCCGGGTCTGCAGACTCGCGTTCTGACGGTGGTGGATCTCGATACGCCCGCTGCGCGGGCTACTCGATCAGCATGAAGCGCCCCCTGCTCCGCGGTGGCCTATCAGCATGCTCATCCGCTCGCCGCAGGCGGCGCCCCTCAGTTGCCGCTCGCCGCAGGCGGCGCCCCTCAGCTGCCGCTCACCGAAGGCGCCGCCCCGCTGCCACCGCTCGCCGAAAGCGGCGCCTCTCTCCTACCGCTCGCCGAAGGCGGCGCCCCTCAGCCACCGCTCGCCGAAAGCGGCGCCTCTCTCCTACCGCTCGCCGAAGGCGGCACCCCTCGCCCCTCCCCCGGCGTCAGCGCGGGTGCCGGCGCGGTGAGCTGCAAGGCGGAGGAGGAAGCGATACCGGCGGTATCGCGCCCGACGACAACGCCGCAGATCGCCGTGCCGGCGCCCACGCTGCCTGTGCTACTCGGAGGCGGCGCGGAGTTTGGAGATCTCGTAGAGCGCGACCGACGCCGCGATGCCGGCGTTGAGCGATTCGGTCGCGGCGCTGATCGGGATGGAGACGACGGCGTCGCACTGCTCGGTGACGAGGCGCGAGAGGCCCTTGCCCTCGCTGCCGACGACGACGAGCAGTGGGCGGTCGGCGAGCTCGAGGCCGGGGAGCATGGTGTCGCCGTCGCCGTCGAGGCCGATGACGAAGACGCCGTCGCGCTTGTAGTCCTTGATCATCGCGGTGAGGTTGGACGCCATCGCGACGGGCACGCGCGCGGCGGCTCCGGCGGAGGTCTTCCAGGCGGCGGAGTTCAGGCCGACCGAGCGGCGCTGCGGGACGATGACGCCCTGTCCGCCGAAGGCGGCGACGGAGCGGATGATCGCGCCGAGGTTGCGCGGGTCGGTGATCCCGTCGAGCGCGACGAACAGCGGGACGACGCCGCGGGACACGCTGCGCTCGAGCAGGTCGCTCGGGTGCGCGTACTCGTACGGCGGGACCTTGAGGACGAGGCCCTGGTGCACGGAGTCCGGGCCGGCGAGGCGGTCGAGCTCCGGGCGCATGACCTCGAGGACGGGGATGCCGCGGGCGGTGGCGAGCTTGAGCGCCTCCTTGACCCGGTCGTCCATCTCGATGCGCGTCGCGAGGTAGAGGGTCGTCGCGGGGATCTTGGCGCGCAGCACCTCGAGGACCGAGTTGCGGCCGGTGACCATCTCGAACTCGTCGCCGCTCTTGGGCTTCCGCGACGGGGCCGGACGGCCCTGGCCGCGGGCCGCGCCGTTCAGCGCCGCTCCGGGTCGGCCCTTGCCGCCGGCGGCGACGAAGCGCTCGCGCGCCAGCTTCGCCTTGCCTGCGGGGTGGTACGGCCGGTCCTCGGCTTTGGGTGTGGGCTTCTTGCCCTCGAGGGCCTGACGGCCCTGACCGCCGGAACCGACGGCCTTGCCCTTGCTCTTCTTGCGGACCGCTCCTGGGCGGCCGGGCTTATTCGCCATCGAGACTCCAATGCGCACCCGTCTGGGTGTCTTCGATCGTGATTCCCGCAGCAGCGAGATCGGTTCGGATGCGGTCGGCGGCCGCCCAGTCGCGCTGCTCGCGCGCGGTCTGCCGCTCGGCGACCAGGCGGTCGACGAGCACGGTGAGGGCCCGGTAGGTGGGCTCGTCGTCGGAGCGCGCCCACTCGGGGGCCTCCGGGTCGATGCCGAGGACCGACGCCATGGCGAGGACCTGGGTGCGCAGCGCGGACACCGTGCCGAGGTCCTCCGCGTCGAGAGCGGCGTTGCCGGCCCGCACGGTCTCGTGCAGGACGCCGATGGCCTGCGGGACCGAGAGGTCGTCGTCCATCGCCTCGGCGAACTCGTCGGGCACGACCGGCTCGCCGACGGCGGCGAAGCGGGTGCCCTCGAGGCGTCGACGGGAGCGGTCGAGGAAGCCCTCGATCCTCTCGAGCGCCGCCTCGGCCTCCTCGAGCGCACCGTCGTGGAACTCGAGCGTCGAGCGGTAGTGCGCCGAGCCGAGGTAGTAGCGGACGACCAGCGGACGGGCGGAGTCGAGCAGCTCGGAGGCGAAGACGGAGTTGCCGAGCGACTTGCTCATCTTCTGCCCGGTGACCGAGACGAGGCCGTTGTGCAGCCAGTAGCTGGCGAAGGCGTGGCCCGCGGCGCTCGACTGGGCGAGCTCGTTCTCATGGTGCGGGAAGCGCAGGTCGAGCCCGCCGCCGTGGATGTCGAACTGGGTGCCGAGGTACTTGGTCGACATGGCGGAGCACTCGATGTGCCAGCCGGGGCGGCCCCTCCCCCAGGGCGAGGCCCAGGAGGCGGACTCGGGCTCGTCGGGCTTCATGCCCTTCCACAGCGCGAAGTCGTGCGGGTCGCGCTTGCCGCGCGGGTCGGCGTCGGTCGCCGCCTCCATGCTCTCCAGGCGCTGGTGCGTGAGCGCGCCGTAGTCCGGCCAGGAGCGGGTGTCGAAGTAGACGTCGCCGGAGTCGTCCGGCGCGGGGTAGGCGTGGCCCAGCTCGATCAGGCGCTGCACGAGCGCGACCATCTCGGCGATGCTCGCCGTCGCGCGCGGCTCGTAGGTGGGCGGCAGGATGCCGAGCGCGGAGTAGGCGGCGGTGAACTCCAGCTCGACCCGGTAGGCGAGCGCCCACCACTGCTCCGAGGGCTCGCCCTCGCCGGCCGCGCGGCGGGCCTGCTCGGCGATCGCGAGGATCTTGTCATCGATGTCGGTGACGTTGCGGACGAGGGTGACCCGATAGCCGCGGTAGGCGAGCCAGCGGCGCAGCTGGTCGTAGACCAGGGCGGAGCGCAGGTGCCCGATGTGCGGCGACGACTGCACCGTGGGTCCGCAGACGTACATCCCGACCTCGTTCTCGCGGAGGGGGACGAAGTCGACGAGGGCCTGGGCCTTCGAGTCGTGCAGTCGCAGAGTCACGCCGCGAGTTTACCGGGCGGGGCGGGCGCGGCCGGGCGGCGGGCTGGCGCGGTGGATCAGTGCGCGGATCCGGGAGTGGGGAGGACGAGCGCCGTGGCCGTCGCGGCGACCCCCTCGCCGCGCCCGGTGAAGCCGAGCGCGTCCGAGGTCGTCGCGGCGACGCTGACCGGGGCGCCGAGGAGCGCGGACAGCAGCTGCTGGGCCTCGTCCCGCCGCGGGGAGAACTTCGGGCGGTTGCCGATCAGCTGGACCGAGACGTTGCCGATCGTGAAGCCGGCCGCCTCGACGAGCTCGCGGGTCGCACGGAGGAAGACCTCGCCGTGCGCGTCCTGGAACCGCGGGTCGTCCGTGCCGAAGCGGGAGCCGATGTCGCCGAGGTTCGCGGCGGCGAGCAGCGCGTCGCAGATCGCGTGCGCGACGGGGTCGCCGTCGCTGTGCCCGGAGAGTCCGCGCTCCCCCGGCCAGTGCAGTCCGGCGAGCCAGAGCGGCGACGCGTCGTCGAAGGCGTGCACGTCGGTGCCGATGCCGACCCGCGGCACCGCGGACGACGGCGGCGGCGCGAGCAGCTGCTCCGCGCGGGCGAGGTCCCAGGGCGTGGTGATCTTGAAGGCGAGCGGATCGCCGGGGACGACGACGGAGCCGCGGCCGTGAGCGGCGAGGAGGGCGGCGTCGTCGGTGAACTCCCGGCCGGCGGCCGCGTAGGCCTCGTCGAGCAGGCGGCGGGGGAAGCCCTGCGGCGTCTGCACGGCGGCGAGCTGCGAGCGGTCGACCGTGTCGAGGATCGCCGCGTGGGCACCGACGAGCTTGATGGTGTCGGTGACGGGCAGGCCGGGGATCGCGCCGCCGCCGGTCGAGCGGACGGCGGCGAGGACGCGCTCGAACTGCGCGACGGGCGTGAGGGCCCGGGCGGCGTCGTGCACGAGGACGGTGGCGACTCCCGGGTCCAGGAGGGCGAGTCCGCGGGCGACGGAGTCCTGGCGGGTCGATCCGCCGGCGGTGACGAGGACCTCGACGGCGGACCCGGAGGCGCGGCGGCAGAGCGCGGCGGTCTCCTCGACGAGGGACTCCGGTGCGACGACGACGACCTGGACCGGCTCGGCGAGGGTGAGGACCGTGCGGAGGCTGCGCTCGAGGATCGTGACGCCGGCGCACTCGACGTAGGCCTTGGGGAGCTCGCGCCCGAGACGGGTGCCGCTGCCGGCGGCGACGATCACGACGGCCGCGGTCGGCGCCGATCCGGAGACGGTGTTCAACGGGACGTCCTTTCGCCGCCGGTCACAGTAGCAGCGGCCGGGAGGAGGGGGCAGCCCGGCCGGGACGCCGACGAGGCTGCGCTAGTCTTTTTCCGGCTCCTGCACCTCGATTCCGCCCTGTCCGGGGCGGGCGGAGCCGATGATCTGGAGGAACCCGTGAAGGCGCGCATCGCTGCATCCGTCGTTCTCGCGGTCGGCGTCGCGTTCGCCACCGCCGGCTGCAACCTGGTCGCCCCGCAGGCGACGCGGGCCATCTACGACCCGAGCGACGGAGTGGGTGCGACGATCGGTGATCTCGCCATCCGCAACGCGATGATCATCTCCGAGGACGGCGAGACCGGCACGCTGGTCGTCTCCCTGGTCAACGACACCGACGAGACGGTGAGCGTCGAGGTGCAGTACGAGGCGAGCACGGGCCGCACCAGCGACACGGTGGACGCGGTCCCCGGTCGCACGGAGGTCCGCCCGGGCAGCACCGAGTCGGTCACCATGGAGGGCCTCGACACGATCCCCGGCAGTCTGTTCCCCGTCTACTTCCAGTACGGCTCGGAGGAGGGCGAGGAGCTGCTCGTCCCGATCCTGACGAACGCCCTCGAGGCCTACGCGACGCTGACCCCGGCCCCGTCGGCCAGCCCGACCCTCACTCCCACGCCGGACCCGGCGCAGACGGCGCTGCCCACCCCGACCGTGCAGCCCGGCGTCGACGCCCCGGCCGAGTAGCAGTCGCTCCCGCGAAGGGCCGTCCACCTCGGTGGGCGGCCCTTCGCCGTTCCGGAGCGCAGGGTCTCGATACGCCGCCTCCGGCGGCTACTCGACCAGCATGTTCCTCCGCCCCTGCTCGTCGCACAGCGACGGCCCTGTCGCAGACCGCTCGTCGCGCAGCGACGGCCCCATGACTGCTCGTCGCGCAGCGACGGCCCGACCAGCGCCTGCACGTCTGCAGACGGCGGCTCGCTGCCCCGCCGTCAGAAGTGGATCGCGGGGCCTGGCGGGGGTGGCTGCAAGGCGGAGGAGGGCGCGATACCGGCGGTATCGCAACCGACGACAACGCCGCAGACGCCACCGCCAGGCCCCGCGATCTCAGGCGTCGAAGCGGTAGCCGAGGCCGCGGACCGTCACCAGGAGCACCGGCTCCTTGGGCGTCTTCTCGATCTTGGACCGGATGCGCTTGACGTGGACGTCGAGGGTCTTGGTGTCGCCGAAGTAGTCGCTACCCCAGACGCGGTCGATCAGCTGGCCGCGGGTGAGGACGCGGCCGGCGTTGCGGAGCAGCATCTCGAGGAGCTCGAACTCCTTGAGCGGCATCGGGGTCTCGACGCCGTCGACCTCGACGGTGTGGCGCTCGATGTCCATGCGGACGGGGCCGGCGACGACGATGCGCTCCTCGCCCGGGTCCTCGGTGCGGCGGCGGAGGACGGCGCGGATGCGGGCGAGCAGCTCCCGGGTCGAGTACGGCTTGGTGACGTAGTCGTCGGCGCCGAGCTCGAGTCCCACGACGATGTCCACCTCGGAGTCCTTCGCGGTGACCATGATGATCGGGATCGCGGAGCGGGTGCGGATCTCGCGGCACACCTCGGTGCCGGGCATGCCGGGGAGCATGAGGTCGAGCAGGATCAGGTCGTACTCGCCCTCGTCGAAGGCGGAGACGGCGCGGAGGCCGTCCTCGGCGACGGTGACGTCGTAGCCCTCGCGTTCGAGCAGGTAGCTGAGCGGCTCGCTGAGGGCGCTCTCGTCCTCGACGAGCAGGATGCTGGTCACGCGGTGTCTCCTATCGGGGCGGCGGACGCGAAGGGCGTCCTGGCCGGGTCTACTTCGGGGAGTCGGATGGTGAAGGTGCTGCCGCGGCCCGGCTTGGACCAGACGCGGACGTCGCCGCCGTGGTTCTGCACGGCGTGCTTGACGATGCTGAGGCCGAGCCCGGTGCCGCCGGTGTGGCGGGAGCGGGCCTGGTCGACGCGGTAGAAGCGCTCGAAGACGCGGTCCAGGTCCTCCTCGGGGATGCCGATGCCCTGGTCGGTGACGGCGATCTCGACGACGCCGCCGGTGGAGCGGACGCCGATCCCGACGCGGGAGCCGGGCGGGGAGTACTGGATGGCGTTGGCGAGCAGGTTGTGCAGCGCCGAGACGAGCATCTTCTCCTGGCCGGCGACGTACGCCTTCTTCATCCCGCCCTTGACGAGGGTGACGTCGTGCGACTCCGCCATCACGTGCGTCGTCTCGAGCGCGGCGACCACGATGTCGTCGACGCGGACGACCTCGGCGGAGCCGGCGACGTCCGCCGACTGCAGGCGGGAGAGCTCGATGATCTCGCGGGTGATCTTCGCGAGGCGGTGCGACTCCTGGGTGAGGCGGTGCGCGAACCGGCGGACCTGCTTCGGGTCGTCGGCAGCGGAGTCGAGGGCCTCGGCGAGCAGGCCGACGGCGCCGATCGGCGTCTTCAGCTCGTGGGAGATGTTGGCGACGAAGTCGCGGCGGACCGCCTCCAGCCGGCGTGCCTCGGTGTGGTCCTCGGCGAGGACGAGGACGAAGCGGGAGCCGAGCCGCGTGGCGTGCACGACGAGGGTGACCGCGGCGTCCGAGAGCGGGCTCGTCGCCAGCTCCAGGTCCTGCTCGATGTCGTCGCCGAAGCGACGCACCCGGTCGACGATCGCGACGAGGTCCGGATGGAGGAGCGTGTCCTGGGAGACGAGGCCGAGCGAGATCGCGCGGGCGGACGCCTTCAGCACGTTGTGGGAGGGGTCGGTCACGAACGCGGGAGCGCCGACGGCGTCGATGATGGCGCCGATCCCCTCGGGCAGGCCGACGGTGACGACCTCCGCAGCGATCCGGCCCTGGCGCGCGGCGAGGGTGACGACACTGGTGAGGACGATCCCGAGGACGATGCCGAGAACGAGCGACAGCACGACGATCAGGCCCGGATCCACGCTCCCAGGCTATCCATCCACCGCGCGTCTCCCTACCGGATGCCCGGCGACGGGTCGCGGGTCGAGTACTGTTCAAACGCTCGGCACCGTTCGTTAACCTGCCGTGGTCATCATGGCTGCGCCTGCGCCGGACTGGTGCAGTCGCAGCGCCGTGCGCGGCGCGGATCGGCACCGGTCTCCGTGCGTGCCGCAGAGAGGGTCGAGAAGAAGATGCGCGAAGTTTTCCAGCAGGAGCTGGCCGAGGTCCAGGATCGGCTCGTCGAGATCTCCGGACTCGTCGAGATCGCGATCGAGAAGGCGACCCAGGCGTTCAACCACTCCGATGTGTCCCTCGCCGAGGAGGTCATCGCCAGCGACGCCCGCATCGACGAGCTGGCCATCAGCCTCGACGAGCTCGCGATCGACATCCTCGCCCGCCAGGGCCCCGTCGCCCGCGACCTGCGGACCGTCGTGTCCGCGCTGCGGATCAGCGCCTCGCTCGAGCGGATGGGCGACATCGCCGAGCACATCGCCCAGCTCTCCCGCTACCGCTTCCCCGACAAGGTCGTGCCGAAGTCGCTCCGCCCGACGTTCGTCGAGATGGGCCGCCTCGACGTGGTCGTCGCGCACAAGCTCACCGAGCTGCTGCGCACCCAGGACCCCCGCATCGCCGAGGAGATCCGCGACGAGGACGACAAGATCGACGAGCTGCACGTCAGCGTCTTCGACAAGGTGCTCAGCGAGGCCTGGAAGGGCCAGGCCGCCGACACCGTCGACGCCACCCTCGCCAGCCGCTACCACGAGCGCTTCGCCGACCACGCGGTGTCCATCGCGAAGAAGGTCCAGTACCTGATCTCGGGCGACTGGGGCTGAGCTTATTTGTCGATGTCGCGCGGAGCGCGATATCGACCGCGGTCGGCAGACCGCGTGCTTGCGTTCCGCAGAGCGGGGCGCGAACGGCTATGACGAATCGCTGGCACGCGATTCGCCCGTTCGCCTTGTGGGGGGCGGCTGGTCTGCACGCTCAACGCCCGGGCGTCGAGTGACAGCTACCGTGCCTCGCTGGTCGATCGCCCGTCTTCATGCTGATCGAGTAGCGCGCGCGGCGCGCGTATCGAGATCCACCGTCGTACGGACGCGGGGTCTCGATACGCCGCGTGCCGCGGCTACTCGACCAGCAGGGAAGGGGCGCGTTCCGCGGCCTTCTTTTGCACAGCATGGGGGCGCGTTCCGCGACCTCGCTCTCGCGTCCACGCTGATCGAGTCGCGCCGCCATGCAAGAGGCGCGTTCCGCGACCTGGCTCATTCATGCTGATCGAGTAGCGCGCGCAGCGCGCGTATCGAGATCCGCCGTCGGACGGAGGCGGGGTCTCGGTACGCCGCGTGCCGCGGCTCCTCGACCAGCGTGCGAGGGGACGGACGCGGACGGCCCGCGGGAGGGGGACTCCGGCGGGCCGTGCGGGGGTGCGAGAAGGCGGGCTACTTCTTGGCGCCCTGGGCGGCGACGGCGGCGGCGCCGGCGGCGGCGGCCTCGGGGTCGAGGTAGCGGGCCTCGCCGATCGGCTCGAAGTTCTCGTCGAGGGTGTAGACGAGGGGGATGCCGGTCGGGATGTTCAGCTCGGCGATGTCCGAGTCGGAGATGCCGTCGAGGGTCTTCACCAGCGCGCGCAGCGAGTTGCCGTGCGCGGTGATCATGACGGTCTTGCCCGATGCGAGATCCGGCTTGATGTCCGACTCCCAGTAGGGCAGCATCCGCTCGATCACGAGCTTGAGCGACTCGGTGCGGGGCAGGTCGTCGCCGAGGTCGGCGTAGCGCTCGTCGTGCGCCTGCGAGTACTGGTCCTCGTCGTCGATGGGGGGCGGCGGCACGTCGAACGAGCGGCGCCAGGTCATGAACTGCTCGGGGCCGTACTCGGCGAGGGTCTGCGCCTTGTCCTTGCCCTGCAGCGCGCCGTAGTGGCGCTCGTTGAGGCGCCAGGAGCGCTTCACGTCGATCCACAGGCGGTCGGCCTTCTCGAGCGCGATGTTCGCGGTCTGGATCGCGCGCGTCTGGCGGGAGGTGTACACGACGTCGGGGTGCAGCTCCGCCTCGACCAGCAGCTCGCCGGCGCGAGTCGCCTCCGCGACGCCCTGCTCGGTCAGCCGCACGTCGACCCAGCCGGTGAACAGGTTCTTCTGGTTCCACTCGCTGTTGCCGTGGCGCACGAGGATGAGGGTGTAGGTCTCGGACATGCGTCCAGCTTAGAGGCGGCCCCTGCGCCCCCGGATACGCTGGAGACCATGCCGATCGGAGCCGTCACCCGCGGCACGACGGGCACGAACCGCCTCCGCCGGGTGGACCGCCGGCTGGCCGAGCTGCCGGCGCTGCGCACGACTCCGGAGCCCGTCGTCGTCGACCTCGGCTTCGGCGCGAGCGCGGTCACCACGCTCGAGCTGCACCGCCGTCTCGTCCGCGCGGCGCCCGGCGTCGACGTGGTCGGCTTCGAGATCGAGCCGGCCCGCGTCCAGACCGCGCGACGGCAGCTGGAGCGGGTCCGTGAAGGGGGCACCGCCTTCCCGGCCGACGCCCGGGTGCGCTTCGAGCGCGGCGGCTTCGAGGTGCCTTTGCCCGGACGGCAGCGGGCGAGCGTGATCCGCGCCTTCAACGTGCTCCGGCAGTACGACGAGTCGGCGGTCGCGGAGGCGTGGCGGACGATGACCGACCGGCTGACCCCCGACGGCGTGCTGGTGGAGGGGACCTGCGACGAGATCGGCCGGATCTGCACCTGGATCGAGATCGGCCGCGAGGGGCCGCGCTCGCTCACCCTGTCGCTCCGGCTCGGCGCCGTGCCCTCGCCGATGATCGCGGCGGAGCGGCTGCCGAAGGCGCTGATCCACCGCAACGTCGCGGGCGAGCCGGTGCACGCCTTCCTGCTCGCGCTCGAGCGGGCGTGGCTGCACGCCGCCCCGCTCGCCGTCTACGGGCCGACGCAGCGCTGGATCGCCGCCGTCGAGACGCTCCGCGGCGAGTGGCCGATCCTCGGCGGCCGGCGGCGGTGGCGACTGGGAGAGGTGACCGTCGCCTGGGACGCGGTGGCCCCGCTCGACGCGACACCGTCACTCCTGTGAGCATTCTCATATTTAAAGTCGTTACCCTCATGCCCCATGGACGACCCTCCCCCTGAACCTTCGCCCGCCGCACCGACCTCGACCCTGATCGGCGGTGCTCCGGGTGCCTGAATGGCTCGGCATCGTCATCGGCCTCCTCCTCACCGTCGGCACCGGTCTCTTCGTCGCCTCCGAGTTCGCGCTGGTCAACCTCGACCGCAACGAGCTGGAGGAGCGCCGCGCTCGCGGTGAGAAGCGCCTCGATCCGACGATCTCCGCCCTGCGGATCACCTCCACCCATCTCTCCGGCGCACAGCTGGGCATCACACTCACCACGCTGCTCACCGGCTACACCTTCGAGCCCGCGATCAGCTCGCTGCTCGGCGACCCGCTGCGCTCGCTCGGGATCCCGGCCGAGATCGTGCCGGGCATCGGCACGGTCGTCGGCGTCCTGCTGGCGACGGTCTTCTCGATGGTGATCGGCGAGCTGGTCCCCAAGAACTTCGCGCTGGCGCTGCCGCTGAGGACCGCGCAGGTCGTCGTGCCGTTCCAGATCCTCTTCACCACGGTCTTCAAGCCCGTGATCCTGCTCTTCAACAACACGGCCAACGCCCTGATCCGCGCGATGGGCATCGAGCCCAAGGAGGAGCTCTCGGGCGCCCGCAGCGCCGACGAGCTCGGCTCGCTGGTGCGCCGCTCCGTGCTCGAGGGCACGCTCGACAGCGACCACGCGGACCTGCTGCACCGCACGCTCCGCTTCTCGAGCCGCAGCGTCGCCGACGTGATGACGCCGCGGGTCCGGATGGCCTCCGTCACACTGCAGAGCACCGCGGAGGACGTCGTCCGGCTGGCGAACCGCACCGGCTTCTCGCGCTTCCCCGTGCTCGGGCGCGACTCCGACGACGTCCGCGGTGTCCTGCACGTCAAGCACGCCTTCGCACTGGCCCCGGAGGACCGGGCGCAGGCGACCGCCGAGTCGCTGATGATCGCGCCGATGCGCGTCCCCGAGACCGCGCGTGCCGACGCCCTGCTCGCTCCCCTGCGCGGCAGCGGCCTCGCGATCGCGGTCGTCGTCGACGAGTACGGCGGGACCGCGGGCGTCGTGACGCTCGAGGACCTCGTCGAGGAGATCGTCGGCGAGCTGGAGGACGAGCACGACCGCAGCCGCGCCGGCGTCGTCCGCTCCGGCCGCTCGGCGACCTTCGGCGGCGAGCTGCGCCCCGACGAGGTCGCGGAGCGGCTCGGCGCCGTGGTGCCCGAGGGCGAGGACTACGACACGGTCGCCGGCTTCCTCGCCTCGACCCTCGGCCGCGTGCCCGAGCTCGGCGACGAGGTCGCCGTGGCCGGCGGCGTGCTGCGGGTCGACCGCGTCGCCGCCCACCGCGTCGACCGCGTCCGCTTCACCCCGGCCGCTGCCGGAGACGAGACCGACGGCGGCGATGCCGTCGGCGTCGCCGCGCTCCGAGCCGAGGGGGCCGTCCATGAGTGAGTACCTGCCCGGGATCGCCTGGCTCGTGGTCCTGCTGATCGTCAACGCCTTCTTCGTCGGCGCCGAGTTCGCCGTGATCTCGGCTCGCCGCTCGCAGATCGAGCCGCGGGCCGATGCGGGCAGCCGCGCAGCGAAGACCACCCTGTGGGCGATGGAGCACGCCACCCTGATGCTCGCGACGAGCCAACTGGGCATCACCGTCTGCTCGCTGGTGATCCTCAACGTCTCCGAGCCGGCGATCCACCACCTGCTCGAGGTCCCGCTGGGCTTCACGGCGCTGTCCGCGGAGGCGATCGGCGTGATCGCGTTCGTCGCCGCGCTCCTGCTCGTCACCTTCCTGCACGTCGTGTTCGGCGAGATGGTCCCGAAGAACCTGGCGTTCTCGGTGCCGACCCGGGCCGCGCTGCTCCTCGCTCCGCCGCTCGTGCTCGTCTCGCGCCTCGTGAAGCCGGTGATCTGGTCGCTGAACGCGGTCGCCAACGGCATCCTCCGCCTGGTGCGGGTGGAGCCGAAGGACGAGGCGACCAGCGCCTTCACGCTGGACGAGGTCGCCGCGATCGTCCGCCAGTCGACCCGCGAGGGCGTGCTGGTCGACGCCTCCGGCACCGTCACGGCGGCGTTCGAGTTCACGACCAAGCGGGTCGCGGACGTCGCGGTCCCGCTCGAGCGGATGGTGCTGCTGCCCGCCGAGGCCACGCCCGCGGACGTGCGCCGCGCAGTGGCCGAGCACGGCTACTCCCGCTATCTGCTCGCGGACGGCGACGGCCTGCCCGGCGGCTACCTGCACCTCAAGGACGTCTCCGACCTCGACGCGACCGAGGTGCCGGTGCCGCGCAAGCGGATCCGCCGGCTCGCCGCGGTCTCGGCCGGCGACGAGCTGGAGGACGCGCTCGCCGCGCTCCGGCGCACCGGCGCGCACCTCGCCCGGGTGGTCGACGCCGAGGGCCGCACCACCGGTGTCCTCTTCCTCGAGGACATCATCGAGGAGCTCGTGGGCGAGGTGCAGGACGCCACCAACGCGTGAGCCCCGGAGGAGCCCGGCCGGTCAGGCGAGCTCGGGCAGCGCGGCTCTCGCCTCGGCCGAGCTCGCCCCGGTCGCCGTCAGCAGGTCGACGACGAGCGGGCGGAGGATGACCAGCAGCGTCTTCTCCGCCAGCCGCGCCTCGGGGATCAGCGCCTGCGGGTCGAGGGTCGTCGCGAGCAGCACGAGGTCCTGACGCGCGAGCGCGAGCACGGCGGGCTCGGTGACGGCCCGGCCGATCAGCGCGATCCCCGGGCCGACGTCCGCGACCACGTCGGCGAGCGCCGGCCGCGGCACGGCGTCGCCGACCAGGAAGTCGGTGCGCCGCGCGACGATGCGGAGGTTGCGCGTCGCGAGGTCGAGCGCGGCGAGCATCGTGCGCTGCCGCTCCAGCTCCGCGCGGTGCCGCCGGACGAACGGCGAGATCCGTGCGACCCCGATCGCCGAGTCGAGGGCGGCCGTCCAGCCGTCGATCACCGGCTGCGTGCCGCGGACGCGCTCGAGCGCCGCCGCGGAGGCCGCCTGATCGCCCCGGCGGAGCGCGTCGGCGAGCGCGTCGATCGTCTCGGCGAGCGCCGACACCAGCCGCCGCGCCTCGGCGCGCGCCGCCCGGAGCGGGTTGCGCGGCACGATCGCGGTGCACAGCAGCGCGGCGAGTCCGCCGACCAGCCCGTCGAGGCTCCGGGTGAACACTCCCCCGTCGGGCGCGGGCAGGATCATCACCAGCATCGCCTGCGTGCCGGCCGCGACGGCGAAGCCGGGCGACGGCGAGAGCGCCCGCCCCACGGTGAAGACGATCGCGAGCACCACGGCCAGCTGCCAGACGCCGGTGCCCCAGAGCAGCAGCAGCACCTCGCTCGCGGTGATCCCGATCAGCATGCCGATCGCGGTCTCGGCGACCTGCTTCGGCCGGGTGTCGCGCGCGATGCCCAGGCTCGAGATGGTCGCCGTCAGCGACAGCACCGGGGCGGGGTGCCCGAAGACGAAGCGCGAGACGGAGTAGGCGAGGATCGCCGCGAGGACGATCTGCAGCACCGCGGGCAGCGACGCCACGGCGCGCGCGACGCCCCGGCCGGGCCGGACGTCGTCGAGGCGGACGAGCGCCCGGATCCGCGCGGCCGCCCGATCCCGCCGAGCGGGTCCTGCGGCCACCACGGCGTGGCCTACCTGGTCGCTGCCCCGAGGCGGGGCAGGCGGGGCACTCCCGCCTCGGCGCCGGCGCCCGGCGGCACGACGACCTCCTGGGCGGCGGAGACGCGGATCTCGCCGGCCAGCACGGTGAGCTCGAGGTCGACGGGGACCGAGCGCTTCACCACGGCGAGGGCGATGGGGCCCTCCTCGTAGTGCCAGGCGCTCACGGTGACGGTGCCGACCTCGACCGGCTCGCCGCCCTTGAGCGCCGTGACGACGTCGCCGTGGCCGGGCAGCGCGGAGTCGGAGCCGTCGAGCTGCAGCAGCACGAGGCGGCGGGGCGGGTGGCCGAGGTTGTGCACCTTGGCGACCGTCTCCTGCCCGCGGTAGCAGCCCTTCGCCAGGTGCACCGACGAGCGGAGCAGGTCGAGCTCGTGCGGGATCGAGCGGTCGTCGACCTCGGTCGCGTGCCGCGGGCGCCAGGCGGCGATGCGGAGCGCCTCGAGGGCGTCGGAGCCGGCGAGCGCCACGCCCGCCGCACGGGCCCGGGCCTCGAGCCCGTCGAGCGCCGCGCGCGGCACGAGGGTCTCGCGGGCGGTCCAGCCGGCCGCGGGATGCACGGAAGCGGTGGCGTACTGCCAGCCGCCGGGCTGGACCTGCGCCCACGGGTCGAGCCAGCTGATGCCGGACTCCCCCGCGAGCTCGAGGGCGAGCGCGGTCGCCGGGCCGTCGCCGAGGGTCGCGAGCGTCGCGAACTCGGCGGTGCGGTCGGCGATCTCGACGCGGAGCATGAAGCGCATCCGGTCGAGCCAGGCCGCGAGCCCCGGCGTCTCGTCTCGGTCGAGGAGGAGCCAGGCGGTCTCGCCGTCGTCGACGACGCGGATGAGGTGCTCGATCCGCCCGGACGGGTCCAGCAGCAGGGTCTCGGCCGAGTCGCCGGGGGCGAGGCGGGCGAGCGCCTGGCTGGTCAGCGAGTCGAGCCAGGTGAGGCGGTCGGGGCCGGTGACGGTGACGACGCCGCGACCCGAGAGGTCGACGATCGCGGTGCCCGCGGCGAGCGCCCGCTGCTCGCGGAACGGCTCGCCGTAGTGCGCGGCGACGCCGGGCTCGGCCGCACTGGTGCCGACGACGGCGCCCGAGACGGACAGGAGCGGGGAGATCGGCAGCCGCTCGGAGGACGCGGTCTCATTCGACACGGGCGAGCCTTCCGGAGGAGTGGGTGCGGAGCCCCTGGCCGAGCGCGGCGATGTCCCACGCCCAGAGCAGGTGGTCGTCGACGAGGCCGTAGAGACGGGTGGCGGCCGCGTAGTCCTTCGCGGCGGCGGTGCGCATGACGGCGTCGGTCGCGAGGTCGATCCGCGGGCCCTTGACCTGGCCGAGGTACAGCTCGCTGACGCCGTCGGGGTGCACCAGCGACACCTCGATGTCGAAGCCGCCGGCCCCGTTGCGCAGCGTCTCGACCGACTCGGCGTCGGGGAACGCGGGCGCACCGCGGGCCGGCAGCATGGCGGGGCCCGCGTCGGCGTCGGTGAGCGGGCGGCTGAGCCGCCAGTAGCCCATCTCGCTCACGAGCGGCCGGTGGCCGACCTCGCTGTCGTCCTCGAGCAGCCAGGTGTACGAGCTGTAGTTGAGGTAGGGCAGGCCGTCGTAGCTGAAGCTCACGCGGTGGCCGAACTCGGCCTGCACGGAGTCGTCGCCGACGGCGTAGTCGATGACTCCCGATCCCTCCCAGACGCCGAGCAGCCAGGAGAGCGGGACGAGTTCGGGAGGGAGGCCCGAGGGGAGGGAGATCAAACCTGCTCCGGCGGCGGCTAGCGCTGGCCGCGGTAGAGCTTGTAGACGACCACGCCGGAGACCCACGCGATCGCGAGGGAGGCGAGCCCGAGCAGTCCGAGATAGAAGAGTTCGAGGGCGAGAAGCATGACTCCATCCTATCCGGCGGCACCGACGCGACGGGGTGGAGGAGGCCCGATCAGAGCGAGGTGAGGGCGGCGATGCCGCTGGCGACCGCGACTACGACCATCGCGCCGACGACGCTCGTCATCGTGCGCACCAGATAGCCGTCCGCCTTCGCCACGGCGAGCTGGACGGCGAAGGTCGCGAGGACGCAGCCGCCGAAGGTCAGCGCCAGCCAGAGCTGCTGCGAGCCGGCCGGGGCGATCACCAGGGTGACGACGGAGCCGAGGAGCGCGAGCACCCAGACCGCTGCCACTCCCGCGCGATCCCTGCCCATCCCTCAATTGTGCCCCAGGGAATCGGCCTCTCCGACCCGCCGCTAGTATTGCCGGAGACCAATCCTGGAGGATCCGTGGCGCAGTTGTTGATACTGACCTCAGCCGGTGGCTCGGAGGTCCTCCCCGCACTGGGCCTGCTCAGCCACAAGACCCGGCAGATCCCGGCGGAGCCGGCGCACCTCGTGAACGCCCCGAGCTGCGACCTCATCTTCGTCGACGCCCGGCAGGACCTGGCCAGCGCGAAGTCGCTCTGCAAGATCCTGACCACCACCGGGATCAACGTCCCGCTCATCCTCATCCTCACCGAGGGCGGTCTCACCGCGGTCTCCGCGGACTGGGGCGTCAACGACGTCATCCTCGACTCGGCCGGCCCCGCCGAGGTCGACGCCCGCATCCGGCTGGTCATCGGCCGGCTCGCTCAGGAGCAGTCGACCTCGCGGATCCAGGCGTCCGGCGTCGTGATCGACGAGGCCAGCTACTCCGCGAAGGTGCACGGGCGCCCCCTCGACCTCACCTTCAAGGAGTTCGAGCTCCTGCGGTTCTTCGCGACGCACCCGTCGCGCGTCTTCACCCGCGAGCAGCTGCTCAGCGAGGTCTGGGGCTACGACTACTTCGGCGGCACCCGCACGGTCGACGTGCACGTGCGGCGCCTGCGCGCCAAGCTCGGCGATCTGGAATCGCTCATCGGGACGGTCCGCAACGTCGGATACCGCTTCAACGTGTACGAAGAGGACAATGAACGAGTCGCTCAATCTCTCGGTTGAGAACCTGGCCGATCCCGCCGTCGCCGCGGGGCTCGAGCACCTGATCGGCCGGGCCGCCTGGTTCGACGGCCGGCCCCCGTTCAGCGATCAGACCCTGATCGACGCGCGGGCCGGATCGCGCACACTCCTCGTCGGCCTGCGCGCCGACGTCGTGGTGGCGGCCGCCGTGCTCGGCCAGGGCGAGCTGGAGTTCGTGGTGGACCCGGAGTGGCGCGGCGTCGGCTTCGGCCGCGCCGTCCTCGACCAGGTGCTCGCGAGCGGGCGCACCGGGCTCCTGGCCTGGGCGCACGGCGATCACCCGGCGGCCAGGGCCCTCGCCGCCTCGCACGACTTCGCGCCGGTGCGGACGCTGCTGCACCTCGCGCTCGATCCGCTCGTCGCCCCGGAGGTGAGCGTCCCCGAGGGCTTCGCGCTCTCCGACGGCCGCGACCTCGACCCGGCTGAGTGGGTCGCCCTCAACGCCCGGGTCTTCGCCGCGCACCCGGAGCAGGGCCGGATCACCGAGGGCGACCTGGCCGCGCGCCGGGCCGAATCCTGGTACGACGACGGGGACTTCCTCCTGCTCCGCGACGCCGACGGCGTGCTCGTCGGCTACGACTGGCTGAAGATCGAGCCGGAGTCGACGACGGGCGAGATCTACGTCCTCGGCGTGGCCCCCGAGACCGCGGGTCGCGGACTCGGCCGGACGCTCCTCGGGGCGGGACTCGCCCGGATGCTCGAGCGCGGCTGCGCCGTCGCGGACCTCTACGTCGAGGCGGAGAACCGCTCCGCCGTGGCGCTGTACCGCTCGCTCGGCTTCACCGACGCCGCCGTCGACGTGCAGTACCTGCACCGCCGCCCCGCGGTGCGCTGAGCGGCGCAGCGGCTCCGAGGCTCCTCCCCAGGGCGGGTTCACCCGGCATTCACCACGGGCGGCGCGGGCGCGTCCGAGGCGGTGCCAGGATGGTCGCATGGACGGCGACAACCTGATTCTCGAAGACGGCCTGAGCGACGAGCTCGACGACGACTTCGACGAGGAGGAGGAGGGTCACTCCGACCCCCTGCTCCCGGACGACCGCTACCTCGACCGCGAGCTGAGCTGGCTGGCGTTCAACCAGCGCGTGCTCGAGCTGGCCGAGGACCCGCTGGTCCCCGCGCTCGAGCGGGCCAACTTCCTCGCGATCTTCTCGTCCAACCTCGACGAGTTCTTCATGGTCCGCGTCGCGGGGCTGAAGCGCCGCATCCTCACCGGTCTCGCGCTGCCCACCAACATCGGGCGGGTGCCGGTCGACGTGCTGACCGACATCTCCGAGAAGGCGCACCTGCTGCAGCAGCGGCACTCGCGCGCCTTCAAGGAGCTCGTCGAGCCGGCCCTCCGCGACGCGGGGATCGACATCGTCCGCTGGAGCGAGCTCAGCGACGCCGAGCGCGAGGTGCTCGACGACTACTTCTCGGCGCAGGTCTTCCCCGTGCTGATGCCGCTGGCCGTCGACCCGGCGCACCCGTTCCCCTACATCTCGGGGCTCTCGCTCAACCTCTCGGTGCGCGTGCGCAACCCGAAGACCCAGAAGACCGAGTTCGCCCGCCTCAAGGTGCCGCAGATGCTGCCGCGCTTCGTGCGGATCGCCGGCGTCGCCGCTCCCGGTGAGCCGATGCGCTTCATCTCGCTCGAGGACCTGATCGCGAACCAGCTCGACGACCTCTTCCCTGGCATGGAGATCCTCGACCACCACGTCTTCCGGGTCACCCGCAACGAGGACGTCGAGGTCGACGAGGACGAGACCGAGAACCTGATCAAGGCGCTCGAGAAGGAGCTCCTCCGCCGCCGGTTCGGCCCGCCCATCCGCCTCGAGGTGACCGACGACATGGACGACGAGACCCTCGGGCTCCTCGTCCGCGAGCTCGACATCACCACGCAGGAGGTCTACAAGCTCCCCGCGCCGCTCGACCTCGGCGGCCTCTTCAGCCTGCAGAAGATCGACCGGCCGGACCTGAAGTACCCCAACCACGTCCCGACGACGGCCGTGCAGCTCTCGCCGAGCGAGCCGAACCAGCGCCAGGACATCTTCAAGGCGGTCTCGCGCGGCGACGTGCTGCTGCACCACCCCTACGAGTCCTTCGCGACGAGCGTCCAGGCGTTCCTCGAGCAGGCCGCGGCCGACCCCGACGTGCTGGCGATCAAGCAGACGCTGTACCGGACCTCGGGCGACTCCCCCATCGTCGAGGCGCTGATCGACGCCGCGGAGTCCGGCAAGCAGGTGCTCGCGCTCGTCGAGATCAAGGCGCGCTTCGACGAGAAGGCCAACATCTCCTGGGCCCGCAAGCTCGAGAAGGCCGGCGTCCACGTGGTCTACGGCCTCGTCGGGCTGAAGACCCACTGCAAGCTCGCGCTGGTCATCCGCCAGGAGAAGGGCGGGGTGCTGCGGCACTACTCCCACATCGGCACCGGCAACTACAACCCGAAGACCTCGCGGATCTACGAGGACCTCGGCCTGCTGACCGCCGACCCCGAGGTCGGCAAGGACCTCACCCGCCTCTTCAACGAGCTCTCCGGCTACGCGATCGAGAAGAAGTTCAAGCGCCTGCTGGTCGCGCCGCGTCATCTGCGCAAGGGACTGCTGAAGCGGATCGCGGCCGAGACCGAGAACGCTCGCGCCGGCCGCCCCTCGGGCATCCGGATCAAGATGAACTCGATCGTCGACGAGTCGGTGATCGACGCGCTCTACCGCGCGAGCCAGGCCGGCGTGCCCGTCGACGTCTGGGTCCGCGGCATCTGCGGTCTGAAGCCCGGGCAGGAGGGCCTCTCCGAGACCATCCGCGTCCGCTCGATCCTCGGGCGCTACCTCGAGCACTCGCGCATCTTCAGCTTCGTCAACGGCGGCGACCCCGAGGTCTTCATCGGCAGCGCCGACATGATGCACCGCAACCTCGACCGCCGCGTCGAGGCGCTGGTGCGGATCGTCGAGCCGGCGCACCTCAGCGAGATCGCCGACATGTTCGACCGCGCGATGGACGAGAAGACGGCCTCCTGGTGGCTCGGCCCGGACGGGATCTGGACGCGGCACCACCTCGACGAGGACGGCGCCCCCCTCTCCGATCTGCAGAACCGGCTGATGGCGCACATCACGCATCGCAAGCGCACGGCGACGCGGACCGGCTCCCGAGCCTCCACCCGCTGACGCCGTGACGGGGACCGTCTACGCGGCCGGCGCCGTGTGCTGGCGGATCATCGAGGGGCGACTGCACGTCCTGGTGATCCACCGGCCGCACCGCAAGGACGTCAGCCTGCCTAAGGGCAAGGTCGATCCGGGCGAGTCGCTGCCGGAGACCGCGGTGCGCGAGATCCGCGAGGAGACCGGGTTCGCCGTCGCGCTCGGAGTGCCGCTCGGCACCGTGCAGTACGCGCTCCCGAACGGGCGACCGAAGACGGTGCACTACTGGGCGGCACGGGTGACCGAGAAGGCGGTGCTCGCCTCGGACTTCGTGCCGAATCGCGAGGTCGAGGCGCTCGAGTGGGTCACGATCAAGCGCGCCCGCAGCTACCTGACCTACCCGCACGACATCGAGATCGTGGACGAGTTCGCGCGGATCGTCTCGCGCGGCACCCACGACACGTTCGCTGTCGTGGTGCTCCGGCACGCGAAGGCGGTCCCCGCGTCCTCCTGGGACGGTCGCGACTCCACCCGGCGCCTCAACCGCCGCGGCGAGGAGGAGGCGGCCGCCGCGAGCCGCGCCGTCGCCGCCTGGCGTCCCCGTCGGCTCGTCACGAGCACGGCGAAGCGCTGCCGGGCCACGATCGCTCCGCTCTCCACGCTGCTGAAGCGGCCCGTCCGCCTCTCGGAGGACCTCAGCCAGGACTCGCACGAGCACGGGACCGCCGACGTCCGCTCCGTCGTCGGCAAGCGGGTCCGCGCACGCAAGAGCGCCGTGCTCTGCAGCCACGGTCCGGTGATCCCCGAGATCCTGCGCGAGCTGGCGCTGGCCACGGCGACCCCGATCGGCCCGTACCTCGAGGAGGCCTCCGATCTGCCGACCGGCGGCTTCGCGGTCGTGCACCTCTCCGTCCAGCACCCGGGGTCCGGGATCGTCGCGATCGAGACGCACGCACCGCTCGAGTAGCTCCCGAAAGGGCGGCGGGAGTGCCGCGCGAATACTGCTCCTCCGCGCTCAGCGGCGCCTGAGGGCGGCCCGTCGTTCACCGCGCGTTCACCGAGCGGACGGAGCCAGGACACGACCCCTCCGTACTCTCGCTGGCGGGCCGCACCAAGCCCGTCCATCCCCCCTGCTTTCCTACCCGAAAGGGATACTTGTGCGTTTCTCGCGTCTCGGCCAGGCGGCCGTCATCGCCGCCGTCGCAGCCATCACGCTGACCTCCTGTGCTGCCAACGAGGGGCCCGCCGCCACCGGCGACTCGTCCTCCTCCGGCTCCGCCAGCACCCTCGAGGGCACCCTCAACGGCATCGGCGCCTCCTCGCAGGGCTCCGCCCAGGAGGCCTGGGTCTCCGCCTTCCAGCAGGCGAACACCGGCGTCACCGTCAACTACTCCCCCGACGGCTCCGGCGCGGGCCGTGAGGCCTTCATCGCCGGCGGCGCCGACTTCGCCGGCTCCGACCGCGCGCTGAAGCTCGAGGAGCTCGACGGCTCCTTCGGCAAGTGCGTCGAGGGTACCTCCGCCATCGACGTCCCGGCCTACATCTCGCCGATCGCGATCGTCTTCAACGTGGAGGGTGTCGACGAGCTCAACCTCGACGCCGCCACCATCGCGGGCATCTTCAAGGGCACCATCACCACCTGGAACGCCCCCGAGATCGCCGCGCTGAACCCCGACGCGACGCTCCCGTCCTCGAACATCACCGCCGTGCACCGCTCGGACGACTCGGGCACCACCGAGAACTTCGCCGCGTACCTCAACGCGACCGCGCCCACCGTGTGGGACGCCGAGCCCGACGGAGTCTGGCCCTACGAGGGCGGCGAGGCGGCCCAGGGCACCTCGGGCGTCATCGACACCGTCACCAACGGCCAGAACACCATCGGCTACGCCGACGCCTCGCGCGCCGGCAGCCTGGGCACCGCCAAGGTGAAGGTCGGCGACGACTTCGTCGCCTACTCGCCCGAGGCCGCTGCCGCGATCGTCGACGCGTCCCCCGAGGCGACCGACCGTCCCGAGAACGACATCGTCTACGAGATCGACTACGCCTCCGAGGAGGCCGGCGTCTACCCGGTCGTCCTGGTGAGCTACCTCATCGCCTGCCAGGAGTACCAGGACGCCGCGACGGGCGAGCTCGTCAAGGCGTACCTCGGCTACGTGACCAGCGAGGAGGGCCAGCAGGAGGCCGCCACCTCCGCCGGCGCCGCGCCGCTCTCGTCCGAGCTGTCGACCCAGGTCGCGACGGCCATCGAGTCGATCAAGTAACCTCCCCCTCATGACGCGGCCCCGGACCCCAGCCGGTCCGGGGCCGCGTCACGGCTCGGCCCCCTCCCCCACACCGAACGCAGGGACACCCACATGACCACCGCAGAGCGGCCCGTCGGCGCCATCAAGGCGAAGCAGCGGCCCGCAGACCGGATCTTCTCCGGAACGGCAGTCGCCTCCGGCGCGCTGATCCTCGTCATCCTCGCCGCCGTCGCCCTCTTCCTGGTCGTCCAGTCGATCCCGGCTCTCACGGCGTCCCCTGACACGATCTCCGGCGGAGCGGGCTTCTGGTCCTACGTCGGCCCGCTCGTGTTCGGCACCGTCTACGCCGCCGGGCTCGCGATGGTGATCGCGGTCCCCATCGCGATCGGGATCGCGCTCTTCATCTCGCACTACGCCCCGCGCAAGCTCGCGCAGGGCCTCGGCTACGTGATCGACCTGCTGGCCGCCGTGCCGTCGGTCGTCTTCGGCCTCTGGGGCATCACGGTGCTCGCCCCCTTCGTCCAGCCGTTCTACGCGTTCCTCACGGACGTCTTCGGCTGGTTCCCGCTCTTCAACGGCCCGGTCTCCGGCACCGGCCGCACGATCCTCACCGTGGCCCTCGTGCTCGCGGTCATGATCCTGCCGATCGTCACGGCGATCTCGCGCGAGGTGTTCCTCCAGACGCCGACGCTGCACGAGGAGGCCGCGCTCGCCCTGGGCGCGACCCGCTGGGAGATGGTCCGCACGGCGGTCCTGCCCTTCGGCCGCCCCGGCATCATCTCCGCGTCGATGCTCGGCCTCGGACGCGCACTCGGCGAGACGATGGCGGTCGCCATCGTGCTCTCGCCGTCCTTCGTCGTGAACTTCGCGCTGCTGCAGTCGACGAACTCGAACACCGTCGCCGCGAACATCGCGCTGAGCTTCCCCGAGGCCTACGGCCTGAAGGTCAACGAGCTCGTCGCCTCCGGCCTGATGCTCTTCGTCATCACGCTGCTCGTCAACATGCTCGCCCGCTACATCATCAACCGCCGCAAGGCCTTCTCGGGAGCGAACTGATGGTCACGATGACTCCGCCCCGCCAGCGCCGCGTCGAGGACGCGGTCCCTGCGCCGGTCAACACGCTCACCAGCGGCCAGCTGCCCAAGTGGGCGCCCGTCGCCCTCCTGGTCGGCAGCATCGCCGTGATGGCGCTCGTCTACGCCCTCCTCGCCGTCACCGGCACCACCCAGGGCTTCGACGTCGTCGGCACCGTCTTCTTCGGCGCCGTGCTCTACACGGTCGCCGTCTTCGTCCTCGCCCGCCTGGTGGAGGGCCCCCGCCGCGCCACCGACCGGGTCGTCACCACCCTCGTCACCGCCGCGTTCGTCGTCGCGCTGATCCCGCTGATCTCGCTGATGTACACGGCGGTCACCGCGGGCGCCGCGCGCTTCGACCTCCTCTTCTTCACCTCCTCGATGCGCAACGTCGTCGGCGAGGGCGGCGGAGCGCTGCACGCGATCATGGGCACGCTGATCATCACGGCGCTGGCCGCGGTCATCTCGATCCCGATCGGCCTGATGACGGCCATCTACCTCGTCGAGTACGGCCGGGGCGCGCTCGCCCGCGGAATCACCTTCTTCGTCGACGTGATGACCGGCATCCCCTCGATCGTCGCCGGCCTCTTCGCCTACGCCCTCCTGGTGCTCCTCTTCGGCGACGGCATCCGGATGGGCTTCGGCGGCGCGATCGCACTGTCGGTGCTGATGATCCCGGTCGTCGTGCGCTCCACCGAGGAGATGCTGCGCCTGGTCCCGAACGAGCTGCGCGAGGCGTCCTTCGCCCTCGGCGTGCCGAAGTGGCTGACCGTCGTCAAGATCGTCCTGCCGACCTCGATCGCCGGCATCGTCACGGGCGTCATGCTCTCGATCGCCCGCGTCATCGGCGAGACCGCCCCGCTGCTCATCGTCGCCGGGTTCACCCAGTCGATGAACTACAACCCGTTCGACGACCGGATGATGACCCTCCCGGTCTACGTGTTCCGCCAGTACGCCGACCAGGGGGCCGACGCCGCCGCCTACATCGATCGGGCCTGGACCGGCGCGCTGGTCCTCATCCTGATCGTCATGCTGCTCAACCTGCTCGCTCGCCTGGTCGCGCGCATCTTCGCCCCCAAGCTCGGCCGCTAACCCTAAGGATCTCCGTTGTCCAAGCGCATCGAAGTCAACGACCTCAACGTCTACTACAGCAAGTTCCTCGCGGTCGAGGGAGTCGGTCTCACCATCGAGCCCCGCACCGTCACGGCGTTCATCGGCCCCTCCGGCTGCGGCAAGTCGACCTTCCTCCGCACGCTCAACCGCATGCACGAGGTCATCCCCGGCGCCTACGTCGACGGCGAGGTGCTGATCGACGGCAACAACCTCTACGGCCCGGGCGTCGACCCGGTGCTCGTGCGCCGCCAGGTGGGCATGGTCTTCCAGCGCCCCAACCCGTTCCCGACGATGTCCATCCGCGACAACGTGCTGGCCGGCGTGAAGCTCAACAACCGCCGCATCTCGAAGTCCGACGCGGACGACCTCGTCGAGAAGTCGCTGCAGGGCGCGAACCTCTGGAACGAGGTCAAGGACCGGCTCGAGAAGCCCGGCTCCGGCCTCTCCGGCGGTCAGCAGCAGCGGCTCTGCATCGCCCGCGCCATCGCCGTCTCCCCGGACGTGCTGCTGATGGACGAGCCGTGCTCGGCCCTCGACCCGATCTCGACCCTCGCGATCGAGGACCTGATCGAGGAGCTCAAGAACGACTACACGATCGTCATCGTGACCCACAACATGCAGCAGGCCTCGCGCGTCTCGGACCGCACCGCGTTCTTCAACATCGCGGGCACCGGCAAGCCCGGCAAGCTCATCGAGTACGACGACACCGCCACGATCTTCTCGCGGCCGTCCGTCCAGGCGACCGAGGACTACGTCTCGGGCCGCTTCGGCTGAGCCTCCGACCGCATGCACGAGAGCCGCACTCCTCCGGGGGTGCGGCTCTTCTGCTGTCCGGGAGCCCGTGAGAGCCGTCTGCAGCCGGCGGCCCCCGGTGGGGAGCGCAGAAGAGCCGCACCCCCTCGGGGAGTGCGGCTCTTCTGTACTGGGTGCTGTGGTCGGTACCGGGTGCTGTGGCGGTGTCAGGCGGTCGCGATGGCCAGGATCGGGTCCGTGGTCGGCGCCTCGGAGCCGCCCGCGTCCTCGACGGTCACCGCGACGACGGCGCCCTCGGCGAGCGTGCCCTCGAGCGGTGCGACCGTGCGGCCGTCGCCCCCGTCGAACGTCCCGGCCGAGACCGGACCGGAGGAGCCGATGTACCAGAGCTCGTAGGTCTTGTCGTCGGGCAGGGGCGCGAGGTCGTCGACGACGAGCGCCGAGCGGCCGAGCGAGGCCGACCAGACCAGGGTCGCGGTCTCGCCGGTCGCGACGGCTCCGGCCGTCTCCTGCACGTCGGGGGCGCTGCGGATCTGCTCGAGGGCGCTCAGCTGCTGGCTCTGCCCGGCATCGGGCGTGAGCAGCGGCGGGAGCGCCACTCCCCCGACCACGATGACGGCCGCGGCAGCGGCGGCGGAGAGGTAGACGGCGGGGCGGGTGAACCAGCGTCCGCGGGCGCGGGCCTCGGCGCCGTGGCGGCCGGAGGTCGCGGACGGCGCAACGGCCGACGGCCCGCTCACGGCGGCTGCGGAAGGCTCGACGGCGTGCAGGGTCGGGACCGCTTCGCGCCGGTCGCCGAGGTCCTCGGCCGGAGCATCGGCGGTGTCGTCACGGGGCAGCTGGGGCGTGGTCGCGATCAGCGCCATCAGATCGGCCTTGAAGGCCGGCGACGGTGCGACCGCCGGAGCGTCGGCGGCGAGCGCGTCGGCCACGGTCGAGAACGCGTCGGCCTCGCCGCGCGCCTCCGGATTCTCGTCCAGGAATCTCTCGTACCGGGCGGTCTCGTCCGGGGTGAGGATGCCGAGTGCGTGTCCTGCTGCGAGTTCGCGCGGATCTTCGGGGAGTTGCACGTCGTTCACAGGGCCACCCCCATCTCTTCTCTCAGTCGTATCATCCCGTCGCGCAGGCGCGTTTTTATGGTACCGACGGGGCAGTTCAGGATCCCGGCGATCTCGCTGTGCGAGTAGCCGCCGTAATACGCGAGCTGCAGCGCTTGCCGCTGGAGCTCGGTCAGCCGCTCCAGGGCGGCGGTGACCTTCTCGTGCTCGAGGGACACCTCCGCCTGCTCGGCGACCTGGTCGTAGTCGCGACCGAGGTCGCGGATTCCTATGCGGACGTCCCGATCACGGCCCGCTTGGGCCGCGCGAACCCGATCGATGGCCCTGCGGTGTGCCATCGTGAGGATCCAGGTCGTCGCACTTCCCTTATTCGGAGCGAAGCGTCCAGCGGTTTGCCAGATCTCGAGGAAGACCTCCTGGGCCACCTCCTCCGACTGGGCGCGGTCGACCAGGACCCGCGTGATCAGTCCGAGGACTCGCGAGGCGACGAGGTCGTAGAGCTGCGAGAACGCGGCCTGCTCCCCCGCGGCGATCCGCTCGAGGAGAGCGCCGAGGTCGGGGGCGGTGCCCTCGGCGGTGGTGTCGTCGCTCATGCGCCCTGCCCTGCTCGTGCCCGGGACTTCAGATTCCGGGTCATCCAGAAGGCTGTCACGGCGAGTCCCGCGATCACGACCGACACTTCGAGGGGGAGGACGACGAAGCGGACGTCGAGAGCGAAGCCGCCCAGGTCGACCAGCGCCGCGGCGCCCATCCGCGGGGCGAGCCAGAGTCCGATCACGGCCGCGAGGGCCGCGGTCAGACCGGCGGAGCTGCGCGGACGGACCAGCACCCAGAGCGCGGCGGCCGTGTCGAGCACGGCGAGCGTGCGCATCAGGGCACCCTGCGAGAAGACGACGCCGTTGCCGAGGAGGGCGCCGATCTCGTCGTCGACGCCGGGGGCGGAGAGGAAGAGGAGGACGGCGATCACCAGGAGGGCGATCCCGGCCCACCACCGCGCGCCGATCCGGAGTGCCCTGCGGTTCTTCATTCCGGATGTCGCCTGTCTGTCGGGGACTCTGCCGGGAGGGGAGGACTCGCGCCTCGGACCGCCCGCCACTGGGCCCTCGCTCGCCGCCGGGATCCGCTGGGGATGCTGTCGAGAGGAGAAGGGGCCGGATCGCAGAAACGCCTCTCGGCGCGAGGCCGCTCGAAGCGGCTATAAGTGGAGCCCGGGGTTACTGCGATCCGGCTGCGACCAGTGTACCGGCTGTCCCCCGCAGGCCCGCGAGGGGCGTTCGCGGAGCGAGAACGCGGGGTGCCACAGGGCGCCGCGATCGGGTAGCGGAGTCCGCTCCTACTCGAGCGAGTCGCTGCGCCAGAGGCGTGCGCAGCTCACCAGCTCGGCCGCGGTGGTCGAGAGGCGGAGGGCGCGGGTGGTCAGCTGGCTCGCCCGCGGTCCGTCGATCAGCTCGACGTCGTCGGCCACCGAGGCGGCACCGGAGGCGCTCACCCGGCAGAAGGCCGCGGCGCGGTCGAGGGCGACGGCGAAGTCGCCGTCGAACACTCCGCGGAGGATGCGGTCGGCCAGCTCGGTGATCTCGGCCGGGCCGGTCGGCGTGACCGCGCCGGCGACGACCGGGTCGATGGTCGCCGAGAGCTCGACGCCGCGCTGGTAGAGGAAGCTCGTGCTCTCCGGGTCCTGCCGGATCACGAGCCGCAGCAGGTAGATGCGCCAGAGGGCGCCGGGGAGGCTGGACGGGCTGGAGCGGGCCCACAGCTCGGCGAGCGCGTCGATGCCGTTGTGGTCGGTGTACTCGACCAGGCGGTCGATGACCACCGGATCCGGGTCCTCGCGCACCCGGCTGAGCAGTGCGATCGCCGTCTCGTGGGCGACCCGGCTGATCTGCGCCGGGTCCTCCCCGCCCTGGAACGCCTCGAAGACGCGGGAGGGGAACTTGGTCGGCTTGTGGAAGCCGTCTGTCATGGGGCCGCCTTCCGCGGTCGGGCGGACGCGCGGACGCATCCTGCTTCGTGGGGGTTCGAGGAGGGTAACGCCTGCGCCTGGGCAGGTATGCCCGACACCGGTCCGGGCGCGCGGGGGCGCTACCCTGGATGCCGCGGGCCTCTAGCTCAGTTGGCAGAGCAGCGGACTTTTAATCCGCGGGTCGTCGGTTCGAGCCCGACGGGGCCCACTCCTCCCGCCGTCTCCCGAGCACGACCGCTGCGAACGTGCGTCGGTGGACGTGGCGGAGCAGCAGCGCTCGACGCCCTTCCCGCCGACGGCCGCGATCACTCGTGGCAGAGGGACCAGGCGGCGTCGGGGTACTCGCGCTCCTCGCCGTCCTCGATCGAGAGCAGGCGCCAGACGCCGTCGTGGTGCTCGAGGAGGCGGCCGCGGACGATCTCGGACTGCCAGCCGTCCACGGTGCGGAACCAGCGGACCAGGCGGACGGTCGTGCTCTGGTGGGGCTGGAGGCGGTGGGTCATCGGGGGTGTCCTGTCGGGGCGGGGTGGTGGGTGCGTCGGGTGGTGCTGCTCGGGCGGTGGGCGGGTCTCGATACGCCGCCGCGGGCGGCTACTCGACCAGCATGCAGAGGGCGGCGGATGCAGCTGCTCGGAGGGCGGTGGGTGGGTCTCGATACGCCGCCGGAGGCGGCTACTCGACCAGCATGCAGGGAGCATGGGCCGGGCGGCCGACGGCTCGTCGGGCGCCGCCGCAGGCGGCTCCTCAGGCCGCGGGGGCGGGGCGACCGACGGAAGGGGACACCGCCGGCCGCCCCTGCGGGTCAGCGCGTGGGGTCGTCGGCCCAGAAGCAGACCATCGTCATGGTCGAGCGGTAGAACAGCGTCTTCGCGTCGACCTTGTCGACCGCGCGACCGGGATCGTCGAGGTACTCCTCTCCGGCCGAGTCGACGCCCGGCGGCAGACAGGCGTCCTGGGCCACGTAGCGGGTCGGCTTCTTCGGGGCGTACCAGTCCCCGCCGTCGCCCTGCTCGGTGCCGGGGATGAACGACGGGATCCTCGTGTAGGAGCAGACCAGCGTCAGCGAGGCGCCGGTGCGGACGAAGCGGTAGCTGGTCGTCGAGAGGCTGATGTCGGGCGAGCCCGTGAGGAGGGCGCCGTAGTAGCAGGAGCCGTTCGACGAGATGTCGGTCGAGGCGTAGCCGTCGAGGTTCGCCCCGGCGTTGTGATCGGCGAGGGCGGGGGTGGCGGTGGCGCCCACGAGGGCGACGGAGGCGGCGAGGGCGAGCAGGGTGGAGCGGAAGGACGGCATGACGGTCTCCTCATCGAGACGGCGTCGGCGCTGAGCGTCGGCAGGGAGCGGTCGCTCGTCGTGCGAGCGGACGGCGGGCCCGGCTCGTGGGACGACGTCGTCCCCGTGCTCGGCCCCGCGGGCGTCCGGCGGACCGGATGACCCGAACTCTAGACCGCTGCACGCGCGCTGTCTGCCCCCTGCGAGGTCACGCAGGCACTCCTGCCAGGGCCGTCAGACCAGGCGACCGGCGCGCAGCCTGCGGGAGCGGCGGCGCAGCGTCCGGTCGCTCGGACCGAAGCTGTCGGATTCGAGGAGGAGTCTCAGCGAGAGCGAGACCTGGCGGGCGAGACGCGGGTCGATCCCCTCCGGGATCCGTACCGCGTCGATGAGATCGAGAGCCGTCTGCGTGGTCCGGGACATCGCCATGCCCGTGACCCTAGAGAGGGTCGATGCATCCTGACGGCCCCGACACGGGGGCGCACGACGGCAGCAATGCTCAGCCGCCGTGCGCCCGGGTGCGGGTGGGGCGGGAGGCTACTTGCTGCCGTCGCCGCGGCCGGTCGCGGACTGCAGGCGATCGATGTGCTCGGACGCCTCCGCCTTCGTGATGTCGGCGGGGAGGGTCTCGCCCGCCTCGCGGGCGAGGGTGTCGAGGTAGCTGCGCTGCGGGCCGGTCATCGGCTCGTCGCCGGTGACCCAGTCGGACGGGTCCTTGCTGGCGCTGGTGTCGCTGCCGTCATCGGCACGGGCGCCGAGGACGTCGCCCTCGGTCTTGACGTCGGGATCGGTGGTGTTGGGGATGTCGTCGCTCATGCTGCGACCGTACGCCCGACCACCGACACCGGCGAGGGCTTGCGGAGCGGGCCGGAGCGACCCGTTCCGATCGCGCACAGGATGCGGCGGGCGTCCCGAGTCAGGAGCCGAGCAGCGCGTGCGCGACGGTGAAGATCACCAGGCCGGCCAGCGAGCCGACGACGGTGCCGTTGATCCGGATGAACTGCAGGTCCTTGCCGACCTGGAGCTCGAGCTTCTCGGAGGTCTCCTGCGGGTCCCAGCGGCCGATCGTCTCGCCGATGATGCTGGCGATGTCGCCCCGGTAGCGGTCGACGAGGTTCGCCGCGACGGTGCCGATCCAGGTGTCGACGGTCGAGGCGAGCGCCTGATCGGTCGAGAGCCGGCGGCCGAGGTCGACGACGATCGACTCGATGCTCGCGCGCAGCGGGCTCTCCGGGTCGTCCATCGCGCCGAGGAGCGACGACTTCGTCGACTCCCAGGCGTCCCCGGCCAGCTCGCGCACCCGGGGGCTGTCGAAGGCGCGGTTCTTGATCTCCTCGACGCGCATGATCAGGTCGGGGTCGCTGCCGAGGTCCTTCGCGAGCGTCGCGAGGTAGCCGTCCACCGCGATCCGGAAGGGGTGACCCTGGTCGTCGCGGATCGTCTCGACGAGGACGAGCGCCTCGCGGTAGAGCCGCTCGTCGACCGCGCGACTGACCGCGGAGGGCAGCCAGCTGGGGAGCCGGCCGCTGACCATCCTCGTGAAGCTCTCGGGGTTCGCGATCAGCCAGGCCTCGGCCTGCTCGACCAGCGTGTCCACGAGTCGGCGGTGGTGCCCCGCCTCGACGACGCTGCCGACGAGCGAGCCCAGCGGCGGGCCCCACTGCGGGTCGAGCAGGTGGCGCCGGGCGAGCGCCTCGATCACGCGCTGCACGTCGGAGTCGTCGAGCAGCGCGATCGTGGAGCGGACCGCCGCCGCGCTCTCGCCGCCCACGCGGTGCGCGTTCTCGGGCTCGGCGAGCCAGAGCCCGGCACGGCGGGCGATGCCGAAGGAATCGAGCTTCTCGCGGACGATCGCGCCGCGGAGGAAGTTCTCCTCGACGAACTGCGCGAGGCTCGCGCCGATCTCGTCCTTCTTGGTCGGGATGATCGCCGTGTGCGGGATCGGCAGCCCGAGCGGCCGCCGGAAGAGCGCCGTCACCGCGAACCAGTCCGCGAGCGCGCCGACCATGCCGCCCTCGCTCGCCGCGCGCACCCACTGGAGCCAGGGGTAGCGGTCCTGGAGGGCGAAGGACACGGCGAACACGATCGCCATCAGCACCAGCAGCCCGGTGGCGAGCCGCTTCATCGCGACGAGGGCGGCGCGCTTGGCCTCGTCGTCGCGCCCGGCGGAGGTGCCGCCGGCGGAGGTGCTGACGGCGCTCGTGCTGCTCGTCGTCATGACGAGGCGGGGAAGCCCTCGTGGCGGATGCCCCAGGCGACGCTCCACTCCTCGCCCGGCTCGAGCCAGCGCAGGCCCTGACCGGAGTTGAGCGCCTCGGCGGGCGCGGTCATCGGCTCGACCGCGATGGCGGTCTTGACGTCGTCGCCTTCGGGGAAGATCCGGGTGATGAAGACCTGGATGAAGTTGTGCGAGGCGTCGGCCCAGAGCAGCACGCGGCGACCGTCGTCGGCGCGGAGGCCGTGGACGCTCTCGCCGTCGACGATCGTGACGTCGGCCCAGGCGTCGTCGAGCTCGAGCTCGCCGATCCGGCGTCCGCGGCGGAGGTCCCACTCGGTGCCGTCGACCGGGCTCTGACCCGTGGGGTTGAGCCGCTCGTCGACCTCGATGTGCACCGCCGCGTCGACCGTGATCTCGAGCTCGTCGGTCGGGACGTCGCCGATCGCGAGGAACGGGTGCGTGCCGATCGCGACCGGCGCCTCATCGGCGCCGACGTTGACGACGCGGTGCACGACCTTCAGGCCGTCGGCCTGCAGCTCGTAGCGGACCGTGGTCTCGAGGTGGAACGGGTAGCCCGCCTGCGGGACGACGGGCGCGGCGAGCTCGACGAACGACGGGCCCTGCTCGACGACGCGGTAGGAGGCGCTGCGCAGCAGGCCGTGGATCGCGTTGTGGTACTTGGGCTCGGTGATGTCGAGCTGCTGGGTGCGCCCGGCGTGGTGCCAGCGGCCGTCCTTCACGCGGTTGGGCCAGGGCATCAGGACGATGCCCGAGCCGAACGGCGGGACGACGGTCTCGGGGTATCCGGCGGTGATCTCGACGCCGTCGACGGAGAGGTGGCGCAGCCCTGCGGCCACCTCCGTGACGACGGCGTGCAGGGTGCGTCCCTCGGCGGTGAGGTCGAGGGCGAACTGGCGCCCGGTTGCGGGGGCGGGAGTGAAGTCGGCCATCCCTGAATCCTACGGACCGGCACCGCCGTCGGCCTGCGGACCGGGCCGGAGCGTGCCGCAGCGGGTGACGGCGAGGCGCGCCGCCTCGAGCCGCCCCATGACGGCGTCGCCCGCGGCCGCACCGGTGAGCAGGCGGTCGAACTCCTCGGTGCCGGCGACCCGGCCGAGGTCGACGACGCCGAGCTTGCTCGAGTCGGCGACCACGACGCGGCGGGTGGCCGCGTGCAGCATGCGGCGCTTGAGCGTGGCCTCGGGCAGGTTCACGTTGGTCACACCCGCCTCGGGATGGACGCCCGTGCAGCCGACGAAGACGACGTCGGCGCGGATCCGCTCGAGCACCTCGGAGGCGAGCGGCTCGACGAGGGAGTGCTGCAGCGGGCGCAGGGTGCCGCCGGTGACGACGACGGTGAAGCGCGGGATGGCGGGCTCGAGCGCGAGGGCGATGCTGAGGCCGTTGGTGACGACGGTGACGTCGCGGAGGTCGTCCCGCGCCACGAGTGCGTGGGCGATCGCGAGCGTCGTGGTGCCGACGTCGAGGATCACGCTCTCGCCGGAGGCGACCGAGGCGGCGGCCTCGCGGCCGATCGCGGCCTTCTCGTCGGAGGCGGAGGCGAGGCCCTCCTCGAACGAGCGCTCCCCCGAGCGCTCGCCGGTCGGCACGGCTCCCCCGCGGACGCGCTGGACGGTCCCCTCGCCGGCGAGCCGATCGAGGTCGGAGCGGACGGTGACGACGGAGACGCCCAGGCGGTCGGAGAGGTCCGCGACGGAGACGAAGCCCTGCTTCTCGGCGAGCAGCCGCATCTCGAAGCGGCGCTCGAGCGCCGAGCGGCTCTCCTGCTCCCCGTCCGTCCTCATCGCTCCATCGTGTCCTTCGCGCCATCGACTTGTCAAAGAGAAACCACGCTTTCCTTTCCGAAGGTCGCGGTCTATCGTGGGCGGTGCCATGAACGAAGCGATCCCCCTCTCCGCCGGCGTCGTCAAGCGCCCGCACGTCCTCGCCGACGGCCGTGACCTCATCTACTTCGATGACGCGGACACGTCCCTCCCTCCCGAGCGCTCGGCGGATGCCCGCGATCTCGATCCCCGCCCCGCGACCGCGCGCATGCGCCAGGACGTCCTCACCGGGGAGTGGGTGTCGATCGCCGCCTCCCGGCAGAACCGCGTCTTCCTGCCGCCGGCCGAGCTCGACCCGCTCGCCCCCGCCTCGCCGACGAACCCGTCGGAGGTGCCGAGCGTGTACGACGTCGCCGTCTTCGAGAACCGCTCGCCGTCCTTCGGACCGCTGCTCGAGGACGAGGACGCGCCCGCGTCCCTCGAGGACCTCCGGACGCTCGGCCTCGGCCGGACCCTGACGAGCGTCGGCCGCTGCGAGGTCGTCTGCTTCAGCCCCGAGCACGAGGGCTCGTTCGCGACGCTCTCCGCCTCGCGGGCCCGCACCGTCGTCGAGGCGTGGGCCGACCGCGTCGCCGCGCTGTCGGCCCTGCCCGGGGTGCAGCAGGTCTTCCCGTTCGAGAACCGCGGAGAGGCGATCGGCGTCACCCTGCACCACCCGCACGGCCAGATCTACTCCTACCCGTACGTCACCCCGCGGACGACGCGGCTGCTCGCGTCGCTCGACGCCTACGGTCCCGGGATGTTCGCCGACATCCTCGCCTTCGAGCAGGCCGGCGAGCGCGTGCTCGTCCGCGGCGAGCACTGGACGGCCTTCGTGCCCTTCGCCGCGCGCTGGCCCATCGAGGTGCACGTGCTGCCGCACCGCCACGTCGCCGACATCAGCGAGACGACGCCCGAGGAGCGCGACGAGCTCGCCGTGGTCTACCAGCGGCTCCTGCGCGGGATCGATGCGCTCTACGACTCGCCCACCCCCTACATCTCCGCCTGGCATCAGGCGCCGGTGCACGAGCGGCGCGACGAGGTGCGGCTCATGCTGCAGATCACGTCGCCGCGCCGCGCCGCCACCAAGCTCAAGTACCTCGCGGGCAGCGAGGCGGCGATGGGCGCCTGGATCGGCGACATCGCCCCCGAGACGAGCGCCGCCGCCCTGCGCGAGGCGATCGAGCGCGCCGACGCCGCCACCCTGGCCGCCGAGACGGCCGCGAACCCCGACGCGTCGCTCCCCGCCGCCGACACCACCCCCGAGGAGAACCGATGACCACCTCCGCCTCCCTCGACGCCGTCGCCGAGCGCGCCGCGCAGGACTTCGAGCGCGCCTACGGCCACCCGGCCGTCGGCGTCTGGGCCGGACCCGGCCGCGTCAACCTGATCGGCGAGCACACCGACTACAACGACGGCTTCGTCTTCCCGTTCGCCATCGACCGCGCCACCGCGATGGCCGTCGCGCCGAGGGAGGACCGGGTCGTCCGGATCTCGAGCGCCTTCTCCCCCGAGCACGTCGAGATCTCGCTGGACGACCTCGGGCCGGACGCGCTCGACGGCTGGTCGGCCTACCCGCTCGGCGTCGTCTGGGCGCTCAGCGAGTACGGCGTCGACCTCGGCGCGCGCTCGGGCTTCGACGCCTTCGTCGACTCCGACGTGCCGGTCGGCGCGGGGCTCTCCAGCTCGGCCGCGCTGATGTGCGCGATGGCCGTGGCGCTGAACGAGCTCTGGGAGCTCGGGCTCGACCGCGCGACGCTCGCCCGCGTGGGCCGTCGCGCCGAGAACGTCGCCGTCGGCGCGCCGACCGGGATCATGGACGAGTCCGCCTCGCTGTTCGGCGAGCGCGACGCGGCCGTCTTCCTCGACTGCCGGAGCCTGGACACCGAGGTCGTGCCGCTCGGCTTCGAGGAGGCCGGGCTGGTGCTTCTCGTCATCGACACCCGGGTCGAGCACGCGCACGCCACCGGCGGCTACGCCGAGCGCCGCGCCTCCTGCGAGCTCGGGGCGTCGACGCTCGGAGTGGAGTCGCTGCGCGAGCTGTCGGTGGAGGACCTGCCCCGCGCCGAGGAGCTCCTCGACGACGTGACCTACCGCCGCGTGAAGCATGTGGTGACCGAGGACGCCCGCGTCCTCACGACCGTCCGCACCCTCCGCGAGCAGGGACCGCGCGCGATCGGCGAGCTCCTCGACGCCGGCCACGTCTCGCTCCGCGACGACTTCGAGATCTCGATCCCCGAGCTCGACACCGCGGTCGAGGCCTCCCGCGGCGCCGGCGCGATCGGTGCGCGGATGACGGGCGGCGGCTTCGGCGGCTCCGCCATCGCACTCACCCCCGTCGAGAAGGAGGAGGAGGTCCGCGCGGCGGTCCTCGCCGCCTTCGCCGACAAGGGCTTCCGCACCCCCGAGCTGTTCCTCGTGACCGCGGCCGACGGCGCAGGCCGCGTCCGCTGACCCTCGGACCTCCTAGAAAGATCACCTGGTAGGCATGGGCGGACCATGCTGATCGAGTAGCCCGCGGAGTGGGCGTCTCGTGATCCACCACCGTCAGAACGCGAGTCTGCAGACCCGCCCTGTCGAGGGCGGTGGGTCTCGATACGCCCCTGCGGGGCTACTCGACCAGCATGAAAAGGGGCGCGGCGCGTCCTTCCCCTCACCACCGAGACGCAAGGCGGCTTCGCCGACCGATACGCCCGCGGAGCGGGCTGCTCGATCAGCAGGCTTCGCCGACCGAGCAGCAGAACGGGTCACGCCGGCGGGACGACCGGGCGAAGGCCGCCTCCGGTGACGCGGACGAGCTCCGCGGCGCTGGTCGGGTAGACGGTGTGGGCGTGGCCGGCGGCCGCCCAGACGGTGTCGTACTCGGCCAGGGCGGTGTCGACCACGGTGAGCAGCGGGGTCGGGTGACCGACCGGCGCGACGCCTCCGATGGTCTGGCCCGTCGCGGCCTTGACGACCGACGCCGAGGCACGGGTGATCTCCCCACCGAGCTCGTCGCCCAGCCAGTCGGTGTCGACGCGGTGCCCACCGCTGGTGAGGACCAGCAGCGGCGTCCCGTCGAGGAGGAAGATCAGCGAGTTCGCGATCTGGCCGACCTCGATGCCGAGGGCCGCAGCGGCGAGCGCCGCCGTCGACGCCGCCTCATCGAGCCAGCGGACCGGCGGCCGCACCCCGTGGACCTCGAGATCGGCCAGGACGCGGTCGACCGCGGGGTGGCTGCGCTCGCTCATGCGAACGACCGTAGCCGACCCCGCGGCCGGTGGAACCGCTACTTCGTGAGCGTCGCGATGTCGATGACGAAGCGGTAGCGCACGTCCGAGGCGAGCACGCGCTCGTAGGCCTCGTTGATCTGCGACGCCGAGACGACCTCGACCTCGCTCGCGATGCCCTTCTCGGCGCAGAAGTCGAGCATCTCCTGGGTCTCGCGGATGCCGCCGATGCCGGAGCCCGCGAAGGAGCGGCGCGCGGCGAACAGGGTGAAGACGTGCAGCGGCAGCGCCTCGGCCGGAGCGCCGACGTTGACCATCGTGCCGTTGCGGCGCAGGAGGCCGAGGTAGGCGTCCAGGTCGAGCGGCGCGCTGACCGTGTTGATGATGATGTCGAAGGAGTTCTTGAGCGTCGAGAACGTCTCCTCGTCCTTCGTCGCGTAGTAGTGATCGGCGCCCAGACGGAGGCCGTCCTCCTTCTTGCTCAGCGTCTGCGACAGCACGGTGACCTCGGCGCCCATCGCGTGCGCGAACTTGACGGCCATGTGGCCGAGTCCGCCGAGACCGACGACGGCGACCCGCTTGCCGGGGCCCGCCTCCCAGTGCGAGAGCGGCGAGTAGGTGGTGATGCCGGCGCAGAGCAGCGGCGCGGCGGCCTCGTAGGGGATCGACTCCGGGACGCGGAGCACGAAGTCCTCGACGACGACGACGTGGGTGGAGTAGCCGCCCTGGGTGACGGTGCCGTCGCGGTCGACGGAGGCGTAGGTGCCGGTGTTGCCCTTCAGGCAGTACTGCTCCTCGCCGGCGAGGCAGTTCTCGCACTCGCGGCAGGAGTTGACCATGCAGCCGACGCCGACGCGGTCGCCGACCTTGTGCTTGGACACCTCGGAGCCGACCTCGGCGACGACTCCGACGATCTCGTGGCCGACGGTGAGCGGGTACTGGACGGGGCCCCACTCGCCGCGGACGGTGTGGATGTCGGAGTGGCAGATGCCCGCGTAGGCGATCTCGATGAGCACGTCGTGCGCTCCGACGTCGCGGCGCTCGATCGTGGTGGGGACGAGCGGCTCGGTGGCGGAGGGGGCGGCGTAGGCGTTGACGGTCAGCATGTTTTCTCCTTCGTGGGGGCGCGCTCGAGCGGTGGTCCGGAGGGGGTGGGAACGCGAGCGCGTCTGCCCACGCTAGCGAGCCCCGGCTGGACGCCGCCCGTAGGCTCGGAGGATGCGGAGTGCGATCGACCTGAACGCCGACCTCGGCGAGGGCTTCGGCGTGTGGTCGCTCGGCGACGACGACGCGATGCTCCGGCTCGTCACGAGCGCGAACATCGCCTGCGGCTTCCACGCCGGCGACCCCTCGATCATGCTCGCCACCTGCCGCACCGCCGCCGAGCGCGGTGTGGCGATCGGCGCCCACGTCGCGTACCGCGACCTCGCAGGCTTCGGGCGACGCGACCTGCCCGTCGGCCCCGACGAGCTGCACGCCGACGTCGTCTACCAGCTCGGCGCCCTGCAGGCGATCGCGCGGGCCGCGGGCACGGAGGTGCGCTACGTGAAGCCGCACGGCGCCCTCTACAACCGCATCGTGCACGACGAGCGGCAGGCGGAGGCCGTGGTCGCCGCCGTCCGGGACACCGCTCCCGCACTGCCCCTGCTCGGCCTCGGGTCCTCCGCCGTCGAGCGGGCGGCGGCGGGCGCCGGCCTGCCGTTCCTCCGCGAGGCGTTCGTCGACCGCGGCTACCGCGCCGACGGCACGCTGGTGCCCCGCGGCGAGCCCGGCGACCTGCTGACCGACCCGGCGGCCGTCGCCGCCCGGGCCGTCCGGATGGTCCTGGAGGGCACGGTGACGGCCGCCTCGGGCGAGGAGCTCGCCCTCGACGTCGACTCCCTCTGCGTCCACGGCGACACCCCCGGCGCCGTCGCGATGGCGGAGGCGGTGCGCGCGGCCCTCTCCGAGGCGGGCGTCACCCTGGTGAGCGCTGCGCCGTGATCCCGGTGCGGCTGCTGCCCTCCGGCGATCGCGCCGTGCTGGCCGAGGTCGACGGCCTCGACGAGGCGCTCGCCCTCGCGGCGGCGCTCGACCGCTCCCGTCCCGCAGGCGTCCTCGACCTGGTCCCCGCCGCCCGGACGGTCCTCGTCGTGCTGGACGAGTCACTGCCGGTCACGACGGCGTCCCCGTGGATCCTGCGGACAGCGGAGACGACGGAGCCGACGGGGCCCGGCACCATCGGCCGCCGGCACGAGATCGCCGTCCGATACGACGGCGTCGACCTCGCCGAGGCGGCGGACGCCCTCGGCTGGACGCCCGCCGAACTGATCCGCCGCCACACGGCGACCCCGTGGCGCGCGGCCTTCGGCGGCTTCGCCCCCGGCTTCGCCTACCTCGTCGCGCTCGCCCCCTGGCCGGAGGTCGCCCGCCGCGCCGAGCCGCGCACCCGCGTCCCCGCCGGCGCGGTCGCCCTCGCAGCCGGCTACTCCGGCGTCTACCCGCGCTCCTCCCCCGGCGGCTGGCAGCTGATCGGCTCGACCGACGCGGAGCTCTGGGACATCGAGCGCCTGCCGCCCGCCCTGCTCGCCCCCGGCGACGAGGTCCGCTTCCGGGCGCTGCCGTGAGCCTGCGCGTCCTCGACCCCGGCCCCCTCGCCCTCGTCGAGGACCACGGCCGCCCCGGCCACGCCGCCGTCGGGGTCGGACGCTCCGGCGCGATGGACCGCGGCGCCCTCCGCCTCGCGAACCGCCTCCTCGGCAACGCCCGAGACGCAGCCGCCCTCGAGCTGCTCGGCGCCGGCTTCACCGCCCGCTTCGAGACCCCCACCTGGATCAGCCTCACCGGCGCCGCCGGAGCCGCGACCCTCGACGGCGCAGCCCTCGCCCGCGTCCTGCCGACGCTCGCTCCCGCCGGCTCGGTCCTGAGGCTCGGCCCCCTGACGGCGGGCCTGCGCCGCACCCTCGGCGTCCGCGGCGGCATCGCCGCGCCGCCCGTCCTCGGCTCCCGCTCCCGCGACACCCTCTCCGCCCTCGGCCCGACCCCTCTCCGCCCCGGCGACCTGCTCGCGTTCGGCACCCCCGCCGGCGAGGTCCTCCTCCCCGACTGGTGGCCTTTCGACGCGCCTCGGAACCCCGTCCTGCGCGTCCTCCCAGGCCCCCGCCTCGACCTCCTGCCCCCCGGCACGTGGCAGCGCCTCCTCGCCGGCCCCTGGCACCTCAGCCCCTCCGCCGACCGCATCGGCCTCCGCCTCGCCGGCACCCCCCTCCCCACAGGCGACGCCCCCGAACTCCCCAGCGAGGCCCTCGTCCCCGGCGCGATCCAACTCCCGCCCTCAGGCCTCCCCGTCCTCTTCGGCCCCGACCACCCGACAACGGGCGGCTACCCCGTCCTCGCCGTCATCGCCGCGTCCTCCCTCGACACCCTGGCCCACCTGACCCCCGGCGACGAGGTCCGCTTGCACTCCTGACCACCGAGGTCCGCCCACACCTCTGGTCCCTTCAACCCGGACTCCACACCGCGCCGCCCGAAGGGCGCGCCCGTCCCCCGCTGCCGGCCCCGGAGGGGGGGGGGGGGGGGGGGGGGGGGGGGGGGGGGGGGGGGGGGGGGGGGGGGGGGCGGCGGGGGGCGGGGGCGGGGGCCCCCGCCCCCCCCCCCCCCCGGCGCCCCGCCCCCCCCCCCCCCGCGCCCCCCCCCCCCCCCCGCCCCCCCCCCCCCGCGCCCCTCCCCCCGTCAGAACGGCAGCAGCAAGCAACCAGACGTCCAGCTAGCGAAGAGCCCGCTCCGCCGCCCCCACCACGTTGTGGATCAGCATCGCCCGCGTCATCGGCCCGACCCCGCCCGGCACCGGCGACAGCCACCCCGCGACCTCGGCCACCCCGGGAGCGACGTCGCCGGTCAGCTTCGCTTTCCCCGTCTCCGGATTCTCGACCCGGGTGATCCCGACGTCGAGCACCGCCGCCCCCGGCTTCACCCAGTCCGCCGCGATCAGTCCCGGAACGCCCACGGCGGCGACCACGATGTCCGCCCGCCGCACCTCCGCCGCGAGATCCGTCGTCCGCGAGTGCGTCAGCGTCACCGTCGCATCGAGCCCCTTGCGGGTCAGCAGCAGCCCGAGCGGGCGGCCGACCGTGAGCCCGCGCCCGACGACGACGACGTGCTTCCCCGAGATCGGGATCTCGTGGCGCTTCAGCATCTCGACGATGCCGTTCGGCGTGCAGGGCAGCGGGCTGTCGAGCTCGCCCTCGACGCCCAGCACCAGCCGGCCGAGGTTGGTCGGGTGCAGCCCGTCGGCGTCCTTCTCCGGGTCCATCAGCTCGAGCATCGCGTTCTCGTCGATGCCCTTCGGCAGCGGCAGCTGGATGATGTAGCCGGTCACCGAGTCCGACTCGTTGAGCTGCCGGATGGCCGCGCGGATGTCCTCCGCGGAGGCCGTGGCGGGCAGGTCGACGCGGATCGACTCGATCCCGACCTCCGCGCAGTCCCGGTGCTTGCCCGCGACGTAGGAGCGCGAGGCCGGGTCGTCGCCGACCAGCAGCGTGCCGAGACCGGGCACGACGCCCTTCTCGCGCAGCACCGCCACGCGCTCGGCGATCTCCGCCTTGACCGTCGCGGCGGTCGCGACGCCGTCGAGTACCTGTGCCGTCATCGTGCAACTCCTCGTTCGTCGGCGCTCCCGCGCCTGTCGTGCAGTAGTGCTCGGCGGGGTCCGGAGGCGCACTCGGCGCTCCGGACCCCGCCGAGCACGGGGAAGCGGTGCGGCCTACAGCCCCGGGTACAGCGGGAAGTCGTCCGTGAGCCCCTTGACCCGGGCGCGCAGCGCCTCGAGGTCGGCCGAGGGCTTGAGCGCCTCGGCGATGACGTCGGCCACGACGGTGAACTCGGCGTCGCCGAAGCCGCGGGTCGCGAGCGCGGGCGTGCCGATCCGCAGGCCCGAGGTGACCATCGGCGGGCGCGGGTCGAACGGCACGGCGTTGCGGTTGACCGTGATGCCGACCTCGTGCAGGCGGTCCTCGGCCTGCTTGCCGTCGAGCGGCGAGTCGCGGAGGTCGGCGAGCACGAGGTGCACGTCGGTGCCGCCCGTGAGCACGTCGATGCCCTCGGCCTTCGAGTCCGCGGCCGTCAGGCGCTCCGCGAGGATCTGCGCGCCGCGGATGGTGCGCGCCTGGCGGTCGGCGAACTCCTGCTCGCCCGCGAGCTTGAACGCGGTGGCCTTCGCGGCGATGACGTGCATGAGCGGCCCGCCCTGCTGGCCCGGGAAGACGGCGGAGTTGAGCTTCTTGGCGTACTCCTGCTTGGCCAGGATGAGGCCGGAGCGGGGGCCGGCGAGCGTCTTGTGCACCGTGGTGGTCACCACGTCGGCGTGCGGCACGGGCGAGGGGTGCAGGCCCGCGGCGACGAGTCCGGCGAAGTGGGCCATGTCGACCCAGAGCTTGGCGCCGACCTCGTCGGCGATCGCGCGGAACGCCTCGAAGTCGAGGTGGCGCGGGTAGGCCGACCAGCCGGCGATGAGGACCTGCGGGCGGACCTCGAGCGCCTTCTCCCGGACCGCGTCCATGTCGATGCGGAAGGTCTGCGGGTCGACTCCGTACGCCGTGGCGTTGTAGAGCTTGCCCGAGAAGTTGAGCTTCATCCCGTGGGTGAGGTGGCCGCCGTGCGCCAGCTCGAGGCCGAGGATGGTGTCGCCCGGCTGGACGAGGGCGGCGAGCGCCGCCGCGTTGGCCGTCGCGCCGGAGTGCGGCTGGACGTTCGCGAACTCGGCGCCGAAGAGCGCCTTCGCGCGGTCGATCGCGAGCTGCTCGGCGACGTCGACGTACTCGCAGCCGCCGTAGTAGCGGCGGCCGGGGTAGCCCTCGGCGTACTTGTTGGTGAGGACCGAGCCCTGCGACTCGAGGATCGCGCGCGGCACGAAGTTCTCGCTGGCGATCATCTCGAGGTAGCCGCGCTGGCGGTCGAGCTCCTGCTGCAGGACGGCGGCGATCTCGGGATCGACGACGGAGACGGGCTCGTTGAACGAGGCCGAGACACCGGTGCTGGCGGTGCTCGAGGCGGGAGAAGAGGACACGTGCGCTCCTTGGCTGCGAAACGGATGGCGTCCGCGAGGCGACGAGGCACGCTCGGGCACGCAGGACAACGGTATCCGTTCCGGCCCAGGCGAGCGGCAGGAAAAGTGTCCGGAAGAGGTCTCCGGAGAGGGTGCCGCTCCCTGATGGTCACCCATCCGAACGCCAGTCGCGACGCGGCCAGTGTAGCAACGGGCGGCCGATATCCTGAGCGGATGCAGACCGACTCCGCCGCGCCCGCTCCCGCCCGAACGCCCGCCGACGCGGCGATCGGCGGCTCCGACGACGGTCCCGGCAACCACTGGACGCTCACCTTCGCCTGCCCCGACCTGCCCGGCATCGTGCACGCGGTCTCGGGAGCCGTGGTCCAGGCCCGCGGCAACATCACCGAGAGCCAGCAGTTCTCCAGCGCCGACACCGGCCGCTTCTTCATGCGCCTGCAGGTGCAGTCGCCCGTCACCCGCGACGAGTTCGAGGCCGCGCTGCTCCCCGTCACCGAGCACTACGGCATGACCTGGCGGCTCGACGTCGTCGGCCGCCCGCTGCGCACGCTGCTGCTCGCCTCGACCGCGGGGCACTGCGTGAACGACCTGCTGTTCCGCCAGCGTGCGGGGCAGCTCGCCATCGACGTCCCGCTAATCCTCTCGAACCACGCCACGCTGCAGGACCTGGCCGGCTTCTACGGAGTGCCGTTCGAGTCGCGGGCGGTGACGTCGCCCGAGACCAAGCGCGCCTTCGAGGACCGCGTCGTCGAGGTCGTCGAGGAGCACGACATCGAGCTGGTCGTCCTCGCCCGGTACATGCAGATCCTCTCCCCCGAGCTCTGCGCGCGCCTGGCCGGCCGGGCGATCAACATCCACCACTCCTTCCTGCCCGGTTTCAAGGGCGCGAACCCCTACAAGCAGGCGCACGCCCGCGGGGTGAAGCTGATCGGCGCGACCGCGCACTTCGTGACGAGCGACCTCGACGAGGGCCCGATCATCGAGCAGAACGTGGTGCGGGTCGACCACTCGCACTCCCCCGCGCAGCTGGTCGCGATCGGGCAGGACGAGGAGAGCCGCACGCTCACCCAGGCCGTGAAGTGGTTCGCGGAGGACCGCGTGCTGCTCGACGGCGCCCGCACGATCATCTTCCACTGACCCCGGCGCTGCTCCGGCGCGCGGCGTCGAGTCGCCCGGAACGGCTGCCCGCAGGGCGGGAGACGAGCCCTCTCGGGCGACTCACCGCGGGCGGATACGATGGTCCGCGTGAATCGAGCGACAGCGGGCACTGCACGGACCGATCCGAGGGTCGGGCCGAACGACGTCCTCCGCCTCGTGCTCGAGCTGTTCGCGTTCGTCAGCCTCGGGCTGTGGGGCTTCCTGTCCTGGGATCTGCCGTGGAGCATCGTCTTCGGCGTGGGCGCACCGGTGCTGGCGATCCTGCTCTGGGCGCTCTTCCTGTCGCCGCGCGCCGTCCTCGCGATCGACCTCTACGGCCGCTCGCTGATCGAGCTGCTGATCATGGGCGCCGCCGCCCTCGCCTGGCTCGACCTCGGCCAGCCGGTCGTCGCGATCGTCTTCGGCGTGGTCGCCGTGGTGTCCGGCGTGATCTCGGGGCGCCGCACGCTGAGCTGACGGCGCGGGGCGAATGCACCTTTGCCGATCGAGTAGCCCGCGCAGCGGGCCTGAACCGGAGCCTGCAGACCACCCTGCAGGCGACGGCGGGTCTCGATACGCCCCTCCGGGGCTACTCGACCAGCATGAGTAGCTCCAGGGCTTCCGACCCATGCTGATCGAGCAGCCCGCAGAGCGGGCGCACCATGCTGATCGAGTAGCCCGCGCAGCGGGCGTATCGAGATCCCGCGCGCAACGAGCGACGGCCGCCCCGCCGCCCCCGGAGGGGCGTGCGGGGCGGCCGTCGCGACGGGCTGCGGAGGCTACTCCGCGGCGCCCGCCTCACGCTGCGCGAGTGCGCGGCGACGCAGTCCCGTCAGCACCGCTCCGGCGCCGATCAGCGCCAGGGCGCCCGCTCCGAGCAGTCCGCCGCCGAAGCCGGTGGAGGGCAGCCCACCCGCGCCGTGGCCGGGCGCGCCCGGTCCAGCGGTGGGCGTGGAGGTCGGCGCGGGAGGCGCGGTCGGTCCGGCGGTCGGCGTCCCGGTCGGAGCCGGCGTCGCCGTCGGTCCGGCGGTCGGCGTCGCGGTCGGCTCGGCCGTGGGTCCGGCCGTCGGCGTCCCGGTCGGAGCCGGCGTCGCCGCCTCCGTCACGTCGACGCTGACGAGGGTCCGGAGACCCGAGTCCGCGTAGTCGACGCTGCCGAGGTACTGAGCCGGGCCGGCGAGACCGGTCCAGGACACGGAGTAGTTCGTCGGCTCCCCCAGGACCGCGTCGACGGTCTCGGGCGCGGTGCTCAGCGAGCCCTCGCCGCCGTCCGCCGCGATGAGGAAGCTCCGGAGGTCGAAGGTCGCCTCCGGCTCCGCGCCCACCGCGTAGATGTCCGCGGAGACCAGGTAGCTGCCGGCCTCGGGGGCGTAGAGGTCCACCCGCTCGTCGGCCGAGCCGGTCGCGCTGGTCGCCGTGGGCACCGGCTCGCCGTCGACGATCTGCGCGACCGTCAGGTCGAGGTCGGCGGTGTCGTCGAGCGAGTCGAGGTCGAACCGGGCGAACTCGGTGCCCTCGGGCACCTCGACGGTCGTCTCGAAGGTCTCGCCCTGCGGCAGCGTGCCGGTGTGGCCGTCCGCCGCGGTCGCGTCCTCGGCGAGGACTCCCACCGCGAGGCCGCTCGGGACCAACGGCAGGGGGCCGTCGATGCCGGGGATGATCTCGACGCTCGTCGAGCCGGTCGAGCCGGAGCCCGACACCTCGTACGGCGCGTCGAGCAGCACGGGACGCACGGCCACGGGGCTGCGCACCTCGTGCTCGGCGCTCGACCAGGTGAGGTAGCCGCTCGCGAACTCGGTGAGCTCGGCGTCGGTCCTCGTGAAGGTCACCGTGTACTCGGCGGTCTGGCCCGCTCCGGTGAAGGAGAGGGTGGACGGCGAGACGACGGCGTCGATGCCGGGGATGTCGAGGCTGGCGGTGTAGCTGCCGGCCTCGGTCGAGGTGACCGTGCGGGTGACCGTCTGGGTCCCGGCCAGGGCGCCGATCGCGATCGAGGCCTGGTTCAGGTCGGACGGGTCGATCGCCTCGACCGCGTCGAGTTCGGGGTCGGCGAAGACGTAGCCGGCTCCCTTGAGGAACGCGATCCAGTCGCTCGTACCGCTCTCGTAGAGCAGTCCGGGGTCGAGGAACGCGGTCGGGTCGACGTGTCCGGCGCCCTGCGCGAAGACGTCGTCGGACGCGGCGCCCGACTGGTCGACGCTGTCGTACGAGGTCGTCATCATGGCCGACTTGACCGCCGACGGCGACGCGTTCGGGCTCACGCCCAGGATGAGGGCGGCGAGGCCCGCGATGTGCGGGGAGGACATCGAGGTGCCGGACTCGAACGCGAAGGCGGGGTCGTCGCCCTCGGCGTTGAAGCTGTCGGCGAGGATCGCGACGCCGGGCGCCGTGAGGTCGGGCTTGAGCACGTCCGTGCCGTCCGCCTCGGCCGGTCCGCGCGAGGAGAAGCCCGCGACCTGCGGCACCGGGATCTCGGTGCCGGTCGCGTTGCCCTCGGTCAGCGTCGCCGTCGCGCCCGCGGTGCCGGCGTACGCGGTGATCGCGTCGTAGGCCTGCGAGTCGATCTGGATGCTCGGGACCGAGTGGTCGTCGACGTGCAGGGCGTTCGGGAACGGGTTCAGCAGCAGCATGCCGATGCCCCCGGCCCGGTCGACCTCGGCCGACTTGGAGACGCGCGCGGTGACGCCGGCGGTGCAGGCGACGATCTTCCCGGCGACCTTCGCGGCGTCGAGCGAGCCCGGCGCGCAGATGTCGGCGTTCTCGGTCCCGGCGACGACGACGTCGGCGCTGTTCACGAGGGGGCCGGTGACGTCGTCGTGCACGCTGATCGATCCGCCGACGAAGGCCTGGCCGTCACCGAGGGTGGCGGTGGCCGTGTAGGTCGGGATCGAGGACGCGGCGACCGTGGTGTACCAGGGCGAGGCGTGGTCGAGGGTCGAGACGCCCGGGCCGGAGTTGCCGGCCGAGGCGGCCACGAAGACACCCGCGGCCGCGGCGTTCAGGAACGCCTCGTCGTAGGGGGTCAGCGTCGAGACGGCGGAACCGCCGCCGATCGAGAAGTTGATGACGTCGACGCCGTCCGCGACGGCCGCGTTGATCGCGGCCAGGATGCCCTCGCCGGAGCAGTAGTCGTCGTCGTCGGTGCCGTTCACGGCGCCGTTCCAGCAGACCTTGTAGGCGGCGACCTTCGCGGCGGGTGCGACACCGGAGATGGTGCCGTAGTCGTAGCCGTCGACCGAGGCCTCGACGTCGGCGTTGCCGGCCGCCGTGCTCGCGGTGTGCGAGCCGTGGCCGTCCGCGTCGCGCGGCGAGCGGTACTCCGGGTTGTCGGTCGAGCCGGCCTTCTCGTTCTGGCCGAGGAACCAGCGGGCGCCGATCAGCTTCTGGTTGCACTCGCCGCCGTCCCACTGCTCGGATCCGGCGAGGCCGGGCGAGCAGGAGCCGGCGAAGGTGGTGCCGTCCGACTTGGCGTAGCGGACGGTCGTGCCGTCCGTGTACGGAGCGGCGCCCGGCGACGTCGCGAGCGGAGCGCCCGCGAAGGACGGGTTCTCGGGTGCGATGCCGGAGTCGATGACACCGACGACGATGCCCTCGCCGGCCTTCTCGACACCGCCGACGGTGTCCCAGACTCCGCCGTCGCCCTCGAGGCCGAGGAAGCTCGTGGAGGACTCCTGACCGGTGTCGGGGACGGGGATGCCTGCGTCGGCGGCGGCGGTCGGAGCCGACGCGGTCGAGGCCGCGGCACGGTCGAGCTTCAGGTCCTCGAGCTCCCGCACCTGCGCGACGTCCTTGCGGCCGGCGAGCTCGCTCGCCTGCTCGGCGGTGAGCGAGGCGGAGAAGCCGTTGAGGGCGACCGTGTAGTGGTAGCCGATCGCGGCGTCGACGGCGGCGGCGACGTCGTCCTGCCGCTGCTCGAGGTGAGCGGAGTAGTCCTCGACCGGAGCCGAGCGGGCCTGCAGCTGCGCGCCGGCATCCGGAGCAGTGCGGGCGAAGCGGGCGTCGGTGCCCTCGTAGGTCGCCGCGGACGGCTCGACGAGCGTGACGACGTAGTCGCCGTCGTCGAAGGTCTGGAGGGTGGAGAGTCCGCCGACGAGAGCGGCCCCGCCGACGAGCGGGGCGGCCGAGGCGGCCGAGACGGCGAAGGCGCCGGAGGCGGCGATGCCGAGGGCGGCGAGGCCGGCGAGGATGCGCTTCTCAGCGCGGCGAACGGGTGGACGGTGGGACAAGTGAAGCGGCAATCGATGTCCTTTACTCACAGTTGCTGAGAACCGGATCGGTTCTCGCACAGAGTCGACCCTACGAACTGGATCGCCCGGCTCTGTTACGAACAGGTAACGAAGTCCTTGTTCGGGGGACAACGGCGTCCGATCTCCGGGGATCCCGGTGCCCCCATTTCGGGGACTCCACCCCGCCGGTCCTACGCTGGCGGGATGCGCACCCCGAATCCCGACGCCGCCGTCGGCGTCCTGCTCCCCCGCGATCTCCCCGCCGCCGAGGTCCTGCCCTACGCCCGCCGGGCCGAGGAGCTCGGCTTCGACGAGCTCTGGGTCGTCGAGGACCTCGCCTTCCGCGGCGGCATCGCCCAGGCCGCGGCCGTCCTCGCCGTGACCGAGCGGATCGTCGTCGGCATCGGCATCCTGCCCGCCGCGGTGCGCACCGCCGCCTTCACCGCGATGGAGCTCGGCACCCTCGCCGAGCTCTTCCCCGGCCGCGTCCACGCGGGCATCGGCCACGGCATGCCGGGCTGGATGCGCGGACTCGGCGTCTGGCCGAAGAGCCCGCTGACCCTGCTCGCGGAGCAGTTCGACGCGATCCGCGCGCTGCTCGCCGGCGAGGAGGTGACCCGCGACGGTCGCTACGTCCACGTCGACGGGCTGCGGCTCGAGTCGCCGCCGCAGGTCGTGCCACCGCTGCTGGCCGGGGTCCGCGGTCCGCGCTCGCTCGAGCTGGCCGGGCGCATCGCCGACGGGGCGATCCTCGCCGAGCCGGTCGCTCCGGAGTACCTCGCCCGGGCCCGGGAGCAGATGGGCACGCCGGGCCGCGTCGTCGCCTACAACGTGGCCGCCGTCTCGGACGACGCCGGAGAGGCCCGCGCCGCCGTGCGCCCGGGACTGGAGTGGGTCGGCGAGCCGGACTGGGCACCGCACATCGAGCCGCTGCCCTTCGCCGAGGAGTTCGCGCAGCTGCGCGCCCGGAGCGCCGACCGCGCCGCCTTCGTCCGCGATCTGCCGGACGAGTGGGTCGACCGGCTCGCCGTCGTCGGGACTCCGGAGACGGCCCGCGCGCGGATCGACGAGCTGCACGCGGCCGGAGCGGCCAGCACGGTGCTCATGCCGGTCGGCGACGACCCGCGCGCGGCGATGGAGCAGCTGGCGCGCGTGCTCTGACGGCGGCCACCTCCCCTCCAGCGCCCGGCACGCGGAAACGGCTCCGGCCCGGGGAATCCGAGGATTCCCGCGGGCCGGAGCCGTTCGTGCGAGCCGGAGATCAGCTCGCCATGCGCGCCTTGAGGTTCTCGTCGAGCGTGGCGAGGAACTCCTCGGTCGTCTGCCAGGCCTGGTCCGGGCCGACGAGGAGCGCGAGGTCCTTCGTCATGCTGCCGGACTCGACCGTCTTGATGACGACGTCCTCGAGGGTCAGCGAGAAGTCGATGAGCTCCTGGTTGCCGTCGAGCTTGCCGCGGTGCGCGAGGCCGCGCGTCCAGGCGTAGATCGAGGCGATCGGGTTCGTCGAGGTGGGCTTGCCGGCCTGGTGCTGGCGGTAGTGGCGCGTGACGGTGCCGTGCGCCGCCTCCGCCTCGACGACGCTGCCGTCGGGGGTGGAGAGGACCGAGGTCATCAGGCCGAGCGAGCCGAAGCCCTGCGCGACGGTGTCGGACTGGACGTCGCCGTCGTAGTTCTTGCAGGCCCAGACGTAGCCGCCCTCCCACTTCATGGCCGAGGCGACCATGTCGTCGATGAGGCGGTGCTCGTAGGTGAGACCGGCGGCCTCGAAGCGCTCCTTGAACTCGGTCTCGAAGATCTCCTCGAAGATGTCCTTGAACCGGCCGTCGTAGGCCTTGAGGATCGTGTTCTTCGTGGAGAGGTAGACCGGGTAGTTGCGGGTCAGGCCGTAGTTGAGCGAGGAGCGGGCGAAGTCGCGGATCGACGAGTCCTGGTTGTACTGGACCTGCGCGATGCCGTCGTCGGGGGCCTTGTAGACCTCGAACTTCATCGGCTCGGAGCCGTCCTCGGGGGTGAACTCGACGGTGAGCGTGCCCTTGCCCTTGAAGACGAAGTCGGTGGCGCGGTACTGGTCGCCGAAGGCGTGGCGGCCGATGATGATCGGCTTGTTCCAGCCGGGCACCAGGCGCGGGATGTTCGAGATGATGATCGGCTCGCGGAAGATGACGCCGCCGAGGATGTTGCGGATCGTGCCGTTGGGCGACTTCCACATCTTCTTCAGGCCGAACTCCTCGACGCGCGCCTCGTCGGGCGTGATGGTCGCGCACTTGACGCCGACACCGTGCTTCTGGATGGCGTGGGCGGCGTCGATCGTGACCTGGTCGTCGGTCTGGTCGCGGTACTCCATGCCGAGGTCGTAGTACTCGAGGTTCACGTCGAGGTACGGGTGGATCAGGGTGTCCTTGATCTTCTGCCAGATGATCCGCGTCATCTCGTCGCCGTCGAGCTCGACGACGGTTCCTTCAACCTTGATCTTCGACATTGCACTCCCAGGGTCTCGTTGCACCGCCCCGCTGCTGCGAGGGACGGGTGGCTCCGCGGCCGCTCCAGACGGCCTCGACCAGCCTACCCGAGGCCGGAACTGTCTCGACGTCGAGACAGTTCTGAAGGTGGCCCGGTCCCGGACCGTGCGCGCCGCGACGCTCGTCCGCGAGGAGGATGACCGCCGCCGAGCCGGGCCGCTAGATTGGGCGGCATGAGTGACCTCCGCCTGGAAGAGCTGTCGGCCGCGAACATCTCCGCCGTGAACGGACTGAGCCTCAAACCGGGTCAGGAGCAGTTCGTCGCACCGGAGTCGTACTCCGCGGCCGCCGCCGTGATCGACCCGGGCGCCGCCTGGCAGCGGGCGATCCTCGACGGCGACGAGCTCGTCGGCTTCATCCACGCGCACTTCGACCCGCAGGCGCCGGAGGAGTTCCGCAGCTGCATCTGGCGGATCAACATCGACGCGGCCAAGCAGGGCCGCGGTGTCGGGACCTTCGCCGTCCGCGCCGCCGCCGACGAGGCGCGCGCCCGCGGCTTCGACACCCTCACCGTGATCTGGGAGTCCGGCGCGGACGGCCCCGAGCAGTTCTTCCGCTGGATCGGCTTCGAGGTCATCGGCGAGACCCCGTACGGCGAGAACATCGGAGCGCTGAAGCTCTGACCGGCACTCCGGCGTCCACCCCCGCCGACCCGGAACCCGCCGACTTCGTCTCGGCGGTCCTCGCCGTCGTCGACGCGATCCCGCCCGGCCGTGTGATGGCCTACGGAGAGATCGCCGCGGTGCTCGGCACCCGCGCCGCCCGCGCCGTCGGCACGGTGCTCGCCCGCTACGGCTCCGACGTCGCCTGGTGGCGGGTGGTCCGCTCCGGCGGCGCCCCCGCGATCGGGCACGAGGAGCGAGCCCGCGAGCACTACGAGCGCGAGGGCACGCCGCTCGTCACGACCCCGAGCGGCTACCGGGTGGACGTCCGCGCCGCGCGCTGGACGCCCTGACGCGGCGGCGGGCCCTCCGGGTCAGACCAGGGAGTCCCGCCAGGCCGCGTGCAGGGTGGCGAAGCGGCCGTCGCCCGCGATCAGCGCCTCCGGCGTCCCGTCCTCGACGATGCGGCCGTGCTCCATCACCAGCACCCGGTCGGCGATCGCGACCGTCGACAGCCGGTGCGCGATGATCACCGCGGTCCGGTCCGCGAGCAGCGTCTGCAGGCCGAGCTGCACCAGCCGCTCGCTCGGGATGTCGAGCGAGGAGGTCGCCTCGTCCAGGATCAGCACCGCCGGGTCCGCCAGGAACGCCCGCGCGAACGAGATCAGCTGGCGCTGACCGGCCGAGACCCGCCCGCCGCGCTTGTTCACGTCGGTGTCGTAGCCGTCCGGCAGCGCCTGGATGAACGCGTGCGCGCCGACCGCCTTCGCCGCGTCGACGATCTCGTCGTAGGAGGCCGAGGGCCGGCCGATCGCGATGTTGTCCGCGACGGAGCCGGAGAAGAGGTAGGCCTCCTGGGTCACCATCACGATCGCGCGGCGCAGGTCCTTCGGATGCAGCTGCCGGAGGTCGACGCCGTCGAGGGTCACCACTCCGTCGGTCGGGTCGTAGAAGCGCGAAACGAGCTTCGCGAGGGTCGACTTGCCGGCACCGGTCGAGCCGACCAGCGCGATCGTCTGACCCGCGGGGATCCGCAGATCGAAGCGTGGCAGGACCTCGCGGTCGGTCGTGTAGGCGAATCGGACGCCCTCGAAGCCGAGGGCGCCGCGCGCCTCGCGCAGGTCGACGGGGTGCGCCGGGTCGGGCACGCTCTGCTCCTCCGCGAGGACGCCCGAGATCTTCTCGAGCGCGGCCGCCGCGGACTGGTAGGAGTTGTAGAACATCGCCATCTCCTGCACCGGCGCGAAGAACCGCCGCGTGTAGAGCAGGACGCCGAGCAGGGCGCCGATCTCGAGACCGCCGTCGAGCACGCGCATCCCGCCGAAGAACAGCACGGCCGCCATGGTGACGTTGCCGATCAGCACGAGACCGGGGTCGAAGGTGCCGAAGACGCCGAAGACCTTCTTGTAGGCGACCCGGTAGCGCTCGACGACGACGCCGAAGGCCGACTCGTTGCGCTCCTGGGTGCGGAAGGTCTGCACGGCGCGGATGCCCGTCATCGTCTCGACGAACTGCACGATCAGGCGGGACGACGCGACGCGGGTGCCGCGGAAGAGCGACTGCGAGCGCTTCTGGAACCAGCGGGTCAGGATCGCGAGCGGCACCAGCGCGCAGGCGAGCACGAGACCGCTCACGCCGTCGAGCGAGACGAGTGCGATCGCGACGAAGCCCATGTAGAGGGCGCCCTGCACCAGCTGGTTGATGCCGGAGTCGAGCAGCTCGCGGATGGAGTCCAGGTCGCTGGTCTGCCGGGAGATGATCCGGCCGGAGGTGTAGTTCTCGTGGAACTCCAGGCTCAGCTTCTGGGTGTGCAGGAAGACGCGCTTGCGCAGGTCGATCAGGATCGCCTGGCTCACCCGGGCCGACAGCACGGTGTACCAGGCGACGAGGACGGCGCCGATGACGCCGGTCAGGACGTAGGCGATCACGGTGAGGACCAGCGGGGTCGCGTCACCGTCGAGGATCGCCGGCAGCCCGTTGTCGATGCCCAGTGCGATCAGCGCCGGTCCGGCGACCTGCGCGGCGGTCGAGATCACCACGACGACGGCCGTCAGCACCAGCCGCATCCGCAGCGGGCGGAGCAGCGATCCGAGCAGCGCGAGCGAGCGCCGGCGCAGGGCCGCGGACTCCGCGCGGGTGAGGTCGTCGCGCTCCTCGGTGGATCCGAGAGTGCTCATGATCGGGTCTCCAGCTCCGTGAGGTCGGTCAGGTCCGTCAGCTCGGCCTCGGCGCGCGGGCGCGAGCCGACGCGCTCGGTGCCTCGGGGACGGGCGAGCTCGTCCTCCTCGAGGCTCGAGATGACGAAGCGGTAGTGCGGGCTGCTCGCGAGCAGCTCGGTGTGGGTGCCGACCGCCGTGACGCGGCCCTCCTCGAGGAGGGCGACGCGGTCGGCGAGGGCGACCGTCGACGGGCGGTGCGCGACGATCAGCGCGGTGGTGTCGCCGAGCACGCGGCGCAGGCCCTTCTCCACCCGCGCCTCGGTGTCGACGTCGAGGGCCGACAGCGGATCGTCCAGGACGAGGACGGCCGGCCGCGCGGCGATGGCGCGCGCGAGGGCGAGCCGCTGGCGCTGGCCGCCGGAGAGGCTCATCCCCTCCTCGCCCACGGTGGTGTCCAGCCCGTTCGGCAGGGAGTGCACGAAGTCCGCCTGGGCGATCTCGAGCGCCTCGAGCAGCTCCGCCTCCGAGGCGTCCGGGCGGCCGAGAAGCACGTTCTCGCGCACCGAGGTGGAGAAGAGTGTCGCGTCCTCGAAGGCCATGCCGACGTGGGAGCGCAGCTCGTCGCGCCGGAGGTGCCGCACGTCGACGCCGTCGATCTCGATCGCTCCGCCGGTCACGTCGTAGAGGCGCGGCAGCAGCGCGGTGAGCGTCGTCTTGCCCGAGCCGGTGAGGCCGACGAGCGCCATCGTCTCGCCGGGCTCGACCTCGAGGTCGACGCCGTCCAGCAGGTCGGCGAAGCGCTCCGGCGCGTCCTGGTAGCGGAAGTGCACGTCGCGGAAGCGCACCCGGCCGAGCGGCCGGGCGATCGTGGCGGGCGCCTCCGGATCGGTGATCGTGTTCCGGCTGTCCATCACCTCGAAGTAGCGGTCGACGGCGGTGCGCGCGTCGAACGTCATCGAGAGCAGGAAGCCGATCGACTCCACCGGCCAGCGCAGCACGGTCGCGGTGGCGAAGAAGGCGAAGAGCTCGCCGACGCTGAGCTGTCCGTCGGCGGCCAGCCAGACTCCGGCGAGGAGGCAGAGCGCGAAGGCGATGTCGGGGATGAGCAGCAGGACCACCCAGATGCCCGCGATGGCCTTCGCCTTCTCCACCTCGGTGCCGCGCAGCTTCTCCGCCTGGTCGGCGAAGCCGGCGAGCGCGTGCTGGTGGCGGCCGAACGCCTTGATCACGCGGATGCCGTGCACCGACTGCTCGACCGTCGTGGCGAGGTCGCCCGCCTGGTCCTGGCTGCGGCGCGCGATGCTCGAGTAGCGCTTCTCGAAGGCGAAGCCGTAGATCCAGACCGGGATCGAGCAGGCCACGAACAGCGCGCCGAGGATCGGGTTCCAGTAGACGAGCACGCCGAAGCCGACGACGATCGTCAGCGCGTTGACCACCAGCAGCACGAAGCCGAAGGCGATCCAGCGCCGGATGAGGCTGAGGTCGCTCATCGCGCGAGAGAGCAGCTGCCCGCTCTGCCAGCGGTCGTGGAACGAGACGGGCAGGTCCTGGAGCTGGCGGTAGAGCGCGATGCGCATCCGCGCCTCGACCCGCGTGCTCGGGGTGAGCACCATCCGGCGGCGCAGCGCGATGGCGGCGGCCTCGAGCACGCCGAGCAGGAGCACGACGACGACCGGGCCGATCAGCGGGCCGAGGTCGCCGGAGCCGGCGGCGGTCGCGCCGTCGCCGAGCGGTCCGTCGACCAGCTGCTGGAGGACGATCGGGATCGCGAGCGAGACGAGGCTGGCCACGAGGGCGATCGCGATGCCGCCGACCAGGCGGGGCAGCGCGTCGCCGACGAACGGGACCAGGCGCAGCAGAGTGCGGAGGGTGTTCGGGCGCTTCGGAGCGGCGGGCGGTGAGGACTGTGCGAGCACGGTGCTGGGCTTTCGCGACGGAGGACGGAGCCCTGCGGCACCGTGGCGTCGCGAGGGCGGGGATGCCGCCGGCCCGTTGCGGGCTTCTGGGCAGCCTTGAAGGCTATACCCGGTCAGGCGACGCCGTCCACCGCTCGGAGCCCGCGGTCGCGGATCGTCGGGATCGGCCCGTTCTCCGCGGGGACCTGTGTGCAGGACCGCGGGCGAGCGGCCCCGGCGCGGCTCAGCGCACCCGCACCGACAGGCAGGTGACGCAGCCCTCGAGCTTCTCGAACTCCGAGATGTCGACCGTCACGACGCGGTAGCCGAGCTCGCGGAGCAGCTCCGCGCTCCGCGGCGCGGACGCCGCCATCAGCAGCGTGTCCGGGCCGAGCACGACCACGTGCGCGCCGCCCTCCTCCGGCATCGGCAGGAAGGAGGGGAAGAGCCGCGGCTCGTCGACGACGGACTCCCAGCCGATCACCGTGCCGTCCGGCAGCGCGGTGACGGCGCTCTTGAGGTGCAGGGCGCGGGTGAGCGGGACCGCGACGACGCTCAGGCCGAGCGGACGGAGCAGCGCGCGCAGCTGCGCGACGCCCTCGGCGTTGGTGCGGCCGCCGCGGCCGACGTAGACGGTCGAGCCGACGCGGAGGACGTCGCCGCCCTCCAGGGTGCCGGGCGCCTCGATCCGGTGCACGATCAGGTCGAGGGCGCGGGCCGCCTCCTCCGCACCGTCGACCTCGCCGCGGCGCGACTCGGCGCCCGGGCGGGTGAGGACCGCATGCCCGTCGACGACGAGCAGCGCGTCCTCGACGAAGACGGAGTCGGGCAGCTCGGGCGCCGTGGCGACCTGGACGGTCTCCCAGCCGGCCTCCTCGAGCGCGTCGACGTACTCCTCCCACTGCTGCAGGGCCTTCACCCGGTCGACGGGGACGCGCTCGAGGTGGGTGAGCTCACCGGCGTCGAGGTCGTCCGCGGGCTGGCGGATGAGGGCGATGCGGCGCTCCGGACGAGCGGTGGCGGCCGAGGACTTCCCGGCGCGGGCAGGTGTCGATGCGACGGCGATGCGGTGGCCGAGGGTCGCGGCGGCGATCACGAAGGCGAGCAGGAAGACGAGGTTGAGCCCGCCGAAGGTCGCGACGATCGATCCCCAGACCTCCCCGGTGATCGGGGTACCGCTCGCGCTCGCCTGCACGAGCGTGCCGAAGACGGCGCCGACGAGCCCCGCGACGAGTCCGGCGATCGCCGCCGTCCAGGCGCGGGCGAGCAGCCCGGCCGCCGCGAGCACGAGCACCACCACGAAGGCGAGCACGCTCGAGAGCAGGAAGTAGGCGTTGACCTGCGGGATCGAGGTCGGCGCCAGCTGGTTGCCGATGAAGAAGGCGAGCAGGTTGGCGAGGTGGGCCGCGACCGCCGTGGCCGCCGCGGCGGCGAGCGCCGTCAGCAGGCGCCGCCCCACGGTCGGGGCGGTGGTGGCGGTCGGGGCGGTGGGCGCGTTCAGCGTCGAGTCGGAGGGCACCCGGAGACCCTACGCGCCCGCACCCCTGCCGCTCCTGGCCGGACCCTCTCAGCCGTCTGAGAGCCGGGCGCCGCGCCGCGCCGCGCCCCCTCCCCCGAATGCGCAGAAGTTGTCGTACTCGCCCGCCCACTACGACAACTCCTGGCGAGCGGAGACGCCGGCCCGCGCCCGGAGCCCACCCACTCAGCACAAGTTGCGGTAGTCGCATCCCGCTACCGCAACTTCTCGCGAGTGGAGCACCCGGCCCGCACTCGCCGGACACCGACTCCGCGAAAGGTGCGGTACTCGCGCCCCACTACCGCAACGTCCGCGGAGTGAAGCCGCCCGCCCGCCTCGCGCCGCCAGTACGCAGAAGTCGTCGTACCCGACGCCCCACTACGACAACTCCTGAAGACCGGAGCGGCCGACTCCGCACCCAGGAGCCGCCGACTCCGCAGAAGTTGCGGTAGTCGGGCGCCGCTACCGCAACTTTCGGAGAGTGGCGGCACGCACCGGGTCCGCTCCCCCGAAGACGCAGAAGTTGTCGCACTCGACGCCCGACTACGACAACTCCTGGAGAGCGGAGCGGCTGCTCCACGCTCGGAAGCCGCCGACTCCGCAGAAGTCGCGGTAGTCGCGCCCCGCTACCGCAACTGCTGAAGAGTGGAGCGGGCAGACCCCGAGTCCCGAAGGGAGAGGCCGCGTGCGGGGATCGCGTGCCAAGCGATTCCCGCGGCGGCCGACGCGACCCGCTCTGCGGAACGCACCACCCCAGGAGGCCGACCGCGCCACGCCGCGCGAGGAGCGGCGTGGAAGACAGCGCCCACTGAGCGCCTGCGGCGCTCAGTGGAAGAAGTGCCGCTCCCCCGTCGTGTACATGGTGACGCCGGCGCGCTTCGCGGCCTCGATGACCTCGGGGTCGCGGACGGAGCCGCCGGGCTGGACGACGGCCTTCACGCCGGCGGCGAGGAGGACCTCGAGGCCGTCGGCGAAGGGGAAGAACGCGTCGGAGGCGGCGACGGAGCCGGGGGCGCGGTCGCCGGCGCGGGAGACGGCGAGGTGGCAGGAGTCGACGCGGTTGACCTGGCCCATGCCGACGCCGACGGAGGCGCCGCCCTTGGCGAGCAGGATCGCGTTGGACTTGACGGCGCGGCAAGCCTTCCAGGCGAACTCGAGGTCGAGCATCGTGTCCGCGTCGGCGGGCTCGCCGGCGACGAGCTCCCAGCCGGAGCTGACCTCGCCGGGGCCGCCGACGAAGCGGTCGGGCTCCTGCAGCAGGATGCCGCCGGAGATCTGCTTGAACTCGGTCTCGACGGGGGCGTAGAAGTCGGGGAGCTGCAGCAGGCGCAGGTTCTTCTTGGTCTTCAGCACCTCGAGGGCCTCGGGCTCGAAGCCGGGGGCGACGAGGACCTCGGTGAAGATCTCCTTCACCGTCTCGGCCATGGCGAGGGTGACGGTCCGGTTCGCCGCGATGACGCCGCCGAAGGCCGACACGGGGTCGCACTCGTGGGCGCGGCGGTGCGCGGACGCGATGGGGTCGATGGCCTTCGCGCCGGCGATCGCGATGCCGCACGGGTTGGCGTGCTTGATGATCGCGACGGCGGGGAGGACGAAGTCGTAGGCCGCGCGGACGGCCGCGTCGGCGTCGACGAAGTTGTTGTACGACATCTCCTTGCCGTGCAGCTGGCGCGCCTGGGCGATGCCGGTGCCGTCGGGCGAGACGTAGAGCGCCGCCTTCTGGTGGGAGTTCTCGCCGTAGCGGAGCACCTGCTGCCGAGTGCCGCGGATCTCGACCGAGCCGGGGAACTCCGACTCGCCGCCCGCCTCCTGCCCGGCGAACCAGGCGGCGACGGCGGAGTCGTAGGAGGCGGTGTGTGCGAAGGCGCGCGCGGCGAGCGTGCGCCGGGCGGCGAGGGTCGTGCCGCCGCTGCCGAGCGCGGCGACGACGCCGGCGTAGTCGGCCGGATCGACGACGATCGCCACGTTCGCGTGGTTCTTCGCCGAGGCGCGGACGAGCGCAGGGCCGCCGATGTCGATGTTCTCGACCACGGTCGGCGCGTCGGCGCCGCCGGCGACGGTCTCGCGGAACGGGTACAGGTTCACCACGACGAGCTCGAACGGCGCGATCTCGAGCTGCTCGAGCTGCTCCCGGTGCGAGGCGAGGCGGACGTCGGCGAGGATGCCCGCGTGCACGCCGGGGTGCAGGGTCTTCACCCGGCCGTCGAGCGACTCCGGGAAGCCGGTCACGGCGGAGACGTCGGTGACCGAGTGGCCCGCGTCGCGGATGGTCGCGGCGGTCGAGCCGGTGGAGACCAGCTCGACACCGGCGCCGGCCAGAGCCGAGGCGAGCTCGAGCAGTCCGGTCTTGTCGCTGACCGAGATCAGCGCCCGGCGGACGGGGACGACGTCGCGGTCGTCGTAGCTGCTGGGGTCGTGTGCGGTGATGCTCATGCGCGGGCGAGCTCCTCGAGGTCGACGGTTCCGTGGGCGATGTCGAGCACCGTCTGCACCAGCAGGCGACGCTCGATGGTCTTGATGCGCTCGTGCAGCGCGTGCTCGCTCTCGCCGGGGAGCACGGCGAGGCTCTCCTGGGCGATGACCGGGCCGGTGTCGACGCCGGTGTCGATGACGTGCACCGTCACTCCGGTCTCGGTGGCGCCGGCGGCCAGGGCGTCGCGCACGGCGTGCGCACCGGGGAAGAGCGGCAGCAGGGCGGGGTGCGTGTTGATCATCCGCGGGCTGAGGGCGTCGACGACGACGGGCGGGAGGATCCGCATGAAGCCGGCGCAGACGACGAGGTCGGGCTGCCAGCCCTGGATCTGCTCGAGCAGCTCCGCGCCCCAGGCGTTGCGGGAGGCGAAGGCGCCGGGCGTCACGGTGAAGGAGGGGACGTCGTGCGCCTCGGCGTGGCGCAGGCCGTCGGCGTCGGTGTCGCTGCCGACCGCCACGACGCGGGCGGGGAAGCGGTCGTCGCGCGTCGCCTCGAGCAGCGCGCGGAGATTGGAGCCACCGCCGGAGATGAGGACGACCAACTTCAGCACTGCGCAAGTCTAGGGGGGACGCCTCCGCGGCGACCACCGGCGGTCGGGCCCGGCGGTCAGGCCCGGCGCTCAGCCGCGGCGGATGCGGCCGGCGGCCAGTCCGAGACCCGCGGCGAGCGCCAGCTCGAGCGCCGCGAACGCGCCGACGAGCAGCGGGTCCGGACCGACCTGCACGAGGCGTCCCGGCCCGGCGGCTCCGGCCGAGAACCAGGCGAGCAGGCCGAGCAGCACCCCGCCGATCACGCCGATGCCGCCCGCCGCGGCCGCACCCCAGCGCAGCAGCGACCGGCCGTCGAGCCCCTCGACGACCTCCGCGCGCATCCGCCAGCCGGCGAGGAAGCCCGCCAGGAGCGGCACCAGCAGACCGAGGAAGGCGAAGGCGAGCTCGCCCTGCGGCAGCGCCGCGAGCACGGGGATCGAGGGGATCGGGCCGAGCAGCGTCCCGGCCGGAGCGACCGACGAGCCGGCGCCGAGGGCGAAGCCCGGTCCGATCAGCCAGCTCGCCGCCCAGATCACCAGGTTCGGGAGGATCGCCAGCTGCCCGAGCGTCAGCGCCAGGCCGCCGAGGGCCTCACCGCCGAGACCCTCGTAGAGCGCGACGACGGCGGCGTAGTCGGCGACCAGCAGCACCGCGACGAGCACGCCGGCGACCCCGATCACGCCGGCCGCCGCGAGCGTCCCGCCCCGCAGTGAGGCGAGGACGAGCGGCGCGGCCGGCTCGGGGAGGCGGTGCAGCGTCCGGTCGGCGAAGTCGCCGATCGGGTCGCGCTCGCCGCTCCTGGCCGAGTGGGTCGCGGCTCCGATCACCACGCCGAGGCCGAAGACGAGCGGCGGGAGCAGCGTGCCCTGCAGGACGTCGACCCGGGCGACGTCGGTGGTCGCGCCGAGGGTCACCAGCAGCGCGACGAGGAGGTAGGTGGCGATCGCGGAGCCGATGCCGAGCAGGCGGTAGGGCGACTCCTGCGCGCGACGGCCCGTGCGGGCGCCGAGCAGGATCGCGAGGAGCGCGAAGGCGAGCGGCGCGATCGTGATCGCGAAGGGCTGCCCGCCGTCCGGGAGTCCGAGCGCCAGCGGGGAGTCGGGGGCGAAGGCGGCCTGCAGATCCGCGCCGTGGCCGAGCAGCCAGGCGTCCGCGGCGACGCGCCAGAAGACGCTCCAGTCGACCGCCGTGTCGTACTGGACGGCCCAGAGGATCGTCAGCGGCACGAGCGGGATCGCGAGCCCGATCAGCGCCGAGAGCGCGGCGTCGAAGGCGGCGAGGAGTGCGACGGTGATCCGGTTCATGAGCCTGTCGAGCCTATCGGCGGCCCCGCCCGCTACCGCTCAGCGACGCCCCGGACGAGCGGCGACCGACCAGCGTCGGAGGCACCTCGACCAGCATGCACCGCCGCGCCATGCTGATCGAGTAGCCCGCGGAGCGGGTGCATCGAGATCCACCTGCGTCACCAGAGCAGCCGTCCCCTAGGGTCGAGCCGTGACGACCAGCGCCTCCCGCAGCGAGCGCGGACTCGACCGCCTGGTGAACTTCACCGACGCGACGGTCGCCATCGCGATCACGTTCCTCGTGCTCCCCCTCGTCGACGTCGTCGAGGAGGGCAGTGCGACCGACCTCGGCGCGCTGCTGGCCGGCCACTACGGCACCCTCTCGGCGTTCTTCATCACCTTCGCCGTGATCGGGCGGCTGTGGCTGGTGCACCACGCGGTCTTCGAGGGCGTGGCCCGCTACTCCCCCGCTCTGGTCGCGGTGAACTTCGTCTGGCTCGCGGCGATCGTGCTGCTGCCCTTCGCGGCGAATCTGCTGTCGAACGTCTTCGCCACCGACCCGAGCGTGTTCGCGCTCTACATCGGCACCATGATCGTCGCGAGCACCGCGACCCTGGCGATGCAGCTGATCCTGCGCCGGGACCCCGCCCTCCTCGTGCCCGGCACGGACCCGCTCCGCTCGCTCTCGCGCTCGCTGATCGTGATCGCGCTGCTGGCCGTCGCACTCGTGCTCGCCGTCACCCTCCCGAGCGTCAACATGTTCGCGCTCCTGCTCCTGCTGCTCTCCGGCCCGATCGAGCGCCTGGTGCACCGCGGGCACGCGCCCGAGCGGCACCGCCCGGCACGCACCGAGCGGGGCCTGGATCGCCTGGTCAACTTCTCCGACGCGACCGTGGCCATCGCGATCACGATCCTGGTGCTCCCGCTGGTCGAGCTCGCCCCCGAGATCGGCAGCGACGGCGGCGGCGTGGGCGAGGTCCTCGGCCAGCACCTCGACTCGGTGCTCGCCTTCGCGCTCTCCTTCACGCTGATCGCGGTGTTCTGGATGCCGCACCACCGGGTCTTCGAGCTGGCCGGCGACTACGACGCGGGGCTGGTCTGGCTCGATCTGCTCTGGCTGGTCGCGATCGCGTTCTTCCCGTTCTCGACCAGCGCCATCGCCCTGCTGCCCGACTCGCGCGCGACGATCGGCCTCTACATCGGCACGATGGTCGTGGTGAGCGGCGCACTGCTGCTGATCGAGCTGCGGCTGCGGCGCCGGCCGCACCTGCTGCGGGAGGGCGCCGGGCCGGTCCGGCTCGCTCCCGCCGTCGTCCCGTTCGCGCTCCTCGTGCTCGCCCTCGCGCTCGCGATGCTCGTGCCCTCCGTCGGGCTCTGGTGGCTGCTGCTGCTGATCGCCCAGCGCCCGCTCTCGCTGCTCCTGCTGCGCCGCGTCTAGGCGGCCGGCGTCCAGCCCAGCCGCGGCGCGATCTCCGCGGCGATCGTCCGCAGGATCCGCCGGTGCGACTCGACCCCGCCGACCGCGGGCAGCGTGATCGTGAGCGAGTCCGCCTCCGCCAGCGCGGGGTCGGCCGCGAGCGAGGCGACGATCTCGTCGGCCGTGCCGAGGTGCAGCGGGCTGAAGCGCATCGGCGCCGCGATGATCGAGCGGTCGGCGGTGCGCGGCCGGCCGTCGTCGTCCATCCGCGCGAGGTAGCCCTCGATGAAGGGGCGGTGCGCCTCCTCGTCGGCGGGGCCGGTCAGCGGCAGCACGATGCGCCCCGCCGTGACCCGCGAGGTGCGCCCGGGGTGCGCGGCGGCGAAGGCCTCGCGGTAGGCGCGGATCTGCGCGGCCTGCTGCTCCGCGAACGACAGCCCGGTCTCCTCCGTGTTCAGCGTGGAGACCTGGAGGTGCATGCCCTGCTCGCCGGCGCGGACCGCGGAGGCGGTGGTGCCGGCGCCGTACCAGAGCCGGTCGGCCAGACCGGGCGCGTGCGGCTGCTGCACGAGCGGATCGCCGACCGGCACCGACATCAGCGCGGACTCCGCGATGCCGAGCACCGAGCCCGAGAGCGCGTCGCGCAGGCGCTCGATCCGCTCCTGCGCCTCGGCGCGGAACTCCCGCTCGGCCTGCCCGAAGACGCCGTCGAAGACCGAGGCGAGGTGCGCGAAGCCGCTGCTCACGCCGAGGTCGAGCCGGCCACCGGAGAGCAGGTCCACAGTGGCCGCGTCCTCGGCGAGGCGGACGGGCGACTCGTAGCGCGCGCCGATCACCGCGGTGCCCAGGCGCAGCTGTCGGGTCCGCTGCGAGGCGGCGGCGAAGAAGGTCATCGGCGAGGCGAGGAAGCGCTCGAAGTGCCGCACCCGCACCCAGCCGGTGTCGTAGCCGAGCTCCTCCGCGAGCTCGAAGAGCGCGAGGCCGTCCTCGAGGCTGCGCGCCGCGTCACCCGGCTGCTCGGGGCCCTCCGGGTAGGGCACGAAGGTCAGGAAGTCGAGTCCGAGGCGGCGGGTCACCCCTGCACGCTACCGCCGCCGGGGCCCGCGACGACCGACGGGACCCCCTGCCGAGGCAGAGGATCCCGTCCGATCGTGTCCCGCGGCGCGCGCGGGACGTGGGGGCGCTACAGCGCCGCGTACACCTCGCGGAGCAGGTCGGCCGTCTCGGAGGGCGTCTTGCCCACGCGGACGCCGGCGGCCTCGAGGGCCTCCTTCTTCGCCTGCGCGGTGCCCGCGGAGCCGGAGACGATGGCGCCGGCGTGGCCCATGGTCTTGCCCTCGGGAGCGGTGAAGCCCGCGACGTAGCCGACGACCGGCTTGGTGACGTTCGCCTTGATGAAGTCGGCCGCACGCTCCTCGGCGTCGCCGCCGATCTCGCCGATCATGACGATCGCCTTGGTCTCGGGGTCCGCCTCGAACGCCGCGAGGGCGTCGATGTGCGTGGTGCCGATGATCGGGTCGCCGCCGATGCCGATGGCGGTCGAGAAGCCCAGATCGCGCAGCTCGTACATCATCTGGTAGGTCAGCGTGCCCGACTTCGAGACGAGGCCGATCGGGCCCTTGCCGGTGATCGTCGCGGGGGTGATGCCCACGAGCGACTCGCCCGGCGTGATGATGCCGGGGCAGTTCGGGCCGATGATCCGGGTCTTGTTGCCCTTCTCCTGCGCGTAGGCCCAGAACTCGGCCGAGTCCTGCACCGGGATGCCCTCGGTGATGACGACGAGGAGGCCGATCTCGGCGTCGATCGCCTCGATGACGGCGTCCTTCGAGAAGGCGGGCGGGACGAACGCGATCGACACGTCGGCGCCGGTGGCCTCGATGGCCTCCTTGACGGTGCCGAAGACGGGCAGCTCGACGTCGCCGTGGGTGACGGTCGTGCCGGCCTTGCGGGCGTTGACGCCGCCGACGACGTTCGTGCCGGCCTTGAGCATCAGCGCGGTGTGCTTGGTGCCCTCGCCGCCGGTGATGCCCTGGACGATGACCTTGGAGTCCTTGTTGAGGAAGATCGACATGCTTGTTCTCTGATTCCTTGAGTCGAGGGGGTCGTTACGCGGCGGCGAGTGCGGCGGCCTTGTCGGCGCCCTCGTCCATCGTCGCGGCCAGGGTGATGAGCGGGTTGGCGGCGGCCTCGAGGATCGCGCGGCCCTCCTCCACCTTGTTGCCGTCGAGGCGCACGACGAGCGGCTTGGTCGCCGAGTCGCCGAGGATCTCGAGGGCCTGCAGGATGCCGTTGGCGACCGCGTCGCAGGCGGTGATGCCGCCGAAGACGTTGACGAAGACGCTCTTGACCTGCTCGTCGCCGAGGATCACGTCGAGGCCGTTCGCCATCACCTGGGCGGAGGCTCCGCCGCCGATGTCGAGGAAGTTGGCGGGCTTCACGCCCTTGTGCTTCTCGCCGGCGTACGCGACGACGTCGAGCGTGGACATGACCAGGCCCGCGCCGTTGCCGATGATGCCGACCTCGCCGTCGAGCTTCACGTAGTTGAGGTCGTTCTCCTTCGCCTTGGCCTCGAGCGGGTCGGCCGCGTCCTTGTCCTCGAGCGCGGCGTGCTCGGGGTGGCGGAAGCCGGCGTTCTCGTCGATCGAGACCTTGCCGTCGAGCGCGACGATGTCGCCCTCCTCGGTGAGCACGAGCGGGTTGACCTCGACGAGCGTCGCGTCCTCGCCGGTGTAGACGTCGTAGAGCTTGACGAGCACGGGGGCGACCTTGGCGATCAGCTCCTCCGGGAACTTCGCCGCGCGGGCGATCTCCTCGGCCTTGGCCTGGTCGATGCCCTGGCCGGGGACGACCTCGACGCGCGCGAGCGCCTCGGGGCGCTCGACGGCGAGCTGCTCGATCTCCATGCCGCCCTCGTAGGAGGTGAGCGAGAGGTAGGAGCGGTTCGCCCGGTCGAGCAGGACCGAGAAGTAGAACTCGCGGTCGATGCGGGCGCCACCGGCGACCATGACGCGCTTGACGACGTGGCCCTTGATGTCCAGGCCGAGGATCGACTTCGCCGCCTCGAACGCGTCGTCCGCGGTCTTCGCGACCTTCACGCCGCCCGCCTTGCCGCGGCCGCCGATCTTCACCTGCGCCTTGACGACGGTGACGCCGCCCAGCTTCTCCGCTGCGGCGCGCACCTCCTCCGGCGTGTCGGCGATGATGCCGGGGAGCACGGGCACGCCGTACTTCTCGAACAGATCACGGGCCTGGTATTCGAAGAGATCCACGCTGCATTCCCATTCCGCGCCGAGCGCGCTTGCGTTCCGAGTCCGAGGTCGGCCCACGGCGCCGGCGGTCCGTGCTGTCCGGATCCGCGCTGGTGGTCCGCTGCGCTGTCCGGAGTCTCGGCACGGTTCTGTGTCGGCACTCTTCCTGGGCCGCGCCAACTCTACTCCGGACCCCGCGGGCGCTTCCTGCGCCGAGGGGCGCGCAGCCGCGGACTGTGGAGAGACCAGCGGAGTTCCGCGTGTGGAGGGACCTGCCCCGCGTACCGTGGAGGAATGCCCCTGCGCGCACCCGTCCACCGCGACGTCTTCCGCGAGGGCGTCTTCCTCGTCGCGGGCGCGCGCGCCATCCTCCTGCAGATCGCGCACCCCGCGGTCGGCGCCGGCGTCGCCGAGCACTCCGACTTCGTCCACCGCGCGCTCGGCCGGCTGTTCGGCACCCTCTCGTACCTCTACGCGCTCCAGTTCGGCAGCGAGGAGGACGTCCGCTCGGTCCAGCGCCGGGTGAACCGCGCGCACGCACCGGTCCGCGGCCCGGGCTACACCGCGTTCGATCCGGAGCTGCAGCGCTGGGTCGCCGCCACCATCACGCAGTCGATGCTCCAGCTCCACGAGGGCGCCTTCGGCCCGCTCCGCCGCGAGGAGGCGGACGAGATCGTGCACCGCTCCCGCGTCGTCGGCACCGCGCTGCAGATGCCCGAGGAGCTGTGGCCCGACTCCCGCGCGTCGTTCGACGCCTACTGGGAGCGGGAGCTCGCCCGGCTCGAGGTCACGCCCGCCGCGCGACGGGTCGCCCACGACCTGCTCGACGGCGGGATCGCCGCCTGGTGGCTGCGCCCGGTCGGCCCCTACCTGCGGCTGATGACGGCGGGCCTCCTGCCACCGGAGCTCCGCGCGCCGTTCGGCTTCCGCTGGAGCGCACGGCAGCAGAGGCGGTTCGACCGGGCGCTCGCCCGCACCTTCGCCGTCTATCGCGCTCTGCCCTCGGTGGTCCGCACGGCACCGAGCCGGTTCTTCCTGGCCCGGGTGCGCGCCGAGGCCGGCCGCGATGCCGCTCGCGTCAGAAGCCGGGCGTGATCGTCCAGCCCGCGTAGGCGGCGAGCTCCAGCCCGAGCGCCTGCGCGGCGGCGCGCGCCTCGTCCTGCCCGCGCTCGTCCCGGACGTCGACGCTGATCGGCACGCTGTCGCCGAAGCCCGCGACCGACACCCGCGCGCTGGTCGGTCCGCTGTAGAGCGGGACGTGCGCATCCGCGGTGCGCGCGCCGACCACCCGCGAGCCGGTCGCCTCCGCGATGACGGCCAGCGCGAACGGCGCCGTCGCGATCGTCTCGGTGTAGAGCGTCGCCTCGCCGCGCATGAGCGCCTCCTCCGTCGTCGCCTCGACTGTACGGGCGGCCGTGCTCGGGTGCAGGCCCTTGTCTCCGGCGGGATCCGCTCCCTCGCCGACGACCACCATCCGCCTGCCGCCGCGCTGCCGCAGAGGGAGGGCACGCTGAGCATCCGATGCGCAGCGCTTGAACGGCGCCCCCGGCGGATCTACCGTGAAGCACCCGGCGAACGCGCCGTGGCGGTCAACGACGACTGGAGCCCCGATGAGCATCACCGAACCGCGCACCACCGAGGCACCCGCCGCACCCCCGCCGACGGCCGGCTTCGGCAGCGTCTCGGTCGCGGCGATCCTGGCGGAGGCGGCCCGCCGCACGCCGACAACGATCGCGGTCCGGGTCGGCCCGCAGGCGATCGACTACGGCACCCTCTGGGAGCAGACCCGCGCCTACGCCGGAGCTCTCCGCGCTCAGGGCATCGGCCCCGGCGACCGGGTCGCCCTGCTGATCCCCAACGTCCCCGACTTCCCGCGCGGCTACTTCGCCGTCCTCGCCCTGGGCGCCGTCGTGGTGCCGGTGCACGCGCTGCTCAAGCACGACGAGATCGCCTACGTGCTGCGCGACTCCGGAGCGACCGCGCTGATCTGCGCCGCGCCGCTGCTGGCCGAGGGCGCCGCCGGAGCGGCCCTGGCCGACGTCCCCGTGCTGAGCGTGCTGGTGCCCGACGGCACCGAGAGCCCCTTCCCCCGCCTCGAGGACCTCGCCGCCGACGCGACGCCGATCGACACCTACGTGCCGCGCTCGCCGTTCGACACCGCGACGATCCTCTACACCAGCGGCACCACCGGCCGGCCCAAGGGCGCCGAGGGCACGCACTTCGCGATCGTCTCGCAGTCCGACGTGCTGCTGATGAACACCTTCGATCTGCACCAGGGCGACGTGGTGCTCGGCGCGCTGCCGCTCTTCCACACCTTCGGCCAGGTCTGCGCGATGAACACCGCGTTCCGCACAGCCGCGACCGTGGTGCTCGTGCCCAAGTTCGACGGCGACGCCGCGCTCGAGGCGATGATCGCGCACGGCTGCACCGTGTTCGAGGGCGTGCCGACGATGTACGTCGCACTGCTCGACGCCGCGAGCCGGCGCGAGGACCGTCCGCCGCTGCGCTACGCGGTCTCCGGCGGCGCGGCCCTGCCCGTCGCCGTGATCGAGCGCTTCCGCGAGGTGTTCGGCGTCGAGATCTACGAGGGCTACGGCCTGACCGAGACCTCCCCTGTCGCCACCTTCAACCACGTCGGCGTCCCGCCGCGGGCCGGCACCGTCGGCACGCCGATCTGGGGCGTGGACGTCGAGGTCGCCCGCGCCGAGGTCGTCGACCGGATCGAGCTGCTCCCCCGCGGCGAGCTGGGCGAGATCGTGGTCCGCGGCCACAACCTGATGAAGGGCTATCTCGGCAACCCGGAGGCGTCGGCCGCCGCGGTCGTCGACGGCTGGTTCCGCACCGGCGACCTCGGCACCAAGGACGACGAGGACTACATCCGCATCCTCGACCGGACCAAGGACATGATCATCCGCAACGGCTACAACGTGTACCCGCGCGAGGTCGAGGAGGTCCTGATCGGGCACTCCGCCGTGGCCAATGCCGCCGTCTTCGGCGTCCCCGACGAGAAGCACGGCCAGGAGATCATGGCCGCCGTCGTGCTGCTGCCCTCGGCGACGGCGACCGCGGAGGAGCTGATCGCCTACGCCAACGAGCACCTCGCCGCCTTCAAGTTCCCCCGCCGCATCGAGCTCGTCGACGCTCTCCCCCTGGGCCCCAGCGGCAAGATCCTCAAGCGCGAGCTCGTCGCCCAGTACTCCTGACCCCGGCCCGGGTCCGCCCCTCCCCGCGAGATGCCACTTGTGCACGCCTTTCCCGGCGTGTCGCGCTCATAAGTGGCATCTCGCGAAGAGGAGGGCTCGGAAGCGCTGTGCAGAGTCTGCCCTGTAAGGGGGACACGGGGAGGGGCGCGCGTGGGGCATGCTGAGGCGTCCCGCCGCGCCATCAGGAAGAACCGCCATGAGCCCCCGCCACCCGCACCTCCCGCCCGATCTGCCGGGTCGCGCCCGCCGGAACGCCCGCTCCGCCGATCCGCGTTCCGCCGTCCGCCGGCGGGCGGCCGCCCTGCCCGCCCTCCTCCGGTCCGGGGGCCGACCGCAGGACAGCGTTCCCGCCGGCCTTGCCTCCACGGACCGCAGCCCGTCCGGACGCCGGCCGCTCCGGGCGGGATCACTGCGGCTCACCCGCCTCCGCCTCACGCCGCTGCAGTGGGTCGTCGGCGGCGTCACCGCCTTCCTCGCCCTCGTCGCCTGGCTGACAGGCGGGCCCTGGTCGGCGCTGATCATGGTCGCTCTCGTCGTGCTGATCACGGCCGCCTACGGCGTGCTCCTGCGCCGGCCGACCTGGCTCGGACTGCCGCGCCGCCGCCGGGCGTCGGCGATGACGGGGGCCGCCGCGATGCTCGTGCTGGTGCTGAGCACGTCGGCGTTCGGAGCCACGTCCGCGCCGGCACCGGCCGACGAGCAGGCCGTGGCGTCCGGGACCGAGAGCCCGGCGTCGTTCGCCGCCGCTCCGACCCGCACGACCACGCCGGCGCCCACCCGCACGCCGACGCCGACCCCGACCCCGACCCCGACCGTCGTGATCACGACCGAGCAGGTCACCGAGACCGCCCCGATCGCCCGGTCCTCGCGCACCGAGGACGACCCGAGCGCCGCGCAGGGCACGAGCACCGTCGTCGCGGGCGTCGACGGCGTGCTCACCCGCACCTTCGAGGTCGTCAAGCACGACGGCGTCGAGGTCTCCCGCGCGCAGCTGTCGGAGGCGGTCACCACACCCGCGGTCGACGACGTCACCCGCGTCGGCACGCTGGTCCCGGCCCCCGCCCCAGCCCCGGTCGCCGCGGCAGCCGACGCCGGCTGCCACTCCAGCTACGCCGGCGAGTGCGTCCCGATCGCCTCCGACGGCGACTGCGCCTCCGGAACGGGCGACGGCCCCGTCTACATCCAGGGCCCGGTCACGGTCGTCGGCCCCGACAGCTACCGCCTCGACAACGACGGCGACGGCATCGCCTGCGACAAGTAGCCCCCTCCCCCTCCGCGAGATGCCACTTGTGCACGCGACACGCCGTGTCGAGCGTGCACAAGTGGCATCTCGCGGAGGGGGTCAGCTCAGGAAGGCCCAGACGAGTGAGGCGAGCGCGGCGCCGACCACGGCGCCCGCGATCACCTGCGCCGGCGTGTGGGCGCCGAGGCGCACGCGCGACCAGCCGGTCCAGAGCGCGATCGGCACGGTGATCAGCAGCGACCACGGGCCGTAGGCGATCAGCACCACCACCGCGCAGGTCGCGACGACCGCGGCGTGCCCCGACAGCTTCCAGCCGAGGTTGACGATCCCGATCACCGTGAGCACCGCCACCGTCACCACGCCGAACGTCGTCACCGCGGCCGGCGCGCCGAGCACGGCGAGCAGCACGAGCCCGACCACGATCGAGACCAGCGCGAGCCCGATCGGCAGGGCCCGCTCACGGCGGTCCGGCACGTGGTGATCGCCGCGGATCCGCCCCGCGTGCATCAGCAGCCGCACGACGAGGTACGGCAGCACGCCGACGAAGAGCGCGGCGAGCGCTCCCCAGGCCACCCCGAGCAGCGGCGGGTCCGCGACCCGCGCACCCACGATCAGCGGGACGACCATCGCCAGCACCGGCGGCGCGAACGCCTCCGTCGCCACCCGCGCCGCGAGCGGCCCGCCTCCGCTCGTCGCGGTGTCGGCCGCAGGGCCCCCGAAGCGGCTCACGACTCGTCGACCGGCACGGGGCATTCCGACCGGCTCAGATCTTCTCGATGGGCGCGACCTTGATCAGCAGCTTCTTGGCGCCGACCTGGTCGAAGAGCACGTGCGCGACCCGCTTGCTGCCCTCGCCGGTGACCGCGTTCACGCGGCCCTCACCGAAGTCGGTGTGCCGGATGCGGTCGCCCGCGATCAGCTCGAGGTCGCCGTTGTCGCGCACCATCCCGGTGATCCGATTGGGGAACTCGCCCTTCGCCTTCGGCGCCGCGGCGAGCGCCTGGCGGAACTCGGTGTTCGACTTCGAGCGGCCGAAGCCGGGCCGCTGCGCGTTGAGCGCCCGCGGCTGCGTGCCGCCGCGCGAGGTCGCCGCCCCCGGCGACTGGCGCCACTCGATCAGCTCGGCTGGGATCTCCTGGAGGAACCGGCTCGGCATCGCGACCGACGTCTCGCCGTACTGCGCCCGGGTCATCGCGAGCGAGAGGTAGAGCCGCTTGCGCGCGCGGGTGATGCCCACGTAGAACAGCCGCCGCTCCTCCGCCGGGCCGCCCGGCTCGTTCGCCGAGATGCGGTGCGGGAGCAGGTCCTCCTCGATGCCGGTGAGGAACACCGCGTCGTACTCGAGCCCCTTCGCGGTGTGCAGGGTCATCAGCGACACGGTCCCGGAGTCGTCGTCGAGGTCGTCCGCCGCGGCGACGAGCGACACCTCGGTGAGGAAGTCGACCAGACCGCCGTCGGGGTTGTTGCGCGCGAACTCCTTCGTCACGGCGATCAGCTCGTCGACGTTCTCGGCGCGCGCCTCGTCCTGCGGGTCGCGGCTGGCGCGGAGCATGTCGATGTACCCGCTGCGGGAGAGCAGCGCCGACAGCACCTCGTGCACCTTCGCCTCGCCCTCGGGCCGCCCCGGGTCGAGCATCAGGGCGCACTCGTCGAGGAGCGTCGCGAGGTCGACGATCGCCTTCGTCACCTTCGGGCCCATGCCGAGCGACCCGGCGTTCCGCATCGCCTCGCGCAGCGTCACCGCGTTGGTGTCCGCGAAGGACTGCAGCTGCGCCTCGGTCGCCGGGCCGATGCCGCGCTTGGGCGTGTTCATGATCCGTCGCAGTGCCAGCACGTCGGCCGGGTTCGCGACGGTGATCAGGTAGGCGAGCGCGTCCTTGATCTCGGCGCGCTCGTAGAACTTGGTGCCGCCGAGGATCCGGTAGGGCAGCGCCGAGCGGATGAAGATCTCCTCCAGCGCGCGGGTCTGCGCGTTGGTGCGGTAGAACACCGCGATCTCGTCGTAGCCGGTGCCGGCCGCGTGGATCCGGGCGATCTCGTCGACGACGAACTGCGCCTCGTCGTGGCCGGAGTACCCGGTGTAGCCGATGATCTTCTCGCCCTCGCCGCTGGCCGACCAGAGGTTCTTCGCGCGGCGGTCGAAGTTGTTCGAGATGACGGCGTTCGCGGCCGAGAGGATGTTCTGGGTGGAGCGGTAGTTCTGCTCGAGCAGGATCACCCGGCAGCCGGGGAAGTCGCGCTCGAACTCGACGATGTTGCGGATGTCCGCCCCGCGGAACGCGTAGATCGACTGGTCCGAGTCGCCCACGACCGTGAGCGAGGCGCCGGGGATCGAGCCGTCGGCCGTCACCGGGCCGCGGTACGGCCGGTCGAAGGCGGCCGCCGCGATCGTCGCCGGCGGGACGGCCCGGGTCAGCTCGTGGATGAGCGAGTACTGCGCATGGTTCGTGTCCTGGTACTCGTCGACCATCACGTGCCGGAAGCGGCGCTGGTACTTCGCCGCGACGTGCGGGAAGGCGCGGAAGAGGTAGACCGTCTGCGCGATCAGGTCGTCGAAGTCGAAGGCGTTCGCGTTCTCGAGCGCGCGCGAGTAGGCGCGGAAGACCTGGAGGAACATCTCCTCGTTCGGGTCGCTCATGTTCGCGGTCCGCGCGTAGGAGTCGACGTCGGCGAGCTCGTTCTTGAGCTTCGAGATCTTCGACGAGGCGCTCGCGACCGTGATGCCGAGCGAGTCCGCCTCGAGGTCCTTCACGATCCGCTTCAGCAGCGCCCGCTGGTCGCCCGAGTCGTAGATCGTGAACGACGAGGTCATCCCGAAGTTCTCGGCCTCGCGCCGCAGGATCCGCACGCAGGCGGAGTGGAACGTCGAGATCCACATGCCCTCGGCGGCCTGGCCGACGATCTTCTCGACGCGCTCGCGCATCTCGGCGGCCGCCTTGTTGGTGAAGGTGATCGCGAGGATCTGGCTGGGCCAGGCCTCGCCGCTGCCGAGCAGGCTCGCGATGCGCCGCGTCAGCACGCTGGTCTTGCCCGAGCCGGCGCCCGCGACGATGAGCAGCGCGTCGCCGCGGTACTCGACCGCCTCGCGCTGCTGCGGGTTGAGACCCGCCACGAGGCGCTCGTGCTCGGGGTCGGTGCGCGCGGAGTCGCCGGAGGGCCCGCCGGGCGCGCCGACGATGACCGGGGTGGCGCGGGAATCGCTCGGATCGAAGAGGAGGCTCATGTCCCTCCGAGTGTAGATCGCGCCTCCGACACCCCGCCGCGGGACGCCACCCGGTCGGGCCCCGCCGGGCTCAGGCGGCGCGCGGCCGCCGCACGGGCGCGGAGAGCGGCCCGCCGATGTCGAGCCCGCGCCAGGCCAGCGCGAAGCCGACCACCGCGACCGTGGAGGTCGCCACCGCGAGCACCTGCAGCAGCACGAACGCTGTGAGGTCCTTGGTGTCGTCCGGGTAGTACTGGATGCCCTGCACGGCGAGCGCCCCGAGCGTCAGCACGAGCACGACCGAGCAGATCAGCAGCACGCGCAGCACCGTCCGGCGCGGCGGCTTCCGCGGCGCCCGCCCCACCTGCGCCCGCGTCGACAGCCAGGCGCAGGCGAGGGAGGCGGAGGCGAGGCCGACCAGATCGGCGCCCAGCACATCGCTCGCGCGGTGCCAGGAGGCGGCCATCGTCAGATTCCCGACCAGCACCACCACGGCGCCTCCGATCGCCAGCACGACCGTGCGCCCGCGTCCCGGAACGACCATCGCCAGCGCGAAGACCACCGACACCGCCGCCGCGGTGTGACCGCTCGGGAAGCTGCCGCCGGTGTACCAGGAGTCGGTCTCGACGAGCAGCGGCCGCTCGAGCACCACGTTCTTCAGCAGCTGCGTCAGCCCGGCCGTGACCACGATCGAGCCGACGGAGGCGAGCGCCAGCGCCGGACGCCGGCGGATCAGCGCGATCGCCGCGACCAGCAGCGCACCGCCGATCATCGACACCGGGGTGACGTCGGCGAGCGCGCCCGCGGCGGTGCCGGTGGCCCGGCCGAAGACCAGATCGGCGCCGCGCAGCCCGGAGTTCTCGGCCGCCTGCCCCTGCGGGGTGAGCACGGCGAGTCCGTAGACCACCGCGACCCCGAGTGCGGCGAGCACGGCGAACACGATCCAGCGGCGGGTGATGCGGGCGCGGGTCTTCACGGTCGGGCTCCTCTCGGGATGTGCGGGGCGGGATCGGTCGGCACCGGCGGGAGACGCCGGGCGGCGGGGTCGTCGGCCCGATGATGCCAGCGGAGGCTCCCGGTCGCCTGCGCACTCGCCGGGCCGCGCGATCGGGATCAGCCGGCGGACCCCGCCCAGGCGTCGTCCTCGGCAGCGCGCGCCTCGATCGCCAGGTCCGGCTGGTCCGCGAACACCCCGTCGATCCCGGTGCGCAGGATCGCGCGGAACTCGTCCTGCCAGGCGCCGTACGCCTCCGGCTCGCGGCCGATCCGGTGCACCTTCTCGAGGAAGCGGTTCTCGGCGCGCAGCGTCCAGGTGTACACCTGCAGCCCGACCGCGTGCGCGTCGGCGACCAGCGAGTTCGTCCCCACGGCCCGCCCGGCGCCGTCCCGCCCGAAGAGCATGCTCTTGTCGACGCTGACGCCGTCGACCGTCCCGGCGAGACCGCGCAGGCCCGCGGGAGTGACGAAGTCGGCGTAGGGTGTCGCCCGGGAGCCGTGGGCGGCGACGAGATCGGGCGGGGTGCCGCGCGACTCGATCAGGTAGACGCGCCGGGTGCCCACTCCGCGGACCGCGAGGCGCTCGAGGACGGTCTTCTCGAAGCTCTCAATCGTGAGGCGCGGATCGGTCCGCGCCCAGCCCGCCGCGGCCAGCTCCTGCTCGAGGAGCACGTCCAGCGGCAGACCCAGCGCATCGAAGTACGTGGCGTGCTTGATCTCGGCGACGAGCCCCGGAGGCGACGGGGGCGACTCCTCCCCCGCCCGGTCGAGCAGGGCGAGGAGATCGCTGAAGCGCAGGATCGGGAACTGCCCGTCGAAGGTGGCGCTCGAGGCGCGGACGGCCGGCAGCCGCTCCCGCGCGCGGAGCGTCGACAGCTCGGCCCAGGTGAAGTCCTCGGTGAACCAGCCCGAGATCTCCTTGCCGTCGACGCGCTTCGTCGTGCGACGCTGCGCGAACTCGGGGCGACGTTCCACGTCAGTCGTGCCGGAGATCTCGTTCTCGTGCCGGAGCACCAGCACCCCGTCGCGCGAGGCGACGAGATCCGGCTCGACAGCGTCGGCACCGAGCGCGATCGCGAGCTCGTAGGCCGATCTGGTGTGCTCCGGGCGGTAGCCGCTGGCCCCGCGGTGACCGATGACGAGCGGGACGGGACGGGTCGGCATGCGGCGATCCTACGGGCGGCGGCAGGCGACTCCGGGCGGAACCGGGGCTCCCGCGAAGGGAATAGCCAGACTCTGAGAGATGTTCTCAGATACTGTGGACCTACCGCCTGCGGCCCGAGAGGGCGGCCGGTGGATCCCGCAGTCACAGCGACTCAGCTCCGCGAGTCCCGACGGATCCGTCCGTCACCGTCGAGCGCACCTGAGAGAAGAGGAACCATGGCAAGCAACAACCCGGCGTTCGGTCGTCCGGAGTTCAGCAACCGGGGCTACGCCGGCCGCGTGCAGGACGTCCCGGACGTGTCGCCCGGCACGCTCGACCAGATGTACAACCGTCCGGCCGCGGGCTCGGCCGACACCAACCGGATGACCGTCGAGGACACCCTCGCGAAGACGGCACTCGCCTTCGTCGTGCTCCTCGCGGGTGCCGCGGTGGGCTGGTTCGTTCCCGGGCTGATGCTCCCCGCCGTGCTGGTCGCGCTGGTCCTCGGCATCGTCAACGCCTTCAAGAAGGTGCCGTCGCCGGCTCTGATCCTCGGCTATGCCGCGACCCAGGGCATCGGAGTCGGCGCGATCTCGCGCTTCTTCGAGAGCGCCTACGAGGGTGCAGTCGTCCAGGCCCTGCTCGCGACCGTCGTCGTGATCGGCGTCACCCTGGCGCTGTTCATGAACGGCAAGATCCGCACCTCGCCGAAGCTGAACAAGATCTTCTTCATCGGCATGATCAGCTACGCGGTCTTCTCGCTGGTCAACCTCGGCCTCGGCCTGTTCGGCGTCGGCGGCGGCTTCGGTCTCCGCACCGGCTTCATCGGCATCGTGATCGGCCTCATCGCCATCGCGCTCGCCACCTACTCCCTCGTGATGGACTTCGAGTTCATCCAGCAGGGCGTCCGCAACGGCGCCCCGCGCATCTACGGCTGGACGGGCGCCTACGGCATCCTCGTCACCGTCGTCTGGATGTACCTCGAGCTGCTGCGACTGATCTCGATCTTCCGCCAGTAGTCACGTCCGCTCCGGAGCGATCCGGACCGGCCCGACGGGCGCTCGACCTCACCGGTCGGGCGCCCGTCCGTCGTTCTGCGGCCGGGCCGCGCAGCCCCGCCCGCCGCTTTTGAGACGATGGAGGAATGATGGCCGCCGCTCCGACCCGCATCGTCGGCCTCGATGTGGCCCGCGGTCTCGCCGTGCTCGGGATGCTCGCGGCGCACCTCGCACCCGCCGAGCGCGAGATGATCTGGGACGGCCGCAGCGCCGTCCTCTTCGCCGTCCTCGCGGGCGTCTCGATCGGCCTGATGTCCGGCGGAGCGACGCGCTCGACCCGTCCGCTCCTGGACACCGCGTCGATCCTCCTGCGCGGCCTCTACCTGCTCGTGATCGGCGTGGGGCTGAACCTGCTCGGCACGCCGATCGCGGTGATCCTGCCGCACTACGGCCTGATGTTCGTCGTCGCGGCGCTGCTGATGTTCCTGCCGCGAGCGGTGCTCGCCGTCCTCGCCGCCGTCTTCGCGACCGGCGGCCCCCTGCTCGTCGACCGGATCGTCACCACCGGGAACGACTGGATCGCGACGCTCTCCCCCGAGGACGCCCTGCTCGCGCGGATGCCGCTCACCTGGCTGACGCAGTACTACCCCGTGCCCTCCTGGCTCGCCTACGTGATGCTCGGGCTGCTGATCGCGCGCTGCGACATCCGCTCGGCCACGACGCAGTGCTGGCTCGTGATCGGCGGCGCGATCGCCGCGGTCCTCGGCTACGGCGTCGGCCTCGCCCTCGGCGGGCCGGAGAGCGTCGAGGCGCACTCGAGCACCACCGCCGAGATCGTCGGCGCCGGCGGCCTCGCGGCCGTCGCGATCGGAGCGCTCACCGCGCTCGCCGCGCGCCTCGCCGTCGTCCGTGCGGTCACCGCGCCGCTCGCCGCGGTGGGGGCCATGCCGCTCACGGTCTACTCCGTGCAGCTCGTCGCGCTGGCGGTGTACCTGATCCCGTTCGAGCCGTTCGACTTCGCCGCCTGGCAGAGCTGGACGCTGCTCGCGTCCTTCACCGTCGTCGCGGTGTTCGGCGCCCTGCTCTGGCGTCGCTTCGTCGGCCAGGGGCCGCTGGAGTGGCTGGTCGCGCGGGCCTCGCTCCGGCCGCGCACCCGGGCTCCCCGGCCGGCGCTCGGCTAGGGTGATCCGATGATCACGCGACGCGAAGCCGCTCAGCGCCTCGACATCCCGGTCGAGATGGCGACGCGGCACGGGCTGCCCACCCGCCTCTCCGAGGAGGAGCTCGTCGCCCTGGAGCAGGACCCGCCGGCCTGGCTCGCCCAGTCCCGCGAGAACCGCACCGGGAAGCGCCCGGTCTGGGTGACCCTGGACTGCGCGATCTGCGGCCGCTCCGAGTCCGCCCGCCCGAAGAAGTGGTGGCCCGACTTCAGCTTCCTCGTCTGCGAGGACCACTCCCCCGACGCGTGGCCGCACCACCCCGAGGGCCACCGCCGCGACGAGTACGACGGCATCGGCACCCGCTTCGTCGGCGTCCTCGACACCCCCGTCTGACCCGCTCGTCCCTCCTGCCCCCGTCCGATTCGCAGGCGATCCGGCCGCCCGTCGACGTCCGACGCGGGCGAGCGCGCTCTCGCGCCGGGATCACCTGCTCATCGGACCACCCGCCCACGACGACGAACGGGCCCCCGCAGGAGGCCCGTTCACGTACCGCGGTCGCGGCTACTCCCATTCGATGGTGCCCGGGGGCTTGGAGGTCACGTCGAGGACGACGCGGTTCACGCCGCTCACCTCGTTGGTGATGCGGTTGGAGATGCGGGCGAGCAGGTCGTAGGGCAGTCGCGTCCAGTCGGCCGTCATCGCGTCCTCGGAGGAGACGGGGCGCAGCACGATCGGGTGGCCGTAGGTGCGGCCGTCGCCCTGGACGCCGACGGACCGGACGTCGGCGAGCAGCACGACCGGGCACTGCCAGATCTCGCCGTCGAGCCCGGCGGCGGTGAGCTCGGCGCGGACGATCGCGTCGGCCTCCTGCAGCAGGTCGAGCCGCTCCTGGGTGACCTCGCCGACGATGCGGATGCCGAGGCCGGGGCCGGGGAACGGCTGGCGGCCGACGATCGCCTCGGGCAGCCCGAGCTCGCGGCCGATCGCGCGGACCTCGTCCTTGAAGAGGGTGCGCAGCGGCTCGACGAGCGCGAACTGGAGGTCCTCGGGGAGGCCGCCGACGTTGTGGTGCGACTTGATGTTCGCGGTGCCGGTGCCGCCGCCCGACTCGACGACGTCCGGGTAGAGCGTGCCCTGCACGAGGAAGTCGATCGACGTGCCCTCGCCCTGCGCCTCGAGCACGAGCGCCTCGGCGGCCCCCTCGAAGGTGCGGATGAACTCGCGGCCGATGATCTTGCGCTTCTGCTCGGGGTCGCTGACGCCGGCCAGCGCGTCGAGGAACTGCTCGCGCGCGTCGACGGTCACCAGTCGCACGCCCGTGGCGGCGACGTAGTCCTCCTCGACCTGGCGGCGCTCGTCCTTGCGCAGCAGGCCGTGATCGACGAAGACGCAGACCAGCTGGTCGCCGACCGCGCGGTGCACGATCGCCGCGGCGACGGCGGAGTCGACGCCACCGGACAGACCGCAGATGACGCGGCCGGTGCCGACCTGCTCGCGGATCAGCGCGACCTGATCGTCGATGACGTTGGAGGAGTTCCAGTCGGCGGGGATGCCGGCCGCGCGGTACAGGAAGTTCTCGATGACGGCCTGGCCGTGCGCCGAGTGCTTGACCTCGGGGTGCCACTGCACGCCGTAGAGGCGGCGCGCGTCGCTGCCGAACGCGGCGACGGCGGTCGAGCCGGTCGAGGCGAGCACGTCGAAGCCGGCGGGCGCCTTCGAGACCTGGTCGCCGTGGCTCATCCAGACCGTCTGGTCGACGGGCTGGTCGCCGAGGAGCACACCGCCGTCGGCCGTGACGGACGCGTCGGTCGCGCCGTACTCACGGAGCCCGGTGTTCGCGACCTCGCCGCCGAGCGTCTTGGCCATCACCTGGAAGCCGTAGCAGATGCCCAGCACGGGGATGCCGAGGTCGAAGATCGCGGGGTCCAGCTGCGGCGCCCCCTCCTCGTACACGCTCGAGGGACCGCCGGACAGGATGATCCCGACCGGCGACTTGGCGGCGATCTCCGCGGCCGTCGTGCCGGACGGGACGATCTCGGAGTACACGTTCGCCTCGCGGACGCGCCGCGCGATCAGCTGCGCGTACTGGGCGCCGAAGTCGACGACGAGCACGGGCTGGGCGGCGAGGTGCGGCTGCGGGGCGGACTGCGGCGCGCTGGCGCCGGACTGCTCACTGATGGGGGGCCTCCACGGAGTCGGTCGGGGTCGTCGGCTCGAGGGCGGCGGTGCGCCGCTCGAGGTACTGCTCCACCTCGCGGGCGATGCGGGTCTCGACGAAGAAGGACAGGGTCGGCACGACGCCGCCGAGCGCGATGAGGACGAACCGCGAGAACGGCCAGCGCATCAGGCTCCAGAGGCGGAAGTCGGCGAAGAGGTAGACGACGTAGAACCAGCCGTGCGCGATCAGGATGCCGGTGGACAGGTTCGCGCCCGTCCCGCTCGACTTCCACTCGCCGCCCGGCACCTCGTACATCGGGGCGAAGTGCGCGATCCCCTGCTGCCCGAAGACGAACAGCTCGAGGTGGAACACGTACTTCAGCAGCATCTCCGCGCAGAGCAGCAGGAGCATCACGCCGGTGATGATCGAGGTCACCCGGTAGAAGCGCAGCGCGCTCCGGATCGCAGGGAACTGCGCGGGCTTGGGCTCGAGGGGCATGGGGTCCAGTTTACGGGGCGGAGGCGGTGACCGGGCTCTGCGCGAGCTCTGCGGCCTCGAGGGCCTCCTCGGTCTCGCGCTCCCACGCGTCGCGGACCAGGCGGAACCACAGGTAGAGCGCGAAGCCGGCGAAGACGACCCACTCGATCGCGTAGAAGACGTTGAGCCAGTTCAGCGAGACGTCGGTGACCCGGGCGGGCGAGTCGATCGCCTCGAGGCCGGCCACCGGCTGGTCGACGACGACGTAGCCCTGGTAGACGTCCAGCGGCGGGTCCGGCCAGCGGTTGATCAGCGCGGGGATCGACAGCGCGGTGAGGGTCATCGGATCGGTGCCCTCGGCGGGCACCTCGGCGGCCTCGTTCGCGACCAGGCGGCCGGTGAAGCCGGTCGGAGCGGCCTCCGCGCCGTCGTTCAGTTGCTCGGCGACGCTCAGCGCCTGCCCCTCGTCCGCGGTCCAGCCGTAGGCGACGACGAGGTCGGCGTCAGCGGTGCGGGTGCGCGCGATGACCCACCAGCCCGGCTGCTCGCCGTTCAGACGCCCGCCGAGGATCTCGGCGCCACCCGGGACGAACTCGGAGCTGCCCTCCACGCGCTGGCCGTCGGCGGTCGCGGTGATCGGGCGCGACGGGGCGGCCACCTCGTCGAGCGGCAGCACCGTCTCGGAGACGCCGGAGTCGGGCGCGGCGGCCTCGACCGCGCGTCCCACCTGCCACTGGCCGAGGGCCGCGAAGAGCCCCGCGATGACGAGGGCCAGGGCCAGGGCCGCGAGCCAGCGCGGTCGCCGGGCGACCTGCCAGACCGTGCTCTGCGGCGGGGCGCTCTGCGTCATGCGTTCCTCGTTCGGGGCGGATCCGCTCGGCGGCGGCGGACCGGTGAAGCCTAGCCAACGAGGGTGGGAGGACCCTCGGATCATTCCCTGGCCGACGTCGTGCGGGTCGAGCACCGCCGAAGCGGCGGCTCCCCTCTCCATGCTGGTCGAGCAGCCCCGCAGGGGCGTATCGAGACCCGACGCCATCAGCACGGCGGGGCTGCAGACCCGTCCTTCTGATTCAGGTGGGTCTCCTAGGAAAACATGGTGACCTCAGGCCGCGGCTCGTGGTGTGAGTTGGACGTCGTAGCCGAGGGATTTCAGCTGGTTGAGGGCCTT